>JAVBKY010000001.1:0-398467 GCA_031553765.1 Bacteroidales bacterium
GGGTGGCCCCCCCCCCCCCCCCCCCCCCCCCCCCCACTCTTTATTTTTAGCCCTCACACAACGCCGTCATTCCGAGCGCAGCGTAGCGTAGTCGAGGAACCTCACTCCAAACGCACCTTTCTCAGCTTAGAGAAACTCTCCCCGAGGACTTGTTGGGCCTTTCCGAACTTTCGGAAACCTTCCCCGAGCCCTAATTGGGCCTTTCCGAAACTCCGGAACCCTTCCCTGAGCCCTTTTTGAGACTTTCCGGAGACTCGGAACTCTTCCCCGAGCCCTGTTGGGGCTTTCCGAAATTCCGGAAAGTTTCCTGAGTTCTCGTTGGGATTATCCGAATTCTCGGAAATCTTCCTTGCTTCCTCGTCGGGGCTTTCCGAAGCCTCGGAAGCGTTAGGCTGCTCCTAAGTCGTAATATGATTGACCCTAACAGGGTTTTAAGACCCTGTTAGGGTGGTGGTAAATAAAAACCCTCACAGGGACTCTAAGCCCTGTGAGGGTGATAACCAGCCGCACCACTTCGACAGGCTCAGTGTGACAGCCCACGCCGCCCCACATTGCCTATTGCCAACTGTGTATTGCCTATTAGTTGCGGAACACCAACCCCTCCCCAAAGTAATCCACCACCACTTCCTTATCCTTGTTGATGGTGCCGGCGAGCAGCTGTTTTGCCAGCTCGTTTACCAGCTCCTTTTGCAGCACGCGCTTTACGGGGCGGGCACCGAAAATGGGGTCGTAGCCTTGCTCCACAATCCAGTTGAGTGCGTAGTCCGTTAGCGAAATGCGAACGCCGCTGGTGGTAAGCATCTTTTGAATTTGCTTCAGTTGTAAGTCCACAATTTGTCGCACATCCTTTTTGGTGAGCGGTGTGAACATAATTATTTCGTCCACACGGTTCAGAAATTCGGGGCGAATAGTTTGCTTCAGCAGCTCAATCACCTCAAACTTGGTGCGCTCCAAAATCTTCTCGCGATTCACATCGTTCATCTTTTCCAAGTTGTCCATTATGATGCTGGAGCCCGCGTTGGACGTCATAATTATAATGGTATTCTTGAAGTTCACCGTGCGTCCCTTGTTGTCGGTCAATCGACCATCGTCCAGCACCTGCAGCAGGATGTTGAACACGTCGGGGTGTGCCTTTTCAATTTCGTCGAGCAGCACCACCGAGTAGGGTTTGCGGCGCACAGCTTCGGTCAGCTGACCGCCCTCGTCGTAACCCACGTAGCCCGGAGGCGCGCCTATGAGTCGCGATACGGAGTGGCGCTCCTGGTATTCGCTCATATCAATACGCGTCATGAGGTTTTCGTCGTCGAACAGGAACTCGGCCAGCGCCTTTGCCAGCTCCGTTTTACCCACGCCTGTTGTACCCAAAAAGATGAATGAACCAATGGGGCGCTTATCGTCCTGCAATCCCGCGCGGCTGCGGCGCACAGCGTTGGATACGGCCTCTATGGCCTCGTCCTGCCCAACTACGCGCTTGTGCAATTCCGCTTCAAGGTGCAGCAACTTTTCGCGCTCGCTTTGCAGCATTTTGGTTACGGGAATGCCCGTCCACTTAGCTACCACCTCGGCAATATCCTCGGGTGTTACCTCCTCGTTTACCAAGCTGAATTCGCCCTGATGCTCCTCCTTAAACTTAGTGAGCTTATCTATTTCGGCTTCGGCCTCGCGAATCTTGCCGTAGCGTAGCTCAGCTACCAAGCCGTAGTCACCCTGACGCTCGGCGTTTTCAGCCTGCAGCTTATACTCCTCTATTTGTTGCTTATTTTTTTGGATGTTGTCAATCACATCCTTTTCCTGTTGCCACTGGCCGTTGAGCTTATCGCGTTGCTCGCTCATGTTGGCAATGTCGCGGCTCAGCTCCTCCACCTTTTTAGTGTCGCCCTCACGCTTGATGGCTTCGCGCTCAATTTCCAGCTGGCGTAATTTTCTATTCAACGCGTCAATGCTTTCGGGTACAGAGTTCATTTCCAAGCGCAGCTTACTTGCGGCCTCGTCTATTAAGTCAATCGCCTTATCGGGCAAAAAGCGCTCGGTAATGTAGCGGTGGCTCAGCTCCACAGCGGCAATAATAGCATCGTCTTTAATACGCACCTTGTGGTGGCTTTCGTAGCGCTCCTTCAGTCCGCGCAGGATGGATATGGCATCTTCCGGCGTAGGCTCATCTACCATTACGGTTTGGAAACGACGCTCCAACGCCTTATCTTTTTCAAAATACTTTTGGTATTCATCCAGCGTGGTAGCACCCACGGCGCGCAGGTCGCCACGCGCCAGTGCGGGCTTTAGAATATTGGCGGCATCCATGGCGCCATCGCTCTTTCCCGCACCCACCAGCGTGTGGATTTCGTCAATGAAAAGCACCACGCTACCGTTGGATTTCACCACCTCGTTTACCACCGATTTCAGTCGCTCCTCAAACTCTCCCTTATATTTTGCACCTGCAATGAGGGCACCCATATCAAGCGAATAAATCAGCTTCGATTTCAGGTTTTCGGGCACGTCGCCGTTTACAATGCGGTGCGCAATGCCTTCGGCAATGGCGGTTTTACCCACACCTGGCTCACCTATCAGTATGGGGTTGTTTTTCGTTCTACGCGAAAGAATTTGCAGCACGCGGCGTATTTCATCATCACGCCCAATTACAGGGTCGAGCTTACCCGTGCGCGCTTGCTCGTTAAGGTTTATAGCAAAACGATTGAGCGCATTGTAGGTGTCCTCGGCAGTTTGGCTGTTCACCTTGGCACCCTTGCGCAAGTCGGCAATGGCGGCTTTGAGATCTTTTTCGCTCACGCCGTTTTCTTTAAGCAGCTTTGCAGTGCTATCGCCCGCGGCAAGTATGCCTACCAGCAGGTGCTCTACGGCAACAAATTCGTCACCCATATCCTTTGCCGCAGCCTGCGCCTTTTGTATGGCGGTATTAGCGCTTGACGCTAAATAGGGGTCACCGCCGCTAACTTTGGGATAGGAGGCTATGAGCTTATCCGTACCCTCCTGTAGCGCACCAATGTTGACGCCCAACTTATTAAAAAGATAGGTGGTAACGCTCTCAGCGTCCACCAGTGCGGCCTTGAGCAGGTGCGCCGTGTCAATGGCTTGCTGCCCGTAGCCCTGCGCAATGGTAATGGCTTGCTGAACCACTTCCTGCGCCTTGATGGTAAAAATGTTTAGGTTCATATGCTGTGTAGTTTGTAAAGTTTATAAAGTAAAAAGTATAAAGATAAATGCGCTTCGCGCGATAAAAGTTCCGCTAAGGCGGAACGATAAATGTGCTTCGCACGATAAATGCCCTACAGACGATAAAGGCTTCGCGGGGGATGCCACCACACTCATCAACACTCCGCTGCTAATTTTATCGCCGCGTAGCGGCATTTATCCCTTTATCGCGCGAAGCGCAATTTATCTCTTTTATCTTCAACTATCTTGCCAGCCCAAAATGTCGCGACATTTTGACAATGTTTTATCAAAGTTAAAGTCATAATGTCTTTGTTTTGAATAGTTTGCTGAAATAATGGCAGCGTGGGTTGCTATATTTTTTGTTGCTATCTGTTATAAACGCTAATTTATCTCAAGTGAGGTACATGGCATGGTTTTATGCCTAATTTTACATCGAAGTTTAAACCGAAAAAAACATTACGGCTATGGGAAAAAAAGGTGTTGAAATTCTGAATCTGGATGTCAAAAAACTAATTGACATGCTTAATGCCGCACTTTCTGAGGAGTGGCTGGCGTACTACCAATACTGGATTGGCGCTCGTGTGATGGAAGGCCCCATGCGCAGCGAAATCGAACCCGAGCTGTTGCTGCACGCTACGCAGGAGCTTAACCACGCGGTGCTGGTTACCGACCGCATTATACAGCTGGGCGGTGTGCCTGTGCTGTCGCCCATGGAGTGGCCTAAGTTGGCTCGCTGTCCTTACGATGCTCCTGTTGACCCCTACATTGAGGTGGTGCTGGAGCAAAACCTGCGCGGTGAGCGTTGCGCTATTCAGCGTTACAAGGAAATTGCCGACTTTACCAATGGCATTGACCACACTACACACCAAATGGCTACCACCATCCTTACCGAGGAGTTGGAGCACGAGAACGATATTGAGGATTTCATTACCGATATTGAGAGGATGAAGGAGGAGCTGAGGAAGGTGAGAATGTAGTTGAGTCTGCCGACTCCTAATACAGAAAAGCCTCGAAGAATTCTTCGAGGCTTTTTCGTTTGTGTTCATCTTGCTTTTCTTTTGTCACTTTGGCTTGACCCAAAGTAACCAAAAGTCAAGACCGAATGATGCTTCAACCCGCCACGTGCAAAACTGTATTTCGCGTCTCATACGACGCTCATAGTTTTGCTACGCTCTTGCCCGCGCCGGCTCGCTCACCGTTCTTGATTTTTTGGTTACTTTTTCATCAAGGAAAAAGTAATAAAGGGAAAACTTTAAATAAACATGCTGACCGCATCATTCATCAGCGTTTTGAGCCATTGAGGTTGGTAAAAGCAGATGGCAAAAGCCCCCAGCAGCATTACCAGCTGAATAATGGTAAGCCACGTGCGGCGCTCGCCTAAATGCAGCTGGCGGTTGGGGTCGGGCGTGTGGTAGCAAATGTAGAGCAAGCGGCTGTACAGCGCGCTTATTACAAAGCACAACATGGCAGCCAGCAGTATGAAAATAATCCAATTTTCGTTGCAGCTCAGCTCACGAAATAGCAGCAACTCTGACAGGAATAATCCCGATGGGGGAGTGGCCGTCAGTCCTATCATAGCGGCTATAATGGCTATAGCACCTATGGGGTTTACGCGCAGGTAACCTCCGGTGTTGAACACGTTGTACGTGCCGTAAATTTTTCCTACTTGCCCTAGCTGTAAAAAGGCAGCCGACTTGATAAGCGAGTGCACCACCACGTGCAGTACGGCTATATAAAAACCCGTTCCGCCAAGCCCTAGCGCAATCAGCACAATGCCCATGTTTTCTACAGTAGAGTAGGCAAATAGACGTTTCAGGTTTTTTACCCGTTGTAAATAAATGGTGGCAATAAGCACCGATAGCAGCCCTGTAACCACCATTACGCCCTGCATCCAGTGGAAGATGGGCGATGACGATAGTGCCGCGTAGATACGGAAAACAGAAACAAAACCTAAGTTGACCAGTACGGTGGAAATAAACGCGCTGGTGGGTGTTGGCGTGGCGTGGTTGGCATCAATGCCTACGGTGTAAAGTGGAAAAACCTCCATTTTACAACTGTAGCCAATAAGGATAAATAGGAATGCCAGCTTAAGATACGTAGGGTTGGCGTTGGCTACGGCGGCGGCAAGGCTTACGTACGACATGTCGGTATGTTCGGTTCCGCGCAGCATAATGCTCATAAACAGTATGCCGAAGTAAGCTATGGCAATACCCGCTGAGCAAACAAAAACGTACTTCCATGTAGCCTCGAGCGCCTTGTTGTCGCGGCGGTGATACACCAAAATGGCGGCAGCAAGGGTGGTGGCTTCCAAAAATATCCACGATATCATGGCGTTGTTGGAGAAGTAGGCGCCCGTAATAGTAGCCGACAGCAGCACCAAGCCCGCCTGGTATAGCCCGAATTGCCTTGCAGTTTCATTGTGCAGATAGGAGATGCTATGTAAGAACGAGGCTACGGAAATAATGCAAAGCAGCCCGAAAAACAGCAAGCCCAAAGAGTCGTAGGTGAAAAACAGCAGCTCCGTTTCACCCCTGTGCTGCAAAATGTGTAGCAACAGCAAAGGCAACGTAGCCACATACAATCCGGTAGCAATGGTCGTAATTCTACGGCTAAGCACCACCGCATTGAATGCGGCAACCACCAGCGCAGTTATGAAAAAGTTTAAAAGCATTCCTTAGATTTCAAATTCCAAATTTCAAATTTCAGATTACCCCTCGCCATAGCCCATCCGTCATTGCGAGTACTTCGACTTCGCTCAGCATAAACTCCGCAAAGCAATCTCTTTTTTGTATAACTCTAATCCCTAATCTCCACTTCCTTTTTAATCTCTAATTGTCGTCAGCGTATCAATATCAAGGTTGTGCATTTTGCTATTAATGCGCGTAATGAACACCCCGAATATAAGTATACTCATAAAGATATCGAGCAGCACGCCTACGTTAATAAGCATAGGCATTTCGGTACCCACTGCCACCGAAAACAGGAACACGGCATTTTCTATAACCAAAAATCCTACCATGTGCGAGAAAAGTCGCTTGTGCGTAATAATGAGCAGCAAGCCTGTGAACATGGCAAACAGCGCAATGCTGAAGAATAGTGGGTTGATGGTGTTATCTTCCAACACCAGCACCAGCACCACGCTCACCACCAGTGCCATGGTTGTCAATATTACGGAGTAAAACGTAGGCAGTGAATCCTTATGCACACGGTTGATGTTGGTGCGCCTGATAATGCGGTACATCAGCGCCGGGACAATCATAGCCTTAAATATGACCGTTTCTACCACAATAAACGCAAGGTTGATGGGCTCAATATCGTCGAGCAGGGCAAAGCAAATGCCAAACAGGAAGAAGCCCTGCATGCTGATAATGACGGTAAACGTGCGAAACCTTTCCGTGATAGATAGGTATATCAGCGAAAAAGCAAATAGTAGTATGCAGAAGTTTATCATTTAATCAAAGTTCAAAGTGTCCCAAATCCCTAACAGGGCTTGGAATCCCTGTTAGGGTTATATAAGGTTCGGTCAATAGTATTAAACCCTCACAGGGATTTTAAACCCTGTGAGGGTGGTTACTATATAATAACTTGTAATGCCACGGCAGCCAAAAACGCGATAAACGAAATGGACGAAATGGCCAACATGTACGACGGATTTTTGAGCATGGAGTACCGTGGAGTAAAACTCTCAATCCATCCTACAATAATAGCGCAAAGCAGCATCACGCTGAAGTACAGCGGTAGGTACGGCATAGCGCCAAGGCTTTGCGGAATAACGCAGTTGGCTATTAACGTGCTGAAAATAGAAAATTTCAGTAGCGTGTTTATTTGTATTAGGGCAAAGTCAAATCCACTAATGTCCAGCAGCATGGATTCGTGCACCATGGTGAGCTCAAGGTGAGTAGTGGCGTCGTCAATGGGAACGCGCCCGGTTTCAATGATGAGCAGATTAAACAGCACAAAGGCTGCCAGCAGGCCCATAATAATGCCGTTGATGCCATCATTGTGAAAGTTGTACATAATGTCGCTGAACGAGCTGTTGCCCGTGAGCAATGCCAGCGAACCCATAATGATGAAAAACGCAGGTTCTACCAGTAGGCTGAATAGTGATTCGCGCGAAGCACCCATCCCCTGAAACGCCCCACCGCTATCCAAAGCTGTAGCCAAGTACGCAAAACGACCAAGCGCCAGCAAATAGGCAAACAGCACAAAATCGGCATCGAACGAAAAGAGGGCGGGGTAGGATCGTCCCAACGGTATCATAAGCGCGGCGGTGAGTGTGGCCGCCAAAGCCACCGTAGGTGCTATTTGCGACACAATGCTACTTGTTGCGCTGAATACGCTACCCTTGCGCAACAGCAGCCAAATATTGTACAGCGGTTGCAGGATTTTCGGCCCTTTCCGCCCACTCAAAATGCTGCGCGTGCGAATAATTATGCCGCTAAACACCGAAGCGCAAAGAAGTATGATAAGAATGGAAATCATTTCTATGTTTGATTTGCGATACTCGACTTGCGATTTGCGACAGGTCTGTTGTCGCATGTCGAGCGTCGCACGTCATTAAATCAGTTGAAAATAAGTCAACAAAAATATCAGTATCATAAACAGCAGCGCGTACAGTATGTAGTGATGCACACGCCCTGTTTGGAAAATAGCCAGCTTATTCATTTGCACCGCCAAGCGTCGTACATAAGGACGAATTTTGGTGCGGAACATATCCTGATTAGAGCTGCGAAACTTACGCTGTGGCGGAAAAATATGAGCCTCGCTCAGCGCATCCATGCGACGTTTGCTGCCGTTAAGCGGACGAGTCAGCGATGCAAATTCGCCGCTGTACGACCCGGCTGTGTATTGCACGCGTGGCGCAGCAGTGGTAGAACCGCAAGCCCATGTGGAGCCTTCGGCTATGGCGCGTTTTTTGAAAAGATGTCGGCGTAGGAAGTACACGCCAACAATGATTACCACCATAAATCCTATCACAGCGCTCACTCTACCCAGCGTAAACACCATGGATTGGCGAATGAAAACCGCGTCGGGGATGGGGAAACTGACAGCCACAATTTGGTAGGCCGCTTTTACAAATAGCACGGGGTAAATACCCAGCAGCAGCACAATACCCAGCAATGAAAGCATGGCGTAAAACGAGGGGCTATTGCTTTCTTTTCCTAATAAGCTACCGCGCGCTTGTCCTAAAAAGCCCACGCCAAATGCCTTGCTAAATGCCAAAATGGCAATGCCGCCCGCCGCGCTTAACACGCCCAACGTGGCTACGCCAAAACCCGTAACGCTATATCCCCAACCGCGCAAGCTACCCAGCACGCCGTTGTACAGCACAAACTCCGATACAAAGCCCATAAACGGCGGTAGCGCGCAAATAGCCATAGAACCCGCCAAAAACATGAGCGAGGTGCGGGGCATGCTCTTCATGAGTCCACCCATGCGCTCAATATTTTGCGTACCTATGCGGCTGCATACGTTGCCCACGCTAAAAAACAGCAGCGCTTTTACCATGGCATGGCTAAACATGTGCAGCAGCGCGCCGCTAAATCCCGTTATCATTAGGAAATCGTTACCTGCCGATTGCCCCAACATGCCTAAGCCTAAGCCAATACCCACAATACCCATATTTTCAATGCTGGAGTAGCCCAACAGGCGCTTAATATCCTTTTGAATAGCCGCCATGCAAATGCCGTAAATAGTAGTAAACATGGCTACAACAAGCAGTATGGAAGCTATGGTAAGAAAGTCTGATTTAATAAAAGTAAGCACGCGAATTATGCCGTAAATACCCATATTGGTAACTGCACCACTCATAATACCGCCCACGCTGGGGGGCAGCTGGGCGTAGGTTTCAGGCAGCCATGTGTGTAGCGGCACAAAGCCCGATTTTATGCCAAAGCCAATAAAGAATAGTAGAAAAACAGGTAGATTACGGTTACTTGTAAAGTAGGAGGTAAGCGCGTCGAAGGAGAAGCTGCCGGTGGCATTTTCTACCATGGCAAAAGCAAATAGCAGAAGGAAAAATCCCACATGCATTTGTATGAAAAACGTGAGCGCCGTGCGAATTTTAGTGCGAATTTGCCCGTTGAAAATAAGCAGCAAAAACGAGCAAATAGCCATGTACTCCCATGCAAAAAGAAACACCAACGCATCGCGCGCTACCAGTACGGTGATTAATGAAAACAGCAGCTGTACGTGAAATAGCAGGTGAATTGATACCTGAGCATCGGTTTTGTAGGGCTCGCTTTTTTGGAAAAAAGTATAGTTATAAAAGGCGGTGACAATGGCGATAATGCAGATGGTAACCACGAAGAACGCGCTTAACTTATCCATCATAATGGTAGCCTCAAGCGCCAAGGGAAGGCTCAACTCTTGCTGCATGTAATCGCTGTACACCAATGCGTCGAAGGCGGGGATAAGCGCTATTACGGCAACCGCCAGTGTGATAATTCCGGTATATAAGGCCTTGAATTTTCGCGGAAGCGCAAAAACACCGAACGATAGAATGAACAGTAAAAGTAACAGCAAGTTGAGCATTACGTGCGTATAGTGAAAAATAATCCACAAAGATAATAAAATCAGCGGACTTAGAATAGCTTACACCGCTGCGAATTTTTATGTACCTTTGCACGCTTAAAATAGTGACAAGTAATACCTCTCCCCTGACCCCCTCTCCACGGGAGAGGGGCATGTGCCTGGATGTTTACCTGTAACCGTGGGAGCGCATGTGGGGAGAAAGTCCCTCTCTTGTGGAGAGGGATTTAGGGAGAGGTTGAATTAGTAAATTGTAATTAGTAAATCGTCAATTCTTTCATGGATTTAGCCAAAGAAATCAAACGTCGTCGTACATTTGCCGTTATTGCCCACCCCGACGGTGGTAAGACAACTCTGACCGAAAAGTTGCTGCTTTTTGGTGGAGCCATTCACGTAGCAGGTGCCGTAAAATCAAATAAAATTAAGAAGGGCGCAACGTCCGACTTCATGGAAATTGAACGTCAGCGTGGTATTTCGGTGGCTACCTCGGTCATGGGTTTTGAGTACAACGGGCTTCAAATCAACATTCTCGATACGCCCGGTCACGAGGATTTTGCCGAAGATACCTACCGTACCCTATCTGCCGTAGATAGCGCCATTGTGGTGATTGACGCGGCTAAGGGGGTGGAGAGCCAAACCCGCAAGTTGATGAATGTGTGCCGCATGCGCAACACGCCTGTAATGGTGTTTGTGAACAAGTGCGACCGCGAGGGTAAAGACCCGTTTGACTTGCTGGATGAGCTGGAAAAGGAGTTGAATATTAAAACTATTCCGCTTACGTGGCCTATCAGCATGGGTTCTACATTTAAGGGCGTGTACAGCCTGTACCAACATAAGCTCAACCTTTTCTTTTCACAGGATAAGCAGCGCTTGGATAGTGATGCTATTACGTTTGATAACGTAAACTCGCCGGAGTTGGAGAAGTATATCGATGATAAGTATGCCAATAAACTTCGTGAAGATGTGGAGCTGCTAAGCGGTGTGTATCCTAACTTTGAAACAACCGACTACCTTGCAGGTGGAACAGCTCCCGTATTTTTCGGCTCGGCTTTGAATAACTTCGGCGTGCAGGAGTTGCTTGATACCTTCTGTGAAATAGCGCCTTACCCGCGTCCTACGCTTACCGATAAGCGCACCGTTGACCCGTTTGAGGAAAAACTCACGGGCTTTGTGTTTAAAATCCACGCCAACATGGATCCCAACCACCGCGACCGTTTGGCGTTCCTCAAAATCTGTTCTGGAACCTTTGAGCGTAACAAGGCATACTTGCACGTTCGTCAGGGTAAAACTATGCGTTTTTCAAGCCCCAGCGCCTTTTTGGCGGAGAAAAAGACAATAATAGATGAGGCTTTCCCCGGCGATATTGTGGGCTTACATGATACAGGCAATTTCAAAATAGGCGATACGCTTACCGAAGGTGAAAAAATGAACTTCAAGGGCATCCCCAGCTTTTCGCCCGAGCAGTTTCGGTACATTGACAATGCTGATCCGCTCAAATCGAAGCAGCTGGCTAAGGGTGTTGACCAACTTATGGACGAAGGTGTGGCGCAGCTGTTCATCAGCTCGCTCAACGGACGTAAGATTATTGGTACGGTGGGTGCGCTTCAGTTCGAAGTAATTGAGTACCGCTTGGAGCATGAGTACGGTGCAAAGTGCCGTTGGGAACCTATCTCTCTGCATAAAGCATGCTGGATTGAGAGCGACAACAAAGCGCAGCTGGCCGATTTCATGCAGCGCAAGCACACTAACATGGGTAAGGATAAGCACGGTCGCGATGTTTTCCTTGCTGATTCATCTTACGCCCTGCAAATGGCGCAGGAGAAATTCCCTGATATAAAATTTTACTTTACTAGCGAGTTTTGACCCCCAACCCCCTAAAGGGGGCTATAACCGCAATGGGCTTGTGGGGAGCGTCATTGCGAGCGAAGCGAAGCAATCTCAAGTTGGAATGTTTGAAAAAAGATTGCTTCGTCGTTCCTCCTCGCAATGACGCTTCGATTGAATTTTGAATTTTTGAATAATTGAATCGTTTCATTATGGAAGCGTCTCCCAAAGAAAAGCTCTTCACAGCAAGCTTCATCTACGTTTGCATTGCAAACTTTCTGCTGTTCTTTTCATTTTACCTCATCCTCCCAATTTTTCCCTTTTACTTAGTCGAAAATTTTCAAACCAGCAACTCGCAGGCGGGATTGGTATTGGCATGCGTATCGCTTACTGTGATACTGGTGCGACCGTTTTCGGGCTACTTGGTTGATGTGACCTCGCGCAAGCCGCTATACCTGTTGGCCTACTTTTTAATTATGTGGGTGTACTTGGGCTACGCGCTTGCTACTGCACTTACTTTGGTGGTACTGATACGTTTGGCACATGGTCTCATTTTTGGTACGGTAACCATTGCGGGTAGTACGTTGCTCATTGATATTATTCCATCCTCACGTCGTGGCGAGGGGCTGGGGTATTACGGCATGATGAACAACCTTTCCATGACCATTGGCCCGATGGTAGGCGTGTTTCTGCACGACTTTTACAACTACAACGTGATTTTTGCCTTTGCCATTGGCGCGTGCTTCGTGGGGCTTATTTTTGCCATACTTGTCAAAACGCCCGCTAAACCCCGTATTGCCGAAAGTACCGTAATATCGCTGGATAGGTTTATTTTACTCAAGGGGCTTCGTGCCGGAGGCGCACTTGTATTTATGAGCGTTCCCTACGCCATGACTACCAGTTTTGTGGCCATGTACGGAAAGGAGCTGAATGTGATGGGCGGGGTAGCGTGGTTCTTTACCATGTTGGCTGTGGGTCTTATCTGCGCTCGCTTTTTCTCTGGACGTGCGGTGGATAGGGGTAGGCTTACGCAAATGATTTCGCTGGGTACGGCATGCACAGCGGTTGCCTTTCTTATGCTGGCTTCATCGCAATACTTTATGAGTATAAGCCCTTACGCTGGCTCGGCTATGTACTTTGCGTCAGCGCTCGCTTTGGGATTATCCTACGGTTCCATTTTCCCTGCTTACAATACGCTGTTCGTAAGCCTTGCGCAGCACAACCAGCGTGGCACGGCCAATGCTACCTATCTCAATTCGTGGGATTTGGGTATAGGTTTTGGTTTATTGTTTGGCGGCTACCTCACGCAGCATTTGGGCTATCCAACCACGTATAGCTTGGGCGCGGCGTTTACCGGTATTTCCTTTGTTACTTTTACTACGGCGGTAGTAGCGCATTTTCGAAGGAATAAGGTGGAGTGAAATTTATCCGTTTTCTTGAAATCTCTTCTTGAAAATCCTCTTTTTCCTTGAAGATTTACGACAAAATTGGGTGTGGAGTTGCAAATCTATGAAGTGGGCTAAAAAATTGTAAGGCGGTCAGTTGTAAATCACAAATTATTCCTATTTTTGTTCCCGATAAACCAATCTACACACATGGAAAACTTCCTATCGCAGAGGCTACAAAGCCTATCAGAGTCAGCAACACTGGCCATGAACCAAAAAACCAAGGACTTGCAAGCGCAAGGGTTGGACATTGTGAACCTTACAGCAGGGGAACCCGATTTCTTTACCCCCGACCACATAAAGGCGGCGGCTAAAGAAGCCGTGGATAAAAACTTCTCGTTTTACACTCCCGTTGATGGCTACATGGATCTTCGCAAGGCCATTGCCGATAAGCTAAAGCGCGAAAATGACCTTGACTACAAGCCCGAGCAAATTTCAGTTTCCAATGGTGCTAAGCACTCGCTGGCTAACGCCATTATGAGCTTGGTTGACGAGGGTGACGAAGTAGTTATTCCCGCACCTTACTGGGTGAGCTACTCGGAGTTGGTAAAGTTGGCAGGTGGTAAGAGCGTAATTGTAAAGACTTCGATTGAAAGCGGCTTTAAAATGACCGCTGAGCAGCTGGAAAAGGCCATTACCCCTAAAACTAAGATGCT
The DNA here is from genome assembly GCA_031553765.1 of Bacteroidales bacterium. Taxonomy (GTDB): domain Bacteria; phylum Bacteroidota; class Bacteroidia; order Bacteroidales; family UBA932; genus JAITMY01. The sequence continues at coordinate 13,625 of JAVBKY010000001.1, forward strand.
ATTGCTTAACTCGCCTTCAAACCCCACGGGTGGCGTATACAGCAAAGAGGAGTTGAAAGCGTTGGCAGATGTGGTGGCTAAGCACGATCGTATTTTCATCCTTTCCGATGAAATTTATGAGCATATTAACTTTGTAGGTAAGCACGAGAGCATTGCTCAATTCCCCAATGTAAAGGATAAGACAGTTGTAATTAACGGTGTGTCGAAGGCATATGCTATGACCGGTTACCGTATTGGCTACCTCGCGGCTCCGCTGTGGATTACCAAGGCATGCTCAAAGTTGCAAGGCCAATTCACCTCAAACCCGTCAAGTATTGCTCAGCGCGCGGCCATAGCAGCGTTGAATATGGATAATACGCCTACCAAGGAAATGACCGTTGCTTTCAAGCGTCGTCGTGATTTGGTTATGGGATGGCTGAAGCAAATGCCCGGCGTGAAGTGCGATACGCCCGATGGCGCGTTCTACGTATTCCCCGATATCAGCTCATTCTTTGGTAAGAGCGATGGCTCCATGACTATTAAAAACGACATGGATATGTGCCTTTACCTGTTGGATAAGGCGCTGGTTTCAGGTGTTCCCGGTGATGCCTTTGGTGAACCTACTTGCATCCGCCTATCATACGCTACTTCCGATGCCAACCTTGAGAAGGCTATGAAGAGCATGAAGGAAGCACTTGCAAAGTTGAAATAATTTCAGATGCGCGTTGTCATGCTGAGCCTGTCGAAGCGCGCGGCGTGGCATCAAAGCAAAAACGGCACAAAGTATCATACTTTGTGCCGTTTTTTTCTTTTTACATTATGAGATTGCCGCGTCCTCGTACCTCGTCCTCGCAATGACGTGTTACGTGTTTTTCTTTGCGTCTCTGCGTCTTTGCGCGAGGGGTTATTTTTCATTCAAAAACGAAACCACCGCGCAAGCCATTACCCCCGCCGTTTCCGTGCGTAGCCTGCTTTTACCCAAGCTCACCTCCGTAAACCCATTTTCCTTTGCCAACTTCACCTCCGCAGGAGAAAAATCTCCCTCAGGCCCAACCAATACCAGCACGCTGTCGCCTGATTTTGCAGCGTTTTGCAATAAAATTTTAGGTGAATCGATGCAGTGCGCAATACACTTTATTCCGTCAAACGGCTGCTTGATAAATTTGTCAAAATCCATCATGGCGTTCAGCTTCGGGTGGTAGGCTTTGAGCGACTGCTTTACCGCAGAGGTTACCACTTTTTCAGAACGCTCGTCTTTTAGCACTTTCCTTTCCGAGTGTTCGCATAGCAACGGCGTGATTTCGTCAACCCCTATCTCCGTGATTTTTTCCAAAAACCATTCGTAGCGCTCCACATTTTTGGTGGGTGCAATAGCCATATGAAGGTAGTAGGGGCGCTTGCCATACTCACGCTGTACGTTGGTTACGCGCACCTCGCAGCGCTTGTCGTGCGCATGGGTAATCTCGGCAGCGTACAGGTTCCCACAACCGTCGATAAGGTGAATGGTATCGCCCTCGGTAAGCCGCAGCACCCGCACGCAGTGCTTCGACTCTTCCTCGCTCAGCGTATAAGTTTCGCCCTCAATGTCGGGGGTATAAAAAAGATGCATAACTTTGTATAGCCAGTTGATAAAGTTTGTAAAGTTATAAAGTTTATAAAGAAGCACGCATTTTTTGTCGTTTTACTTTATAAATTTTGTATTCTTTTGAACTTTACGAACTTTAAAACTTTATGAACTTTACAAACTCAAGCATAGGCATATTTGATTCTGGAGTAGGAGGCCTGTCTGTCCTAAAGGAGCTTGTGGCATTGCTGCCGCACGAGCGCGTATGCTACGTAGCCGATGCCGCGCACTGCCCCTATGGACCACGTTCTGCGCAGGAAGTGCTGCAGCTGTCGCTCAATATTGTCAACTTTTTACTACAGGAAAAGCATTGCAAGATGATAGTGGTGGCCTGCAATACCGCCACTGCTGCGGCTATTGACGAACTACGTAAAATGTTTCCCCACGTACCCTTTGTGGGCATGGAGCCGGCCGTAAAGCCTGCTGCGCAGCAAAGTCGCACGGGTAACATTGGCATACTGGCTACGGCAGGTACGTTGCAGGGGCGCCTGTTCAACGAAACCAAGGCGCGCTACGCCGCCGATGTGAAGATGCACGTTGTTGTGGGTACGGGATTGGTGGAGCTGGTAGAGCAGGGTAGAGAGGATTCCCCCGAAGCAGAGGAACTGCTGAAAACGTACTTACAGCCCATGCTTGACGATAACGTAGATGAGCTGGTACTTGGCTGTACCCACTATCCTTTTCTGCAAAATGCCATAGAGAAGATTACGCAGGGAAGCATGGTAATTGAGAATTCCGCACCAGCAGTGGCAGCGCAAATCAAGCGCTTGCTGGAGCAGCGTAATTTGGCATGTTCTGATGAGCAGCAGCCGTTTTACGAGTTTTTTTCTACGGGAGATGTCAGTGTGGTTGAAAGAATGCAGCAGAAGCATTTACCTGCACTGAATGAAAGGAGCTCGTTTGAGTATCTGAATCTCTAAAGGAAGCATTTGAAGCATAGAAAAACGCCGCTACAAAATCACTTTGTAGCGGCGTTTCGACTTGATATATTTTACTATTTCTCTCCGTGAATATCAACAAAGACATCGGCTTCTTCGCTTAATGTTAAGGTTCCGCTTAAGCCTAAATCAAAGAGGGTGACACCTTGGTAAAGGTAACAAAAGCCGTCAAAGGTTGTGTTGGTACTGCTATTGAGGTAGCGCTTGCCACCCTCAAACTTAAAAGTTTCGCGAGTGTTTGATACGCCAACATTTTTCACGTTAAAAAAAGTACCGTTTACACTTCCTCCGGGCAACCTGTACGTGCCGTTAGTTAAGTCTGTTAACGATATGCTCAATTTCGCACTAATGCTACCGGAAACAGCAATGTTAACTCCAACAATCGTGCTGTCATCAAGCTTGGCAACGTAAAATTTTTGAGTGTAGAGGCTGTCCTCCGCAAACTCGGGTAGCGAGGAGAATGCATAACCGCTATAGTCGCCGTACATATTTGCCTTTTCTTCGCTGTCCTTTTTGCAGGAGGTGGTGGCTGCAATAAGCGCTATGCCCATTGCCAAAATTCCGATTATGGTAAGTTTTTTCATTTTTTTAGGTTATAAAAAAAGTCGAGCAGGAACTCGACTTTTTTAGTGTTCTTAAGTGGAAAACTACTTTGTTGCGTACAAGTAGCGCTTAATTTTTAGTGTTGATGTCTTTTCAAAGTCAGAAGAAAGAGCCACTACCGTTGAAATTTGTGAGAAGCGGTTAACCTGCGAGTTTACGTAGGCTTGAAGTTCGGCTTTCAATTGCTCAATGTAGTGCTCGGCCTCTATGCGCATTTCGTGCAACTTCTTTTCTAACTCCTCGTGGTTAAAGCGTACCATAGCCACCAAGCGACCCTTTTGCTCTATCACAATAGAGTCGGACACGTAGCGAAAGTTATTAATAACGGACTCTATATCCTCGGGGTAAATATTTTCACCACCGGCACCCAGAATCATATTCTTAAGACGTCCCTTGATATGCAGGTTGCCTTGACGGTCAAACTGACCTAAGTCACCTGTTTTAAAGAAGCCGTCTGTGCTGAATACATCTGAGGTAAGCGCTTGCTCCTTGTAGTAGCCTTGCATAATATTGGCTCCCTTTGCCCATACCTCACCTATACCATGCTTGTCCGGCTCGTTAATTTTTAAGGTAACACCCTCTACTGAAGGGCCTGTGCTACCACGCTTTACCATGCTAGGGTTAGCACCGGCAATTAGGGGAGCAGTTTCGGTCAGCCCGTAGCCAATAGCGTAGGGGAATACCTTACCTTCATATAGGAAGCGTTCAACAACACCATCCAACTTAGCACCGCCAATTCCGAAGAATTTAAGGTTGTTACCAAAGGTCTTGTATAGTACGCCAGCAGCCTTACGGTGCATTACCTTGCGCATGGCAGGTATAGAGTACAAAAAGCGGGTGAACTTAGTAGCGGTGAGTTGCGGTAATACCTTGCTCTTAAATACCTTTTCAATAATCATAGGTACGGTGAGCATGTACGTGGGGCGCAACTTAGCCACAGCGGGCAGCAGCACGCTGGGAGTAGGCGCCTTTTCCAGATAGTACACCGATGCACCGCGGTACACGGGAGTGAGCAGCCCAAGGCTGTTTTCAAATGTGTGCGACAGCGGCAGCAACGAAAGGAATATGTCTTCCTTTTCTACCTGCTGTAGCTTATAAATCATTTCAAGCTGAGAGCAAAGGTTATGGTGTGTAAGCATTACGCCCTTGCTCTTACCCGTGGTGCCAGAGGTGTAAATGATAGATGCCAAATCGCTTGGCTTTACAACGTAATCAACTACAGATGCTTCCACGGTGTTTACGCTGGTGCTGGTTACGCTCAACGTTTCGATGGAAAGAAAATTCTCCACACCAGGAATGTGAATGGCATCGAGCTTACTGCGTAAACGCTCTGATACAAATAGTGCCTTAGCATCAGAGTGGTTCAGTACGTTCTCAATCTCTACAGGCGAAAAATCGGGGAGCAGAGGAACTGCCACAGCACCCATACTTACCACTGCGAGGTAGGCAATACCCCAAGTAGGCATGTTTTGGCTGAGTATGGCAACCTTGTCGCCGGGTTGTATAGAGAGTGATGATAGTAGCTGTTGGACTTCTTGAGCCTTGTGGCCAAGTTCGGCGTAAGTGATAACTTGTCCGTCTACAAATGAAAAGCAAATACGTTCGCTATGCTCCTTTACGCTATGCTGCAGCATTTGTTGCAGCGTGTTTGGGGTGAATTGCATTAAGTAATACTTTGCGTTTAGCGGTGCAAAGGTATATGTACTTTTTACCTGTTGGTACAGTTTTATAGTTAAAGCTTGTGAAAAGAAATCAACAATTACTTCTATGTGTCTTATTGTTAGTTATTTGCGTTGATGTGTTAATGAAAGATTTAACTATTCTGTGAAGTGTTTTATAATCAATAAATTAAAAAAAACCGCTAAAACTTGTGTTTCGGCGGTTTTTCAAGGAGTTACGGAGTGTTGGGTTTAGTTGCCTGAACGAACCTTTACAAACATGTTGTTGATTTGCTTGGCTTTTAATCCGTAAGACCTTAAGTTCCATAATCTTAAAATAGTGTAATCAGAAGGGAAAAGTGCGTCAATGTACATGGCTTTCCACTCTGCAGATTGGTCGGGGAATAGGCTGGGGTCATTTTGTAGCTCTGCGCGACGTTCATCTACAGCTGCGCGAATGGCACAAGGTGCTCCGGCTTCAAGCATGTTGCGTTTGGCATTATCTTTCGTTGAAATATATCTTAGGAATGCGTAAGCAGCCTCTACATTACGTGCGTAAATAGGTATAGCCCAATTATCCACGTATAGGCTGCTGCCTTCTTCAGGAATTGCGTATTCCAAGTTTTGATTTCTATCCATGGCGTACACGGCATCACAACTCCAGAAAAGACCAATGTCGCCACCGCCACCTGCCACCATTTCGTCCTTAGCCTCGTCACCCACATAGGCTTTAAGTAGAGGCTTTTGCTCGCGCAATTTTTGTCCTACAGCTTCAATCATTTCCTCCGAAAAGTCGTTGATAGTACCAGCCAGCGCATTGCGATACTTTTTGGGGTAGGTTAAATTTTCAGATTTTTCCATCAACTTCTCATGCTCCGAGAAGATAGCAGCGGTAGAATACAGCTCGTAAATATTGTCCTTTACCACCATACGCCCTTTGTACTTGGGATTCCATAGGGCATTCCAGCTATTCATATCCTTTTTATCCACGTTGGGCCGGGTGGGGTCGTACATTATGCCCAGCGTGCCGTAAATATAAGGAATAGAGTAGAGGTTGAGCGGGTCGTAATCCAAGCCAACAATCCATGGTAGGTAGGTATCCATGGGAGCTATACGGCTTTGGTCAATGGGCATGAGCAGGTTTTCCTGTATCATGGCATCTACCATGTAGTCCGAAGGGCACACCAAGTCGTAATCGGCCTTATTACGCTTAATTTTGGTATACATAGTTTCATTGTCCTCGTAAATTTCATATTGTACCTTGAATTTACGTCCGGTGGTTTTAGCATATTCTACCTCAAACTCTTTCACCAACTTAGGGTCAACATAGGCCTCCCAGTTGTATATTTTCAAAACATCTTCACGTGGAGTACAACTTGTAGCAAGTATAGCAATTAACAATATCCCCAATAATGAGGTGGTGCGTACATTTTTTTTCATAAGCCTTTCTATCTAAAATTTTTCGCTATTGCAAATTTAGGATTTTTTTAGGATTTTTCTTGTTTTTTGCAGATGAGAAGTTAAAAATAATTAACGTAATAAGAACAACTACAAATATAATGGTAGATAGCGCCCTAAAAGTGGGATCAAGGCCTTTAACTCGTAAGCGATTGTATATATAGGTGGAAATGGTATCTACCCCTCCGTTGTTGAATTTGGTGATAACGAAATCGTCGAGCGAAAGGGTGAATGCCAGCAGAAAACCGTTACGAATACCGGACTTTAGCTGTGGCATAATTATCTTGCGCATAGCCAAGGCAGGTGTGGCGCCAAGGTCCAGCGCAGCGTTATACACGTTGGGGTCGAGCTGCATGAGTCGTGGTAACACCGATAGTATAACGTAGGGTGTGCAAATTACGGTGTGCGCCAGTATAATGGTAAGATAACCCTCGGGTAAACCAATCGTAACAAATAGCAGCATGAGCGATATACCAACTACGATGTCGGCGTTGATGATGGGAATTTGGTTTACACCCAGCATTATTGCGCGCGGTGTTTTGCGCATGGCGTTAATGCCCACAGCGGTAATTGTACCCAGCATGGTCGATATAATGCTGGCTACTATGGCAATAATAAGCGTGTTGAGAATAGCTTGGCGTATAGCCGTATTGGTAACAAATAGACGCTCGTACAGCTCCATAGAAAAGCCGGTCCACTGCAGACTGTTAGCATTGGTAAACGAAAAGAATATTACCAAAAATATGGGAGCATACAACAGTAGCAGTATGAGCCATATGTACGAGTGGGCTACTATTTTTCTGCCATCTACCATACTTCTGTTCTATTGCTGTAAACCTTGTTGTAGCGGTTGGTACTTACCACCGAGATACCTATGAGAAGCAGCATAATAATGCTGAGGGCGCTGCCCATATTCCACCCGTATGTAATGCCCAATTTGCTAAATAGTTGGTTGATAATGTTGCCAAAGAGGAAGGTGTTGGCATTACCCAAAATATCGCTAATGAAAAAGGTGCTAATGGTGGGCATAAACACCATGAGCGAACCGCTTACTATACCCGGCACGCTGAGCGGGAGTATGACTTTGAAAAATACGTCGAAGTGCGTGGCACCAAGGTCGTGTGCTGCATCTACACAGCTGTAGTCGAGGTTGGCAATGGTGGTGTACAGCGGCAGTATCATAAAGGGCAAAAAATCCGACACTAGCCCTACCATTATCATACCGTAGCCTTGTGACATGCCTATCCACTCCAGCATGTAACGCATGGCTATAGTGCGTAGCAGGGAGTTTATCCACATAGGCATAATGAAAAGCAGTACTAAGTACGGGTTTTTGTTGTAGCGTGGATGCCCCAGTATGTACGCTATGCTAAATCCCAGCACAAGGCAAATAGCGGTGTTGACGGCTGCCATTAGCAATGATTTGAGCAGTACCTCTATGTAGGCTTCGTTGTACCAAAAATCCTTAAAATTGTCTAACGAAAATTTGCCGGAAGAGCTGGTAAAGGCATAGTAAAATACTATAATTAATGGAGCTATAACAAAAAAAGAAGAGAACAAGCCATAGGGGGTGGCAAAAAAACGTCGCTGTATGGAAGGGTTTTGTGGGCGCATCGTACTTAAAAATACAAGCTTATTTTTTATTAATAAGTGTGTGGGTGTGCTAATAGTCAACAATAGTGGTAACGTTTTTTTTCCTTATCTTTCCTATAATTTTCTCAAGCTCTATATCACCGGGCTTAATATATATACCCACACGGTCTCCAACACTCCACTCTGCAGGCGAGTTAGCTATAAACTCATAGCCATCGTCTGTCCATACATGCGTGCGGTAGTGCGTTTCGCTGTATATAGAGTTGGATACTGTTCCGCTCAAAATGCCATACTGCTCGTTATGCAGTATCATTACCTTGTTAAACGGAATACGCACCTCTACTTTATCACCACGCTTCACATCTTCATGGCGACACTCAAAGTTGTTCTTACAGAAATTTACCAAGCCTTTCGACACTATTTCTCCCTTAAACTCGTTTGTAGTACGGGTTTTATGCATTATGTGTATGTCCTTAGCCTTGATAAATAGCTTCACTCTTTGTCCCACCCTCCAGTTGGTAAATGCCTGCACGCTAAAGCTGTGGTCTGCAGTTTCCACCTCCACATCATAGTACGTCCCTTTAAAAATAGATGCTACTACCTTGCATTCAATAATGCCTTTGGGATTTTCCACCTCCACTATGCGCAAGTCCTCTGGGCGTATGATCAGATCCACCTGCTCGTTAATCCTAAACCCCTCTTCGGCATAGGGAAAAGAAAGGCCGGCGAAGCTAACCATGTAGTCTTCTTCAATAACTCCGTCTATTACGTTGCTTTCGCCAATAAAGTTGGCCACATATAGGTTGATGGGGCGATTGTATATTTCTTCTGGCGTTCCCAGCTGTTGTATGATTCCCTCTTTCATTACCGCTATGCGGGTACTCATGGTCAACGCCTCCTCCTGATCGTGGGTAACAAACATGAATGAAATACCCAATTCCTGGTGCATGCGCATAAGCTCCACTTGCATTTCTTTGCGCATTTTTTGATCTAGCGCAGCCAGCGGCTCATCGAGCAGGAGTAGCTGAGGCTTATTTACTAGCGCACGGGCTATAGCTACGCGCTGCTGTTGACCACCACTAAGCGTATTTACATCGCGGTGCATAAAGTCTTCAAGTCCAACCATTTTCAGGGTTTCCTCTACGCGGTCTCTTATTTCGCTTTTGCCCATTTTCCCTAGTTTGGGCATGCCGTGCGCATCGTACTTGCCTGTAGGTATGCGCTTCAGCTTAAGGCCAAAAGCAATGTTGCCAAACACGTTGAGATGGGGAAATAGTGCGTAATTTTGGAATACGGTGTGTACCGGACGCTCATTGGGAGGGGCATTGGTTACGTCGCGACCATTAATGTAGATGGTGCCAGTAGTGGGTTTTACTAACCCCGTAATCATTTTCAGAATGGTACTTTTTCCGCTTCCCGAGGGACCCAAAAAGGTAATAAATTCACCCCTGCGCGTAATACCACTATGTGGATGTACTACAGTCACGCCGTCGTACACTTTACTCAAGCCTCTTACCTCCAGTACTATATCTGAAGTGTCTGCGTGGAGCGCTACCGGTGTATTTTGTGAAGAGGTAATATCCATGCGTTTTTTGACTATCCCACAGGCTGAAATATTAAAGCAAAATTAGGTTATTTTTTTGTAAAAAGAGTGTGGCGTAATAGTTATGAACAAAAGGCAGGTGGACAGCTATTAATTTTATGCCACCTTTATGATATTAAATTTTTGAACTGCAACCTATTGATAGGGAAAAATTGGACATTTGGTGGAGTGCGCTATCCCAGTGTTGCCTAAAATTGTTCATAACTTACCTATACGAAGTATAATAGAGCTCCATAAGGCTTTGCTCATACCGGCAAACAGCTTAAATTAGTAAATTCTCTTTGCCGCAAGGCCATTTCTTATAAGTGCCTTGTTATAAACTATGATGATGAATGCTTACAATAAAAAGTTGGGCGGAGGAGGACCGTCCTCGTGAAAAGTTGCTTTGTAAGGGGATTGCAGCCCTTAGCGACGCAGAGCTCATGGCCATACTATTAAGTACTGGCTCGCGTCACGAAACTGCTGTAGAGTTAGCTAAACGCGTGCTGGCGCTTACTGAAAATAATCTTAATGAGTTGGGTAAGTTAGGAGTGCGCGATTTAACTCAGCTGCATGGTATTGGAGAAGCTAAAGCAGTGAGTATAGTGGCAGCCTTAGAGTTGGGGCGCCGGCGCAAGCATAGTCAAGCACCGGAACGACGTGCCATGCGCGTCAGCAGCGATTTGGCTGACTACTTTATACCCGTATTGGCCGATATTCCGCACGAGGAGTTTTGGGTGCTTATGCTTAATGCTCAACTTAAGGTGCTGGGTGCTCAGCGTGTGGCACAGGGCGGGGTGGGGCATGCCCAGGTGGATATGCGGTTGCTGCTTCGACCAGGTATAGAGCAGCTGGCGCATGCTGTGGTTGTTGCACACAACCATCCCTCGGGAGTAACTTCACCTAGCGCTGAGGACAAGGCGCTTACGCAAAATATAAAATCAGCTGTACGGTTATTTAATATTCGCTTGCTTGATCATGTTATTGTAGCAGGCAACAAATATTTTAGCTTCGCCGACGAAGGTTTACTTTAACACTTATATGATATGACATTTTTTCGACGTTACGGTTTAACTAGTGCTGTTGCTTTGCTCATTTTCTACCTTAGTATTATGAAGCCCTCATCGGGTATGAATCAGCTGATGCTATTTGAAGGGGAGGATAAAGTGGTGCATTTTCTCATGTACTTTTTTCTAACATTTGTAGTGTGCTGGGAGTTTTACCGGCAAAAAGTGTCGTTTACTTCCCCAAAAATGTACGTTGCAGCCGTTGGATTGACTGCCATATATGGCGGACTTATTGAAATTTTGCAAGAAAATTTCTTTCCGCCACGTTCAGGTGACTGGTGGGATTGGTTTGCAGATGTTGCAGGTGTTATAGCAGGTTACTGCATAGCACGCTTGCTGATACCATGGGTAAAAAGGCGGTGGTAGTGGCCTAATTTTTCACTCTCCATTGTCAGTTTTGAATTTATTTGTACCTTTGCGCCCGAAAACTTGGGGGTGTCTGCATGTTGGCGGACTGAGATTATACCCATTGAACCTGATCCGGCTCGTACCGGCGAAGGGAAAAGTGACGAGGGCTTACGGTTGCTAGCGTTGTTAAGCCCAAATTAGGTATCCTTCTCTTTATACAATCCCCCTTTTTATTGTTGAATTCGTGGTGGTGTGGCCGCGCCTTATGTGTGGTGTCATGCCCATCATGTAAACTTTTATGCAAATGAAAAGGGAAATTATTTCATTTTGCTGCGCCTTTGGTGTGGCAACCTCTGCGCTATTTGCGCAAACCGACTCCATTAAAAAAATAAATCTCGAGGAGATAGTTGTAACCTCCATACGTGCCGAAGCGCGTACGCCTGTGGTGCACAACGATCTTACTCAACAACAAATTCAGTCGCTCAGCATCAACGGCGATGTGCCTGCTGTGCTTGATTTGTTGCCCAGCATTACCACCTCTTCCGAGAGTGGTACAGGCTTGGGGGCGACCTCGCTACGCATTCGTGGCACCGATCCTAGCCGCATTAACGTCACGCTCAACGGTGTGCAGGTGAATGATGCCGAAAGTCAAAACGTATTCTGGCAAAATCTTCCCGACCTTCTTTCATCAATAGGTTCGCTGCAGGTGCAACGTGGGGTGGGGACATCTACCAATGGTGTAGCCTCATTTGGCGGTAGCATCAGCATGGAAATTATGCCGCCTGCAGAAAAGCCCTACGCAGCCGTATGGGGTGCTGCAGGTTCGTATGGTACGCTCGAATATGCAGCCCTCACGGGGACGGGCGTTAACCCTGCAGGATTTTCGTTCGATGCGCGCCACGTTAACGTTATTTCCAACGGCTATGTTGATCGCACAGGGGTGAACAACACCGGGTTTACAGGAGTGGCAGGTTGGCAAAATGATAAGAACTACGTGCGTGCTTTTCTTATGTATGGCGAGCAGCATACGGGTTTATTTGGCGGTACGCCCAAAGATAAGCTCGATTCCGATCGCCGCTACAACCCTGCCGGGGAGTACACTGCCCCCGACGGAACTACTCACTACTATAAGAACGAAAAGGATAACTACGACCAGCTTATGGGGCAGCTCACCTATGCCCGTATTCTCAACCAGAATTGGACACTTTCGGGAACATTACATGCCACACTGGGTGAGGGTTACTATGAGCAGTATAAGGTGGGTGCCAAGTTAGGCAACTATGGTTTGCCCAATCAGAATATTGACAGCACAGTGCAAAAAAAATCGGACATAGTTCGCCAAAAGTGGCTTGAAAACGTTGCGATGGGTGCGGTGGTTAATGCCGCATATACAGGTGAAAACCTGCATATGAACTTCGGAGCAGCTTACCAATACTACGATGGAGCACATTTTGGTAATGTAATATGGGCACAGTACAACGATGGTAGTATCCCCAACAACTACGAGTACTATCGCAACAAAGGTGTAAAAAATGATGCTAACGCCTTTGCGAAAATGACCCTAAACTTGAATGATAAAATAAGCGTATTTGCTGATGCTCAAGTGCGTTATGCATCGCTGGATATGAGCGGTAAGGATGATAACTATTACGAGCGCACGCCTGAAGTATTAGATACCATGTACCAGTGGTTTTTCTTTAACCCAAAGGTGGGCGTACACTACCAAATTGCCGATAAGCACAGCGCTTACGCATCCTTTGGTACATCAGGGCGCGAGCCTAACCGTAGCGATTTGAAGGATGCTAAGCAAACGGCAGAGGTAGCCACTCCACCTACCACCGAGCGCTTGTACGACTTTGAGCTGGGCTATCGCTTTGCCACGGGCGAAACGCTGCTTTCCGCCAACCTATTTTACATGTACTACAAAGATCAGATTGTACATAGCGGCCGCCTTAACGACTCCTATCGCCCCATAATGGTAAACGTACCCAACAGCTACCGCACGGGTGTGGAGCTTATGGCGGGCACTAAGTTGTGGAAGCGCTTGGCGGCGGAAGGGAATTTTACGCTTAGCCAAAGTAAAATTAAAAACTTCACCACCCATACGCTTTACTACGACAACCAAACCGACTGGACTCCCGTAGGCGACGGCTACATTGAGGAATCCTACAGCAAGGTAGATATTGCGTACTCGCCTAACGTAACCGCCTCGGCAGCATTGCGCTACAACTTTACCGAAAAGTTGGCGTTTACCCTCATGGGCAAGTACGTAGGCGATCAGTACATGGATAACACCCAAAGTTCCGACCGCAAGGTAGATGGTTTCTTTGTATGCAATACCCGTCTTTCCTTTGATTTTGATGTGAAAAATATTGGCGGTGTGCATGCGCAGCTGCTGGTAAACAACATTTTCAATACCGAATACTGTAATTCTGGCTATGTAAATGAGTACGACAAATTTGCCGATGGCACGCAAATACTCGATACCCGCTACTATCCGCAGGCCGGTACCAACGTTATGCTTAAGCTCATGTTGAAGTTTTAGTAAATTGGACATACGATATGCGACGTGCGATCTTTTTCGCATATCGCGTGTCGTATATCGCATCTCAAAGTTTATGAATTATCTTGAAATATTCGGTGTCGCCTTCGCGCTTTTGTACATCTTTTTAGAGTTGAAACAAAAGTCCCTTATGTGGGTGGTGGGATTTGTAAGTTCGCTGGCCTACGTTGTTATTTTTTTTCAGAATAAGTTTTACGCCGATGCGTGCATGAACGTGTACTACGTACTAATGAGCGTGTATGGTTTTTACGTGTGGAAATTTAGCCCGCGTGCTCAGGCTACAGAATTATCCGTTACGCATATTAGGAGACGGCTTGGGCTGATTTTACTTTCTATAGCCCTTGTAGTGTTCTTGTTAATCTATTTTGTATTAATATCTTACACTGATTCACCAATGCCCATTGGTGATGCCTTTACCACGGCTCTCAGCATAGTTGGCACATGGATGCTGGCACGAAAGTATTTAGAACACTGGCTGCTGTGGATTGTGATCAACTTTGTTTCCGCTGGACTCTACTTCTACAAAAGTATGGATCCTACGGCCGTACTTTATCTAATTTACGGAATTCTATCGGTATATGGCTACTTTAGCTGGCGAAAAACAGTGGCTGAAGTAACCATGCTGCCGCACTAAATGTGTTAGGAAGGTGCTACAAGTTGGCATTTACAACTTTATGAGTCATTGTAAATGCCAACTTATTAAATATTTACAATAACCTCTCGTGGTATATTATAGGGATTATTGCGCTTGTACTCCGAGCGCAGGTGGCGTTGAATAACAGCATGTTCCACCAGCGCCTCATCACGATTACCGGAAAGATAGCGCTGTAGCAGCTCATCCACCTCAGCATAAGTAGCAGCGCATAGCTGGTCAAGGTCGCTATTGGTAGTACCCAGCCCATCGGTGGGCACGGCGTTAATGCAGCGCTGTAGAGCATGCTCCTGTTCCAGGAAGGTTAAATTGTTATCCACTAGCCACTGAGAGCAGCCATACACCTCTGTCTTCCATAGGTGAGCAATAGGACCATAGTCGCCCACATCGCCGTGTAACGTCCAGTAACCCAGCAGTAATTCGGTATAGTTGTCAGTGCTAAGTACTAAACCGCCATGTTTTTGTGCCAAGTTGTAGAGGTAAATCATACGCAATCTGGCCTTTATGTTACCAAGGCGAATGCGATGGCTTAACTCGTTGAGATTGGCGCTGCTATCTTCCTCAATAGTGTGCTTTGTAGTGTGATATAAATCGGTGAGGTCCACGCTTTTATAATCATCGCAAAATGATTTCCCTATGGCGTCAGCGCGGCTACCTTCATCAGGCTTGTTGGTTTCTATGTGTATAAAGCGCCCAATGAGCGGAATTCCTAATTCGCTACATACAGGAGCTACCAGCGCAGCCACTAGTGCCGAGTCAATGCCTCCCGATTGCCCCATAACCAATGATTTAAGTCCGCTCTTTTTTACGTATTCACGCACCTCCTCGCGAATCCTGTGCACCGTTTGTTTTGGATTAAAATTGTTCATTGTCAATTATTCATTGTTCATTATTAAAGAGCTATCCCCGTAACTCAAAAAACGAAAATCGTGTTCCAACGCGTAGCTGTAAATATCCTTCCAGCGGTCGCCAACCATGGCCGAAACAAGCAAAAGTAGCGTGCTTTGAGGCTGGTGAAAGTTGGTAACTATTCCTTTAATAGTCTTAAATTTATAGGGTGGAGCAATCAAAATTTGAGTGTCCGCCGAAAGTTGCTTTAAATTGTTGTTGTTTAGATGTTTTATAATGTTTTCAACAGCTGTTGAAAACATTATTTCATCACTGTTTTGGTATGGTGTCCACTGGTTGGTATGTGTATTTAATATGTTGCTTTTTAATAAATTACATCCAATCCAGTAGATGCTCTCAAGTGTTCGTGCCGATGTGGTGCCTACTGCGACTATATTGTTGTGATTTGTTAACAACTTTTCGAGTGTTTTGATGCTTACCGTGAAGTGCTCGGTGTGCATTTCATGCTCATTTATAGTATCGGACTTTACCGGTTTAAAAGTTCCGGCTCCCACATGAAGGGTTACTTCTGCGACGTCTATGTTTTTATTTTTCAACTCGCCTAGAACGGTTGGGGTAAAATGAAGCCCGGCTGTAGGTGCAGCAACTGATCCTTGATACTTAGAGTAAATAGTCTGATATCGCTCGTAATCAGATTGCTCCGTCTCTCTATGTAGGTAGGGCGGAATAGGGAGTGCTCCACAAATGTCAATTACCTCTGCAAAAGTAAGTTCGGAGCAATTCCAGCTGAATTTGACTGTTGCCTCGCCATTGTTGTCGTGCAACTTGTTGGCGAATAGAGAGTATTGTTTTTCCTGAAAAGTGAAAGGAAGTTGTAGCGTATCCTCTTTCCAGCGCTTCAAGTTGCCCACAATGCACCTCCAGCTACATTCACCTTTTGCAGTAAGTGATATTTGATAATCAGTAGGTTCATGTGGTTCCAAGCAAAAAACCTCTATCTCTGCTCCGGTGGCTCTTTTAAAAATCAGCCGCGCAGGAATTACCTTTGTATTATTGAAAACCAAAAGACAGCCCTTTGGAAGCAGTTCTGGAAGGTCAGTAAACTTACTTTCGAAAATTTCACCCTTGCGGTACACCAGCAATTTCGATGCATCGCGTTGTGGTAAAGGGTATTTTGCTATGCGCTCATCGGGGAGAGTGTAGCTGTAGTCGGCTATGTGAATGTGTGGAATCATGGCAATTGTTTGCAAATTTAGTACATTTGTGCGAAACGAAAAATAGCATGGATTTTATTTTACGCACCGATAATGTGGTGAAGCAATTTGCTAACCACTTTGCCCTTAAGGGAGTTAGCATAGAGGTGCCACGTGGCAGCATATTTGGTTTGCTGGGACCTAACGGCGCGGGCAAAACTACGCTCATTCGCATAATTAACCAAATTACAGCCCCTGATAGCGGAGCCGTTTATCTAAATGATAAGCCATTGCATGCCAGTGATGTATATCGTATAGGCTACTTGCCTGAGGAGCGCGGCTTGTACAAAAAAATGAAGGTGGGTGAGCAGGCACTATATCTGGCGCAGCTCAAGGGCTTGTCGCAGGCTGAGGCTACAAAGCGTTTAAAGTACTGGTTCACGAGGCTTGAAATTATGCCTTGGTGGAATAAAAAGGTAGAAGAGCTATCAAAAGGTATGGCGCAAAAGGTGCAGTTTGCCGTAACAGTGCTACATGAACCTGAACTGCTGATATTTGATGAGCCATTTAGTGGCTTTGACCCGCTGAATGCTGAAATGCTAAAAAATGAAATACTAGCCTTGCGTGAAAAGGGGAGCACCGTAATATTTTCTACGCATAATATGGCCTCAGTAGAAGAGTTGTGTAGTTCGTTAGCACTTATTAATCAGGGTAATTGCGTAATTCATGGAACGCTTGACGAGGTGCGTCATAGCTACTCCGGACACTTCTACGAGTTGGTATTTACCGGTGATGCCCAGCAATTTAACAAGGCTATTACTCCCGATTTTTTGGTGGAAAACCTAAAGTCTGAAGGTAATTCCCATGTGGCTTTACTTAAAATGATTACTGATAAGGATGCAAACTTCCTACTTAACAAAGTTTTGAGTGTTGTTCAAATTGAACGCTTTGCCGAACTTAAGCCCAGCATGCATGATATTTTTATTGAGGCGGTGAAAAAATCAAATGGCAATACGCAATAGGCAATATGTAAATTTTGCATATTGCTAAATTATTAAAAGAAAGATGAATAAAACCTGGTTAGTAGCCCGTCGTGAATTTTCGGTGCGGGTGCGCAAAAAATCATTTTTTGTACTTACCCTATTGGCGCCGCTGCTTATGGCGCTGCTGGTTACCGTACCTGCCTACATCATGACCTTGGGTGATGACGAGGCAAAAGTGGTGGCCGTAATTGACGATAGCCACTCCTTCGAAAACACGCTTACGTCGAGCGATATGCTGCGCTACGCTTTTCTACAAAATGAGAGCGTTGATAGCGTGCGTAATACCTTTAAGCAGCACGACTACTATGCTGTGCTACACATTGGCACCTTGGAAAGGAGCGGTGAGCCCAGTGAAATAAAATTTTATTCCGATAAGCAAGTAAGCCTTGAAGTACAACAATCTGCTTTACAGTCACTTTCTCGCGAGGTGGAGCAGCGCAAAATGCAAACATACCACATTCCGGGACTGAGCCAAATTGTGAAAGACACACGCACCAAGCTTACAGCGCAAACCGTAAAATGGGGTGACGATGGGCGCGAACAAAAAACGCACGTGGGGGTGGCAATGGCTATTTCGTACGCTTCCGCATTTCTCATTTACATGTTTATTTTTATGTTTGGCAATATGGTAATGCGCGGTGTAATTGAGGAAAAAATCAACCGTATTGTGGAGGTTATTGTGTCAAGCATCAAGCCCTTTCAGCTGATGATGGGCAAAATTATAGGCGTAGCGCTGGTAGGATTACTGCAATTTTCACTGTGGATCATCCTTACACTTGTGCTTATTAGCATATTTGGAACTTTCATGGGAGGCTCCGCTACCGATATGACCGCTTTGAAAACGGGTGTTCCGGCGGATCAAATGGCAAATATCACAGCAGGAGAAATGTCTAATATTTTGGCCTACCTATCAGGTTTCAACTTTCCGTGGATTATAACCTGCTTTGTACTTTTCTTTATTGGAGGTTATTTGCTTTATTCATCGCTGTTTGCAGCCGTTGGATCGGCTGTGGAGAGCGAGGCCGATACGCAGCAACTTATGATACCTATTACGGTGCCTATGATTTTGGCCATCATGGTAATGCTTAATACCTTTCAGCATCCCAACAGCGCCATATCCTTTTGGTTCTCCATTATTCCGTTCACCTCACCCGTAGTAATGATGGCGCGTATCCCATTTGAAGTACCCACATGGCAGGTGGTACTATCACTGGGCTTGCTGTATGCCACCTTTATAGTAATGGTATGGATTGCTGGGAAAATTTACCGCACAGGTATTTTAATGTATGGAAAAAAGGCCACTTTTAAGGAAATGTGGAAGTGGATGAAGTATAAAAACTAAATATTGAACATGCGATATGAGATTGTTTGTATATCGCGTGTCGAGTATCGCAAATCGAGAATATTATGAAACCCGGAGATAAAGTCAGATTTCTAAACGATGTTGGTGGAGGTACGGTGCTGCGCGTTGAAGGTAAAACCGTGATTGTATCCGATGAGGATGGATTCGAAATGCCAACGCAAATTACCAATGTGGTGGTGATTGCCGATGTGAAAGAAAATAATTTTCCCATGCGGGATTTTGAAAAAAAGAATACGCAGGGAAAGGAGAATGCACAACGTTCAGACGAGGTTCTGAGCTCATCCGCGGTATCCTCGCAGGTTAAACCTGATGCGGATCAATTCCGCAATGATAGGAGCAGTTTTGAAGCGCGTGATACTGGTGGCGACAGCTATGAGTTCATGCTCGCTTTCCTTCCACCCAAGGATGATAAAACCGATCTATACCTGCTCAATGATAGCAGCTATCGCGTTCACTACTTGGTGGGTATGTATGAGCGTAGCGGCTCGGTGCACCCTCTAGCGCATGGCGTTATGGAGCCTGATAGCAAGGAGTTGGTTAAAACCATTACTCTGAGCGAACTACGCGATGCCAAAACGTTGCGAGTACAGGTGCTGCTTTCCAAAAATATTCCGTACAAGCCCTATGACCTTGAGCCTGCCTATGTAGAGCTCAATCCGCTGAAATTCTTTAAGCAGGGAGCATTCACAGAAAACGATTTTTTTGAGGAAAATGCGCTCATTTATCGAGTCCTTTCCAGCGAAAGCGAGGAAAAAGAACAGCTAGCCAGCGTGTCAGCTGAGGATATTGAGCGGGCCATGATGCAAAAAAATGTAGAACCTGTAAAATCTCAAAAGGGTAAGCAGGAATCAGGTATAGAGGAAGTTGACTTACATGCCGAAGTGTTGGTGCCAGACCCAGGCAGGCTGCAGGCGGGTGAGCTGCTGGAGCTGCAAATGGCGCGTTTTACCGCCACACTTGAAAATGCACTTAAGAATGGGCGCAAAGGGAAAATTGTTTTCATACATGGCATTGGCAGTGGCAAGTTGAAGCAGGAATTGCGCAATACACTCACGCGTAATTATCCCAAGCTGCAATACCAGGATGCCTCTTTTAAGGAATACGGTTACGGTGCCACCATGGTATTTTTATAAATATTCTGATATTAGATATTTGCCAGCAAGGTGGAGTAACAGAAGAAAATTTCTGCTAAATTTGCAGTTCAGAATTGAATTCGGTAAGGCACTCTATCGCTGCTATTGCGCTTTGGCGTAATGGGAGAGGAAAGTCCGGGCAAGGCAGAGCACCACGCTACCTAACGGGTAGATGTTCGTAAGGGCGTGTTCAGCGTAACAGAGAATAACCGCCACACGCCAACGTGTTTGGAGCGTGGTAAGGGTGAAAAGGTGGGGTAAGAGCCCACCGGCAGCTGTGGCAACACGGCTGGCCGTACGCACCGTGGCTTGCAAGACCATGTACACCAGCGCTACGAGGGCTGCTCGCTCCATGCTGGGGGGTAGGTTGCTTGAGCAACGTGGTGACACGTTGCCTAGATAAATGATAGGGCTCGACAGAACCCGGCTTATAGCCTTACCGTTTTTTGCTACATCTCACATAAAGACGCAGAGCCGCTAAGAGAATAAAAATCTTAGCGGCTCTGCGTCTTTATGTGAGATTTGTGTTTTAGCCCCAAATTTCCCCTCTATTTTTCCCTTCAACCTTCGCACCCACCAAGTGTATAAAAATGTAAAAAATCGCATTTTCATTTTGAGCGAATAGGAGAGTGACTGACAAATTTTCACCCAAATTTCGATTACAATTGTAAAATAAAATTGTAACACGAAAGATTTACAATAGTTATACTTACAAATGTCACCAAAGTGTAATGTTGTAAATTACTCTCTAAAACAGCTGTTTTTATTTGATTACATATTCCAACATTGTGTTTATTATGCTTTAATAACCATTATTTTACAAATATAATCTATATTTTACTTTAAGTAAAAATGGTGTTTTCAATCAAAATACGGTTTAAATCTGTAATTAATCGCCAAAAAGCATCATATAGTATACTTATTATCTGTATCTTACATGAATTATATAAAGTGAATTACTAAAACATTCAACGTTAACTTTAAAACTTATACGTAAATACCTATAAATATGCGATATAAATGATATTCAGAGATGATTCCAAAGGTTGATTTAGATAGATTTAAAGTATCAATGAATCAGCCTATTATAAAATAGGAGAAAAATGCAGTTTTGAAGCCTATTTACTTGGGGGAGGGGCTATTTTTAGGGCCTTTTTAAATAGAATTTGTATGATTAACAAGAGATAGGGGTACATACTCTGTAAATCTGGTCTAAAAGTAAAATAATCCAGCCTAAATATATTGCATCAAAAGACACATAAAGTACTTGGTATTTAAATCCTATTTGTTACATATGTAAAAATAAAGAGTTTAATTTTGTAAATCATCAATTTTGTTTTGTAATCAAATATTTGTTACATTTGTAGCATTACATTTGTGGCATTATGAAAGACCGAATTTTACATTTTTTAGCCTTAGAGAACCTCTCACCAACCCGCTTTGCCGACCTCATCGGGGTGCAGCGTTCGGGGGTATCGCATATTTTAGCCGGACGGAATAAGCCAAGCTTCGACTTTATAGAGAAAATGCTGCACACCTTCCCTAACCTTAGCGCAGAGTGGCTGGTGATGGGTACGGGTGAAGTTTACAAAAATACTGCCGTTGCTACTCCTGTAGCACCCTCCCTATTTGATGAGCAAGAGGTTGATAAAAAAGATGTTGAACCAAACTATGAGCCGCAGCCTATAAAATCCATCCCACCTGCTCAACCTCCAAAAGCCGGAAAAACCGTTGAAAGCATCACCGTTTTCTATACCGATAAAACCTTCTCCATTTACCATCCCGAATAGCCTACTTTTTCTTACCTTTGCTTAAATTCTTAATTCTTAACTTTTAATTATTAATTATAAGTGTATAAATTATTTAAGCCTCTACTCTTTTTTTTTCAGCCTGAAACCATTCACCATATTATTATGGTATTGCTAAAGGTGTTGCGTTGCGTTCCCGGTGCTATATGGGTACTACGTAAGGTGTTTACCTATAATGATAAATCACTTGAAGTTAACGTATTGGGCTTGATATTTCCGAATCCTGTAGGACTTGCGGCAGGCTTTGATAAAAATGCGGAAGAGGTAAACGAGTTGGCTGCTTTTGGCTTTGGTTTTATTGAGATAGGCTCGGTAACACCACTTCCTCAACCCGGTAACCCAAAGCCTCGCTGCTTTAGGCTACCTAAGGATATAGCTATTATCAACCGCATGGGTTTTAATAATTTAGGTGCAGAGAAAATAGCCGATAACTTGCGTAAGCGCTCGTCGCGTGTGCCTGTAGGCGGTAATATTGGTAAAAATACCGCTACGCCTAACGAGTTGGCTCCCGATGATTACGAAAAGTCGTTCAAGGCATTATATCCATATGCCAACTACTTTGTGGTGAACGTTAGCTGTCCCAATGTGGCCAGCCTATGCAAGCTACAGGATAGCGATCATCTTACGGAAATAGTACGTCGACTAACGGCCTACCGTGCCGCGCAGCAGCAGCGTAAGCCCATACTACTTAAGCTCTCACCCGACCTCACACCCCAGCAGGTGGACGAGGCTATTGAGGTGGTTGAGACCGAAGGACTTGATGGCGTGGTGGCAACTAATACTACGACACGTCGTGATGGGCTACAAACGCCAAAAGAAGATGTGGATAAAATTGGTAATGGAGGGCTTAGCGGAGCACCGCTTACTCTGCGTTCGCTTGAAATGGTACGCTACATTAGCCAGAAAACGCAAGGAAAGCTACCCATTATAGGTGTTGGTGGCATTATGACTGAGCAAGATGCCAAGAATATGCTTGCCGCCGGGGCTTCACTGGTGCAAATTTATAGCGGCTTTATTTTTCAAGGACCGGGATTTGCAAAGAGAATTTGTAAAGAAGTTTCGAAAAATAGATAACAACAGAGTGGTAGTCAAGTGAGGAGGGAGATGCAATGAAAAAGATTATCAGTATAGTATTTTTGTTTATTGGTTCATTTTCTTGTACAACGGTTAGTGAGAATAGTCTAAATGTTGATGATTTTGATTCAATGCTGCAGCAGTCAAAAGATGTGCAGCTGATAGATATACGCTCGCCCCAAGAATTTAAAAATTATTGTATTCCAGGCGCACAAAACATAGATTTTAATCATGCGAATTTTCGTACCGTAATTGATGCCTTGGATAAAACAAAACCGGTATTGGTCTATTGCTTATCAGGCAAGCGCAGTAAGTTGGCCATGAAAATGTTACAGAAATCCGGCTTTACAGCAGTCTATGAGTTGAATTCGGGTATAAATGCTTGGGCACAAGCAGGCAAGCCTATTGATATGGGGTAAGCCCTTGCTTTAGATAGATAGGAACGCTAGCGCGGCCATTGCTCCAAATACCACCACCAGCATAATAAGGCCTATAAGTGAGATAATTAATCCCGCAATAGCAAGACCTCTTGGGCTTTTGAATATTCCTATAAACGAGAAAAGTAGTCCGAGAAACCAGACAACCCAACCAAAAAACGGCACCCAACCAAACATGAGGGCTAGTAGTGCCAGCACGAACCCTGCCACTCCCATGCCGTTGGATTTGCTTACCTGATTTATAACAATCGTTTGCCTATGGTTGTTGTTACTATCCATTTCTCAATTAATTATAATTAATGGCAACTGCCTCCAAGCGCTTTAGCAATTCAGCGTTGCGTATCTGTTGCTCTTCTGCTTGCTTGACGAGGTTGGCAACAAAAGGAATGTTGTCGGTACTATGCCTATACCTATCAAGGTCAAAGGACATTTTATCCAGCAACTCAATATCTTTTGCAGCTTCGCTCTTTAGTGTGCGGGTTACATCATCCTCCGCCTTAGCGCCTTTTGCAACTATGTCAATAATCTCCTTTGCTGTAAGTTGTGCAATAGGCTTTTTTGTACGTTTCTGTAGCAAATCTGCAGCCCATACCCAGGCTAACTCATCGTATTGAGAGTGTATATTTTCAAATATTTCCACCACTTGCTCAATGCTTTGCAGAGAACCGTTCTTTACGCTTTCAAATAGAGCGCTCATTTCACTAGCAGGTGTATACATGCCTGCTATATCGTGCCATATACCTATAGCAGTATCATTTATTGGCTGTAGTACTGTTTGTAGTTCAGCTGCATTACTCCATTCTGCTTTTGCTAAACGAATAACCAGTGTTTTGTATAGAAATGTATTAATAGCCTCGTTATAGTATTGTACGCCTTTAATTAGCGCACCACGACTAATTTTCACGCCATTGTGGGAATACACGCTCGCATCAGGAGCCTGAGACTGTAAATGCTCTAACGCCTCAATACCTTGTAGTATTGCCCCCATAGAGTAAGGCGTAAGCGATTCAAAGTTAATTAGATCTAGTTTTCTTGTAGCTTTACGTGCATCACGGGCAGGCCATTTCTGTATATCACGGCGGATACCCACACTACGCAGGTTCATGCCCGGTATTACGTGAGTTATTTCTTCTTTTTCAACAATGTATGAAAATGGAAAAACCGTGGTATCTATGTGATTTTTATGCGTACCCAATATTACCGAAAAGGCCCCTACGTGTGCCGGGAACATGAGGTAAGCGCCACTTCCTGTTTTGCAGCCGCGATCTAATACTCCCTGGTGAATAGGCCCCAACTTGTACATGTGGTTGCTTTGGTTGGTACCGCTGCCGGCGTTGTAAAAAGAGAAGGTGCCGGCGATAAGCAACGTTGATTTGTGATGCGAAACTGTGTATGGGCCGGCAAAAATGGAGCATGCCTCACCGTTGAAGCACTCGCTGTTGGCAAAAAAAAGCGAATGTTCTGCTGAAAATAATCTGCCTAAATGTACTCCCTGTCCAATAAAGCAATGCTGTATCAATGCACTATCACTCAATCGGCTGTTGTTGCACATTATGAAGTTATGCGCTGTTACACCGGAACCTATGTAGCTGGGCGCATCAGCTGTGCTGTTTATGCTACCGTTGGTAAGACTCTGTGCGCCTTCAATAATGGCTGCCTCGCCAATCTTTACGTTTTTAATTAAATTACACGATGTAATTCGCACGTTTTTACTAATGTAGCCAACATTGGAGGACTGTTTTTCCGCATATTGTTTGATCAATTGCTCTAGTGCTGCTACAACCTGCATATCATTGTGTCCAAATGCAATGGTATAGGCTACCTGAGAAGTTAGCTCATTATACATCGGTATTGCTCGCTCACCTGATTCGTTTACGGTATTAATTTCTAATCCGTTACCAAATGTACTTAAACCCTCGGTATAAATGCTACCCACATTTTCAACTATTACCTCGTCATCAATGTGATAGTTTGCAATGCTTGACCCTACATTGCTAATGTATACGTTATTACCTATTTTGCACTGATGTAAATAGGCATTGAATATCCCGCTATGAGCTGGAGCGCCTGAGGGTAGGGTAACCTCTTTTTCAAAAAAACCTAATGTTACATGACCTGAAAGGGTGACGTTTATAACGTATTTTGGATCGAAGCCCTGTGCCACCACTACTTGTTGCCAATTACTGCAACGACAGCCTTGCGCCTCAAGTCGCTGTATTTCCAGCTGGGTAAGTTGACGGAAGTTCATTGGCTTTGAGAATATAGTAGATTGCAAATGTAAGAAATATTCGTAATTCGTAATTGATTATTTATAATTATTTTAATGCTCTTACCATGTGGCGCTTGCCTCCTGCGCCTCGAAGTCGTTGCACAGTAAATCCTGCTGCTCTAAGATTTTGTTTAACCAAGCCTTTACTTGAGTAGGTGGTTAATAAGCCATTGGTATTAATAGATTTATAAATTTTCTCAAAAATTTCCGTTGTCCATAATTCGGGTTGAGTATCAGGCGAAAATGCATCAAAGTATACAACGTCAAAAAGATGCTGTATGTTGTAATTCAATAGATTGGCGTTGATTTTATGCAGCGTAAAGTGAGGTGTAATGGCAATAGGCTTATTCCATTCAACTTGATGTAGTTGCGTAAATAGTTGGTTGTCAGAACTTGTAAGAGTTGCGAAGTTAAGTACGTTTGAGGTGGAGAAATCAATGGGGTAGAGTTCAATGCTTTCATAGTAAACATGTTGTCCTGTTTTCTCTGTCTCCAGCAGGGTAAGCCATGCGTTTAGGCCTGTACCAAAACCAACCTCAAATACAGATACTTGAGGTTTTTGCATTTGCCTAAATCCAGCCTCAATGAACACGTGTAGCGCCTCTAAAATAGCCCCGCGCTCCGAATGATACGTTTCGTTAAATTGCTCGTTTATAACGGTATGAGAATTGTCAGCAGTAGTAATAATTCGGGTGGGCATGGCGTACTGTTTTACATGTTATCATACGTTATGTCCCACAAAAATAGTCCATGTGCAGGCGCAGAAGTGCTTGATTCGCAGCGATTTTTCTTCTCAATAATTTCAGAGAAGTCCTCCAGCGTAAGCTTTCCGCGTCCAACATCCAGCAGCGTACCCACAATAGCGCGCACCATATTGCGTAAGAAGCGGTTGGCTCGTATGGTGAAAACCAACGTGTTGTTTTCCTTATTCCAATCCCAATGCGCTTCAAAAACCTTGCAGTCGTTGGTTTTAGCGTTGCCGTGCAGCTTGGCAAAGGAGGTAAAATCGGTAGTTGCCAATAGCACCTTGGCTGCACGGTTCATGGCCTCCACGTCAAGGGGGAAGTGCACGTAGTAAGCGTATTCGGTCAGAAATGGATTCTTTGCTGTAGTGGTAAAGTATTTGTAGGTACGCTCTGTGGCATCAAAGCGAGCATTAGCCTCCGAATCAACGGTCTGTAAGCTGTAACAGGCCACATCAGGTGGTAAAATACGGTTTATCTTGCCCAAAAAATGCTGAGCGTCGGTAATGGGATGCTGAGCGTCAAAGTGGGCGGTAAAACAGCGCGCGTGCACGCCGGTATCGGTTCTGCCGCAGCCCAGCGTTTCTACATCATGCCCAAGCAGCAACGCCAGCGCACGATTTAACTCGGCCTGCACGGTGTGAGCGTTGTGCTGCACTTGCCAGCCGTGATAATTTGTACCGCGGTACGAAAGGTGTATGAAGTAGCGATGCACTTTACTGGTCTTTGGTTATAAGTTACGAATATCAAGCAAACATGTAAGTACGTAACAAGCAATGCTTTTACGTACTTTTTCGCAAGCGTATTTTTGTTTGATAATTTGCATTATATTAAATAGAATTTTTCCTGCGACACCCTTTTTTCTTTCTTATCACTTGGTAGCTGAAATCCTATAGGCTTACGTTGTTGCTTGGCTCCGATGCTCTTTTTGCTAACAATATCAATAAGTGCATTGTACAACTCGCCGCCTTGCGTGTCCGTTACAAATTCAAAGTTATCCAAGCGTTGCTCTAACTCATGCAAACACTCACGTATTTCGTTTATTTCTGCGGCATCTACTGGTCTGCGAATTGCGTAGCCTTTCAGCAGATAATCCTTCAATCGGCAGCAGTATGTGCAAATTTTGCACATACTGAACTCTGATCAAGTTCTTCTTCCTTAAAAATATTGCGTAAGTGTTTGGTTATAACACTTCTTTCAACATCAAACAGTTCAGCTAACTGTTGTTGTGTAAGCCATACAGTTTCGTTGCTGATTCGTATTGATAGGTTTTCTAATCCTTCGGCTTGATAGCTAATAATTTCGTTCATTGGGAGTTTTAAAATCAACGCCACAGGCTAAATGCATAACCTTTCTCCCCTGCTTTTATATTTCATAAATAATTGATAAAAATGCTTACAGCATCTTTTTTATCTTGAAAAAAGTCAGCGTAATGGCAACGCTAAGCACCATGAGTAGCAGTGCCCAAGGGTAACCCAAGCTCCAGCCGAGCTCGGGCATGTGGTGAAAGTTCATGCCGTAAATGCTGCTTATGAGCGTGGGCGGCATGAAAATCAGCGATGCCACAGTGAAAATCTTAATTACCTTATTTTGCTCAAGCGAAATAAGACCCATTACGGTATTTTGCAGAAATTCAAGGCGTTCGAACGCAAAGTCGGCGTGGCTTACAAGTGAGCCTATGTCGCGAATAATGAGGTTGAGCTTAGGCACAGTGTCGCTTGGGAAACGCTCGCTTTTTAAGATGCTGCTCACCACCCTTTGCTTGTCTATCACGCTTTCGCGAAGCATCATAGTGCTTTCCTGCAGGCTGTTGATTTTCAAAAGCAAATCGCTATCCAAACGCACCTCGGCGGTTTTGTCAAGCGGTTGCTTATTGAGCAGCGTTACCTCTTTGGCTATCACCTCCAACATGTCAGCGTCAATGTCTATGCGGCTTTCGAGCACCGACACCATGACGTGGAAGCAGGTGGGATACATACGGTGGTTGGCGTACAGGCGCCGTATGGTTTCGTTGAATGCCCGCAAGCCAATGGGGCGAATAGATACTAGCACGCCTTCGCAAAGAATAAATGATACCTGCTCGGTGGATAGCCCGCTGTCTTTATCGGATATAAGAAATGAAGTATTTGCGTACAGCGCGCTCTCGGTTTCGTAGTAACGCGAGCTGCTCTCAATCTCCTCGGCTTGTTGCTGCGTTTGCAGGCTTATGTTTAGGAATGACTCTACGGCTGTACGCTCATCGGCGGTGGGCGATACTAGGTCTATCCAAAGCACCTCGTCGTAGCTCAGGTCGTTGAGCTTTTCTAGGTCGCTGCTGCTCACCACGCGGCTGCTTTCCTTGATGTAGTAGTTAACCATAGTAATAGGCAATTGAAAATAAACAATGAATAATTTTGAAAAAAACGGAACTATTCGTTGTCATTAGCCATGCTCTAATTTTCTAAAAAACAGCCTCATGCCATCACGCTTGGCCTCATTAAGCGGATAGCTTATATTTTGCGTCAGGTAGTGTGCTACGTCCACGCCTGGATATTTTTGCATCATCTCCCCTATTACGTCATCAATGTGTTGAACACCAAAAGTTAAGGTATTATTGAGTGAAGTAATGAATGAATCATTTATACCCTTGCGTGCGACCCACGCGGCAAATACAAAAGGCTTGCTTGTATGAGCTATCCATGCTTCGGCAAGGTCGTAAACGTGAGAAAATTTGGGGGGTAATCCAAAGGTTTTATCGCCAATAAGCAGGTACCCTACTCCATCTTTAACCTGTTCTATACCAGCGTAATTTTCAATTGGCTTAAAGTTGGGCTTTACGTGCCAATATTCGCGCGCCAGCAGCTGTACCAGCTGCACTGAAGTGCGTGAATGGGCATCAAGGTAAATGGTGTGCAGGGTTTCCAGCGGCTGATGGGCAAATACGGCTACGGTGGCTACTGTTGCTACAGCGCCAATACAGTAATCAGTTACAATGTTAAAGTCGGAAGTTTGAGGAATGGCTGCTACAGGAATGAGGGCTACATCAACTTCTCCTGAAAGCAACTTTTGAGCACCTACTGCGGGTATATCAAGTGAAAGGTCAATGCTTTCGCTAATAGGCGAATGCTGAAGTCCATAGACTAAAGGTGCTGCGTTGAGATACGCTACGGCTGAGATTTTTACCCTCATCGTGTGGCTCAGGCTTTTGAAAATTAGTACTTTAAACTTATCCCGCGGGCATAGGCTTAATAATTTGTTTTACATGCAAAAGTAAGAAAATAATTAATAATTAACAATGTTTTTAGACAAAAGATAAGAAGATGGAAAGAGCAAAGACTAAAAAGGTTCCTTGTCTTTTTATCCTTCCGTCTTTTTTCCTTATTTTTGCTACCTTATTTCAAATAAAGAAAACATGCAACTTTCATCTCTTACCGCCATTTCGCCTATTGACGGGCGCTATCGCCGACAGGCACAGGATTTGGCTGCCTACTTTTCGGAGTACGCGCTTATTCGCTATCGCGTGCAGGTTGAAGTGGAATACTTCATTGCGCTATGCGAAATACCTTTGCCGCAGCTGGCCGATGTGAATAAGGGCATTTTTGAAAAACTGCGGGAGATATACCAAAACTTTAGCGAGGCTGATGCGTTGAAGGTGAAGGAGACGGAAAAGGTTACTAACCACGACGTGAAGGCTGTAGAGTATTTCCTAAAGGAAAAGTTTGAGGCTTTAGGTCTTGGTAAGTGGTTAGAGTTTATACACTTCGGACTTACGTCGCAGGACGTGAATAACACGGCTACGCCGCTAAGCTTGCGCGAGGCGCTGGACCAAGTGTTTTATCCGCAGTTCGATGCATTGCATGCTAAGTTGCACGAGCTGGCTAAGGATTGGAAAAACGTACCTATGCTGGCGCATACGCACGGACAACCGGCCTCGCCTACTCGTTTAGGTAAGGAATTTTACGTATTTGTAGAGCGCCTTGAAAAGCAGCTGGCCTTGCTTAAAATTGTGCCATTTTCGGCTAAATTTGGCGGTGCTACGGGTAACTTTAACGCACACAAGGCAGCCTATCCACAGGTTAGCTGGGTGGAGTTTGCCAATAACTTTGTGAATGGAACGCTTGGGCTAAGTCGCTCGCAAACTACTACACAAATTGAGCACTACGATAATCTTGCTGCTACTTTTGATGCTCTTAAGCGTCTGAATAACATTCTGATAGACCTTAGTCGAGATGTATGGACCTACATCTCAATGGGGTATTTCAAGCAAAGAATTAAGGAGGGAGAGGTTGGCTCATCGGCTATGCCGCACAAGGTTAACCCTATTGATTTTGAAAATGCCGAGGGTAATTTGGGTATTGCCAACGCGCTATTGGAGCACTTGGCTGCTAAGCTACCTGTATCGCGCCTGCAGCGTGACCTGACTGATAGCACAGTGCTGCGCAACATTGGTGTGCCTATGGGGCATATTATGGTAGCTTATGCCTCCATTTTGAAAGGGCTCAATAAGTTGATTATTAACGAGCAATCTATTAACGAGGATTTGGAGGACAACTGGGCGGTAGTAGCCGAGGGTATTCAAACCATTCTACGCCGTGAGGGTTACCCCAAGCCTTACGAGGCGCTAAAGGCGCTCACCCGTACCAACGAGGCTATTACGCAGCAAAGTATTTCTCAGTTTATTGAGGGATTGAGTGTGAGCGAGGGCGTAAAAGCGGAGCTAAGGGCGTTGTCGCCACATGCTTATACCGGTTATTAATCTATATTGTGAAGAAAAAGCGCATAACTCTAACCGATTACCTGCGGGCTAACCGCATAGGAAGCCGCGAGCTGGAGCAGGATGTGCGCGGTCCGGGCTTTCATGCTGTACATAGATTACATAAGAGTGCTAAGCAGTACGTGCGCAAGCAAAAGTACAAGCGGAAATATTCAGATGAAGCATAAACAAAAAACGAGGTTCAACGCCTCGTTTTTTTTATTTTTACTTAATGTAGTAGCGTATGCCTACCTGCATTCGGATTTGACCAAGTCCCTCTTTGGCATCATCCTCATATTTTTCAGTATAAGTGCGTCCGTTGTCATCTGTTACAGTAAATTCATTTAACACCCCGCCCAGCATTTTTATGCTGGCTCCAACACCCCAATTTTCAGCAAACTTATACTCACCTCCTATGCTAATTTTTGACCCAACGGTACTTCCATTTCCTTTAGCTGTTGCATTATAATAAGTGGCCTTGGTGGTATAGCCAAGATAGCCAAACCCGATGCTGCAATCCCAAATCCACGTTTGTTTTTTTGAGAAACGTACAGCCCAAGCAAGGCCAACATAGGTTATAACGTCTGTTGTGTGCATGGTTCCGCTAAGGGATGGATCGATAATGCTGGCGGGTGAGCTAGCTGTGGCACGGTACCCGGCATAGTCTAAAGAAAGTCCTGACCAATCGCTGAAAAAGTAAGCAGCAGAAAGTTCCCAAACAAAACCTGACATTCGTTGTTCAATATCTTTTCGTATATCGCCGGTTGCCTTCGGATCAATTTTGGCCGTACGCCAGCCGTAACCAACATCGGCAGTGAAGCGCGCATGTGGCAACTTCCTTTCTGATTTTAATATTTGAAATTCAGCTAGTTGTAAATAATTGGTCGTATCTGAAGGATCAAGAGTAAGCCCGTTTACTCGCATAGCTGTAGCGGTCATTTGGTGACAGTTGGATCCCCAAATGGATGGGTGAAGATGTTCGGTAATGAGGGCGGCATTTCCCCCCATTTTTCCGGTTTCGAGCTTTACATGGCTTACTACTGTAACAGAGTCACACTCCGTAGTGAAACCTCCATCTCGCACGCTTACTACGCCTAAACTCTCTGAGTTGGAAGGCACCTGATCATTTTTTGTGTAAACCTGTACCGAATCAGGGTTGGTCGGAGGATATTTTTTGAGTACGATAGTGCTTACTGCAGGAGCACAAGATGTAATACCCATCAGGAGCGGTAAGGCTGCAAGTAAAAATGTAGTTTTTTTCATACATATTAAGTTAGAGGGTTGCAAGATAACACTTTTTTACAAAATGTAAAAATCCCCAATAAGCTAATAGCTATTGGGGATTTTTGTGCTGTCAATTAGTGTGTTAGTTGCAACCGCAGCTGCAACCTTCATGCTCGTGACCATCATCGCAACCGTCTTCACCACAGCCACAGATGTGACCTTTTTGAAGTTCTTTCTCAGTGGCTTCGCGTACGCCGACAATTTTTCCTTCAAAGTTTAGCTCCATGCCTGCCAGCGGGTGGTTAAAATCAAGTGATACACCTTCGTCGTTAACTTCCAGTACGGTACCTTGTATTATGCGTCCACTGTTATCCTGCATAGGGATTACATTGCCTTCTACAAGCAGGTCCTCCTCCAACTTTCCGTCGATCATAAACATGTCGAGCGGAAAATTCATGATTGCCTTATCGTCTACATCACCATAGCCCTCTGTGGCTGTGAGGGTAAACTTAAAATCGTCACCTACTTTTTTGCCGTCAATATTAGCCTCAAATTTTGGCAGCAACATTCCGCTGCCAAAAATGAATTCTAAAGGTTGCCCTGAGGTAGCAGTATCCACCACATCGCCGTCAACTGTGAGCTGGTAGGACAATGAGACTACCTTGTTTTTTGAAATTTGCATAATAGAATTTGAAATAAAGATTTTACATTTTTTTATTTAGGAGCACAAATATACATCAATCTTACAGTTTTGGTACCAGGTGCCCTTTATTTATGATTTAAATGAACATGGGCAACTTGTTTACTGGTAAGCTACAAGTTGCCCATGCTCCTGCTTCGAATGTTACTCTTGAGTGGTCTCTGTCACTGGTGTTTCGCCACCTTCGGTGGTAACGGGAGTTTCCTCCTCTTCGCTCTTATTAACCTTGGCTACAGCTGCAATTGCATCGCTGCCGCGCAGGTTAATAAGCTTAACACCCTGTGCCACACGACCCGATAGGCGAATATCTTCTACCGGTACACGAATGGTAATACCTGATTTATTAATAATCATCAAGTCGTTCTCATTCGTTACATCCTTAATGGCGATAAGGCTACCCGTTTTTTCAGTGATGTTAAGCGTTTTCACGCCTTTCCCACCACGGTTAGTTACGCGGTAATCATCCAAATCCGAGCGCTTACCGTAGCCGTTTTCCGAAACTACCAGAATTTCGCTTTTGGAATCGGTAACGCATACCATGCCTATTACTTCGTCCGTATCTTCAATGGAGATACCGCGCACGCCGGCACCGGTACGACCAATTGAGCGAACTTTTTCCTCGTTAAAGCGAAGCGCCTTACCGTTGCGGGCAGCCAAAATAATTTCGTTGCTTCCGTTGGTGAGTTTGGCTTCCAGCAGCTGGTCACCATCCTTAATGGTAATAGCGTTCACGCCGTTTTGACGAGGACGTGAGTACTGCTCAAGTACGGTTTTCTTTACTATGCCGCGCTTGGTACACAACACAATATAGTTGTTGTTGATGTAATCGTTATCCTGCAGCGTAGTTACGTTAATATAAGCCTTTACCTTGTCCTCAGGTTCAAGGTTGATGACGTTTTGAATGGCACGTCCCTTAGTGGTTTTATCTCCTTCTGGGATTTCGTATACCTTCAACCAGTAGCACCTACCCTTTTCGGTAAAGAAAAGCATGGTGTTGTGCATGGTGGCTACGAATATGTGCTCAATAAAGTCGGCATCGCGTGTGGCAGCACCCTTAGCACCCACACCACCACGACTTTGCGTACGGTATTCGCTTAGTGCGGTACGCTTAATGTAGCCCATGTGCGAAATGGTAATAACCACCTCGTCGTTGGCGTAAAAGTCTTCGGGATTGAACTCCTCGGCGGTAAGTACAATGTCGGTTTTACGACCATCGTCAAAGCGAGCCTTTACATCAATAAGTTCTTCCTTAATAAGAGCCATTTGCAATTCTTCGCTTGCCAAGAATTCTTTCAACTTGGCAGCTAGCGCTGTCAGCTCGTCAAACTCGGCTTGCAACTTATCGCGCTCCAATCCGGTAAGGGCGCGTAAGCGCATATCCACAATGGCGCGTGCCTGTAAGTCGCTCAGCTGGAAGCGAGTCATAAGGCCTTGCATAGCCTCGTCGGGCGTTTTGCTGCCGCGAATAATGGCAATAACCTCGTCAATGTGGTCAATAGCCTTAAGCAAGCCTTCCAAAATATGAAGACGCTCTTCGGCCTTAGCCAAATCAAACTTCGCACGGCGCACCACCACTTCATGACGGTGACGCACGAAGTACTTAATTTGCTCTTTTAGCGAAAGCTGGCGAGGCCTTCCATCTACCAGCGCAATGCTGTTGATGGAGAAACTCGATTGCATTTCGGTGTGCTTATATAAATGGTTTAGCACCACGTTGGCTACCGCGTCCTTCTTCAACTTAATCACTACGCGGGTGGTAGTGGTTGACTCGTTGTTTACGTACGATATGCCTTCAACTATTTTTTCTTCCGCCAGGTAGGCAATTTTCTTCACCAGTTCGTCGGGGCTTACCATGTAGGGCAATTCATTTACCACAATGGTTTCGCGGCCGCTTTCGCCAACTTCGATCTCGGTTTTAGCACGAGTAACCACACGTCCCCTACCCGTTTCGTAAGCCTCCTTAATACCTTGAACACCATATATAGTACCGCCTGTAGGAAAGTCAGGACCTTTGATGTGCTGCATCAGCTCATCGGTGGTGATATCGTGGTTCTCAATGTAGGCGCAAATACCATTTACTACCTCGCCCAAGTTGTGCGGAGGCATATTAGTAGCCATGCCCACGGCAATGCCTGATGAGCCATTAACCAACAGCATGGGTATTTTGGCGGGAAGCACGGTAGGCTCTTCAAGGCTGTCATCAAAGTTAGCGGTGAAGTTTACCGTGTTTTTGTCAATGTCAAGTAGCATTTCCTCGGCTATCTTGCGTAGACGTGCCTCGGTGTAACGCATCGCTGCGGGAGAATCGCCATCGGGTGAACCGAAGTTACCTTGCCCGTCAACCATCATGTAGCGCATAACCCACCACTGCGCCATGCGCACCATGGTGTAGTACACGCTGCTATCACCGTGCGGGTGATACTTACCCAACACCTCTCCCACAATTCTCGCCGACTTCTTGTGCTGGGTGTTAGAGGCAAGTCCTAAGCCTGACATTCCGAACAATACGCGACGGTGTACCGGCTTTAGTCCGTCACGCACATCAGGTAGCGCACGCGACACAATCACCGACATCGAGTAGTCGATGTACGATGACTTCATTATCTCCTCAATGTTTACCGGAACAATCTTTTCGCCTTCAATCTCTGCCATATCTATATAAATAATGAAAAATACCAAGTTGCTTGACCATGCCTAATGGCGTGTGGCTGCTAAATCTTGCCAAAAACTGTATTTTAGCTCGTTTGTAGGCTCGGGGTACAGTCAGACTCCTCGCTTTAAAATAGTCGCAAAAAAGCATGCTAAGTTACAAAAAAATCGTCAAACAGGCAACCAAGAATAAGCTCAAAATTTATCAACAATCTCCATTAAATAATCTAAAAGCATGATATACCTGCTTTTTTTGTGTTCAAAAGTTGATTATCTTTACTTCGTATTGCGCCAAAATGACATAAGTTTTTGCGGGGCATGGAAGTTGATAAAATATTGTTGAATCGTTGATTTGTTGTACAGTTGAATTGTTTAAAACGCGAAGCATCAAACAAATTCAAACGTGCGTAGCACATAAAACAATCTCAAGCAATTCAACAATAAGTAGTTCAAGAGTTAAACAACGTATTTTCAGGGAGGTTTATGAATACCAATTCATCACAAAAATTACAGGATATTCTCACTTACAGTAAGGAGGAGGCTGTGCGATTGGGTAACCATGCGGTAGGTACTGAGCACTTGATGCTGGGTATTCTTCGGGATGGCAACAATTCGGCGACAGATGTGCTTGTTGCGCTTAATGTTAATATGTTAAAGTTGAGAGAAATGATAGAGGATGGTGTGCGCGGAGGTGAGCCGTTGAGCGTTAGCGAAATAGACTCTCTGGTGCTGTACAAATCGTCCGAGCGTGCATTAAAAATGCAGCATTTGGAGGCGCGTGCGCTAAAGTCTACCGAAGTGGATGCCATACACTTACTGTTGGCTATTTTACATGATGAGGGTGATTTTGTTACGCAGACGCTTGAGAAACAAGATGTAAACTATCTAAAGGTAGTAAGTATGCTTAAGGGTGAAAAACCCATAGAAAGTAGCGCAGATGCCGGAGAGGATGACGAGGAAGGTGATGAGGATGATGATCTCTTCCATTCTGCATCGGCTGGTAAGGGCGCTTCTGAGTTGCATAGCGCAGCGGGGAAGGCCACATCAAATACGCCTGTTATAGATAATTTTGGTGTGGATTTGACCAAGGCCGCTGAAAAAAATCAGCTTGACCCTGTGGTTGGTCGCGAAAGAGAGATTGACAGAATGGCACAAATTCTCAGCCGTCGCAAAAAGAATAACCCTATTCTGATTGGTGAACCCGGTGTGGGTAAGAGTGCCATTGTAGAGGGCTTGGCTATTCGCATTGCCCGCAAGCAAGTTTCGCGTGTGCTGTTTGGCAAGCGTATCGTTACGCTCGATTTGGGCTTGATAGTAGCGGGTACCAAGTACCGCGGGCAGTTTGAGGAGCGCATGAAGTCTATTTTGAATGAGCTCGAAAAGAATCCCAACGTAATACTGTTTATTGACGAAATACACACTATGGTGGGTGCCGGTGGCGCTTCTGGTTCGCTGGATGCTGCCAACATGCTGAAGCCCGCTTTGGCGCGCGGTAACATACAGTGCATAGGCGCAACTACCCTTAATGAGTACCGCGAGTACATTGAGAAGGATGGTGCTTTGGAACGTCGCTTTCAGCGTATTATGGTTGACCCACCCAGCGTGGACGAAACCATTGAAATTCTTTCCAATATTAAGGAGCGATATGAGCAGCACCACAACGTAACTTATACACCTGAGGCTATTCGCGCCTGCGTAATGCTTACGCAACGCTACGTTACCGAGCGTTTTCTGCCAGATAAGGCGGTGGATGCCCTGGACGAGGCGGGTTCGCGCGTGCGCATTTCGCAAATTAAGGTGCCTGAGCGTGTCAGCGAAATAGAAAAGGAGTTGGCACAAATTACCGAGGAGAAAAAATCAGCCATTGCAGCGCAGAACTTCGAACTGGCTGCCAGCCATCGTGATAAGGAGCGTGAGCTGACGGAGGAACTTGCCGAGGAGCAAAAGAAGTGGCAGAGTTCTCTATCGGCTAACCGCGAAATAGTGGACGAGGACAAGGTAGCCGAGGTGGTAGCCATGATGACTAACGTGCCTGTACAGCGCATAGCGCAAGGCGAAGGCCAGCGCTTGCTCAAAATGGGCGACTCGCTCAAGGGCAGCGTAATTGGTCAGGACGAGGCGGTAGAAAAGGTGGTGAAGGCAGTTCAGCGTAACCGCATTGGGCTTAAAGATCCCAATCGCCCCATTGCGTCGTTCATATTCTTAGGGCCTACCGGTGTGGGTAAAACGTTGCTGGCAAATGTACTTTCAAAGTATCTTTTTGATACTACCGATAACCTCATTCGCATTGACATGA
The DNA here is from genome assembly GCA_031553765.1 of Bacteroidales bacterium. Taxonomy (GTDB): domain Bacteria; phylum Bacteroidota; class Bacteroidia; order Bacteroidales; family UBA932; genus JAITMY01. Next base: position 51,203 of record JAVBKY010000001.1, read on the forward strand.
GCGAGTACATGGAGAAATTCTCCGTGAGCCGCTTGGTTGGCGCGCCTCCGGGATACGTGGGGTATGAGGAAGGTGGTTTGCTTACCGAAAAGGTACGCCGTAAGCCCTACTCTGTCGTTCTGTTAGACGAAATTGAGAAGGCTCACCCCGACGTATTCAATCTGCTGCTACAGGTGCTGGACGAAGGTCGTTTGACCGACAGCCTTGGCCGCATGGTAGACTTCCGTAACACCATTATTATTATCACGTCCAACATCGGTTCGCGTGAGGTGAAAGATTTTGGCGCGGGTATTGGCTTTACCACCGAAAAAACGGCAAAGGACGTTAGCGATAAGAACAAGGATATTATACAGAAGGCGCTGAAAAAGGCTTTCCGCCCCGAGTTCATCAACCGTGTGGACGACATTATTGTGTTCAACACGTTGAGCAAGGAGGATATCTTTAAGATTATCGATATTGAGCTAAAGGGCTTGGTGGATAGGCTTTCGAAAATTGACTGTGCACTTGAAATTGCCGATGACGCAAAAGATTTCATAGCCGAAAAGGGCTACGATGCCGACTACGGCGCTCGTCCGCTAAAACGTGCCATTCAACACTATTTGGAGGATAGCATTTCCGAAGCCATCATAGGCAGCGACCATAAGGGACAAAAGAAAATTATGGTGACGCTGAATGAGGCTAAGGATAATGTGGCGGTGAAAGTGGAATAATTTAATCAGGGGCGTCGTTCCTCCTCGCAATGACGTTTTGCCAATATTGTGATTAATACCTTTTTTGTTAAGCGGAATTTACAATTCCGCTTTTTCTTTTAAAATCCGATAAATAACCCCACCAAGTGGAAAAATCGGAATATGCGCCCTTTTAATTCCTACATTTGCTTATGTGTTTCGATTGTCAATAGTAAATCGTTAAATTGTAAATTCATAAAAATTATGGCAACTGTAAAATTTAAAGGTAACCCTGTAACACTTGCAGGAACCGAAGCAAAGGTGGGTGCTGCTGCCCCCGATTTCACCACGCTTGCGCAGGATATGTCGCCCGTGAAAATGAGCGATTACAAGGGAAAGGTAAAGGTGTTAACCGCTTTTCCATCTATTGATACATCGGTGTGCGCCATGCAAGCGCGCACATTTAATAAGCGTGCTGCCGATTTGAGCAAAGATGTGGTAATTATTACCGTTTCGTGTGACCTACCCTTCGCTCTTGGTCGTTTTTGCGCTGCCGAAGGCATTAACAGCGTGGTGGTAACGTCCGACCATAATAAGTTGGATTTTGCCGACAAATACGGCTTTTTAATGCCCGACTTGCGTCTGCTTGCGCGCGGCACCGTGGTGGTAGATAAGAATGATGTAATTCGCTACGTAGAATACGTACCTGAAGTTACTACCGAACCTAACTACGATGCAGCGTTGGAGTGTGTGAAGTCGCTGTTATAGTTTCAGATTTCAAATCTCTGATTTCAGATTACCCTCGCAGGATACTTTCTTGTGAGGGTTCTTTTTTACTACGCAAAAACTTTGTATTTTTGAATCTGAAATTTGAAATCTGAAAACCCATGATAAACGAACGTACCTCCCGCCACGACCACATTGTAACCGTTGCCAAGCAAATTATGACTGCGGCACGCACCGCGCCCAAAGGCAAGGGCATTGATATTATTGAAATAGCCGTATTGCACGAGCGTGCGGAGTTGGAGTTGCTGTCGCAAACCATGATAGAAACGGTGGAAGAGCATGGCATGAAGTTCTTTTTACGTGATGCTGCCAATATTTTGCTGGCAGAGGCTGTGATTTTGCTAGGTACAGGAAGTCAAACCATGTCGCTTAACTGCGGTTACTGTGGTTTCCCCAGCTGTGAGCAAAAGAAGCAGCACCCGCTTATTCCCTGCCAAATTAACTCGGTGGATTTGGGCATAGCCATTGGCTCGGCTGCTGCCACCGCTGCTGATTTACGGGTGGATACGCGTGTAATGTTTTCAGCAGGATGGACTGCTAAAAAAATGAATCTACTCCCGGATTGCCAGGCCATATTTGCCGTACCCGTTAGCGCCTCTAGCAAAAGTCCGTTTTTCGACCGCAAAACACAGCATTGATATTTGGCGGAAATCAGCTACCTTTGTTAGAGTTTAAAAGGCTTCGCCGTTTAAGAGTTTAAAGTGGTTTTACGCTTCGCGTTTGACAATTGTTTAAGTTGTTAATTGACGTGCAACTCATTTAAACGCGCGGAGCGCATTAAACTATTTTCAAACAATTTTAAACAACTCCATGAAGCGCATATTCTCCCTCCTCATATTACTCAGCTTCATTGGTATTGCCATTGCACAACCCCAATACCATAAGGATTACAACGAGTTGAGTAATCCCAAAAAAACGAATGCAAATGCGTGGGTAAAAGTTGCCAGACCCTTATATGCTTCGTTTGTGAGTAAGGATGTACGTTTTGCTAAGGAGATTGTCCCTAACCTTCCGCGTGAAGTTAACTTTTGGGGCGAAACAGGTTGGCGCGGTGAACGTCTTAGCGCGCAGCTGCTGCTTTGGAGTGGTGTGGGTGTAAACGAAGTAAAGGTGCGTATTTCGGATTTGGAAACATCGAAAGGTGATAAAATCAGCGCTGAAAATTTAACCGTAGGTTTTGTGCGCTACGTAATGAGCGATACGTATGGGAAGGATGGTTGTAGTCCGCGTCGCACGCGTGACTTTGACTCTACGCTGGTGGCCGATGTTATAGAGTTAAAATCAAGCGTTAATATAAAGGCAAAAACAGTGCAGCCCGTATGGCTCACATTCAATATTCCGGCTGAAGCCCAAAGCGGAAAATACAAAGGTTTTGTAACTATTACAGCTAAAGGACTTACCGCCCCTATTACATTTACCGCTAATGTTTTTGTGCGTGAGCACATACTACCATCCGTTGCCAACTGGTCATTTGACCTTGATATGTGGCAAAACCCATACGCCGTGGCACATTACCACAACGTGGCACCGTGGAGTAAGGCGCACCTTGATGCCATGCGCCCCGTAATGGAGTTGCTTGCGCAAAGCGGACAAAAGAATATCACCGTACCCATTACCAACGGTGTTTTTGAAGACCCTTCGCTCAGCGATTTCGAAAGTATGCTCACCCTTACCAAGCGTGTGGATGACTCATGGAGCATTGATTTCACCAAGTTTGATATGTGGGTAGAGTTTATGCTGCAATTGGGGATCAGCAAGGAAATTACTTGCTATGTAGGCAGTGCGCAGGTACAAAATATGTCATATTTTGATCAGGCCAGCAATAGCGTAAAAACGGCAGATTTGCAGTTTGACAGCAAGGAGTATTCCGAATATCTGAAGGTTACGCTGGGTCTACTTGTAGATCACCTGAAAGAAAAGGGATGGATGGATAAAACTCGCATTTGCATAAAGGAGTCTGGGAAAGAGCGTTTGCGTCGGGTTATTAGTACTACAATCAAAGTCGATAGCACAATGCAGCTATGTTATCTTGGCAACTATTTTCCCGACACTGAGGCAAACGTGGCACGCTATAGCATTTCGCAGTCTTTACCGGTTGCTGCAAAGCAAACAACGATACGCACCGAGGCCGGCAGAGAACTCTGCTTTTACCAACCTTGTGGCGATGTGCATCCCAATACCTACATTTTTTCGCCGGCAGCCGAAGCGGCTTGGATAGGTTGGTATGCAGCAGCCAACGGTTTTGATGGGTACACCCGCCAGCACTATAACAGTTGGGGAAAGCGTCCGTTACAGGACGTGCGCAGCCCTCGTCGCCCCGCGGGTTACACTGTACTTGCCTATCCCGATGGCCGTACATCTATACGCTTAGAGCGATTAGTAGAAGGTATTCAAGATTTTGAAAAAATAAAGATTTTGCAGCAAAAATTTGAGCAAACAGGTAACGTAGTACAGCGCGAAAAGTTGCAGAAGATGCTTAAAACTATAACCCTTGAAAATATAAAGACCAGACCTTCAGGAGAACTGATTGACGAGGCGCGGATAATGTTGAATTCACTGTAGTGCACGTGGGCTGTCATACTGAGCCTGTCGAAGTACGTGGGGTGGAATTTTCCTCGCTGCACCCCTTCGATAGGCTCAGGGTGACAACACACAAATTGATGGAGTAAAGATGAGCCAAGAAATTAATAATATTGCCAAGTTGCTAACCACGCTGCAACAACAGGATCGTAACATCATTCACCCCTGCCACGGTAGTACGGTGCTTTCGTACCAGTCGGTGAAGGAGTTTGTGAATACCGCGCGGGAACTACTGTTTCCGCGCTATTTCGGCACAAGCCTACAACAGGCAAGGTCGTTGGAAGAGTATAACCAAACGAAGCTCGAACAGCTGCATACAATGCTGCTGTCGCTTATTGAGTTGGCATTTTGCTTTGACTGTACCGAACGTCGTGAGCACTGTCCTGATTGCACGCAGCCTTCGGGGCGCATTAGCATGGAATTTCTGAAGGAAATGCCCCAGGTGGCAGAATTGCTGCTTATGGACGTGCAGGCCATGTACAAAAATGACCCCGCCGCTAAAAGCATGAGTGAAATCATTTTTGCCTACCCCGGTATTCGTGCCGTAATAAGCTATCGCATAGCGCATGAGCTTTACCTTCGCAGGGTGCCTATTTTGCCCCGTATGATAGCCGAAATGGCGCATGCAAAAACAGGAATTGACATTCACCCCGGCGCGACCATAGGTACGCATTTTGCTATTGACCACGGCACAGGTGTGGTAATTGGCGAAACCAGCATAATTGGCAACAACGTAACCATGTATCAGGGTATTACCCTTGGTGCTGTGAAGTTTGAAGTAGCAGAGGACGGATCATTGGTTAAAGATTTACCACGTCACCCTATTATAGAAGATGATGTTACCATTTATTCCGGTGCTAAAATACTGGGACGCATTACGGTGGGTAAGGGCAGCATGATTGGTGCCAACGTGTGGCTCACTAAAAGCGTAGCGCCTAACTCTCGAATAACAAGAGAGGACACGCTTGGGAAGTTTTTTGGCAATAAATAACATGGAAATATTTGCTTTTGCAGAAAAAAGGGCTTAACTTTAAAGCACGTTTAATCCTCTAAATTTACCCAAAATGGAAACAATAACCTTTAACAAGTTGCGCCAAATTAAGCGCGCGTTGCCTGATGGAAGCATGCAAAAAATTTCCGAACTCCTGGGCGTTTCGGCAGATACGGTTCGCAACTACTTCGGTGGAGACCACTTGAAGGCTGAATCAGCAGGTATTCACTATGAGCAAGGTCCTGATGGCGGCATAGTTACACTTGATGACCCTACCATGCTTAACTTGGCGAGAAAAATATTAGACGAGCATAAAATTGCCTACTAACACATTTTGGACGTAATAAACGTAAAAAAAGCGGAGGTCTCACAGGGCTTCCGCTTTTTCTTAACCTTTCCCTAAATCCCTCTCCGCAGGAGAGGGACTTTTCCTCCCACAGGCGCTCCTGTGCTTGCAGGTAACTTTTCTAGACACATGCCCCTCTCTTGTGGAGAGGGGTTATGGGTGAGGTGTTACAATCGCCGCTTTTTATGCTTACCTTTGCACGTTAAATGCAAGCCTTTGACCTCATAGTAATAGGTGCCGGTGCCGCCGGCGTAGTTGCCGCAGGGCGCGTCGCATCGTTGGGTGCCGACGTGCTATTGCTCGAGAAAATGGAAAAGCCCCTGCGCAAGCTGCGCATTAGCGGCAAGGGGCGTGGCAATATTACCAACATGAAGCCGCTGGAGGAATTTTTGCAAAAGGTTTACCCTAACGGCAACTTCCTTCGTCCCGCGTTTAAACAGCTATTTAATAAAGAATTAATTGACCTGATTAATAAATCGGGAGTACCTACCGTGCTAGAGCGTGGCGACCGCGTATTTCCCGCCAGCCAAAAGGCGTGGGATGTCGCCGAGGGGTTGCAAAAGTGGGCCAAACGAAACGGTGCGGAAACGCTTTGTAAAGCCAAAGTAACTGCTGTAAATCGTACTTCTGATGGATTATTCGAGGTGGAATTTGAGCACGATGGAAATGAGTACGTAGAGCAAAGCCGCGCGGTGCTGATTGCAACAGGTGGCGCCTCCTACCCTGCTACGGGTTCTACGGGTGATGGCTACGAGTTTGCAAAGCAGCTGGGGCACACCGTTGTTCCCATTCGTCCATCGTTGGTACCTATTGAGATAGAAGGATTTGAACGATATAAATTTGACGATATTAGCATGCGCAACGTGCGCTTAAGTGTGGTTGCCAATGGTGAAAAAGTAGACGAAGAATTTGGCGAGTTGGTGCTTATGGATTTCGGGATTTCAGGGCCTATAACGCTGCGCATGAGCCGAAATATAGTTGATGCTTTTCGTGCAAAAAAGAAGGTAGAGCTACACTTGGATTGGAAGCCTGCGCTGAGCAAAATTCAGCTGCAAAACAGGCTGGAGCGCGAACTGCAAAATCCCGAGGTGCAGACCGTTGGTGCACTTTTGCGAAAGTTAATGCCTACGCCTCTTATAGCGTTTTTTGCGGAAAAATCGGGCTTGCAAATGAGGGCTAAAATATCTGAAAATGACAGGGAAAAGATAGTAAATGGCTTAAAATGTTGTAAATTGCAGGTTTTTGGTCATCGCCCATTTACAGAAGCAATAGTTACGGCAGGCGGTGTCTCGCTTGGCGAGGTGGACGAAAATACCATGCAATCGAAGCTGGTTCCCGGCCTGTATTTTGCTGGTGAGTTACTTGATTTAGATGCTGATACTGGCGGCTACAACCTGCAAATCGCCTTCTCTACGGGATGGTTAGCAGGGAGTATGGCATGCGGATGACGCGAATGAAACGGATTAACGCAGATTTTTTATAAACGATAGAAAAACTTAAGAATGGAACATGGATAAAATCCATGTATTCTGTGTGCTAAAACGAATTTTATGACGCTGAGATTAGGATTAGATGTAGGGTCTACGACCGCGAAAATTGCTGTGCTTGATGCTAATGGGCAGCTGGTATACAACGATTATCGCAGACATAATACCAAGGTTACCGAAGTGGTTTGCGCGTTTTTTGATGAGATAAAGGAAAAATTCGGTAGCTGTGCTGTGAGCGTTATGGTTACAGGCTCGGCAGGTATGGGTATTTCCGAAGCTGCGGGTATTCCGTTCGTACAAGAGGTGGTAGCCGCTTCGCGCCTGATTTTTGAAAAGTATCCCAAGGTGCGCACGTTGGTGGACTTAGGTGGTGAGGACTCTAAAATGATTTTCTTTCACCCCGATCGTCAGCCGGACATTCGTATGAATGGCAACTGTGCCGGTGGTACAGGTGCGTTTATTGACCAAATGGCTATGCTGCTTAACATTCCAATTGAGGAGTTGAACCAGCATGTCACGACTAATCCCACCATTTATGCAATTGCATCACGCTGTGGGGTATTTGCCAAAACCGACGTGCAGAACCTCATTAGCCGTGAGGTACCTAAGTCGGATATTGTGGCAAGCGTTTTCCATGCAGTGGCTATGCAAACTATGAATACGTTGGCGCGTGCCAGTGACATTGCCCCGAAGGTAATCTTCTGTGGTGGCCCGTTCTCATTCCTGCCCGCGCTTAAGGATTACTTTCTTAAAGCCATGCAGCTTACGCAAGCTGATGTGATAGATGCAGAACATCCCGAAATTGTTTCGGCAACAGGTGCCGCGCTTATGGAGGCAGCACGACTTGAGTGCAGCATTGAAGATTTGCGTAAGCGCGTAGCAGCCGAACGTGTGGCGCTTACCCCGCGTGAGAATGCCCTACCCGTGCTCTTCAAAAATGACGAGGAGCGTGAGCACTGGCTTAAGTACGACAAGGAGGTGGAGTTGGTGAAGAAGGTAAACGTAGCGGACTACACTGGAAGCAAGTGCTACGTGGGGATGGATAGCGGCTCTACCACTACAAAAATTGCCATAGTAGGCGAAAACAAGGAGTTGATTTATCGCTACTATGCGCACAATAATGGCAACCCGCTGTACGCCGTAAAACAAGGTCTGCAAGGCTTTGCCGAAGAGATGAAGGCGGCAGGCAAAAATGTATCTATTGCAGGCAGCGCCGTTACGGGCTATGGTGAGGACTTAATTCGCGCCGCCTTTGGCGTTGATCACGGCGTGGTGGAAACCATTGCGCACTATACAGCAGCGCACTACCTAAATCCCAATATATCGTTTGTACTTGATATTGGTGGGCAGGATATGAAGGCCATCTTTATTCGCAACGGTGAGATTAGCCGTGTGGAGTTGAATGAGGCATGCTCATCGGGCTGCGGTTCATTTGTGGAAACATTTGGTAAGTCGCTTGGCTACACTGCCCCTGAATTTGCTACGTTGGCCTGTACCGCAGCAAATCCCTGTGATTTGGGTACACGTTGTACGGTATTTATGAACTCAAAAGTAAAGCAAGCGCTGCGTGAAAATGCCACTACGGCTGATATTGCCGCAGGTCTCTCCTACTCTGTGATCAAAAATTGTCTTTATAAAGTTCTTAAATTTAATGATTTAGGAGAACTTGGCGACCATATAGTAGTACAAGGTGGTGCATTTAAAAATGCTTCCATACAACGTGCACTAGAAGTATTAACCGGTAAAAAAGTTACATGTAGTAAGATTCCTGAGTTAATGGGAGCCTACGGTGCGGCCTTGATTGCCATGAATGGAAAGGTAAAAAATGAAGAATAGGTTCAAATATTTATTAACTCTTTTCTTGCTTGCGGCTATGCACATTGTGGTGGCCGCGCAAAGCATAAGTGTTAATCCTAGTAGATTGGTGTTTCCTACTAGCGTGGTCGCAGGCAGCGCTTCACCATCAAACTACCTCATTGTAACCACTAATAATATTGTTGGTAATTTCACTATAAAGCCCAGTTCGCAAGTTGAAATCTCTACTTCTCAGCTAGCTGTTTTCAGTAATAGTGCAATGGTATGTAATGCTGCTGATTATAGTAGTGGAACAAAAATATATGTTCGATTTGCTCCTAAATGTAGCGGTTTTGCAGATAGCGTAATTGCGGGTTCTCTTACCTTTTATGACGAAGCAAATAATCTGCTACAGGGATTAATAGTACAGGGAACGGTAAAACAACAGGAGAACTCCTCTACCGGAGGTCACATATTTAAGGTCGCCACATTCAATGCCGAATGGTTGGGATGTACTGATAATGCGAGTGCTGCATGTAAACCTCGTGATGGCTCGTTGCAAATGAGAAATGTTGCCGAGGTAATACGCGGTATTGACGCAGACGTGATTGGTTTGCAGGAGGTGTGCATGAATCCGGTAAAGAGTCTAGATTCCGTATTGTCACATTTGGGTGATACTTGGGGAGGCACTGTTGTACTCTACAATTCAGGCACATGCTATCAGAGTGAAGCAATTGTGTATAAGAAGAGTACAGTCAGTGTAAGCGGTACTCCACGGCTTATGAGCAGCGCCGGAAACTGGCCTGCCGGACGACAACCGGTGGAGTTTAAACTTAATGTAAGCATTGCAGGTAAGGTGGTTCCTATTACGTTAGTAAATTTGCATGCTAAGGCTTATTCTGACGCGGCTAGTTACGCTACTCGAGTATCAAACTCCACAAGCCTTAAAACGCTCCTTGATGGCTCATATAAAACACAAAATCTCATTGTGTTGGGAGACTTTAATGATAGGTTGAGTGGTAGTCAATGCTCATCGTGCGGTAATTCTCCATATAAAAATTTTATAGATGATGCTCCGAATTATAAATTCCTAACTCAAAATCTAAGCGGCTATGATAGAGGCATTGACCATATTATGATGGGGAAAGAGTTATACTCCTACTACGTGTCATCCACTGTGAAGCAGGAGACGGGTGTGACAGGTGGTATCGCTAACTATAGGTGCAGTACATCTGATCACACGCCTATAAGCGCGAAATTTTCTTTTGGCAGACAACTACAACATTTTTCTATACAAGATTACTACACAAAATATAGGCAAGAAAACTCTTTGTCTCTTCCCGCAAAGTCAAAAGAGGGATTGAGTATTACCTATGCTATTGATAGCGGATATGTGGCTTCTATTAGCGGCAGCGTGGTTACTTTTGTTGATACAGGTGTTGTACGTTTGGTCGCCTATCAGGCAGGCGATAGTGAAAATGCGCCTACTGCACAATTTTTTTATGTGCAAATTACATCGCAAGGAGTCGCACCGAATATTATAGTTCAACCTCAAAGTCAGGTGATTGGACTCGGGGCGACTGCAACATTTACTATTCAGGCAAAAGGAACAGATTTGCAATACCAATGGAGAAAGGATGGTCAAGATATTGCAGGTGCTATGTACTACACATATACAGTAGATAGCGCTTTATACCAAGATGCTGCGTATTATACTTGTGTGGTATTTAATGATTTGGGAGAACTTGTATCGCAGCAGGCATCTTTAACCGTTAATGGTAAAAAGCCTACAGCGATTCCTAAGAACGCTTACGCCACCTACCTGCGCCTCTATCCCAATCCCACACAGCACACGCTTACCATAAGTAGCGAGTCGGGCAACATAGCCACGGTGCGGGTAATCAACCTTAATGGTATCGTGATATATGAGCAGCAGGGTATTAACGATTTGCAATATAACATCACTACTTCAGCTTGGCAAAATGGGCTTTACATCGTAACCGTTTACTCTGAAAAGGGCCAGGTGGGAAGTAAAATGATTTTGAAAAATTAAAGAGAGATTAGGAATTAGAAATTGGCGAATAGAGCCAATTCGTAATTTGTCATTCGTAATTCGTAATTTATATAATGCTTTCATTAGACAACATCAACGAGGTAGATAACCACAAGAAAAAGCAGCTTATTTGCAAAGGCTGCGAAAACCATTGTACCATCACGCGTTTTGAATTTGGCAATGGTAATATTTTCTTTGGTGGTAACAAGTGCGAGCGCATGTTCTCAAGCAAGGGTAACTCCGTAGAAAAAGGGTTTAACCTACTGCGCTATAAGTACGAATTGCTGTTCAGTAAAGCGGCTACCGAGCGTGCCGACTTTGATACTCTTACGGTAGGTATGCCGCGTGCGCTGAATATGTTTGAAAATTTTCCGTTTTGGAATGCCCTGCTTACCAATTGCGGAGTGAACGTGGTACTATCGTCACCATCAACCATGCCGCTGTACGAAAAGGGTATGGGAACGGTAATGAGCGACAATATTTGCTTCCCCGCCAAGTTGGTGCACGGGCATATATATGACCTTGCGGAAAAGAAAGTTGATCGCATATTTATGCCTATGGTATTTCGCGAAAAGCAAGTCGCACCTTCGCACAATACCTTCAACTGTCCCATTGTAACGGGCTATGCCGAAGTTGTAAAAAGCGCCATTAATCCGCGTAAGCGCTGGAATATTGCTGTGGATGCCCCTACCGTTACGTTTAAGGACGAGGCTTTGCTGCGCGCCGCCTGTAAGGATTATATTGACTCTTTGCGTGAGCAAGGACTAAAGGTTACACCTTCACAGTTTAACCACGCTTTTGGCGAAGCGGTAAAGGCGCAGCAGGAGTTTAAAGAAACGCTCTGTGCCAAAGGGAAGGAAATCATTGATAAGTCGATGAAGGAAGATAAGCAGCTGATGGTGGTGGCAGGTCGCCCCTACCACGTTGATCCGCTTATTAACCAGCAAACGGCCGAAATACTTACCGAACTTGGCGCCAACGTGGTAACCGAAGATATACTACCTAACATAGAAGGTGAAGAGGACTTCTACCTATCACAGTGGGGGTACCCTGCCCGCATTACCAATGCAGCTAAGTGGGTAGCAAAGCAACCTTCCAACGTGCGCCTGGTGCAGCTCAACTCATTCGGTTGTGGCCCCGATGCTATTATCACGGACGAAGTAAAGGAAATTCTGCAAACAGCGGGTAAGAATAACAACCTTATTCGCGTTGATGAAATTAGCAGTACTGGCTCCATTCGCTTGCGTTTGCGTTCGGTAGTGGAGTTTGCACGCTATAGTGATAAGAAGTTAAAGCCAAGTGGCAAAAAGCGTCGTACCACGAAGTTGTTTATGCCCGAGGATCAGCAGCGTACCATCATTGCACCATTGTTCTCCGATATATACTCCCGCCTATTCCCGCCGTTCTTTAAGGTGTCGGGATACAAGTTGCACACGCTGCCTGTAACCGACGCGCTGGCTATTGACGAAGGTATGCGTTACGCCAACAACGAAATTTGCTATCCAGCCATTACGGTTATTGGGGACATAGTTAAGGCACTCAAATCGGGCGAATTTGACGTGGAAAACACAGCCGTGGGCATAACCCAAACCGGTGGACAGTGCCGCGCCTCAAATTACCTGCCGCTTATTAAAAAAGCCATGGTAAATGCCGGATTTGAAAACACCCCCGTTATTTCGGTGGCTACGGCTACAGGCTTGCACGAGCAACCCGGCTTTGCTATTCCATGGGCAAAAATTATCCGCAAGTTCATGGCGGCTGTTATTTGCGCCGATGAGTTTTCGAAAATGCATTACTCCATTGTTTTCCGTGAGGTAAATAAGGGTGAGTCCCGCCGATTGCTTGATAAATATTTGGAGCACCTAGAGCTCATAATTGAAGAAAATGGCCGTGTAAGGGATTTTTACTCATTGCTAGCGCAAGCGGTAAAAGAGTTCAACGCCATTCCCGTGCAACCAGGCAACTTTGCCAAGGTGGGTGTGGTAGGTGAAATCTACCTCAAATACAACGCTTTTGCCAACCTTAATCTGGTTGACTGGTTAAATAATCAAGGCGTGGAGGTAATTGTTCCCTCACTTTTGGACTTTTTTATTCAGGATTTTATTAACTTTGATGTGAACGCCAAAGCCAACCTTGATACTCGTACGGTAAAAGGTAAGCTGGTGGGAAAGGCGTTACGTTGGTACTTAAATCGCTACTTTAAGCGTGCCGAAAAAATATGTCGTCATTTCCGCTACTATCGTCCTAACCACGATATTGACGAAATGGCGCATCAGGCTTCTAAGATTGTCAACCTTGCACATCAGTACGGTGAAGGCTGGCTGATTCCGGGAGAAATAAGTGCTTTTGCTGCCGAGGGTGTAAATAACGTGGTGAGCTTGCAGCCCTTTGGCTGTATTGCCAACCAAATTATTTCAAAGGGGGTAGAAAAAAAGATGAAGGATAAGTATCCCAAACTTAATCTCCTATTCCTTGACTTTGACGCGGGTACCAGCGAGGTAAACGTATTCAACCGCCTTTACTTTATGGTAAAAGCTGCCAAGGAAGAAGCCGAGGGGAAGAAGTAAGACGTGCGATTTAGCGATATGTGACATGCGACTTTTTCGCATATCGCATATCGTATGTCGAGTATCTCAAATATTTTAAACTTCTTGTGCTATGCTGACATTTGCCATGATTAAGCCCGATGCCGTGAGCAAAGGCTACGCCGGAAAAATTATTGATTGCCTACTGGCGGAAGGTTTTGCCATTCGCGCCTTGAAGTTAACTAAGCTTACACGTGCCGAGGCCGAAGAATTTTATGGTATACATCGTGGCAAAGACTTCTTTGAAGAGTTAATGCAGTTTTCTGTTTCAGGACCGCTGATAGCAATGGCATTGGATAAAGATAATGCTGTAGCCGATTGGCGTAAGCTGATTGGGGCTACCAACCCACAAAAGGCCGACGAGGGTACGATACGCAAGTTGTATGGTGAGGGCGGTACGAAAAATGCCGCACACGGTGCCGACAGCGAAGAAAATGCCCTAATAGAAATAGGGTTTTTCTTTACAAAAAGAGAACTTTTATAATGATAAATGGTTAATTATTAGTGATTAACGAAGCCTATTTTTGCTTGTGTTTCATTAATCATTAATCATTTACAATTAACAATTACATTGAACGAGTCCCTTCTCAAAACGCTTACGCAACTTTTTGCGCTGTTTGCCGTTAAGGCCGATGTGCCGCATGAAAAGGCACAGGAGGTCTTCGCTCATTTTTTGGACAATAAAGACCTAAATGAGGCGCAGGTGGCAACATTCCTGCGTGACTTTGATACTTCTTTCAATCGCTTAGACCACGACCAGCGTCAGCTCGAGGAGTTACACGTTGAAACCAAGCACCTTTTCTTAACCAATCTTACACAAGTAGCCGACAGTGTAAACCGTGAGTACGAGCAGCACCAAAAGGTGTGGCTCATAATACAGCTCATAGAATACGTAGGCGATCTAAAGGTTAGCACCGCCGATATTACTGAGGCTGCACGCAACTTCTCGCGCATGCTGCGCATCAGCGAATTTGAGTTCAACAACAGCATGTGTTTTATTTTGGGTAACGAAAAGTCGATGCCGCTGAATGAAAAGGTGTTGCTTGTAGCTCGTGAAAATATTTATGAAAATACCTCTGTCCATTTTCTGGAAAATCAAAAAATGGCGGGTAAGGTATATGTGCTCCTCATTGAAAGCACTAATACCCTTTTGGTGAAATACTTCGGTAGCGGAAACCTCTTTCTTAATGGGCGTAACCTAAATGTAGGCAGTGCCTATATCTTTGGTGTTGGCGGTGTTATCCGAAGTCAAAAAATCGATCCGATTTACTACAATAAGGTTATTTCTACGTTTCAACAAAACGTAGAAAACGATGGTGTAACCTTTGTCGCACGTGATATTAGCTACCGATTTGGCGGAAGTACTAACGGAGTACATCCGTTTTCATTTCACGCGCGTTCGGGCGAGTTAGTGGCCATTATGGGGGGAAGCGGCGTGGGTAAATCTACCTTGCTCAACCTGCTCAACGGACACCTCAAGCTGCGTTCGGGACAAATTACCATTAATGGTCATGATGTACATACCGATACCGAAAGCATTGAAGGCGTAATAGGTTACGTACCACAGGACGATATGCTGGTGGAGGAGCTCACCGTATACGAAAACCTGTACTACAACGCCCTACTCTGCTTTCGCGACTACACCGATGAGCAAATAGAAAAAGAAATCAACAGTGCCATTGAACAGTTTGATCTGCTCGAAGCGCGCGACCTTAAGGTAGGTAATCCCCTCAATAAGTTCATTAGCGGAGGGCAGCGCAAGCGTCTCAATATGGCTATTGAACTTATGCGTCAACCATCCGTACTGTTTGTGGATGAACCTACGTCGGGACTTTCGTCCATCGACTCCGAAAAGGTAATGCTGCTGCTCAAAAAGCAGTCCATGCGTGGTAAGTTGGTGGTGGTAAATATTCACCAACCCTCCAGCGACCTGTTTAAGCTATTCAATCGCGTGCTGGTAATGGATCACGGTGGGCGCGTTATTTTCCAGGGTAACCCCATGGATGCCATTGTGTACTTTAAGGAAGCAGCTCACTTTCTCAATCCGGAGGAGAGCGAGTGTGCCGCTTGTGGTAACGTAAATACCGACCTCATACTACGCGTGGTAGAAGCCCGTGTGGTAAACGAGTACGGTCGACTTACACGTAAGCGCAAGCGTACAGCGGAGGAATGGTACCGCATGTATATGATGAAAATCAATCCGAAAATATGGAGCGAAACACCCCAAAAATCGGAATTGCCTAAAAATAATTTTAAAATACCTGGAAGGATAAGGCAGCTGCGTATTTTCATGGAGCGTACCATAAAAGCAAAGTTAGCCAACAGCCAATACATGCTCATAACGCTGCTTGAAGCACCTGTACTGGCGCTTATTTTGGGCTACTTTACCAAGTTTATTGCCGGTACTCCCGATAATCCCAACGCTTACATTTTCAGCGAAAATGCCAACATTCCTTCCTACCTGTTTATGTGCGTGGTAGCAGTAATGTTCTTCGGACTTTCGGCCAGTGCACAGGAAATTATTAAGGATAGGAAGCTGCTGCAGCGTGAGCGCTTTTTGAACCTTAGCCGCAATAGCTACCTCATGTCAAAGGTGTTTGTTATGATGCTCATTTCCGCCATACAAGCGCTGTCATTTATTCTTATAGGTAACTACATCTTGGAGATACACGGGCTGCTATGGCAGTACTTCGTTATACTCTTTTCGGCCTCAGTGTGCGCCAACCTTATTGGGCTCAATATCTCGTCAGCACTTAACTCTGAGGTGGCTATTTATATCCTTATACCACTCATACTGGTACCACAGCTGCTGTTTAGCGGCGTAGTAGTGCGCTTCGAAAAATTGCATAAAGCTTATACTGCCAACGTGTATGTACCTGTTATAGCCGATGTCATGGTGTCGCGCTGGGCTTACGAAGCTCTGGCTGTAGAGCAGTTTAAGGATAACAAATACGAGCGCGAATTTTTTAAGTATGATATGGAAACAAGTCGTCTCTCGTACGATGCGGGCTTTTATATCCCGCAGCTGGAGGTGAATCTGTCTGCGTTGGACCGCGATATACAAGCCAACCCCGAGTTGGCTGAAGAGCGCCTTTTATTGCTACGCAATGAACTTCCGCAAATACGCGAGGCTGCATCAATTTTCAACATGTCACTACCCTCTTCGGATAGCTTGACAATGGAGTCCTTTACGCCATCATACGCTGAACAAATGAAGGATTCTTTGGCCGCGCTACGCCTAGCTATATCGGCAAAATCAAGAGAGGTATCAAGTGAGCGCGATAAGCACTTGAAAACGCTACAAGATAAGCTGGGCGGAATGCAGGAGGTGGTGGAGCTTCGGCGCCGTTATCACAATAATGCGCTGGCCGAGGTTGTGCTTAACCAAAATGATTTTGACAAAATTTACATAGCCGATGGACACCTGATACAGGTCAAAGATCCCATTTTTCGTGAGCCACAAGCACACAATGGTCGCGCGCACTTTTACGCTCCGTACAAAATGTTGGGAAAGCTGAAAATTGATACGCTGTGGTTTAACGTAGGAGTACTATGGTTTGGTACTGCCCTACTTTATGTAGCGTTATACTTCGACCTACTGCGCTGGATTGTAACTCAAAGTGAGAAGTTGCGCTTGCGTCGCGTCGCAAAGCGTATAGCACGAATAATACCGAGCTAGCGCAATTGAGAATTGAAAATGGATAGTGAGTTTTGACTGACTATGATGTTTGGAATTTTGACGTTATAGATTTTTAGAACTTTACAAACTTTATAAACTTTCAGACTTTAAAATAAATGAAAAACGTACTACTAATGACTGCTGCAGCAATGGCCCTGGTGGCTTCGTCGTGCGGTAACGACAATCCCCTGCTGGGAGAATTTAAAGCAAATCACGGTGCTGTTCCGTTTAACAAAATAAAGACCGAGCATTACATGCCCGCTTTTACCTATGGTATGGAGCAAGGTCGCAAGGAAATTGATGCCATAACCAACAATCCCGATACAGCTACTTTTGAAAATACCATTTCAGCACTTGACTATGCAGGAGGCTCACTTGCACGCACCAGCAGCATTTTCTTCAACCTCAATGAAGCTGAAACCAGCCCTGCAATGCAAGAAATAGCGCAGGAAGTTATGCCTTTGCTTACCGAGTATAGTAACGATATTAACCTAAATGAGAAATTATTTGCCCGTGTAAAAGCGGTGTATGAAACCGCTGACCGTGGCGCGCTTACGCCAGAACAAAATACGCTTCTGGAAAATACCTACAAAGGCTTTAGCCGTCAAGGCGCTAACCTCAGCGAGGTAGATAAAGAAAAGTATCGCGAGCTATCAAAGAAGTTGTCGAAGTTGAACCTTGATTTTAAGCAAAATGCTTTGGCTGAAACCAATGCCTATACGCTTAATATTACCGATTCTACTAAGTTGAAAGGGCTACCCGCCTCGGCTATTGAGGCGGCTGCCAAAACAGCTAAAGATAAGGACTTGGAAGGTTGGGCGTTTACCTTGCAACAACCTAGTTTTCTTCCATTTATGAAGTATGCAGAAGACCGTGATTTGCGCAAGCAGCTGTACGTAGCTTACAACGTAAAAGCTAATCAGGGTAATGATAATGACAATAACGAAGTAATTCGCGAGATTGTAAACACTCGATTGGAAATAGCGAAGTTGCTGGGCTACAAAACCTATGCTGATTATGCGTTGGAAGTGCGTATGGCCGAGAATGCTACTAACGTAAATAACTTACTTAACGACTTGCTCAACGCTGCTAAGCCTTTCGCTCAAAAAGAGGTAGCCGAAGTACAGGCTTATGCCAAGCGCAATGGCGCCAGCTTTGAAATTCAACCCTACGACTGGTCATTCTACGCTGAGAAACTGCAGGACGAAAAGTACAGCATTAATGAGGAAACATTGCGTCCCTACTTTGAAGTAGAAAAGGTAACCAACGGAATTTTTGCCTTGGCAAATAAGTTATATGGCATTACCTTCAAGGAAAATAGGAGCATCCCCGTGTACCACCCCGATGTGAAAGTGTACGAAGTGTTTGATGAAAATGGACAATTTCTGGCATTGTACTACGCTGACCTATACCCCCGCGAGGGTAAGCGCAACGGCGCTTGGATGAACGATATTCAAGATCAACGCAAGGTAAATGGTGTGGATCAACGTCCACATATTGTGAACGTGGGTAACTTTACTAAGGCCACCGAAAGCAAACCGGCGCTGCTTACTTTTTACGAATTTACCACCTTCTTGCACGAGTTTGGTCATGCGCTGCACGGTATGTTGTCGCAAGGCACCTACCCCAGCCTCACAGGTACCAACGTATATCGTGATTTTGTCGAGTTGCCATCACAAATAATGGAAAACTGGGCTGTGGAAAAGGAGTTTCTTGATATGTTTGCCGTAAACTACGAAACGGGTGAAAAAATTCCCGCAGAGTTGGTGGATAAAATTATTGCTAGCCAGAACTACTTGGCAGGTTACCTTACGCTACGTCAGCTGTCGTTCGGCATTTTGGATATGAACTTCCACAGCATCGATAAGCCGCTTACCGGTAATGTAAATGCTTTTGAAGTTAAAGCTGTTGCTCCCACGCAGCTACTACCCCGCATGGATGCCACCAGCGTAAGCACCACCTTTAGTCACATTTTTGCAGGTGGATACGCTGCCGGCTACTATAGCTATAAGTGGGCCGAAGTACTAGAGGCCGATGCATACTCACTATTTAAGAAAAACGGCATTTTCGACAAAAAAACCGCTGCTTCATTCCGCAACAATATTCTTTCAAAAGGCGGAAGCGAGCATCCTATGGTACTCTACAAGCGCTTCCGTGGTCAGGAGCCGACAGTGGATGCCTTACTGCAAAAAGAAGGATTCAAAAAATAACTAATAATTAAAATTTAAGAATGGAGAATTGGGAGTGAGAGTCGGGAGATTTTCATTTTCAATTCTCAATCTACTACATGGAAATTGCTATACTCATCATAGGAAGTCTGCTGCTCATTGTAGCATTCTTAGGTTGCTTTTTACCTGTATTACCGGGACCCATACTGGCCTATGCGGCTATTTTGTTACGATACTTTCTTTCCGAACCAAGGCCCTATTCTACCACGGAGTTAGTGGTATTAGGTGTAGTAATGGCTGTAGTAATTCTACTTGATTACATTATTCCCAGCTGGACAACGCGTCGTGCGGGAGGCTCCAAATATGGTGCGCGTGGCGCTTTAGTAGGAATGATATTGGGTATCTTCTTGACCCCTATAGGCATGCTGCTTGGCATGTTTCTTGGCGCGCTTATAGGTGAGTTAATGCACGACGATAGCGATTTTTTTCGCGCCCTGCGTATAGCTTGTTATTCGTTTGTAGGATTTCTGCTTTCTACCGGTATTAAGTTTATTTACTGCGTAATGGTAGCATGGTGGTTTTATTTTTTATAGAAAAAAAGAGTTACAAAAGCAGCCGGTGTTTCTTGATTTGTCCCTCTAAAAAACATAACATGTTTTTTTAGAAACATCCGGCTACCCTTGTAACTCTCTATTGTACGCAATTAGCGTAAGTGTAGTGAGTAGTGTTACTCTCCTTCGCTCATAATGAAGTTCTCACTTTTATTACTATTTTCACCTTCAATATTGTTGCCATTTTCATCTACCAATACCTTTTGGGGAATGGTAATTTTGATTTCCAATCGACGATTCTTACGACGATTATATGCAGAGGTATTGGGCACTAACGGCTCGCTCTTTCCCTTGCTATCGGTGGTAATACTTTGTGGCATTACGCCCTTTTCTACCAAGTAGTCCTTAGCCACATCAGCGCGTTCCTGTCCTACAAATATGTTCACCTCCTCACTTCCTATATTGTCGGTGTGCCCAATAATGTTTATGGTAGCACCTTCGTTAGCCCGCAATCTGCGTGCACACTCATCCAAAGTTCTTTGCTGTTTGGGCGTCAATGCTGCCGA
Organism: Bacteroidales bacterium; assembly: GCA_031553765.1. GTDB lineage: Bacteria > Bacteroidota > Bacteroidia > Bacteroidales > UBA932 > JAITMY01. The sequence goes on from JAVBKY010000001.1 coordinate 71,457, forward strand.
GTTGAATGCGTAACCGGAAGAGTTACCCTCCTTAACATTCATAACAGTGTTATACTTTTTACGACGTTCGCTGGCTTGTTTCAAGTATGCTGCACGTTCTGCCTCAGCAGCCTTTTTGGCTTCTTCGGCTTGTTGTTGTGCAAGTAGTGCCGCAGCTTTTGCTTCCTCCGCTTCCTTTTCTGCCCTAAGCTGCTCGGCAAGCGCGTTAGCTACACGTATACTGTCGGCTCTACGCATGCTGTCGCGTGCAAGGGCTTCTTCGTCCACAGGAGGCATGTAGGTATCATCTACGTTTTTACCCCAACCAAATGTGTAGCGAACGGTAATACCCGCAGCCCAATTGTTACATTTGTTCGAGCTAGCGTTCACCATAGAGTTAGAGGCGAGTGACTGGTTATTCGCGTCATAAACTACCACGGAGGCTTGATTTGACTTTTTATTCAAATCGGTAAAACCGTAGTCGAAATACAGTCCGGTATACAGTCTGCGGTCATAGTTCTTAAAACCCCACTCCGCACCTGCCTCTAAAGCTGCCATAGCGCCTAGCTTTAGGTCAACGCTACCTTTCGATTCCCAGTCTTCATACGTAGAAAAACCATATTCAGGTTGGTTGCGTTGCTCCTGCCATGTGGCTTCACTAAAGCCCCAAGTAGTGAGCGTTCCCATGCTACCATTATACTTAGTAGTGATAGGGATAAACAACTTCAACCCTGCTGCAGCGTAAAAGCCCACGCTATGCGATGTAGGATATCTAAACCGCGCCATAAGTGGAATATTTATACTTATGGTGCGCTGTTTCTCTGTGTAGTTTTCTCCATCAGCATTAAACGTAAGTAGCGTTTTTCCCGATGCATATTCGGAATCGTAGTAATCATACTTGTAGTTAAAGACGCTCATTTGGCCTTGCGCGCCGTAGGTAGCTACTTCCACACCGGTAAGTAACGCCCAGTGTTTATTGAAGTTTAGCCCATAGCCTAAGCCAAAGTTACCGCCAATACTGTTGGAACCAATCTCACTGCCGCTGTAGCTGAGAGTGGATAATCCTATGTTTCCGTAAATGGAAAACTCGTGCTGCGGCAGCTGCGCCGTAGCCAACATGCCTACGTGCAGTAGTAGCGCGAGTGTAACTATTCTTTGCTTCATGCTTATCAAATATCTTTTTATGCAGATTTCTTTCATATAAAAAAGCCCTGTGGTGAGCAGCTTACCACAGGGCTCACTTTATCTCTTCACTATTTTCACTGTTTCACCGTTAATACGAAGCAGGTAGTGTTCGGGAGCTAGTGATGATACATCAACCACGGTGCTGCTTCCCGACACGGGATAGGTAGCAACAAGCGTACCCGATGTGGTGTAAACTTCTATATACTGTACATCTTTGGTTGTCATCACGCTGGGCTGCAACATTCCCTCTACTTCCCCACCTTGTATTTCAATGGTCAGCAACGTAGATACGGGGTTAGGATATACTTTTACGCTCGACGATTGTATTATCGTATTGCGCCATCCGCATACCATAGCTTTAGTTTCATTAGCAAATGTTACGCTCACGCTGTACTCGGCATTCATAGAAAAACCTTGCTTCATGTACAGCACGCCCGAAGTTTGACCGCTCATTGGAACACCATTGACATACCACTGATAGCCGTTGGGTACCATTTCATAACCACCATTATTAGCAGGATTAGCTATCACTTCTACCACGTTAATACGTGAACGGAGTAACAATATCTCGGCTTTTCGCGGTGCCATCACACGTATGTGATAGGTGGCATTACTAAAGCCATTGGTTACGTACACGGTAATATCGCGGTGCAACTCTTCTGCACCCATTGTTACAGCATAGGTAGTAGATGTTTCGTAGTCCACGTCATCAATACGTATGGTGTCGCCAACACGAGCATCAAGCTTAATATCCACGCTCAACTCACCACAAGGCAGCATGATACCGTAGTCATACACGTTAGATGCAAACGTAGGTGTAAGTTCACCTTTGGATGGGACTATGTTAACCAACTCTGCATTGTGCGCAGCAGTGATATTAGCAAATACGCTATCGGGCAGTATAAATGCATAGTTAACTGCATCGGGACCGCGCAATGTGGGTGCACCGGACAGCAACACGCGCTTATGAGTTCCCACTGCGGGGTCAATAAAAGCTGCGGTGATGTCGGTTGTATCCAGCCAAACATTATCTCCGGGATACACGCTAATTAGGTTGCCAAATGAAGTAATGGTGGCGCTAGTGTTGCCATCAAACATTTTATCGGCAATAGTAAGCCCGCTAAGCGTAAGCATTCCGCCGAGTTGTCCCGGAGGAATAGTGTCTCCTGAACCACCATTTCCCGCTCCGAATATGCTGGCTAAAAGCAGCGAATCAGCGGGATCGGGTAGCACGACCTCATAGTTATCTGCATCTGCACCTCCAAGTACGATATTTCCTATAAGCAATATAGGTTTATCGTTTTCTACATACTTGTCTAAGAATTCGGCGGTAAGGTTTACCGAATCTATGTACACGTCATCGCCTGGTACAAAATCCTCTCCGACGGTTGCCGTTACGCCAAGTAGAGTTGCCTTGGTGGTGGCATCGTACATTTTGTCGGCAACTTCATAGGTCAGGGCAAATGACACTGTATGTTGCAACATAATGATGACTAGCATAACTAATGCAATCCAAAACTTATGCAATTCTCTTCTCATTATAATTTTCATTTGAAATCCCTTCAATCTTAATATCGCCTTTAAGAAAACAATCTAAAAGGATGCTTTTTAAAGGTTACTGCAAGAATTGTTTTTTGAACTACCGCCTGCAGTAAACCTTTATTTTCAGCATGAGTGGGAAAGTAAACTATTGGCGCGTGATAACCAGTTTCTTACGCTCGATTGTTGCCTTGGGCGTGGGTTGTACAAAGGTGTAGTTGCCGGCATCAGCACCCTTAAGCGTTATGCCTATAACTATTACATTCTTATTTTTACCCGCATTCTTATCAACAAAGTTCACCGTGCTGTTTGTTGTATCAATCTCTACAACATCACCGTTATAGTAGGTCTTTAGCGTACCCCAGTTAGTTACAATTGCAGTGGTTTGACCATCGTAGCTTTTATCAGCCACAGTGAATCCATCAAGTATAAGGGCGCCACCTAGCTCACCGGGAGCAGGTATAGAATCAACAGGAGTAACAGTGCTATCAGTTACAGTGGTATCACCTACTGCATATATGTTAGCTTTCAGATTAGCAGGTTGTGTCAGTACATAGTTGGCTGCATCACGACCTGTAAGAACAATGGTTCCGGCCAAGGTTACAGGCTTATTTTCGCCTACATTCTTGTTGTCAAAGCTTGCTGTAACGCCGGTGGTATCGAAGCCTACGCTGTCGCTTGGTAAGAAGCCTGTAAGCGTACCCCAGCTGTGAATAGTAGCATTGGCATTACCATCGTAGTACTTGCCGGCAACCAAGAAGCCTTCCAGCGTAAGGTAGCTACCGCCTGAAGTATCTGCAGTGATGTTTGCGGTCAGGTTTGAAGGTTGTTTAAGTGTGTAGTTGCCTGCTTGAGGACCTGCAAGGGTAATAAGTCCTGACAAGGTTACTGGCTTGTTATTGCCTACGTTCTTAGTGTCGAAGTTGGCAGTAACAGTTGTGTCAATCCACACGCTATCACCGGGAAAAATTCTTTCAAGTGTTCCCCAACTACTAATTTTAGCATTGGTTGTGCCATCGTAGCTCTTATCGGCAACAGCAAATCCATTCAGGATAAGCTTACCACCGAGTTCGCCGGGAGTAATGCTGGTATCGCTGGCAAAAATGTTAGCTGTAAGTTCACCGGGCTGAACCAACTCGTAGTTACTGGCATCGGGACCAGCTAACATTAACGAATCTGAGAGGCTGACCACTTTGTCATTGCCCACATTTTTGTCGGCAAAAGCAGCAGTAACACCAGCAGTGTCAATCCATACGCTATCACCGGCTATGACACCATCCAGCGTTCCAAACGATACAATAGTTGCTTTGGTTGTTGCATCGTATGCCTTATCGGCAATATCAATATCGCCTGTAGATGCAAATACATTACCTTGCAGCGTAGCTGCTGCTACGAGGATAGCAATTCCCCTCTTCGTCATCTTTCTCATTTTTTGTTGTTTTGATGTTAGTTTAAAAGTCATTTTTTCAGTTATTAGTGACGAGTGACGCATCGCGCACAGCTCGTTGTTTGTTACTTGTTACTCTCTTCTTACGCTTAATGCTTTTGGTGTTATTGTGGCAGTTGCTTTGGGCATTACCAATTCATAGGCTTCGGAGTGCGTACCAACGAGTTTTATATTCACTGCTGTGGCCTCCTTATTAACTCCTGCGTTTCTGTTGTCAAATAGTGCAATGGCTTGAGTTGTATCTATTCGTACATCGTCGCCCTCGAATACTGTGAGCAGGGTTCCGTAGCTAGCGATACGAGCGGTATCGTTATTGTCATATATTTTTCCTGCTACGGTAAAGGAGTCGAGTACCAAGGGACCACCCAACTCTCCCGCAGGTACGCTGCCATAATTGAGCATACGCACGCTACCTATGCTGTAAGGGTTTTCAGTAATTTCCTGCTTGGCTTGGTCGTAATACTTTCCATTATCCTTCACACCCCATGTGGTGAGGTTGGTGGCGGGAATTTTATTAAGGAACTTGTATGCCATAGGCGACATACGGGCTACTTGTACGCCCCACCCTGCGGCATCAAGCACTGGAGTAAACAAACTGTCGGAGCTGCTGTAGGTGCCACGGAAAATAAGCTGAGCCTTACCATTGGCCATGCGTATGGTATCACCAGTGCCGTAGGTGTTACCACCGCTTGCAAGCAGATTGTACTCGAGCTTATCCTGCGAGGCTTGGAAGGAGGCGCTATTAAAATCATTACCTGTTGCCGCACGGTTGCCTAACGCTATGTTACCACCCATGTACAAGGGTTTGCCCGAGGCACCCACGTGATAAATGGCACCACCGGTATTAGCATTGTTGCCTGACAGCGTATTGTTGAACAAGTCGGCTTTGGCGTTGTCCAACTTAATGGCTCCGCCTTGTGCCGCGGCTTTATTACCCACCATCGTGTTGAAGTGCCACTGTGTTGCACCGGCATTTACCACGGCTGCGCCACCGTTGCCGGCTGATGTGTTGTTTGCAAACGTGTTGTATTTGAGTGCGCTGTTTGCATTATTGGTGTAAAGAGCACCGCTACCGCTGGTTGTGTTGTGGTCGATGGTGCTGCGTTGCAGATCAAGTGTCGCCTTATCCACGTACATGGCAGCACCATCAGCCGCGGTTTGGTTACCGTGCATACGCACGTTGCTTAACTTTATCTTAAATGCATTGGTAGCTTCGGCTACAGCGGTAATAGCACCGCCTTTATTACGATCAAAAGTTATGCCGTTAAATGCGAGAGATCCTACTTCGTTGGCATTACCACCGCGGAAAGTAAAGCCATCCACATGAGCTGAGTCACCCGCAACAATATTCACAGCCATGATATGATATGCGTTTTCATCAGCTCCGCTTGTAATATTTCCGTTGGCATCATAGCTGTCGTTACCATTCAAATCGGCGCTAAGTACGGTTTTGCTATTGTCGGTAGTGCGCTGGGTAAAGGAGCCATTGTAGCCACCCCACATGGTAATACCCATGTCCACAAAGAAGGAGGCATCACGATTACTGCCAAGATTAAACAAAGGGTCGGGAGTGTAGATACCTTCGGCCACCAGCAGGCTATCACCCGGTATTAGGCAACCGGAACTCATAATACCGCTTAGATTTTGCGAAGCATCAGCAGGAGAGGTGCCCTCGCCGTTTGTGCTATTGCCTATATTAATATACCAGGTGTGCGCTTCGGGACAACATTTGGTTACGCTACCTCGCAGGTAGTAGGGTTTTATGGCAGGAATTGCGTTGCGGGTTTGATCGTAATACACGCCGCCCTCACTTATACCCCAAGCTGGATTTCCCGACAGGTTAGCATAGGGTATATCTTCCAAGTAACGCTTGTTTTTAAAGTTTACCACGGTGGCATCGGTGCAGAGGTCGCAACCAAAGTTCTGCAGTTCGGCTACAAACCGCTTGCCGTTTAGCGTCCCCTTTAATATGTATGGCAACGAATCTATGCTAAGGTACTTATCGTTAATGCTACCGGTAAGCGTACCCACAACTCCATTCTTCGAGTACACGTTGCTATTTGAAGCGTTAACCTTTCCACCGTTTATCCTTACATCGCTCTGTGTATTGGTATTACCACCGGTGTTACCCGAAATAATGTTACCGTAAAACTCTGTAACACCCTTCGCTATATACACGGCACTACCGTTGGCGGTGGCCACATGGTTTCCTACTATGGTATTGTTAAATAACTTTGTTGCTCCGCTGATTTGAATAATACCGGCAGCATCGGTACCGCTGTATATATTTCCTGTAAACGTATTGAAACGCAACTCTGCAGGAGTATTAGCCGCATCTGACCTCAGCGCCCTACTGCCGTTATTTTTAAATGTGTTGCTATGTAAGTAAATTGTTTTCTGGTCGGTTGTAGTAAGGACAATAGCCCCATTGTTATCTGCTACTTGACAACTGTCAAAGGTGTTGCCCATAAGATACAGGTTATGCTCGGTGTAGAGGGTGGCCATCTTGGCGCTGTTACCCTTAAACATATTCCCCTTCATGTTGTGGTACCCGTTGGTAGAGGGAGCCCATTGAAAAAAGATTGCTCCTCCGTAATTTGATGCCGTGTTGTTAATGAACGAACAATATTGTATGCTATCCCAAGGTTTTTTTATAAACATAGCCCCACCGTTATCAGCTTGGTTACCTATAAATGTCGTACCTATTATACACTTCACGGCACCACCATAGTCTGCTCTGTCTGCATGTATAGCCGCACCTCCCCAAGAACTCTCATTATAGCTGAGCGTGCTGCGGTATACGCTGAGTGATTTTCCTATGGAGTACATTCCGGCTCCTGTTCCCGCAGATGGTGCTCTATTCAGGTTTAGTGTAACGCTATCAATCGTAAGAATACCTTTATTGTGGCGGATGCCGGGTCCTGATCCTCCATTCCAATAACCTCCTCTTATGGTAATGCCGGACAAGTACACCTTATCGGCATCGCCGGGGGTTACGTCAACTATACGCTTATTATCTGTATAGTTTGAAATGGTGGTATAGTTTGCATCATATATGTCATTGTTATTTACGTCACCGCTGAAAAGCGATACGTACTCTGATGGTATCCATTGGGTAAAGGCTCCATTGTAACCGCCTTTAAGTATTACCGCTTTGGTAATTGGAAATAAGGGATCGGTTGCGCCAATCGCATTAGGCCTAACCGTAGTGTGGTAGTTACCTTTAGCCATTTTTATGGTATCGGTCGCGCTATAGCAAGCCGATCGCATAATCATATCGAAGTGGGGTACCGCGCCGTTTGGCGTGGAACCATTACCGGGAACTTTAATATTAGGATTTACATACCATGATTTATTTACTACCATGGGGCACTCTGCCTCTGCCATTACGCTACCACGGTTATAGGTAGTAGATGTATTAATAACTTGCCTGGCTTGGTCATTATATGCGGTTTTATAAAGCACTCCCCACGGCTTAGCGCCGGTTCCAGTGGTGGTGCTAAGATAGGCTGCAGGTATATCGTTCATTATATCCATTAATCCTTGCTCTCTCACTACGGTTACCGGTACGCCCCACCCGTCTTTGTGTGTAGTGAGCGTGGGTTCAAATAAATTATTGTTATAGCTACCCTCAAGTATATTAGCACCGCTACAATCTACCAAGATATCGTTAGCACTCATATTGCTAGAGGCAGGATATACGCTGAATACGTTATAGTTGGATGATGCGTGACAACTTTCTACATCTTGTCCTGCGGGTTGTCCTCCAGTTTTAGCGTAGTTACCCACTATAATGTTACCGCCCATGTAGTGATTAGGACCATAGGCGGTGGCTCCTCCCTTCTCGGAGGCATAGTTACCTACCATGGTATTGTTGTACATGTAAACTGTGCCTCCATTTAGTACTCCTCCTATTTTAGCTTGATTACCTACCATGGTATTGTAGCGCAGGTAAAGACCGCCTCCGGAGGGTTCTACAACACCGCTTCGATTCGCGGATTTATTGGCGATGAAGGTATTGTAGTGTAGGTAGGTGGTGGTACCATCATCGAAAACGGCTCCGGCGTCCCGTGCGGATGTGTTTTTTTCAAATAGGTTTGCAGTTATATAAGATGTACCACGTACAAATACTGCTCCTCCATCGGCTGTTCCTCGATTACCTATAAACTTGTTGCTGGTAATCCAAGTGCTGTTACTGGTAAATATGGCTCCTCCATACGGAGCTTCATTACTTGTAAATACGTTGTTGGTGATGGGGGTGCTCTCTGCACCGGCTACAGCACTATATATGGCTCCTCCCCAATAACCTACGGCAGAGCTGGTTTTATTACCGGTAAAGGTGTTATTTTTTATACTTCCATAGGTGCCGGCATATATGTAGATGGCACCTCCGTGGTTTGTTGTTCCGTCATTATTAGTAAATACTGAACCGCTCAACTCTTCGAACCTCCCTTGGTCATGGAGTATAGCACCACCACCCACTGCGCTATTGCTATCAAAGCTGCTACGGGTTACGGTGAGCGATTGGCCTTCATGCCATATGGCGCCACCCCAGCTGCTCGCGGTGTTTTCTATAAAGCGTGAAGAGTCAATGATAACCTTTGTTACATTGAGATTAGGGACAGCTATGCCGGCACCGTTGGTGGCACTGTTGCCGATAAACCTGCAGCGGTTAATCGTTATGCTGCCGGCATCTGCATGCATAGCGCCTCCGGTGCCTCCACTTACATTATAGGTAAAAACTACATCGGTAAGGGTTAACTTTCCAGCTGCTTGGTATATGCCGGCTCCGTTGGAAAGAGAAGTGTTGTAGGCTATGCTGTCACCGGTAAAGGTTACAGCAGCAGAAGTTCCCGATACGTACACGCCGGCGCCACGGTTGGCCGAGTTAGCCACCTTATTTTTAGCAATAGTATTGTTGGAAAAATCCACCTTTACGTTGTTGCAACTTATAGCAGCTCCGTTTCCCCAGTTGAGCTGAAATGTGTTATCCGACACCTTATTAGTAGCCGTAGCATTACCAAAAAAGTGAATGGCATTACCCACATAAAAGGCAGCGTTGCAGGTAAAGTGGTTATCATTAATGGTTACGCTTCCTCCTATGTTACTTACTATAATAGCGCCTCCCGAATTGCGGGGAAAAGTAGCGCCACTAATTACTGTGCCTGAACTCGTAGCGCTTCCGTTCTTAAAAGTAAAGCCTCTGACAACAACCGTCTTTCCGCTGGAAGCCGCTATTGTAATAATATGATCAGCATTGCTACCCACTACAAGGGGGTAGCCATCGGCATCGTATGTATCGTTATCGTCAAAGTCTCCGCTAAGAACGGTAGGCCAAGTGTTCGAGTTTGACTGGCTAAAGTTATTGGGATTGTACCCGCCTATCAAGCTTATACTTTTATTAATGTAAAAGGTTTTATCAATAATAGTGGTTCCTCCGGAAATCATGGTAGTGGGTTTGTAGGTTCCCATGGCTACCTTAATTTCGTCACCGTCCGCAGCAGCCACAATGGCGTCGTGGGGGTTGTGATAGGCCTTTTCCGGGGTTAACCCATCGGAGTTGTTACCGTTTGGCGACACGTATAAGGTTTTTGCATTTCCCACCAGTGGAAATCCGCACAATAATAGCTGCAGTAGGCCTGTTGCCACACATGCTTTTCTGCTCATAATTCTCATCTTTTCCATTATTTTCTTAGTTATACATCTACTATTTTGAAAGAACTTTACTGCAGCCAACCATGGCTTCGCAGTATCATAAAGGTTCTCACGTTTTGTATGCTCATATCCACTGCCTGCTGACTTTGCAGTATGCTTGCAAGCATTATTATTCCAAGTTTTGTGAAGGCGTATTTTGCTACTGCTACTTTAGCATCTTCTGTTTTTTCATTCTCCTGCGTCCTTGTCTCTAATGAGACAAAAATTTCCATCTCTTCTGTGGTTAATTCAAACATAAAATCGGCGGGGAAGCGTGACATGTTTCTTTTGACTGCCTGATGTAATGCTACTACTTTTACATTATACAAATCGGCCAAGTCTTCATCCATCATTACGTGTACACCTCTTATCCTTTGCAGTTTCCCTTGTATGGCTTGTACCATCATTTTATAGTAGGTATAACTTGTTACGATATATAAGCACTTCCTGCCCCTATCTTTTTTTACTTTTTCACAAAAAAATGTAATTGCGGGCAGCGCTTATTTCCTCCTGTTGTGATGGGGGCAAAAGTATATTTATTAGAAAAATGCGTGTGGGTAATCCGTAAAAAAAAACATGCGCATACGTAAAAAAAGTAACATTTGTTGCGAATTCGTGCTTTTTTTATATCAAATTCGTAAACATGTTTACTTGTGTAAATTTTACGCAAGCAGTGGTGTTTTTAACAGAATATATTGAGGCGATTCTGTAATAGATTTTGGAATAGCGGAGAAAGATTTTTTTTGATAAAATTCACCCTTCATGCCACTGGTTACGGTAAGAAAAAATGTGTTTTACCTATACGCGATTTGGTGTATATGGGTTAAGCGAGGAAATCGTGGTCATTTTTCTATTTTTGGCGGGTGGCGTAGAGGGCGCCTTATTTTTACCAGAAATGGGATGTAGTACGTTAGAGTACACATTAATAGAAAAGCGCACGAACAAGGTTACTCTTGATGGTGAAACGCTTGTTCGTGCGCTGTGTTTTTACAGGCTGAAAATGGAAGGAGATAATTGTTACCTCCGGGGCTTTGATACGGAAGTTATTTGTTGAGTGGCTTATTCTTGTGGAGGGCGCTGCGCCATTCGCTGATGGGCATACTCGCTGGGAGTGATCCCGTTTTTTTCTTTAAAGCAGGAGAAAAATGTGGTATATGATCCGAAGCCTGCGCGCTCGGAAATTTCCTTTATGCTCAACTTGGTATAGCGAGGGTCATCGACCAAGAGCATAAAATCATCTAAACGATAGCGATTAACGAAGGTGTAGAAGTTTACACCAAATTTTTGGTTGATAAGACGTGAAATATAGGTGCGATTGGAGTTTACTTCCAGCGCCAGGTCCTGCACAGTGAGATCGGTGGAGCGATGTAACTTTTTTTGTTCAAAGAGCGCTATAATCTGTGCCTTTAATTTTTCTCCCTGCTGGTCTTCATCTACCTCGACAGGCTTATCATCGGTGTCTTCGTCGTCCTTGTAAATAGTGGGCTGGTAGTAGCCAGAAAAAAGCATAAGCAGCACTGCTATGGTAATAAGCGTGGTGTGTGAGAGTTGTACGCTGAACTTTGCATAGTCGAAAAACACCAAGATGACGGGGACTAAACCGAACAGCATGCACGCCAGCAATCCCAAGTCCATAAAGCGATACTTTTTGAAGTTGGGAATGTATGACAGGTCGTTTACTGCGTTACGACGGCTTTTATTGAGCATAATGAACGAGCGAACCACGTAAATCATGAGCAGGGTAACGTAAATGAGCACGTAAGATACCCTCATAATATTGTCGGGCTGCAAGATATCGTGATAAAAATCGGCGTTTGAGGTATATATGGTGGGTGGATTTCCTGTTAGGCATAGCACTAACACAACCAGTAGAAATATGGCAAACGGAATGTATCGAATCAGGATAAAGTTGCGTGTTACCTTTGCAGGTTGCAACAGCGAGGTCATATAAATGTAAAGAATGGGAGCACAGGTTAACCCCAATGTGAGCACGGGAAACGAGAGTATGGGTGCTGCGTGACGATTTATGAATAAAAATTCAATCATGTAGATTAGTGGCACCGCAGCTCCTACGCCAAATAGGAACATGAGCGCGATGCGCGACTTGCTCTTATTTTTTTCCCTCCAGATTGCCAGTATGGTGGCCAAGGAAATAAAAATAGGAATAAGATAACTTACCAAAAGCAAGTATTGTTTGCACACCGACAACGAATCAACCATTTTACGTACACATTATTATCTAACTCACTGTTCTGTATAAAATTGTACAACAAAGGTAAATTTTGTTTTTTTTAGTGCAAAACGGGGGGTAAATACACATTCGAAACACACTTATTTATCTCGTAATAAGTACATTAAATGTTAGTATGTATTAAATTTCGATGTATTAAATACTTCTTTCAGTGAGTGTAATAACCCATTCTTATCCCTTTGATACTGTTATAAAACAGCGTTAATGGGGAATGCTTTTGGAAAAACTCTCATTTTTTTATTTACATAATTAAGTAATTAAGGCTGGTCAACTACAAAATTTAATTTTCTAAATAACTATAATGCAAATCATTATTAGTTACTTAAAATAAAAATATTATATGAATTCCGGTAAAAAAGCACAACTTTTCATTAGTAATAATTAACACTGAATACTTAATGAAAAGTATAATGGGAGAAGGGCAAAAGGGTAAAACAGGAAGTTATTTCTGTCGCTTTTCACGAAAGTGTTATATCTCGGCATAGAGGTCGAACTCGTCCGCACTGGTAATCTTTACATCGTAAAATTCGCCAAATTTGAGTGATTTTTCGGACTTGATAAGCACCTCACCATCTACCTCGGGAGAGTCGTACTGGGTGCGTGCAATGTAGTAGTCACCTTCCTTGCGGTCGATAATGGCGCGAAGGGTTTTGCCAATTTTTTTCTGATTTAATGCCGCTGAAATACCTGCCTGCATTTTCATAAGTACATCGGCGCGACGCTGTTTTTCTTCCTGAGGAATGTCATCTTGAAGGTGCTGTGCTCCGTAGGTGCCTTCTTCTTCCGAATACGTAAATACGCCTAATCTTTCGAACTTTGCGATGCGTACAAAGTCCATGAGTTCGTTAAAGGCAGCCTCATCCTCACCCGGATGGCCTACTATGAGCGTAGTACGCAGCGCCATATCGGGTATGGCTTTACGTATGGCGGTAACAAGGTCGTAGGTTTGCTGCTTGTCGTTGCCACGTCGCATGGCTTTGAGTACGTTGGTATTTACGTGCTGAAACGGAATGTCGAGGTACTTGCAAATTTTCGGATTATCGCGCATTACGTCGAGCACATCCTGTGGAAACTGTGTGGGGTAAGCGTAGTGCAGGCGTATCCATTCTATGCCGTCTACCTTACTTAATTCGGTAAGCAAATCGGCTAAACGGCGCTTACCGTAGAGGTCTAAGCCGTAGTAGGTGCTGTCCTGCGCTATTACCATGAGCTCTTTTACGCCTTTAGCTGCAAGTAGCTTGGCTTCGGCTACCAGTTCCTCCATGGGCACGGAAACGTGCTTGCCACGAATGAGGGGTATGGCGCAGTAGGAGCAGCCCCAGTTGCAACCTTCGGAGATTTTGAGGTAGGCATAGTGCTGCGGTGTTGATACTAAGCGTTCGCCTAAAAGTGCTTGCTTGTGCTGTACGCCAAGGGTGGTGAGTATATCTTCGATATTATTAACGCCAAAAAACTCATCTACTTCGTCACCTAATTCGGCTTGCAGTTCGGCCTTATATCGCTCGGAGAGGCATCCGAATACGTACAATTTTACGATATCACCACGTTTTTTTGCTTCGGCAAATTCCAGTATGGTATTGATGGATTCTTCCTTAGCATCGCCAATAAAGCCGCAGGTATTGATAATAACAATATCGGCCGAGGGGTCATCGCTATCGTGCAGGAGGGTGTAACCGCCGTGCTGAAGGCGCGCCATGAGCTTTTCAGAATCGACAAGGTTCTTGGAACAACCTAAAGTGATTACGTTTATTTTTTTCAATTACGAGGTTTTTGTGCGCGCAAAGACGCTAAGGCGCGAAGAAAATAGTTACAAGTAGCAAATTATGGATAGATAATTGTCCATTATCCGTCGTCAATTATCAATTAAACAACGTTTCTACGAAGGATTTCTTGTCGAAAATACGAAGGTCTTCTATTTTTTCGCCCACGCCGATGTACTTTACGGGTACTTTGAGCTGGTCGGAAATTCCGAGTACCACCCCACCCTTGGCTGTGCCGTCGAGCTTGGTGATGGCGAGCGCGGTAACGTCGGTTGCCTTGCTGAATTCCTTGGCTTGTTGGTAGGCGTTTTGTCCTGTAGAACCGTCGAGTACGAGTAGCACTTCGTGCGGTGCGTCGGGTACTATTTTACGCATTACGTTGCGAATTTTGGACAACTCGTTCATCAGGTTTACCTTGTTGTGCAAGCGTCCTGCGGTGTCAATCAGCACCACATCAGCACCGTTGGCAATGGCTGCGCTGAGCGTGTCAAATGCCACAGAGGCAGGGTCGGAGCCCATTTGCTGCTTTACGATGGTGGCTCCGGCACGGTTGGCCCACACCTCGAGCTGGTCAACAGCAGCGGCACGGAAGGTATCGGCAGCGCCTATGTACACCTTTTTTCCATCGGCTATGAGCTGGGCAGCGAGCTTACCTATAGTGGTGGTTTTGCCCACGCCGTTAACGCCTACTACCATTACCACGTAAGGCTTCAACCCCTCAGGCATGGCGGTAATATTGACGTTGTTATCCTCCAGTAGGGATTCTATTTCCTCGCGCAGTACGTGGTTAAGCTCGGCAGTACCCAACACCTTATCGCGGGCCACGCGCTGCTGTATGCGCTCTATGATGCGCAGGGTGGTTTCCACGCCTACATCGGACGATATGAGGGCTTCTTCAAGGTTGTCAAGCACTTCGTCGTCCACCTTGGATTTACCTACGATGGCGCGAGAGAGACGCTTAAGCATGCCCTCCTTGGTTTTTTCGAGACCCTGCTCCAGCGCGGTTTGCTGCTCGACCTGCTGGGCTTCGGTCTTTTTTGAGGAAAAGAGTGAAAAAAAAGCCATAAATCAATTACGAATTGTCAATTACGAATTACGAAATAGCGCATACAAAGACGCAGAGGCGCTAAGAAAATACAACGTCCGCAAATTGGACGAATGAAATGAGTTTACCCTCAACCCCCTTAAGGGGGCTGTAATATACTGCGCCGTTCAGCAACAGTACATTTGTCAATTCAGTGTTACGCAAAAAGCTCCTTGCGCAAAAGCACAAGAAGCTTTATTGTATGATAACACCATTTTTGACAACCACAAGGGTAGCCAATGTAAAGAACTACTTACCAGAGAAGAAGTCCTTTATGTCATTGTTGTGCACAATCTCTTCCTTAAAGGCGTAGGCACCGGTCTTGTCAGACTTTACCATCTTGATGCACTTGGTGTATGCTTTTGCTGAACTTTTGTCGGCCTTAAAGGTGGCCACTGCTTTCTTTGCCATTTCTTTAATTTATGATTCGCGATTTGTGACTTGCGATTGCGACTCAAGTTGAACTTTCTTCTCCTTAATCACCAATCTCTAATCACCAATCACTAGATTACTACTTAATTTCGCGGTGTACGGTTACCTTCTTCAGGCAGGGGTTGTACTTTTTGCGCTCAATGCGGTCAGGAGTATTCTTCTTGTTCTTGGTGGTAATGTAGCGTGACATACCAGCTACGCCGCTTTCCTTTTGCTCGGTGCACTCAAGAATTACCTGTATTCTGTTACCTTTCTTTGCCATTTTGTGCTTCTCCTATGGATTAGTAGATTGAAATAAGACCGTTTGCTTGCGCCTTATTAAGTACGGCCTTAAGACCATTCTTGTTAATAGTGCGGATGCCTGCTGCGGTCAGCTTTAGGGTTACCCAGCGATTTTCTTCTTCAAGCCAAAACTTCTTAGTACGAAGGTTGGGCTCAAACTCGCGCTTGGTCTTAATGTTAGAGTGTGATACGTTGTTTCCGCGTTGTACACTCTTTCCGGTTACTTGACAAATACGTGACATTTGTTTTTGCTATTATGGAGATAAACAATAATTATTCTACCTAATTTGGGGATGCAAAGGTGGGAATTATATTTTGAATTTCAAAGTTTTTTGAATAAAATTGCATCAAAAGGCAAAATAAATTTGCGAGTAAGCAAATTTAAACCTACCTTTGCACCCGCTTTTGTAACAAAAAGCACATGATTCAGTAGCTCAGTAGGTAGAGCACATCCCTTTTAAGGATGGGGTCCTGGGTTCGAGCCCCAGCTGGATCACTTGAAAGAAGCGCGATAGAATGATTTCTATCGCGCTTTTTCATTGAGGAGGAACCTCAGTTCCCCTTCATTTCCGCAAAAAAAGCCTCTATTCTTGCCTGGCATGATTCGGCTGAGGTTTCTTCAAAACAGCGTTTTTCAAGCGGGCACCACCCATTTTTGGCACGGTTTTCTATGTGGGGCACCTCGTGGTCAAATTCCACTTTCACGCTTGATTTGCGTAGCAGCTCCAATGCGGGTGTACTAATAATATCGGTGTGCAATTCCCCCACTCCACCCAATATCAAGAGCGAGGCGGCGGCTTTTCCTACAACTTTATCGGCTATCTGGGCGCCCGCCAAAAAGGTGGGTTCATTTTTCAACAGGTGGTATAAGTCGGCTACGCCACGCTGGGTAAAGGTGCGTGTGGCGCCATTGTTACGTATCACGCAGGAGTAACCACTCTTGTGTAGTATGCGAATGAGGTCTTGCATAAATTTATTGCGTGCTATTTTTCTTTGTAAAGTCCTCTGAGCATCGCTATTTCCTCGGCATAGCCGGGTAGCTCATTAGGTGTTTCGAGGTAGAATGGCAGGTGGCGCAGCTGCGGGTGGTTTATTACTGCCTCAAATGTTTTTAATCCCAGCGAGCCGTTGCCTATAGTTTCATGCCTGTCCTTGTGGCTCAGAAAAGGATTTTTGCTATCGTTAAGATGAATGGCGCGCAGGCGCTCTAAACCAACGACCCTATCGAACTCCTCCACCACCTTATCAAGGTTGTTTACAATATCGTACCCCGCATCGTACACGTGGCAGGTGTCGAGGCAAACGCCCATCTTATCCTTCAGGTGAACGCGGTCAATAATCTGACGCAGCTCCTCAAAGGTGCGCCCTACTTCACTACCCTTTCCCGCCATGGTTTCGAGCAGCACGGTGGTGGTTTGCTCGGCTTTGAGCACGCTATTCAACGCATCAACAATGTAGCTAATACCTACTTCAACACCCTGCTGCACATGGCTTCCGGGGTGAAAGTTGTAAAGGTTACCGGGCAGGTACTCCATGCGCGCAAGGTCGTCAGCCATGGTGTTGCAGGCAAAAGTGCGAATGCCTTCGTCGGCAGCGCAAAGATTGAGCGTGTATGGGGCGTGCGCCAAAAGGATGGCAAAGTGGTTTTGCTTGGCTAAGTCCAAAAATGCGGCCACATCTTTTTCGTCGATAGCCTTGGCAGCACCTCCGCGCGGGTTGCGGGTGAAGAACTGGAAGGTGTTGGCTCCAATGGAAAGGGCATCGTGCCCCATGGCTAAAAAGCCTTTGGAGGTGGAGAGGTGGCAGCCTATGTTGAGCATAGTGATGAGTTTTTTGTTGCTCATGCAAATATAGTGAAAGTTGAGAGCAATCGAGAAAACTTATTTTCAAAGATTGCCGAAACGCATCCTACATTCTACAAATATGGACGACAATACACAAAGTCACGAAAAAGATAATTTTCAATATTTCTTCTATTGGAAGTTTGTTCCATTGGAAAATAAATTATATTTTTGTACTGATTTAAGGCGAAAATATTTAAAAACATATTTTTATAAGAAATGAAACACGTTATAATTGGAGGGGTTGCGGGGGGCGCAACGGCAGCGGCACGCATTCGGAGGGCTGATGAGTTCGCCGAGATTGTTATGCTGGAAAAGGGTAAGTACATTTCGTACGCTAACTGCGGCCTACCCTACTATATAGGCGGAACCATAGAGCAGCGCGACAGGCTATTTTTGCAAACGCCCGAATCATTTGGCGGCAGGTTTAACGTGGATGTGAGAGTGGAAAATGAGGCGGTGGGCATTGACCCTGTAGCAAAAACCGTTACGGTGCGCAAAGCGGATGGAACCACCTATACCGAAAGCTATGATAAGCTGCTGCTGTCGCCCGGGGCATCGCCCGTGCGCCCTCCGTTGAAAGGGATTGATAGCGAGGGTATTTTTACGCTACGGAATGTGGAGGATACGGATCGCATAAAAAGCTACATCACCTCGCGTAAGATACAGAGTGCAGTGGTGGTAGGTGCTGGTTTTATTGGCTTGGAAATGGCGGAAAACTTGCATCAAACGGGTGCAGAAGTAGCCATTGTGGAAATGGGTAATCAGGTGATGGCGCCCGTGGATTTCTCCGTGGCATCGCATGTGCACCAGCACCTGCTACAAAAGGGGGTGCAGCTGCACTTGGAGAAGAGCGTGGAGCGCTTTGAAAAGCAGGGCGATCATATTAAGGTGTTTTTGAGTAACAGCGAAATCCTTACGGCCGAAGTAGTGCTGCTCTCAATAGGCGTGCGTCCCGAAACTACGCTGGCTAAGGCAGCGGGGCTAAAGATTGGTGAGACAGGCGGTATTTGGGTGAGCGAGTTTTTGGAGACATCGGCTAAGGATGTGTATGCGGTGGGCGATGCGGTGGAGTTTCCGCACCCGCTTACAGGTAAGCCTTGGCTGAACTACTTGGCAAATCCGGCTAACCGCCAAGGACGCCTGGTGGCAGATAATATGGTAAGCGGTAACGTGGTTAAATACGAGGGTGCCATAGGTACCTCTATTGCCAAGGTATTTGATATGACGGTGGCTTCGACCGGATTGGCGGCAAAGCGGCTAAAGCAGCTGGGTATGCCCTACCACAGCTCCACCACGCACTCGGCATCGCACGCAGGCTACTACCCCAACTCGTTGCCGCTGACGTTGAAGCTGACGTTTGCCCCCGATACGGGTAAGCTATACGGTGCACAGTGTGTTGGGTATGATGGCGTGGATAAGCGCATTGATCAAATTGCGCTGCTGATTAAAAACGGTGGCACGGTGCACGATTTGGTGCAGGTGGAGCATTGCTACGCCCCACCCTTTTCTTCGGCAAAAGACCCTATTGCTATAGCGGGCTACGTGGCGTGTAATATTTTGAACGGCGAGATGCCTGTGGCTTCATGGCGTGAGCTGCTGGCCGTTGATAGGAGCAATACGCTAATTCTAGATGTGCGGACGCACGCGGAGTTCAGCTTTGGCTCGTTAGTGGGAGCAGTTAATATCCCGGTAGATGATCTACGTAGCCGACTGGCGGAAATACCAAAGGATAAGGAGATTTACCTATACTGCGCTATAGGATTGCGAGGCTATTTGGCGTTGAGAATTTTGAGGGCAAATGGCTATAAAAACGTAAAGAACGTTTCGGGTGGCTATAAGACCTACTCCACCGCTACGGCTCCAATAGCCAATGCCACTCCTAAAATTTTGTCAACAGATAGTAATGCAAATATTGATACACAACGTATGGAACAAGCTGTAAAAACAATAAAGATAGATGCCTGCGGGTTGCAATGCCCCGGCCCGATAATGAAGGTAAAACAATCGGTAGATGCCATTGCGCAAGGCGAGCGCATTGAGATTACGGCTACTGACGCAGGTTTTGCGCGCGATGCTCAGGCATGGTGCAATACCACGGGCAACCTACTTATAGCCAACAGTGAGGATAAGGGGCGCTATACGGTGGTGATTGAAAAGGGTTCACCCAAGTGCAGCGCCATAACCTCGTGCGATGGCAAGGGAAAGACGCTTATTATGTTTAGTGATGATTTGGATAAGGCGCTGGCTACATTTGTGCTTGCCAACGGTGCCGCGGCTACGGGACAGAAGGTGTCGATTTTCTTTACCTTCTGGGGGCTGAATGTAATTAAGAAGGTGAAAAAGCCGAAAGTGCAGAAGGATATTTTTGGTAAAATGTTTGGCATGATGCTGGCGTCAAGTTCGCTGAAGCTGCACCTATCGAAAATGAGCATGCTGGGTATGGGCGATAAGATGATGCGCTACATTATGAAGCGTAAGGGCATTGAGTCGCTCGAAACCTTGCGAGAGCAAGCACTGGCAGCAGGCGTGGAGTTTATTGCCTGTCAAATGTCGATGGATGTGATGGGTGTGAAACGCGAAGAGATGCTGGACGAGGTAACGGTGGGTGGCGTAGCTACCTACATGGAGCGTGCCGACAATGCTAACGTAAACCTATTCATTTAGGCGCTATGGAAACGCTCTGTAAAATAAGAGATATACAACGCGCCGTAAATCAGGTGGAGCAACGTTTTGAAAAACAGCATGGGATTTGCCTAAATGAGGGTATGGCGCTATGTAGCTTAGCGAAAAACGGAAAATTATCCTCAGGTGAAATAGGTGAACTGCTGGGCTTAACTTCATCTAATACATCTAAGGTTATTAAGTCTATTGAGGAAAAGGGCTTGGTAAAGCGAATGCTGGGTACGGAGGATAAGCGGCAAATGTATTTTGCGCTTAGCAAAAAAGGAGAAGAACTACTGTCGGCAATTGAATGTGCGGAGATGGAGATGCCGGAGGTGCTGAGAGAGGTAGTTTAGAAAATAAGTAACGCAATGAAGGCACAAAGGCGCCAGGAAAGTAAAATTTCCGGCGTCTTTGTGCCTTTTGTTTTTACTGCTATACAACACAAGTGGAACTTTTCATAGAATACTTAAACAGTGCTTTATTAAGCTACCAATCATGGCGCAATGCAGCAGACTAATGTTTATGCGGGTTTTTTTAATAATTTTGTATCCCTACACCCTACAACTTAGCTCTTTTCATTTGCCAATGAACACTCGAATCACCCACAAGTTTGTGATGAAATCAAGGCCCACCAAGGACGGGCTGTGTCCGATTTACCTACGCGCCATTTTGCAGGGAAAAAAAATTGAGATAGCCACCTCGGTAATGATTCCGTCGGGTGACTGGATGGAGGATAAGCAGCGCGTACGCAAGCGCAACTTCGAAAGCGAGAAGCACAACATGGTGCTTGATGCCTTTGATAAAAAGGCGCTGAAGTGCATACTGAACAACTTTGTGAACGACGACCAGCCGCTTACGCTGCAGCAGTTCAGAGAAAGCATGCTGTCTAACGGTCAGGCAGACGACAACAGTTTTACCGACTACCTTATGGCCTACCTCGACGATAACAAGGCGCGCCTGCGTCCCGAGTCGTACAGCAGCTACAAGTCGCAAATAACCAAAATGCTGAAGTTTAAAAATCCGATACTGTTTTCTGATGTTACGGAACGGTTCATTTTTGAATATCAGGATTACATGTCGCAAAAGCTCAACAACAACGAAAATACCATAAGCAAAAGCCTGCGTTCGCTACGCACGTTTGTAAACATAGCCATGCGCTACGGGCATATTAAGGCCAATCCGTTCAAATACGTGCCTATAAAGCGGGTGGACGGCAAGCGCGATTTTCTTTCTATGGAAGAAGTAAACGTGCTATCGACCTGCTACTACGGCAGCGAAAAGTTAAGCCCCATGGAGCGAGAAATCCTGCGCTACTTTCTATTTTCGTGCTACACAGGGCTGCGCTACTCCGACTTGAAATCGCTGAACGTGTCGGCCATTAGAGATGGATGTATTAACCTCAAAATGCACAAAACAAGCCACATTGTATCCATTCCGTTGTCGCATAAGGCAACGCAGCTCATACCCGAAAATGTGAACGACATGCTGTTTAGGGTGTACTGCAACAAGGTTACCAACCGTGTGCTAAAACAGGTTGGCGCCAAGTGTGGTATTGAAAAGAAGCTGACCTGCCACGTCGCGCGGCACACCTTCGCCACCATATCCATAAGCATTGGCATACCCATTGAGGTAATAAGCAAATTGCTTGGCCACACTAACCTGCGTACCACGCAGGTGTACGCCAAAATTGTGGACTCGGTAAAAAAACGAGAAATGGAGAAGTGGAATTTGGTATAGGTAATCATTTGCATCCGTTGAGATAAAATCTTAAATTCGCGTCTTATATTTTAAGTAAAAAAATATGGTTGAAATAGGAACCCCATACACGAAAACGGCTAAGAAGGTGGTTTTGTGCGGCTCGGGAGAGTTGGGAAAAGAGTTTGTGATAGAGCTGCAACGCTACGGAGTGGAAGTTGTGGCGTTGGATAAGTACGAGAACGCGCCGGCAATGCAAGTTGCTCATCGCTCGTATGTAGTTTCCATGCTGGATGGGGCAAGGCTACGTGAAATAATAGAAAAAGAGAAGCCCGATTATATTGTGCCCGAGGTGGAGGCCATAGCCACCGGAACGCTCATGGAGCTGGAGAAGGAAGGTTATAACGTGATACCTACGGCAAAAGCAACATTTCTTACCATGAACCGCGAGGGCATACGTCGCCTTGCGGCGGAAGAGTTAGGCTTGCCCACCTCACCCTATCGTTTTGCCGCCACAGAGGCAGAGTTTCGCAGCGCCATTGCTGAAATAGGCATTCCCTGCGTAGTTAAGCCCATCATGAGCTCTTCGGGGCATGGGCAAAGCGTTGTTCGTAAGGAAGAAGACATAGTTAAGGCATGGACCTATGCTCAGGAAGGCGGACGTGCAGGCGCCGGAAAGGTGATTGTGGAAGGCTTTGTGCGCTTTGACTACGAGATAACGCAGCTGACTGTTCGCCACGTAGGTGGAACTTCTTTCTTAGAGCCTATCGGACACGTTCAGATTGACGGAGACTACCGCGAATCGTGGCAGCCGCAGCCCATGTCGCTTGCCGCAAAAGAAAAGGCGCGTGATATTGCGCTTAAAATAACGGACGCTTTGGGAGGAAGAGGCATCTTTGGCGTAGAGCTGTTTATTTGCGGAGAAGATGTGATATTTAGTGAAGTATCTCCACGTCCGCACGACACAGGGATGGTTACCATGATATCTCAGGACTTGTCGCAATTTTCGCTTCATGCGCGCGCCGTGCTGGAACTTCCTATTCCCAACATAGCGTTTCATGGCCCATCAGCCTCTCGTGCTATAGTGGTAAAAGGTGATTCGCAGCAGCTGGCATTTGCTAATGTTGACGCGGCATTATCCCAACCGGATACGCAAATTCGCCTATTTGGCAAACCCGAAGTGCATGGCCATAGGCGTATGGGAGTGCTGCTCGCGCGAGGAGCATCGGTGGAAGAAGCGAGAGAGAAAACAGGAAAGGCTATGGACGCTTTGAAAATAAAACTGTAAATAGAAGTATCTGTCCACGAAACGAAGTTCGACGAAGTCAATTGGACGAATTAAACAATTTGAAATACAAAAAGGGCAGCATTTGCAAATGCCGCCCTTACTATTTTATTGAGCTGCTGATTCTTTGACTTGCTTTTTTCTCGATGCTTTCGTTATCACCACAAACAACACCGGCACTACAAATATAGCCAGCGAGGTAGCGGCCACCATACCGCCAAGTACCGTCCAGCCTATAGTTTGGCGGGATACAGCACCGGCGCCACTGGCAAAGGCAAGCGGTAGTACGCCGAGTATAAAGGCTATAGAAGTCATAAGTATGGGTCGCAAACGTACTTTTACGGCATCGAGCACAGCATCTACCAATGGCATGCCCGAATCAAAACGCAGCTTGGCATATTCTACAATTAGAATAGCATTTTTGGCGGCAAGCCCTATGAGGGTAATCAGTCCAATTTGAGCGTAAACGCTATTGCTCAATTGCGGTATGAGCGTAAGCGTTAGTATGGCGCCAAACGCGCCCAGCGGCACCGCCAGCAGCACCGAAAATGGCAGTAACCAACTTTGGTACAACGCCACCAATAGCAAAAACACGAACAATATCGCTAACGCAAAAATAAGGTAGGTGGTATTCCCCGATTGTATTTCCTGCAAGGTTAACCCTGAAAAATCGTAGCCGTAGCCGCTTGGCAGCGCGCTTTCGGCGGTTTCCACCAACGCCTGAATGGCCTGCCCGCTGCTGTAGCCCGCCGCCGCGCTACCGTCCACTTCTGCGGAGCGAAACAGGTTGTAGTGCGTAATGGAACCGGGACTTTCAATAACCTCATAGCTGATAAGTCCGCCCAGCGGCACCATGCGCCCCTGAGTATTGCGCACGTAGTAGCGGTTAAGGTTGCTGATATCGCTGCGGTACACGGTATCAGCCTCCGCCATTACCTTAAAGTTGCGCCCGTACATGGTAAAATCGTTGACGTAGGTACCCGCCAAAAAGGTTTGAATGGTGGAGTAAATGTCGGTAAGCGAAACGCCCATACGCTTGGCCATTTCTCTATCTACCGTAAGGTTGTAACCGGGCGTGGTGGCGGTAAAAAAGCTGTAGGCGCGCGCTATTTCGGGGCGCTTATTCAACTCCACTAAGAAGCTGTTCAGGTTATGCTCAAAGGTTTTTAAATTATCAGCACCTGCCCTATCTTCAAACATAAATGTGAAGCCACCCGTAGCACCCAAGCCCGCAATAGCGGGTGGTACAATTACCAGCGTGTTGGCATCTTTTATGGCGGCAAATTCACGCTGCATACGCTCCACAACAGCTTGCATTTGCTGCGATTTTTTCTTGCGCTGATCCCACGGTTGCAGCATGCAGAATATGGTGCCGCTGTTGCTTTTTTGCGCCCCTGATACCACGTTCATACCCGATACGCCGCCCAAATGCTTCACCTCGGGCATGCGCATGGCTATTTGCATAAGCGAGTCCAGCACCGCTAAACTGCGAGTAGTAGAAGCCGACTCGGGCAAGGTGTAAGTAATAAACAGGCGGCCTTCATCCTCGGTGGGAATAAAGCCTGTGGGCTTTTTCTCAAATAAAAATACGGTAACGACACAAATACAAATCAACCCCACCAACACCAGCGGAGCCTTTTTAATTATGCGCCCTACTCCATTGCCATAGCGGATGGTCAGCTTATCGAACATACCGTTGAACCACGCAAAAAACACACCTATGCCTTGCACTTTTTTATCTGCATTACGCTTACGCAAAAGCAGTACGCACAAGGCGGGCGATAGCGACAGCGCCACAAATGCCGATATGGTAACGGACACGGCTATGGTAATGGCAAACTGCTGGTACAGCCGCCCTACTATACCGGGAATAAACCCTACGGGAATAAATACGGCATCGAGGATAAGGGCTATGGCAATAACGGGCCCGGCTATGCTTTTCATGGCATCAAGCGTGGCCTCCTTGGGTGACGCGTTTTTCGAATCAAGGCTGTTTTGTACTGCCTCCACTACCACAATGGCATCGTCAACCACAATGCCTATGGCAAGCACAAAGCCAAACAACGTGAGGATATTTACCGTAAAGCCAAGTACCGTAAATGCCGCGAATGTACCGATAATGGACACCGGAATTGCCAGCATGGGAATAAGCGTAGAACGCCAATTTTGCAAAAACAGGTACACCACCAGCAGCACCAGCAGCAGCGCTATGGCAAGGGTTTTTACCACCTCGCTTATGGAGGCGTTTACTATGCTTACGGTTTCGTAGGGTACTATGTAATCAATATCTTCGGGAAAGTCTTTTTTGAGCTGTTCCATAGCAGCGTACACCCCACTGGCGACGCTGAGCGCATTGCTGCCAGGCGATTGGTATATCATCATTATGGCGGCATCCTTACCATCTACGTAGGAGTTACCATAGGAGTATTGCCCCAACTCCACGCGGGCAATATCCTTAAGGTAGGTCATGGCACCCGTTTGCGGGTTGGAGCGCACTATCACATTCTTAAACTCCTCCACCGACGATAGGCGGCTGTTGGTGAGAATGGTGTACTCAAAAGGTTGGCTGCTCTTTTGCGGCGTAGCGCCAATAGAGCCCGCCGACACCAGCAGGTTTTGCTCCTTAAGCGCTGCTACCACCTCGGAGGTAGTGAGGTTCACCTGCGACATCAGCTCGGGGTTGAGCCACACACGAATACTAAACGGGTCGGCACGCACCATTACGTCGCCAACACCATCCACGCGTAGCAAAGCATCGTGCAGGTACAAGTTGGCATAGTTATCCACAAACTGCTGGCTGTGCGTGCTGTTGGGCGAGTACAGGGCAATTTGCATAAGTATGCTGGGATTGCGCTTGCGCACGGTAACGCCTAAGCGTTGCACATCGCTTGGCAAAGTGGGCAGGGCAATATTGGCGCGGTTTTGAATATCAAGGGCAGCAATATCTACGTTAGTGCCAATCTCAAAGTAGCACTGAATCATGCAGGCGCCGTTGTTGTTACTCGAACTCTGAAAGTACATCATGCCCGGCGAGCCGTTGATTTGTGCCTCAAGCGGTGTAGTAACGGTTTGCTCCACCGTTTGCGCGTCGGCGCCGGGATAGTTGGCAATAACAGTAACCACAGGCGGCGCAATATTGGGATACTGCGACACGGGCAGATTGAGCAGCGACAGCACGCCCAGCAGCATAATGATAATGGCTGCCACTATGGCCGTGGCCGGTTTTTTTATGAAGGTATCGGAAATCATAATCTTTTCTATTTACCTTAGGCGAATCCTAACAGGGTCCAAAACCCGGTTAGGGTCTTAGCATTACCTTTGCTCCCGGACGCAGGCTTTGTATACCGTCTACTACAATGGTTTCACCCTCGGCAAGTCCTGCGTCAATGGTAACATTTACTCCTAAACTACGCCCTTTGCTCACACGCTGCTCGCGCACAGTACTATCGGGCTGCACCACATACACAAAGTATTCGCCCATTTGCTCCACCAGCGCTTTGGCGGGAATGGTAACCAGCTTGGTTGCGCTGCTCACCTTCATGCGCACGGTGCAGCTCATGCCAGCTTTCAGCATTTCGCGCTCATTGGGTAGCAACAGGCGCACCTTTAGCGTAGCCGTTTGCGGGTCAATAGCACGGTCGATAGCGTAAATGGTGGCGTAGCTGGAATACACGGAATTATCGGGCAATACCACAGTGAAAAGAGAATCCTTATTTGATTTATCTACCTCCGCCATAAAAGTTGGAACCTCTTTTTCGTTAAGATAAAAGTCTATGCCAATAGGATTATTGCTTGAAATAGTGTTTAACACTGTATTTCCCGCAGTAACCAGCGCGCCTTTTTTTACGGCTGAAAAACCGATATTACCATCGGCAGGCGAAGCAATTTCAGAGTAGCGCAGGTAGGCCGATTGGTTCACAACGCCCTCCTCGGCAGCCTTTACCTGTTGCTTGGCGGTTTCAAGTGTTGCTTGGGCGTAGTCCACCGTTTGCTTGGCTATGGCATCTTTTTCCTGTAAAAAGTTGTAGCGGTCAGCATCCTTTTGCGCCTTATCCAAGTTGGCTTTAGCGGCATTGAGATTAGCTACGGCTTGATCGTACTGCGCCTTGAACTGCTGCTTGTCAATGGAGTATAACTTCTGCCCCTTCTTCACCTTTTGCCCATCGGTAAAGTAAATATCGGTAACAGCGCCCGTAACCTGCGATATGATGTTCACCTCCACTAAGGCATTTACCACACCCGGATATTCGTTGGTGTAGTCTACTATAGCAGCCTCTACCACCTGAGTATTTACGGCCTCAGGCTGGTGCGTTACCGCTACCTTTTTACGCCCACAGGATAGGACTGACAGGCATATTAATGTAACAAGTGCTATTCGTTGCATACTCGTCTTTTATCAAAATATATTATTTTTTTTTCTTTGTCACTTTGGCTTGACCCAAAGTAACCAAAAGTCAAGACCGAACGATGCTTCAACCCACCGCGTGCAAAACTTTACTTCACGGCTCATACGCCGTTCGTAGTTTTGCTACGCTCTTGCCTGCGCAGGCT
This sequence comes from Bacteroidales bacterium, assembly GCA_031553765.1. Taxonomy (GTDB): domain Bacteria; phylum Bacteroidota; class Bacteroidia; order Bacteroidales; family UBA932; genus JAITMY01. Next base: position 99,149 of record JAVBKY010000001.1, read on the forward strand.
CGCCATTCGGTCAGGCCAACGCACCCACTCTCACCAGCCCAAGAGGGTGCAAATGGGATGGCCATTTTGCCGCAAGGCAATAAGGCGGCATGGGCTTTGTAGGCGGGGTACCCGCAAGGTGTAGCGGCGTAAAACAAAATGATGTTTGAGCAAAGCGAGTTCATTTTGTTTAGCCAAGCAAGCCTGTGGCGGGTCGCCGAAAAGCTGAGCCGCGAGTTTTTTTGTTACTTTTTTTGACGGACAAAAAAAGTAAGATGAAAAAGAACGTTTTACTTTATCAGCCCCAGCGCCTTCTCCACATCTACCTTGCTTACTACCACCTGATACACGGCGTTGTAATACGAGGTCTGTGCTGTAATAAGGTCGGAGTGCGCCGAGGTGAGGTCAAGAAAGGTTTTTACACCTTCCTTGTACTGTAAAAAAATGATGTTGTACACCTCCTCGGCATCTTCCATATTTTCCTGTAAAAATGCACAGTTGGCAAGGTTCGATTTATATATCGCAATAGCGTTGGCATACTCAGTGCTTACCGATGTTTTCAGCGCCTCAAAACTCCACTTATTACGCTCAAGGTTTAGCTTGGCAACCTTGGTTTTGTGCATACGCGACAAGCCCTCAAACAGTGGTATAGAGAGGCTCACTCCCACCCCGGGGTTAATGTATGCATCGTTGTATAGCGAACCAAAATCGTTGTCGGAAAAAGTGAAGGGCAAGCGACCATACAGCGACAGGTTGGGCATGTAGCCCCAGTGCGAGTAGCTGAGGTCAACATCCAGCAGCTTACGCTCGGTATCGAGCAGGGCATACTCCACGCGGTTTTCAACGTTGGGTGTGAGCGTGGTATCTATGTACATGTATGGAATGGCGGACTGTATGCTGTCATGAATAACGAAGCTGACCGAATCGCTGTAGCCCATCATCTGTTGCAGGTTGGCATAGCTTACACCCACCATTTGCAAGGATTTTTGGTGCAAGGCAAGACCATTGTTGAGCGCAATCTTTGAGCGCTGCACATCGGTTTTATCTACCAAGCCACCCTTGTAACGGCTTTGCGCATCGGTTAGGGCTTCGCGCAGGCGCTCCACATCGGTGGTGTAAATTTGTAGCTGCTGCTGCTGAAGCAGCACGTTGTAAAAGGCTTTGGTAACGTTTACCTGCAGGTCAATCCACTGGTATTGGGTTTGCATTTCAGCCTGATAGCGCGTGGGAGATGCGGTTTTGGCGGAGTAAATGGCATCGCGGTCAAGCAGCGTTTGGTTTACCGAAAAGGCAAGAGGGCTTATATTTTGCTTGGTCAGCTCTATCTCGGCTGTTTGCCCGCCATACGTTATTGTGCCCTGCTGCCCTTTTTGCGTATGCTGTAGGTCAGCGCTAAAGTTCACCTGTGGGTACCATGCCGAAAGTCGTTCTTTGACTTGCTTGTCCACAATTTGCTTGTCAATTTGCGACTGCTGAAATAGCGGGTAATGTTCCTGCGCGTAATCCAAGCACTGCTGCAAATCGAAAATAGGCTGCGCTTGCGCGCTATGAATAAGAACTATGGCAACGACTGCCGATAGAGTTCCTCCTTTTAAAGTTTTATACAAGCTCACGGCGATTTCAGTTTTTGATGTTGAAAAAATGCGGCGCAAACCCAATAATCAAAGGTATTGATAAAGGCTGTATAAAATCTTTAAACAGTGCTTTATTAGGTTACCAAAGGGAAAAACGAGAAGCCCCCGCGCAATACATTGCGTGGGGACTTCTCAAACTTGAATACCAAGATTTAGTGATAGCAGAACAATAATTTTACACTTTAAGCAGCCACTTGAGAGTGCTTAGCACAATGTATAGCAGTATAATAACAGGAAAAGCAGCCACTAGCTGACCTACACCAATCATAATTACCAGCACACCGGCCGAAAGAGCCACAAAAGCCAGCTGAATGGCATACTTTTTTATGCTAAAATCTTTGATTTTAAGCGAAAACATGGGGATTTCGGCAATCAGCAGGTAGCAAAAAAGCGCAATGGCTAACACCACCACCCATACAGGCAACGTTAATTGAGTGTAAATTATTGAAAAAGAGGAAATAAACAGTGCGTTAGCAGGGGTAGGCAACCCCATAAACGACTCGGTTTGACGCTCATCCACGTTGAATTTTGCCAAACGCAAGGCCGAAAAGGCTGTAAGCAAAAACGGAGAAAATGCAACTATGTACATGCCGTAGAATGACATTTCACAATTAGCTATCAAATTTTGCAGCACGCTAAAAAGCATTACTGCCGGAAGCGTACCAAAACTTACAATGTCTGCCAAGGAGTCGAGTTGCTTACCTACAAGAGAGAATGACCCCAACAAACGGGCGACAAATCCATCGAGAAAATCAAATACGGCGGACATTAAAATACAGAGCATAGCCACATTAAGATTACCCGACAGCGCAAATACAATACCTACACAGCCCGATAAAAGGTTTAGGCAGGTAATGAAATTAGGTATGGTAAATAAGCGAATTTTATCGTTTAACATGCTCGTTTTAATTTAATTACGAATTACGAATTACGAATTACGAATTGACAAAGGTAACTCTTTTTTCTTTTACCTCATTTTAAATATTAACAGCACTCAAAACGCTATTTTTTATGTACTTTTACAAGTTAATAAGTTACCGGTGACCATTTACCCGCGGGTTGTCATGCTGAGCTTGTCGAAAGTGTGCGGCGGAGGAAAAGGTATAAGTGACCGTTCATAGAACACCACGTTGCGTAAACTACTATTATACTTCTCTTTACTATCGTTCACCTGCACCACTGCGGCAAGTGCTGCCGACGCACCTAAATACAGCAACGAATTTATGTCGATAGGCGCGGGCGCCCGCGCGCTGGGTATGGGTAGTACAGCCACTACTACTGCCCTTGACGCAACGGCTACCTACTGGAATCCGGCGCTGCTGCTCACGTTGGAAAAGCCCATGAGTGCTTCCCTCATGCACGCCGAATACTTTGCCGGCATAGCCAAGTACGACTTTGGAGCATTCTCCTGCAAATTAGATACTTCCACCAGCCTCGCCTTTTCGTTTATTCGCTTTGGCGTGGATGATATTGCCAACACTACCGACCTTATTGACAAGGACGGCAACTTTAGCTACGACCGCTTAAGCTACTTTTCCACTGCTGACTATGCCTTCACTTTTTCCGTAGGTCATAAAATGATGGTGGGCGGTGTGCCTATCAATTTGGGCGCTAACGCTAAAATAGTATACCGCCACATCGGAAAATTTGCCAACGCCTACGGTTTTGGAATCGATTTAGGCGCTCACTACCAGTATCGTAAGTGGAATTTCGGCGTTATGCTACGCGATATTACCACTACCGTAAATGCTTGGACGTTCAACGCTGACGAGCTGGAAATTCCTGCATACGTTATGCCTTCGGGCGACACCATAACCAACTCTGTACCTGACTCTAAGGCAGAAATTACGCTGCCTACGATTACGCTTTCGGCATCACGCCATTTTCAGTTCAATAAGGATTTTGCCATGCTGGCCGAGGTTGGGTTGGATTTCACCACCGATGGACAGCGCAACGTACTTATTTCAAGCAAAGTGCTGAATATTGACCCCAAAATAGGACTTGAAGGCAGCTACAAAAATATGGTCTACCTGCGTTGTGGACTCAATAATGCCCAGCGTATTACCGACTTTGACGACAAAAAATACTTCACCGTACAACCCAACCTCGGTATTGGGCTGCGCTACTGGGGCTTCGCGCTCGATTACGCCATAACCAACATAGGTTCAGTGGGTGTAAGCAGCTACTCCAACGTCTTTTCGCTGAGCTATAATTTTTAGGAATGAGGAGAGATTTAAATACAAACTACGTGTGCTGTCATACTGAACCTGTCGAAGTATGTGGGGAGGGCATTCTTAAACGCCACGCCGCACCCCTTCGACAGGCTCAGGGTGACAACGCGCAGGCATTCTCTCGCCGTAAAACGTTTACCATTTACCATTTACCATTTACCATTTTGCTGTTTTGCCTTCTCCTTTCTTGCTCGGGCGGGGCGCAGCAAAAACGTACCTCAAGTTCCCGACTTGACAAAAGTGAAAAATTACAGCTGGTTTCCCCGAAAAATAATGCACAAATCAAAAATAATGAGGAGATTAAGATTGTTTACCTGAAACCAAACTTTCAGTACGATTCGGTAGTAGCATACTTGGAAAATAAGCGCGTAGCAACTTTAGTTGACACTTCATCACTACTTAAAGTAAATATTCAAAGGTTTGGTCGCAAGTTGCTCACTGTGAAATTGTTTAAAGATAGCATAGAGGTTGCTGCTACAAGCGTAAACCTTACCGTACTACCCTCCTTGGCACCCAAAACATACGGTTACCGCATAGTGACCTCCTACCCACATAGTGACCAAGCATACACGCAAGGTCTTCAAATACAAAATGGTACGTTGTATGAAAGCACCGGGTTACATGGAAAATCAGTGGTACGTATAGCTGATTTACAAAGCGGTAAAACACTTAAGGATAAGGCTCTATCGAAAGAATACTTTGGCGAGGGGCTTTGCGTGCTCAACGGGCTGCTGTACCAGCTTACCTGGCGAGAGCAAACCTGCTTTGTGTACGATAGTAAAACTCTTGATCTGCAGACTACCATACCCTACAGCGGTGAAGGCTGGGGGCTCACCTCCGATGACAAATTGCTGATAATGAGCAATGGCACAAATGTAATTACCTTCCGTTCGCCCAACGATTTTAGCGTGCGCAAGCGGTTAGAAGTTTATACGGACAAAGGCCCTGTGTCGTACTTAAATGAGCTGGAGCTGATTAATGGCGAGTTGTGGGCCAACGTGTATGGTGCGGATTACATAGTGCGCATAGATACAGCGAGTGGCGCTGTGAATAGCGTTGTAAACCTGCAAGGAATACTACCCAATGCACTTAAGGACAGCAATACAGATGTGCTTAACGGCATAGCTTACAACGAAAAAACGGGGCAGATTTTTGTAACAGGGAAAAATTGGAAACGCCTGTTTGAAATACAAGTGAAATAGAGAACAAATTAATCTTCCAACTTCTTGTAAACAAAGTTGCTAAACTCCGCATTCCCCTCTCCAAAAGCGTAGATGCCAGCCCGCAAACTCAGGAAGCCATAGAACACATTGTGGTTAAAGCCTGACACTTCAAGGCTGCGTCCCATCTTGAACCACTCTTTGCCATCAGCACTGTAAAAGAAGTTTATCTCATTGTAAATGTTGAAAATACGTAGAAAACCGTGGTTGCCAATTTTGTTGGGAACACGGTTCTTTGCATTTTTCTGGTTAACTACCAGAAAATCATTCTTATCAACAGAAATACGGACATTTGCCTGTTCATCGTAAAACAGGGTGAGTCCGGCGGTAACGCCTTCGTCAATTCGGTATTCTACCGTCATTTCGTAGCGCCTGTCACCAGCATTTACCAGTAACGGAGCACTTTCGACAAACGATGTACCCTGTGCTTTGAACACCAACTTACCACTGCCTACGCTTATTCGCTCGGGGGCATACTGCTTGAAAAACTGCCATTGCAACCCAAGCTTATTACCCGAAAAGTCGTCAGATAGTTGCGTATTACCCTCAAACGGTTGTCCGGCAGGAGCAGGGAGTACGTCCGCGCTATTTCTGCCCTCAGGCACGCGAAACCAGCCGTCTTTTGTCCACTCTATGGGCAGGAGCAGCGTTTGTCGCCCCAGCGTATGGAACGCTTTTTCGTAAGCGTGGTACATAATCCACCACTGCCCATTAATATCGTCCACCAGCGTGCCATGTCCCTGATTCCACCATCTTTCGTCCCTATTTTGGGTGTGCACAATGGGGTTATAGGGCGAATTTTCAAAGGGACCATAGGGAGATAGCGCCCTTGCCGACACCACCATGTGCGCTGTAGAAGGCCCGGCTGTTCCACCTTCGGCCGTGGTAAGGTAGTAGTAACCATTGCGAACGGTGGATTTGGGCGACTCCAAACAAAAACATTCGGTACTCCATTCTTCGGGAAACTGCCAGCCTTCGTAATTCTTCACGGGGGCTCCTGTAGTCGATAAACCATCGTTGGAAAGCGGTACAATGTAGCCTTTTGAGAGGTACAGATAGCGCTTCCCCTTGGCATCTACCACATGCCCAGGGTCAATATATCCGGGCAGCTGCAAGTCCACCGGGTCGGACCATGGCCCTTCGGGTGACGGTGCGGTTACTACCCAGTTTTTCTTCCCTGCAGGAAAATAAATATACCATGTATCGCCATGCTTAATGAGATCGGGTGCCCACACTGAGCCAACATACTTGGTAAGCGCGTGACCAACACGTTTCCAATGAACTAAATCGGTAGAATGCCAAATTAACAAGCCCGGATAGTACTCAAATGATGAGTGGGTCATATAAAAATCACTACCTACCCTCACAACTGAAGGATCAGGATAATCTCCACCTAAAATGGGATTTTGGTAGCCTTGCTTTACTTTTTCCGAAGCAGCCGCACTACCCAGCATTGCTGTCAGTATGCAAAGTGATATGAATTTGAGGCGCATATTTTTCAGGTATTTGATATCCGACAAATCTACAAAAAATATTAAAAAAGAATCATAACTTTGCCACATACTAAAATACATCCCCAATAAAAACACTCTACAAATCATGAAGTTAAAGATATATGTAACAGCCTTACTTCTACTGCTTGGCGTTGGAATTGCTGCAGCACAGGAAAAAGTAGAATGTTGGGATAGATTTGAAGTTGCGCTCCAACATAAGGCCAGCGGTAATCCATTCAGTGTAAAGATTTCGGCAGTTTTTACCAATGGGCTAACGAACAAAACTGTAGCAGGTTTCTACGATGGCAACAACACCTACCGCATCAGATTTATGCCCACGGAGGCGGGTGATTGGACGTACGTTACATCAAGTAGCGTGGGTGCGCTGAACAAGCAAAAGGGTAGCTTTACGGCTATTCCTGCTTCTGAAAACAACCACGGAATGGTAATGGTAGACATGAAGTACCACTTCAAACATGCCGATGGAACTCGCTACTATCCATTTGGTACAACCTCCTACGCTTGGACACACGCTACCGACAGCATGCAGGAGGAAACGGTAAAGCAGCTGGCCGTATCGGGATTTAATAAAATTCGCATGTGTGTTTTCCCAAAGGATGATGCTCAGTACAAGGAGGAACCACCCTACCTGCCTTTTGTTATAAAAAAAGTAACCACTGACGAAAAAGGGAAAAAGAACTACGAGTTTGATTACGAACAATTCAATCCTGCATTTTTTCAAAACCTTGAGAAAAGAATTGACCAGCTAAAGGCAATTGGTGTGGAAGCAGATTTGATTCTTTTTCACCCGTACGATGGCGGTCTTTGGGGTTTTGACAGAATGCCCGAACAGGTGGACATTAGGTATTTGAAGTACCTTACAGCTCGCCTGTCGTCGTTCAGCAACGTATGGTGGTCATTGGCCAACGAGTGGGATTTGCTAAGAGCAAAGAATACTGAAAATTGGAAAACGCTTACCAAAGTAGTTGCGAAAAATGACCCCTACCGCCACCTTTGTTCCATACATGGGGGTACAGCCGTGTACTTTGACTATCAAATGCCCGAGTACACCCACGTAAGCATTCAGGACGAGGGCCCTGTGCAAAGTTCCACCTCCTCCGCTACGCTCCGAATGATTTTTCACAAACCCGTTATTTGCGACGAAGTTGGCTATGAAGGCAACTACGCCCGCTGGGGACGATACAGCCCGCAGCAGATGACCTACCTGGTAACCAACGGCGTAATGGGCGGCATTTACGTCACGCACGGTGAAGTTTACCTGTACGATAATAAGCCTATGCACTGTGCTATTGGTGGGGAGTTTAAGGGCGAAAGTTGGAAGCGGATAAAGTTCCTCCGCAGCGTTTTGGAACAAGCGCCAAATCCAATTGAGATGTCGGATATAAGCCGCGACTTTCTAACCTCCACCGCCGGAGATGGCTACTACTTTATAAATTTCGGAAAACAAATTCAGGACTCGTGGCTGTTTAATCTTCCTTCGCGAAATGCTGCCTACGAGCGACCTGTGTCGGGAAATCGTTATAAGGTGGATATTATCAACCTATGGGAAATGACGGTTACCGAATATAGCGACACATTTGAGGTTGGGGAACCTAATGACCATAGGGTATATGATAAAAACCTAAAAAAGGTGAGGCTTCCCGATGCACCATATATTTTACTAAGGATTAGGCAAATATAATTCCTGCCTTTTTAAGACTGTTCAACACAAATTATTATAAACTTCGATATTTTTCCCCTCCGGCTTGGGTTCCGCCCACTATAGGACACGAAGAATTTTCGTACATTTGCGGTCTGTCATTGTAATTATTCGCCTAACGGCTCATGAACTCGCTTCGCTCGGTTCGTAATTTTTAATTCGTAATTGCATTCCTTCGCCTCATACTTCACTCTCCCGCTGCAAAATCCGGTATTGATTTTTGCGGTAGTGTTACTCATTATCCTATTTGCTCCCATTATTTTTACCAGGCTGCGCATACCCTACATTGTGGGGCTTATTGTGGCAGGTATTATTGTGGGTCCCAATGGATTTAACGTGCTGCTGCACGATAGCAGCATTGAACTGTTTGGCACTGTGGGGCTGCTGTACATCATGTTTTTGGCTGGTGTAGAGGTGGATATTGACGACTTTAAAAACAATCGCTTTAAAAGTATTGGGTACGGCCTATATGCATTTGTTATTGCATTGGGCATAGGTATAGTGTTGGCGCTGTATGTGCTGAAGTTTGACTTGATAACATCTGTGCTGCTAGCAAGCATGTTCTCATCACACACACTGTTGGCCTATCCCATTGTAAGCCGCTACGGTATTACCAAAATAAGGGCAGTAAGCATCACCGTTATAGGTACCATTATTACAGATACGCTGTCACTCTTAACCTTAGCTGTAGTTGTAGGTAGTAAAGATGGCAACCTCGACGCGCTGCATTGGGTACAGTTTATAGGCCAATTTTTACTTTTCAGTGCTGCTATTCTCTTTGGCTTCCCGTGGGTTACAAGGCAATTCTTTAAGCGCAATACCGATAGCGTAGCACAGTATATTTTTGTACTCGCCATGCTTTTTATTGCTGCCTTTGGAGCGCAGCTAATTGGCATGGAAGGCATAATAGGAGCATTTCTTGCCGGTATAGCGTTGAACCGCTTAATTCCAAGTACCTCGGCCCTAATGAACCGCATTGACTTTGTGGGCAACGCTATTTTTATCCCCTTCTTCCTCATAAGCGTGGGTATGATTGTGGATGTGAGGGTTTTTCTTCAAGGTCCTAACGCCCTGATTGTGGCTGCCACTATGGCTATTGGTGCTATGATGGCTAAGTTTTTGGCCGCTTGGGCTACGCAAAAAACGTTCAACCTGCGTGCTGATGAGCGCAACCTTATTTTCGGATTAAGCAACGCTCACGCAGCAGCAGCTTTGGCTGTGGTAGTTGTAGGTCGTCGTATAGAGTTATTCAACGATGATGTGCTCAACGGTACTGTTATCATGATTTTGATAACCTGCATAGTGAGTTCGTTTGCAACGGAAAGGGCGGCACGAAAAATAGCTGCGCAATCCAAGCGACACGCTACAGCAGGTCGCAAGTCGGGCAGAATTCTAATCCCGGTGAGTAACCCCGCTACCATTGAGCGACTGGTGGAATTTGCTACCATGATACGCGGCGAGAAAAGTAAGGAGCCCTTATATGCCCTATACATATCTGATAAACAAAGCGTAAGCGAGGAAAAGTGGGAGCAGGGCAAGCGCATACTTGAAAAGGCAGCCTCCTACGCTTCAGCAAGTGATACGGAGCTTGAAATGGTGCACCTTGCGCACAACAGCATTGCCAAGGGAGTTATTAAGGCCACAAATACTCTACATATTACCGACGTGGTACTTGGTTTACACCAAAATACAGATTTGGCAAATGCTATGTTTGCCATGCGACTCAATACGCTACTTAAGGGCAGCAAGCAAACCATTTTTGTAAGCCAACTGCACCAACCTATTAATACGGTAAGGCGCATTATAGTGGCGGTACCGGCAAGGGCGGAGTACGAAGCGGGCTTCTCGCGCTGGCTATACCGCTTGGGCAACCTGCAAAAACAGATTAATGCTAAGCTGATTTTCTACGCTAACCGCGCAACGATTGACCACATAGAGGCGTTGAACCAAAAGAACGAAACGGTGTTTGATATACAGCTCATGGAGTTTGATATTCGCACGGGGTTGCGCGCTTTGGTACACGAGGTACATAAGGATGACCTGTTTGTGGCTGTAGGCGCCCGCGCTACCTCAGTTTCTCACGCACCTATTATTGAGCGCCTATACGCTATACTTACCGACCATTTTGCGCACAGTAACCTGCTCATTATTTATCCTGAGCCATACGGCAGCGACGAAGAACAGCATAAGTTTTTGATTGGGGGAAAGAAGATGTAATAGTTTCACGCAAAGCCGCAGAGACGCAAAGAGAAAATCTCGCACAGTCATTTGTGCGAGATTTTGTTTTATCTCTTTATCTTTTTATTCTTTTATCTTCCTACCTCCACCTCCTGTACCCTATCCTCTTTGCCAAAGGGCAAGCCGTTGGTAATAGGAATAATCACCTTAATATCAGGACCAACTTCGCCGTAGTTTAAGCGCACCTCAATGCCGCTTATATCCTTCTGACTATTGGCCTTTTCAAGCGACCACAGCGTACACTCTACTCCCGATTGCGTGTCCTGTTTTTTGCCTACAATAGTAATGCCGGGCGAAAACTCGCAATTTTCCAGCCTGTTTTTTTCGTCTTTTATGCGAATGGTGTACCTGTTGCTGCTACTGTAAGCCAGGTAAAGCGTCCCCACCCACGGTTCGCCGTACGCAGCCGACTCGTATCCGGCATAAAACCTTAGCGGTTTGTTGGGAACACTGCCAATAGCCACCGTATTGTACTCCACTATCAGCTGCTTGTTATAGTCGTACACTTGGTAGGTATCTTCGCTTGCGCAGCAACCGTAATCCACCGTTTGGTAGGTGTTTACATCAAACGTAATCTTATCACATTTATGATCCACGCTTAGCACCAGGTTATACGGTGAAGTAACATCGTACAACTCCGCTTTTATGTTCCGCAGCGCCTTTTCGCATCCCGTGCACGACTTGGCATAGGTAGTCCATTTTGCCACGTAATGTTGCATTTTCTTGCCCGGCAACACTAAGTAAACCATGTTGTAAGCAACTTCTGTGGACGTGTAATGGTAGCCATCCTGTCTTTGATACAGTTCAAAACTCGCGTTATCTTTGTCGCTGAAAAGAAACTTGGCATTATCAATAGCCACACTCGATGAATCCTGCCTTATCGCAGCATCCTTTGGGGCTTTAGATTTGCCACCACAACCCGCTAGAAGAAGCGGGAGAGAAAGAAATAGCAATATTTTTTTCATTAATAAAATTTTAAAAACCTAACAGGGATTCCAAACCCTGTTAGGGTAATTTGAAATCTACATTATAGGAGTGAGAATGCGACTGTGAGTCCAGCCATCACAATAGCCACCATGCTCATCAATTTCACCAAAATGTTGAGCGAAGGTCCAGCGGTGTCCTTAAACGGATCGCCAACGGTATCACCCACTACGGTAGCCTTGTGCGTATCGGAGCCCTTGCCGCCGTGGTTACCTTCTTCTACATACTTCTTGGCATTATCCCAAGCGCCACCTGCGTTAGCCATGAAAATAGCCAATACAAAGCCCGCGCCAAGTCCGCCTACCAGTAAGCCCATTACTCCAGCTACTCCAAAAATAATACCCGTAATTACAGGAGCGAGAATAGCAAGAATAGAGGGCAGCAGCATTTCGCGCTGAGCCCCCCTAGTTGAGATTTCAACGCAACGAGCGTAATCGGGTTTACCTTCGCCTGTAAGGATGCCCTTAATTTCACGGAACTGACGACGTACTTCCTCCACCATGCTTTGCGCAGCACGTCCCACAGCGTTCATGGTCAAACCACAGAACATAAAGGCCATCATAGAGCCAATAAATACACCCACCAGCACCTTGGGGTTCATGAGGTTTACCTGATAGTAATCCATCAAATCTACCATAGTTGCTCTGGCTACCTCCACGGTATTGCCGTTGGCAAGCGTAAGAAATTCGGTACCTAAGTGCTGCAATCCTATTTTAATTTCTTCCAAGTAGGAAGCCAGCAAAGCTAACGCCGTAAGTGCGGCCGAGCCAATAGCAAAGCCCTTTCCGGTAGCGGCCGTAGTGTTGCCCAGAGCATCAAGGGCATCGGTACGTTTGCGCACTTCGGCACCTAAGCCACTCATTTCGGCATTACCACCCGCATTGTCGGCAATTGGACCATAGGCGTCAGTAGCCAGCGTAATACCAAGTGTGGATAGCATACCCACTGCGGCAATACCAATACCGTACAGGCCAAGGCTCAAATTTTCGGCGGTAAGCATGTTGTCAACATCAAAGCCTATAGCGCACATAAATGCCATAATAATGGCTACCGCAATGGTAATAACGGGAATAGCCGTAGAAAGCATACCCAAGCCCAAGCCTGAAATAATAACCGTAGCCGGACCTGTTTGTCCGCTATTTGCCACATTTTGCGTAGGCTTGTACGAGTGCGAGGTATAGTATTCGGTAGCCTGGCCAATGATAATACCCGCCAGTAGTCCGCATATTACCGAGAAGGAAATACCCATCCAATTCGGCATATCCAGCACGTACAGTATGCCAAAGGTAGCAATGGCAATCAACACCGAACTCACGTTTACACCCTTGCCCAGCGCGCCAAGTAAGTCCTTCATGGTAGCACCCTCTTTGGTGTGTACCAAGAATATACCTATGATAGAAAGAATGATACCCACTGCCGCAATGAGCATGGGGGCAAACACCGCCTTGAGCTGCACTTCGGGCATCATGTAAAATGCAGAAGCACCCAGCGCGGCGGTAGCAAGAATGGAACCGCAGTAGCTCTCGTACAAGTCGGCACCCATACCGGCCACGTCACCCACGTTATCTCCCACGTTGTCGGCTATGGTGGCGGGGTTGCGAGGATCATCCTCGGGAATGCCCGCCTCTACCTTACCCACAAGGTCGGCACCTACGTCGGCAGCCTTGGTGTAAATACCGCCGCCCACGCGGGCAAATAGCGCCTGCGTGCTGGCACCCATGCCAAAGGTAAGCATGGTGGTGGTAATAATTACCACGTTTTGCGCAAGGCTCACATCGTAAAATTGGTTGAGTAAAAGGAACCACAGCGAGATATCCAACAATCCTAAACCTACTACCGTTAACCCCATTACGGCACCCGATCGGAAGGCTACACGCAAGCCTGAGTTGAGCGAATTACGCGCCGCATTTGCCGTACGTGCCGAGGCGTAGGTAGCGGTCTTCATACCAATAAATCCGGCCAATCCGGAGAAGAATCCGCCCGTAAGAAAGGCAAATGGCACCCATGGATTTTGCACACCAAAGCCATAGGCCAATATGGCAAAAAATATGGCGAGTATCACAAATACAATGGTTACCACCTTATACTGTTGCTTAAGGTAGGCCATTGCGCCCCTGCGCACATGCAGGGCAATTTCTTTCATAAGGTCAGTGCCTTCATCCTCCTTCATCATTTGCCTAAAAAAGTAGTAGGCAAAACCCAGCGCCAGTAGCGCCGATACCGGAACGAGCCAAAATAGTGGGGTCATGATAGTGAAGGTTTATAAAGTTTGAAAGTTCATAATGTTTAAAAGTTGATGAAGTGGTTATTTTGCCAACTCAAAATCTTCAAAATCAAATCCGGGAGCTACGGTGCAGCTCACCAGCGCATAACCCTTACCCTCTTTCAATCCTGCGCCAAACCAAGCACCTGCGGGAACTACTGCCTGTGGCACCTCGCCATTTTCCACATCGTTGCCGAGAAAAACGCTACGCTGCACACCATCCTCAAGCATCACAATTTCCAGCGTTTGCCCCTGGTGAAAAAGCCAGATTTCATCAGATTTTATGCGATGAAAGCGTGATTTTTCTTCGTCCTGCAAAAGGTAGTAAATAGCCGTGCATACGTTACGCTCACGCCCATCGGTGGTGGTCATACGCTCGGCACAGCGGTAGGTTTCTTTGTAGTAGCCACCTTCGGGGTGAGGCAGCATGCTTAAATGCTGTATAATTTTTTCGGCGGTCATATGTAAAAACGCATTTAACTAGTTTCAAAGTTAAACATTTTTACATAACAGGAAAGGAAGTAGCACACTATTGAAAGGGAAAGAATTTTCTCTACTTTCAACTATCACTATCTCAACATGTGCTTGTAAATAAAAGCCCTCACCACATTGGGAACTAGCCGAATGGGGATACGTGATATTACATTCAGGGCAAATTCAAGTTGATTGATAAATCCCATTTTGACAAGCTGTTGCAGTAATTTCAATTCACTTTTAGCATACTTCCACCCTCCTCGACGTTGAAATACATCGGGGGTGACGCGAAAAAATAGTAAGCCCTCCTGAATATTATACAGCTCATACCCTCCCATAATCAGCCTGCACCAAAGATAATAATCTTCAAAGGAATAAAAATGTTGATACCCTCCTACGGCTTCTACGGCATTTTTACGAAACATAACACTCGGGTGATTCAGCGGGCTTCGTTTTTTTGCGTATTTTGCCAACTGCTTAGGAGTCTCAGGCAAGTGTCTCACTGATACCACATTATTTGTAGAGCCAATAAATTCGTTGACCCAAGAGCCAACTGCAGCCAACTGCGGTTGTTGTTCAAAAATCAGCAGCTGTTTTTCAAATCTATCGGATTGTGAAATATCATCGGCATCCATGCGAGCCACTAAATCATAGGTGCAAGATTGAAGGCCTATATTTAACGCCTCTCCCAGACCTCTATTTTTGGATAGCTGTACTATTTTCAACCTATCTGCAAAGCGATCTATGACTTCATCAAGTTCAGATGACAATAGTCCGTCCTTTACCAACACCACCTCATTTGGTAAAATGGTTTGTGAGAAGATACTCAGCAAGGCCTCATTTAGGTATGCCGGACAGTCCTTTTGGTAAACTGATATTAATACGCTAAATGCCATTTTGCTTATAAATTTTATCAAACTTTTGTTTAATGGCAGCCTCCGAAAAGCGCTCCTCTACTTTGACCTTATCTACTTGCAGCCCTACTGTTTCATCTATTTTATTAAAAAAATCTGCAGTATTGCCATACTCAAAAATATTCCATCCTTTTACTCCTGATAAATGATCTGCAATTCTCACGCGGTTTGACATCAGCACGGGTGTTCCTCTCTCTAAAGCTTCCAGCGCAACGTAAGAGAATGCTTCATACTTAGACGGAACAACTACTAACGCTGCTTGATAGTACAACTTGTTTAGCACCACATTATCAATGTCAATATGCACATTGATATGCTTTGCCAACCCTGCATCACTATTTGTTACACAATGAATATCATACTTTTCGGCAGGTATTTTATTTAAGTAAGCAAGCCCCTTATTGCTGCTATTCCTCCCCACAAAAAGAATCATATTTTGCTTTTTATCAAGTTTCTCTATATGTTGTTCAATGCCGGTTATCCAATGCGGAATGCTCACAACATTGCGATTATATTGCTGAAAGAACTTTCTATCCTCGTTATTAATAGCTACGACCGTATTCAACTGAGAAAGATAAGGACGTATTCCAAAGTGGAAAAACAGGCGTCCAAACATCGGACGATTTAGGGTAAAAAAGGGATGAAAATGAGCTGTGTAAACTACGGGCTTTTTAAGAGATAAAGCTGCTCTTAATCCTTGTGATACCGTCATAGAGGCAAAGCCGTGTACATGTACAATATCGCATTGGCTTTGCTGTATTTTTTCCATCAAATGCTTAAAGTCAAAAACAACTTTTCCTACCCATTTGTTCCAAGTTGATTTTACGTTGTCTTTGCAAAGATAGTCCATCTCAATGTCCGGGTCATTCTTATACAACTCCATTATCTTACGGCAGTGAAGTTCAATGCCACCGGTCGATAGCGGGGAGTTTTCAAGAATTAGTAAAATTTTCATGCTTCTTCCCTCATAAATTGATTGTAACTCGCGGCCACCTCGTCAACGCTTTGAGGCAGCTGAGTTTTCATATAGCGTAACGCCAACTGCTGCTTTTGATTCAATAAGCCATCATTTTTTAGTATTTGCTCCAATGAAGTACCAGCTATATCAACCACGGATTCGGCTAACTCCGACGTGGTATATTTCCCATAGGTTGTAACAACAACAGCCCCATTAAGCATGGATGCCAGCATTGAGCCTCTGCGCTCGGACGCTCCGTCCGGAAACGGCAAGTAAGCAATTTTCGAATCATTCAACAGCGCGGAAATCTCATCATCGCTCAAGTCTAAACGAATCTCTATGCCTGCATCCTCACTCAAGGCTTTTATTTTTGTAAAATAATCTTCAAAGCCTTCCGGTATTTTACCTGCCAATACAACCTTGTACTTAGATGTCAGCGCCGAGGTTTCTTTTATAAATTGCTCAATGCCTTTACTTGGAAACATTAATCCGAAGTTGACAATATCAACGCTTCGCTCTGCGACTACCTTAACAGGATTTTGGGCGTTAATTTGAGAAAATATTTTTACTACGGCTGATCGGTGAGCAACTAAAGGAATACGCTTAATGGCAAAATTTCTTTCAAATTTATTAGTGAAGATCAACTTATTGGCAGAAATCAAGATTAAAATTAATGCCAAATACCCCTTCAGCGATTGCTGGGATTGCTCATGTACGATAACTCCGAATTTCTTCCTTGTAAACCACGAGAAGTAAATGCATAGCAAATGCGGAACCAGGCTCCAGCCATATCCCTGCGTGGGGTATTGCATTAAGATGTATTTTGCCCTTGTGGCTTCAATAGCTGAAATATGACAAAAGAGTGTCTTAAATCGCCAGTCTTGGCGGTAATACAGCATCCAATTTTGAGCAGTTGGTGTTTGCATCAACATTGATGTACCATAGCCTACCCCACAAATATCAGGGGGATACGAACCTGTAATTATGAGAAAATCTTTACCCATCATTCACCAAATAATATTTCCGTCGTACTTCCCTCAAATATTGCCTTGCGCTCTTCGTAGGATTTATCCAAACACACAATGCTATCATACTGATAAAGTATGGTCTTGGTCATTCCTACTATTTTCAAGTTAGCATACGCTACAAAACAAACTGCTACAACTACTTGGGTAACTTTAACTACCACTCCGCGTGTTATTAATGGAAAAGTTGCTGATAACGCAGTTGTTTTATCGGTCATTACTTGTATAAGCAGCGGCCAAAGTATCCAGTATGAAAATGAAAATAACAGTCCCACCCTAACACTAATAACTGCCATTTCGCTAAAGTAGAAAAAAGAAATAAAATAGCATACGAAGGCATTTACAAAAATCACGCCATACTTAGACATTTTCAGCAACTTAGGATAGTATAGTATAACCAGTAAAGCTGAAGCCACCCGCTCCAACAACCCAATAGTCAACCCGTATGATTTGCTATAAGTATCGTCGTTTAAATAATTCACAATGCCATATTTAAACCTCCCGCCTAGGAGATCCCCGGCGCCATCCAAGAATGGTTTTATGTACTCTACCTGCAATAGAAATACACCTAGTCCCACTAGAAAAATTGCACCCACAACCCACCTATTGAGAGTTTTATGTAACAGAAAATACAGTGGGAGGTAAATAACAGCCGAAATATGGAAGAAAAAACCGACGATATTCAACGCGTAAAACTTTACAAAGTTACGCTGCTCAACATGTTTAATGGATATCAAAAACAGCAATATGCTCATGGTATTCCGCATAGCATCGACTTCCATACCAAACCCACCCATAACGATAAACACAATAAAGCCAAGCACATAAAGACCATTGGGCAAATATCGCTTCAAGAAAACACTCAACAGGCATACATGTATGATGGAGCTAACAAAAATGAATGCATGATAATCTAGCGCAAATATCTTAAAAATAGACATATATACAACAAACCCTACTTCCGTCTGAAAGGCCTGAGGGTGCAAATGAAAAAGATCCGGGGTGCTATTGTATAAAGGATAATAGTTTGTCCAATCCCAGCCGATAAACCCGCGCAGTCCGAAAAACATTACAAAAACCGTAGCGCAAGTTATTATGACTGCCCACTGTCTTTTTTGGTCATTTTTATTCAAGTACTCCACTATTGCTAAAACAAAGTAAAGCAATAACAATATTAAATATGGTATCGAATATATGGGGTCAACTACTTTCATGCCTTTTATTTTAGGTGTTCACGCATCTTCAGTCCATCGCTATACGCCTTCCTCACAATACTCCGTTGGTGCGCCGACATTTTGAACAACTTTCGTAGTACATAGTGGCTAAAAAAGAAGCCATACACCGCCAATCGGCGTAATACTGAGAAATGCTTTCGCGCGAAATATATGGAATTACGATTATTGTAGTAAAGTCCGAAATCGCTTCCCCAACCGCCGGTAGAAATACTTTCCTTGTGCCATAAGCGCGAGGTGTGGATATACACCAATTTTTCAGCATGTTCTTTGGTGGCGCGCCACACAAAATCGGTATCGTCATAGTAAACAAAGTAGGTCTCATCCATTATGCCTACACGCTGAAATACTCTGCTATTAATCAGCATAAAGCAGGTAGGAGAATACGCAGTAACAACCGATTTATCCCACTGCCCCCTATCCTCCTCCAGCAGGCCAAGATGCTCCGTTGCACCCTTCAGCATCTCCCAAACCCCGCCTGCCGCCCATATTTGGTTCGTGCCATAAAAATATATTTTAGGAACAGCCATGGTAGCCTGCATGTTCAGCATACCTTTGTATAAATTTTCGATGGTGGATGGCTCCAAAACAACGTCATTATTGGATAACAAAACATACTCACACTCATCATTCAACGCCTGCTGAATACCAATATTGTTACCCTTAGCCACACCCCAGTTCTGAACTTCGGAAATAATTACCGTTTGAAAAGAAACTTTTGTTGACAACTCCTTCGCCTGTGCCAGCGAATCATCCGGTGAAGCATTGTCAACAACGTACAATACGAAGTTCCTATACGTTTGCAGGTCAAGCGTGGTAAAAAAATCGTACAACACCTTTCCGCTGTTGTACAGTACTGTTACTATGCCAATTTTAGATTGTGCTGTCATACCTACTTATAAAGTCCCTTTTTCTTCATTTCATTAATACTTGCCTCGTATTTATCTTCTATATAATTGGGGTAAAAGTACCTGTAATCAAGATTCTTTTTCCCATACCTGCTTTTCAAAGTTATATCGTTTCACCACCCTCGCCGGAACTCCAACTGCTACCGAGTAGTCCGGAATATCTTTATTTACAACAGCATTAGCGCCAATGGTTACGTGTCGTCCAATGGTTATACCCGGCAGAATTACCACGTTGTTATATATTTTGCAATCGGCACCAATAGCCACCGGTTTTACTTGCAGCTGCTGCCTTTCAATGGAAATGTTCACATCATCATACGGGTGGTGAATATCGGTTATGGACACGTTGGCTGCAATGGCGGTATTGTCACCAATTACAACGCGTTGCGCACAAGTCAAGTGCAAATTCTGCTCTATAGACACCCCATTTCCAACTACAATAAGCGGATTATATTTTACCCCTTCGTAGCATAAAACCCCCTCCATTCTACAATTCCTCCCAATACATACGTTACTACCCAACTCAATATACTGCGGAGTAATTTTTAAGGCGGGGCTGACATAACATTTCTTACCCACTTTTTTGAAAGCGAATCTATATCGCAGCAAAAAATACAGCCTGTTGCAGTAGGGGTAATGTATTAACTTTTGAAAAATATTTTTTTGCATTTTATTCTTCTATAAGTCGTTTAAGCCACCTTTTTAAGCTCAATTGATCAATATTAATTTTTTCTGTAGGCTTACTCAAAAAAATCACATCTAAAATCGGAGCCCTTTCATCAATAACGCAAATGTTGTTTTCATTATAAAAAGGCTCTTTCTTAATATGGTCGTTAGTTGTAATTAATTTCTGTCCGGAGGCAATGGTATTAATCGTTCTAATTGGATAACCCGATTGCACATCAGTAGGAATATCGACAATGCATTTGGAGTGTTTTTCTATAAAAAAACATTCCTCCATGCTCAAATATTGGTCAGTAATAATGGTGGAAGTTTGTTTTACTTGCGCAACTCTTCTTTCAAATTGTCTGATTTTTTTGCTTGATATTTTCCGTAAAAAATACTTGACCCTACTTTTTAAGCTATCTCGTTTTTCTTTGTGAAACAACGTAATATATGACTTCAATCCTAAATTATCCGCCTGCTGCTTTAGCTGCAACAAAATCTCCAATCGCTTACCGGTCAGCTGGTGTAATGTTCCTATGTGGCACAAATCGTACTTCAACTCTTCTGCAAAAATTGGCGTATTATCAAGAAAAAAATCAGGATGATACATCAACTCCTTATGTTTAGCACAATCCTGAGGGTCAAAAGAGTATTTTTTATCAAACCAGCTCAACGCATACGAAAAATCCCATCCTGCAAGGCTATCCCAAAGTGCTAATACCGTTTTTATATGGGGGTTTGTTTCTTTTAACGCACTCAACAATTTATTGGAATAGAAAAATGTACCCAACGCCAAACAGTAGTCAAAATGGGTGTTGGACAACTCCTTTATAGCGTTTTTCTCTGCCTTCTTATCACGAAAACATCCCACTAAGCGCATCTGACTGCTTGCTCTCTGCAATCTTGCAGGAATAGGAACTTCTAAAAAAGTAACCTCGTAGCCCATGTTTGTCAACTCCTGCACAATCTTTTCATGAACAGTGTGAAACCGAATGGTGATTAAAAGTATTTTCATTCGCGACGTCATATCACACTACACAGCATTAAGACAATCGGGCATTAGCAAAAAAATCGGCGTCGCCCCCTAAAATCGTAGCGGCTTCATATGCTTTCTCCTCTCTAAAAATAACACTTAAAATTATCTTTATTAGCGATATAACGTTTTTTATTAGAGGTAGTACAATGTTTTTCCTAAGTACATTTTTCATTGTTCTATCCTTATACTCCTTTTTACCCCAAGGCGTCTGTACTCTGTACTTCCAGTACAACCTTTGCATTTTCTTATCACACATATAATGCCATGGTTTACAAGAACCTGCAATATGAATAACGCAAGGATGCTCCACTGCTTGCCGAAGTTGCTTTGCCGGATAGTTGGAGAAAACAGCATCATAAGCTACCGCTGTATTCCACCAAGGGGAGAGTGCATGAAAATTTCCATTAATAACATGATTCAGCGCATCCTGATCTGCGGAAAAAACTTTATCGGGGTGTTCCGCTATAAATAGCAACGCCTTCTCCCCGACAGCATTTACTCTCCAGTATTTCAAGTTGATAACTTGTATGCCGGCATTAAAATAGCTGGAATTTTCACTCAACTCCAAACTTCTATATACTCTATGCCAATACGCTTCATAAATCCACGGATTAACCAATGGCCTTTCGTAGAAGTTTAAATTTGTTAATCTTCGCAACTTGTACTTGGGGTCATACTCTCTAACAGCGCATAATGGTTTGGTTAAATCGGCATCTTTAACAATATCCAATATATTCCCTTGCACGATAGTATCACAGTCAAGATAAATAATGTGGCTATCCTCCTTCAGCAAAGCAGGAGCAAAAAGCCTCAAGTAGGTATTAAATCCCGTTAAGTGGCTTGCAACTTTAACATCCTTAATTGTATCTCTTAAAACCTGTTCATCCACTTCATAAAATGCCAAGGACAAAATCTTACCCTGAAAATGATTTGATAAAACAGCGCGCGCTTCCTCATTCAAATCGTAGTAAATCACAACAAACTCCAACATTTCCGGACAGTTCTGAATAATGGATTCCATCACCGTAGCCGCATGGGGAGCGTAGCCCGTATCAAAAGTTAGAAGGACTTTCATATTTCAATTTCTCTAACGAAGTCGAGCATGAGCATAAAAAGAGTTGTCTGCCTTGTTGGATTTGAAAAGAGATGCAACCAAATCTCCTCTGCTCTTTCCTAATAACATTACTAGGCAATTTTTTATCAATATTATACACGGGTAGTAAACATATCTTTTTAGCCTTTGCTTAAGCTTCACATCATCATATTTTAATTGCGGCCAAGGCGTAAGGCTTCTATACTTCATATATAGCTTACAAATTGCCGGATGAGTAGCGTAATGCCATGGCTTGATGGGGCCTGCAAAATGCATAATTTTAGGATTACTATACGCCTGCTCCAGCTCTTCTCTCGTATAATTTGTAAACACTCCACTTTCCGCAACAATAGTATTCCATTGAGGTGCTAACTCAAAGTAATTTCCACCTATAACATGATTCAACGCATCCTGATCAGCAGAAAAAACCTTGCCAGGATTTTCAATCAAAAATTTTATGGCCTTCTCACCAATACCATGCTCTCGCCAGTAGGCCAAGTTAACTATCATAACACCTGAGTTAAAATAACCTACCTCCTCATTCAACCCTAAGCCTTTATACGCCCGACACCAATACGCCTCATAAATCCATGAATCAACGAAACTTTTTTCCCTCGAACTCAACTCCATCAAATTTCTAAACTTATACTTCGGATTATATTCGGTTACGGCACATAAGGGCTTTGTTAAATCGGCATTCTTGACAATGTTCAATATATTCTCTTTCACAATAACATCACAGTCAAGATAAACAACATGATCGTCCTCCTTCAAAATCGTTGGAGCAAAAAGCCTCAGATAAGTACTAAGGCTTGTCAAGTGCTCTGCTACTCTAACATCCTTAATTGTCTTCTTCATGGCTTGTTCATCAACCTCATAAAATAACAAGGAAGAAACTTTACCTTGAAAATGATTTGATAGAATAGTTCGCGTTTCCTCATTCAAATCACAGTATATTACCGCAAAATCCAACTTCTCTGGACAATTCTGAATAATAGACTCCATCACCGTTGCCGCATGGGGAGCATATCCGGTATCAAATGTTAGCAGTATTTTCATAGTTTATCTTTTCTTGTAAAATGCCACAACCGTGTGATTATGCTGCTTTCTATTTCTGAACCTAAACACCTTCATAAATCCTCCACAAAAAAATCCAACTACACGCCTTGTTAAAGACACATCTATAACTCGTGGCCTTAGCATCCTTGACTGAAGCCAGGTATGCGTTGCAGAGTAAAGGTTCTCATCAGACATGAGTTCATGTTCGATTGACAACAACTCTAAGTTGAAAAGTATTGCTACATTTTTCAACATCTTGTCAGAATAGCGGGTGCAATGGTGCGGCGGCATATTTAATGCGTTATTGATAGCATTTTTTATAAACCCATCTTCGCTTGGCACCGCTACAATCAAAATTCCGTTAGGCTTCAACGCAAGCACGCAGCTTTCAACAAAAGACCTTGGGTTGGCAACATGCTCCAGCACCTGAAATGAGCAAACAACATCGTAGCTATTGGGATGCTTTAAGGCATACTCCTCTACCATTTCCGGATGTAGTACAACACTATTTTCCGCTGCCAGCCGAATAGCCTCTTGAGAAAACTCTAACCCCACATAGCGATCATTCGGCTTTAAGTAAGCCCTAAACGCACCCTTACCCGCCCCTACCTCTAAAACACTTATATTTGCCGTAGTTAAACCCAACAAAAATTGCTGTGCAATGCTATACTCCTCTTTTGTGTCAGAATAGTAGTTCGGGATTTGCTGCAGCAACTCGTACAAGCTCTCATCGCCCAAAACCATCGGGTAAAAATGCCGCAGAGAGCAATTCAAGCACTCATAGTATTTAATAGATTCTCCCTTTAACAAATACGAAAAGTCCTTACCAAATGTTTTCAGATACAGCGCCACTATATCAGAAGACTTAATGGTTTCCAACAATCTTTGGTGGGTGGCTCCACACATAGGGCAACGTACATTCTCCATTCTTAGCGTGCGTGTCGTTTGATTCGACCAACCACAATCTCTATCAGCTGCTGCATTAAATAGTTCTTTGTTATCAGCAGTAATGCAAAATATACCACTACCGCGCTACACACAAAAACACACAAAAACGCAAGATTGTGCGCTATGAGCTTTGTGCAAAAGTAGTACAGTACAAAAAATGGCAACGTAAATAGCACAGCAGTACCCATTGCCGACCATCGCACTCTCACCTGAGTGTATTTGTACACAAAGTATAGCAAAAGTCCTATTTGAAAACCTTCGGCAGCTACCGCCACAGCCGAAGCACCCACCGCACCATAGCGTGGAATAAGTAGCAGGTTAAGAGCAAGCGAAAGCAAAGCGGTGCAAATAGTAGCAATTAAAACTTTTTTTTCATTCCCAAATGCCATTAGAATGTTGAGCGAAAAAAAGGAATTAATCATTACCACAATAACCTTGAACGATAGGATTTGCATGGGAAGAATACTTCCAACAAACTCTCCCCCAAAGAAAAGCGGCACAAAGCGGGAGGCAATCAAGCACAATCCAATCGCCACCGGAATAATAAACAAAGCCGTGAGGTCAAATGTTTTTTGCAGCAGCTGATTATTGGCCGCGTGATCATTTTTATGATTATTTTCCGACAACCTGGGTAGAAGAGCCGTATTGATGGCAGCAAAGGACATCATAATCAGCATAAGGATTTTATTGGCCGAAGTAAAGTACCCTACCTCCTCATAGGTGGATAAAAAACCCAGCATCAGCACATCCAACATTATAA
This sequence comes from Bacteroidales bacterium, assembly GCA_031553765.1. Classification (GTDB taxonomy): domain Bacteria; phylum Bacteroidota; class Bacteroidia; order Bacteroidales; family UBA932; genus JAITMY01. Next base: position 123,984 of record JAVBKY010000001.1, read on the forward strand.
AAATGCTTATGGCCACGTTGGAGCCAAGAAAAACAAACATAGGTTTTACGTGCTGCCTTATATTCAAGTTTGCTAAGCAAATGCGTAACCCTTGCCCATACGCGTAGAGCAGATTCCAAATGTGCGCACCTACCATCGAAAAAGCTGAAATCAAAAGGTATGGAATAACATCCTCTCGTTGTCGCACAAAAATAAATAGCGAAGCAAAAGCAACCACTTTTATTACAAGCGAACGAATAGTGATGATTTTAAAATTTTCCCTTCCTTGAAAATACCAATCCATTGAAACAGGTGTAAAGTAAAGGCTTATGCCGGCAATGGCCAGTATGGCACGATTCGCCTGTAGTTCCGGAATAGTAAAAATGGTTGCAAGAAAAAGTAAAGTAGCAACAAGCGTGCTTATGGAGGTAATTCTAAAAAGTTCCGAAAAAATTTGCGAGCCCTTCTCCTGATCATGCTTATATTTAGCCAACTCACGCACCCCGTATAAATTCACACCAAGTGCCGCAAATAAGACAAAATAGCTAACATAAGTTAGCGCAAAATTCACCACTCCAATATTACTTACCCCCAGTACACGCGAAATGTAAGGGACTGTAACAATGGGAAAAACCATGTTAACTACATTGAGTAAAACGCTGTAAAATATATTTTTCTTTACGGACATAAAACGCCAAATTACAAAAGATGTAAAGTTACATTTTTTCACCGTGCAAACCATTGTCAAATAAACTTATCTTTGTAAAAACACATTTTGCAATGATTAACATTGATGAACGAGTTGCCCATGCCGTGTCCCTTTTCAAAGATAAAGGGTACAACTGTGCTCAAGCCGTTTTTTTAGCATACGCCGATTTATTTGATATAGAAGAAAATACAGCAGCAGCCATAGCAGCACCTTTTGGCGGCGGGTTAGGTCGCCTGCGTGAAGTGTGCGGCGCCGTAAGCGGCATGTGTATGGTAGCCGGGTTGCGCTACCCGTATACCGACCCCAAAGACTTGGAGAAGAAAAAGCGTCTATACTCCATTGAACAAAAGTTGGCTACCAAATTTACTGAGGAAAACGGTGCCATTGTATGCCGCGAATTACTTGGGCTTTCGCAGAAAAAGGACTCTCCCACTCCATCGGAACGCACGCCTGAGTACTACGCCAAACGCCCCTGCGCGGAATACGTGGCCTCGGCGGCAAGGATTGTGGGCGAAAAGCTTAATTCAACGGATAATTGACAATGAACAATTTATTATCCGTTATCCATTGTCAGCTGTCCATTAAAATATTGCCATGAAAAAACTCCTTCCCCTACTTGCTTTATTCTTGCTTGGTTGCGGCACGCAACCCGAAACTGCCGAAAGCGTTATTGCCCGTATTAAAGCACCAGTATTTTCCAACAACATATTTGATGTAACAGAGCTTGGTGCCATAGGTGATAGCGTTACGGACTGCAAACCGGCCTTCGACGCAGCCATTGCGGCATGTAAGCAGGATGGCAGCGGTAGCGTAGTAGTTCCCGCGGGAATCTACCTTTTGAATGGCCCTATTCACCTTGTGAGTAACATGAATTTGCACTTGGAGGAAGGCTCACGGCTTAAGTTCAGCAGTAACCCAGCCCACTATTTACCCGTAGTAAAAACCAGCTGGGAGGGAACATTTTTGTACAGCTATAGCCCGTTTATTTATGGCTATCAGCTGGAAAATGTTGCCATAACAGGCAGTGGTGTAATTGACGGAGAGGGTTCTAAAACATTCTCACCATGGTATCCGTTGCAGGATGCTGACCAGCAGCTGTCGCGCGAAATGAACCACAAAAATGTGCCCGTTGAAGAGCGCGTATTTGGCGAGGGGCACTACCTGCGCCCCCATTTAGTGCAGCTATATGGTTGTAATAATATTTTGATTGAAGGCGTGCGCTTGGAGGATTCGCCCTTTTGGTGTGTACACCTGCTGGAATGCCGTAACGCCACCGTGCGAGGCATCAGCTTTTCGGCATACAATAGAAATAACGACGGTATTGACCCCGAATATAGCGAGGATGTGCTGATAGAAAACGTGGTATTTAATAATGCCGACGACAACGTTGCCATAAAAGCAGGGCGTGACCACGAGGGGCGCGCAGCCAAGCATGGAGGCCGAAATATAGTGGTGCGCAACTGTCAATTTCGTGGGCTACATGCGTTGGTTATAGGCAGCGAAATGTCGGCAGGTGTGGAGAATGTATTTGTGCAGAATTGTGGCTACGCAGGCAAGCTTAAGCGCGGCATTTACCTCAAGTCCAACCCCGATCGCGGCGGCTATATTCGCAATATTTTTGTAGATAACGTGCAGCTAGGACAGGTGGAAGATGGCGTATTTATTACCTCCTACTACCATGGTGAGGGGAAAGGGTACGCCACCGATATACACAACGTTCGCATAAGCAACCTAAGCATAGAGAAAGCTACTAACGCAGGAGTGGTGGTGCAGGGATTTCCTGAGAAAAAAGTACGTGACATCTATTTTACCAACGTAAGCATAGGCTCGGCACCCAACGCGATTGACTTAACGAATACCGAGAATATTGTAATGGAAAATGTGAGAATTGGTGCAGCCGCTGGCGTACCCTCTGCCGCGAATTGATATTTCACGCAAAGTCGCAGAGACGCAAAGGATTTAAAACACATAAGCCACGAATGCAATATTCGTGGCTTATTTTTCTTTGCGCCTCTGCGCCTTTGCGTGAGGTTGTACTACTCGAATTCCCCCCTAAAACCTCGTAGAAAATCAACCGTTTTCATGCGCTTCTTTCCCGTTAGCTGCAGCTCATCAATGCACAGGTAGCCATCAGCACAACCGATTTTCACGAATGAGGAGCCGTCGGATAGAGCAGTACCAATCTTTTCAGCCTCATTAGCCTCCTCAGCATGTGCCGCAAAAATCTTTACGGCTATAGGATTTCCATCCACCTTCAGCTCGCACCAAGCAGCGGGGTACGGTGATAGTCCGCGTACAAAGTTGACCAGCTCATGTGCTGTTTTTTGCCAATCGAGGCGGGTGTTTTCTTTGAACAGCTTAGGGGCAGGCAAGCACTTAGCAGCATCATAACTTTCACTTTGCGAGAAGGCTTCCAACGAGTTGCTTGCAATGCCATCCACCGTTTTAAGTACCAAGCCACTACCTACAACTTTCAACTTATCGTGTAGCGTTTCAACATCATCCGTGGGTAAAATCGCCACCTTTTCCTGCATTAGAATTTTGCCCGCGTCAATTTCCTCGTTAATGAAGAAAGTAGTTGCGCCCGTTTCCGTTTCACCGTTGATTATAGCCCAGTTAATAGGTGCTGCGCCACGGTAGTTGGGCAGCAACGAGGCGTGCAGATTAAACGTACCCCCTGAAGGCATAGCCCAAACCACTTCGGGTAACATTCTAAATGCCACTACTATAAATAAGTCTGCATTAAACCCTTTCAGCTCCGCCAAAAACTCCTCGTCACGCAACTTAACCGGCTGCAGCACGGGAATATTTTGGCTAACGGCATATTGTTTTATAGCCGATTGCTGTAGCAGCATACCCCGCCCTGCGGGTTTATCGGGGGCGGTAACCACGGCTACAACATTATAACCACCTTCTACCAAGGCTTGTAACGGACCCACCGCAAACTCAGGCGTACCCATGAAAACGATACGGCAATCTTTGGAATTCATACAATAACTATGAGAAATGAACTATTTTATCAAAATAAACAAAGGTCTGCAAAATTCTTGGCATAAAAAAAATGAAAAACATCAAAGTCTTATTCAAAAACAAACAACTTTTCTATAGGCACATTAAGTTCCTTCGACAGGTCAATTGCCAACTTTAGTGAGGGATTATAACGTCCCGCCTCCAGCCTCACAATTGTTTCGCGACGAACATTTACGCGCATCGACAACTCCTCTTGAGTCAATCCTACCTGCTGACGATATTCCTTGATATAGCTGGTAAATTCGGACATATTACCCCCGACGCTCATAGTAAACAAATGATGCACACCACGTAGCTAAGGCTAAAAAAATTGCCGCACCGCATCCAAGCACATAGAAGAGCTGTGTTACTGGAACCAGTATAGGAATAGTTCCCATAAGTGTAATCGCAAAATATGTAACCATAGTGCCATTTATTCGAGCAGCTTTCAAGTTAGCCTCCAGCCGCTCATCCCATGTTCCCTTTGTAAGGTAACGCATGATAAAAAAAACGAAAAAGCCAAAAAATGAGAAAAAGAAAAGACTTGCAACATTGCCTGTTGCAAAGAAATTGAATCCGGAAAACCCTGCAAAACCAGCAACTCCCGTCCAAAGATAATTTTTTCTATATAACTCTTTATTAGATTTTTCCATGGTTAACTACTAAGATTATTGATGCGACAAATATATCACATTATTTTTAAACAAAGATACAAATTTGTCACATATTTTAATCATACCACAAAAAACTCCACTAGACTTGCATATTTTCAGGAAAAATCCTATCTTTGTCGCCCGTTTTAGTATATAATTTCATTTTTTCAAAACAAATGGCTGTAAAAATCAGACTAGCAAGACACGGCAAAAAAGGTCACGCCTTTTACCACATTGTGGTAGCCGACAGCAGGGCGCCACGCGATGGCAAGTTCATTGAAAAGTTAGGCACCTACAATCCTAACACCAATCCCGCCACTATCGATTTGAACTTCGATAAAGCATTTGATTGGCTTAACAAAGGTGCTCAGCCAACTGAAACCACGCGTGCAATTTTGTCCTACAAGGGTGTGCTGTTAAAGAAGCACCTTGAAGGTGGTATAAAGAAGGGAGCTTTGACACCCGAAGCTGCCGAGCAAAAATTCCAAGCTTGGATGACCGAAAAAGAAACTAAGATTTCTGCTAAGGTTGCCGAGTTGGTTAAGGCTAAAGCCGATGGTGGCAAGCAACGCCTTAGCGCAGAGCAAAAGACTAAGGAAGCAAAGGCACAAGCTTTGGCACAGAAGAAGGCTGAAGAGGCTGCTAAGGCTGCCGAAGAAGCCGCTGCTGCTGCACCTGCTCCCGAGGCTCCTGCCGCCGAAGAGGCTGCTCCTGAGGCTCCTGCTGCAGAGTAATTTTTGCCGAAGCAAAACAAGTGAAAACGCCGTGCTAAAAGCATGGCGTTTTTTTTATACCTCTCCCCCAACTCCTCTCCACAAGAGAGGGGCGCGTGCCCACAAACATGAGCAGCAAGCACAAGAGTGCCTGTGCGTTGTAAATCCCTCTCCGCAGGAGAGGGATTTAGGGAGAGGTTATCGGAAAAATTTTCCTCTACACCTTTGCGTCTTTGTGTGAAAACTCTTTATCTTTACGGCATGAACCTTACCACCATAGGCAAAATTCAAAAAACATTCGGGGCGCACGGCGAGCTCATGCTTGCACTGTACAACGATTTTTCGCTTCCGCAAAATAACACACCGCTGTTCATCAGCATTGATGGGCTTAACGTGCCGTTTTACCTCAAAAGCGCGGAGGAAAAGGGCAGCAAGTACATCGTAGTATTTGATGATATGGAAAGTGAAAAACGCGCGCTGGAATTAGTGGGTAAGGAGGTGTGCGTGGAGCTGAGCGCGCGCCAGCAGCGTAAGCATGCTGCTACTGCAAGTGATGATACTACTCCTAATGAATTAGTAGGCTTTACCGTAGTTGACAAAACCGACGGTGAATTGGGTAAGGTGGAGAGTTGGCTTGACTACCCCGGCAACCCCTGCCTACAAATAGTCAACGCGCAAGGGCAAGAAATTATTATTCCCGCCAACGACGACTTGATTTCCTCCGTTGACGACAAACAAAAAATCCTCACGGTAGATTTACCGCAAGGATTACTGGATATTTATTTAAACGAAGAAGAGTAGTTAAAGTTAATGCCCTACGGGCAACAGCCACGGCACGAATTGTAATTTCTACTGATATACATGTCCTACGGACAAAGTTTCAACCGCTGTTTTTGCCCGTTAGGGCATATATATCAATAGTAGTTCGATAGATTTAAGGGCTTATTGCCCGTGGGGCATTAACTCGTTTCCTAAATCCGTTCCACCACTATCTCCTTTACCGCCTTTTCTATTCCTCCGTTTCGCTCAACTAAAATCCCTTTTACTCCTGCAGCGGTAGCAGTTTTTATATCGCTATCGCGGTCGCCTATAAAGTACGACTGCGCGGGGTTGATGTCAAAACGTGCCAGCGCCTTTTGCACCATAAGCGGTTGCGGCTTGCGGCACAAGCATTTTCCATACTCGGGGTGATGCGGACAAATGTAAAACTCGGTAATTTGCACACCGTATTCCTGCAATTTTTCTTGCAAAAAAGTGTTTAGCACCTCCACATCTTGCACCTCGTACTCGCCACGCGCTACCCCACCCTGATTGCTGATTACAATAAGCAGATAGCCTTCGTCCTGCAACACTTTGAGGCATTCGCCCAAGCGTGGCGTAAGCACAAAATCTTCGGGACGAAAAACGTAGTAGTGTCCTTCATCGCTATTTATTACGCCATCACGGTCTAAGAATACGGCTTTGTTCACGAAAGTTGAAAGTTTATAAAGTTGTCGGCCGTCTTACTTTATGAACTTTTAAACTTTACAAACATTATGAACTCGTTTTTACCTCATAAAAAGTTGGTTGATAAAATGCGTCAGCAGGCTTGGCTCAATAAACATGGGGTAAACGAAGCCAAACAGCGCGCCATACATATGCGCATCGTGGTTTACATTATCACCACCTCGCTTGCTCATGTACGATGAGTACCACAAGTATAGCGGCCCAAATATTACACCCGGAATAGGCAAAATTCCCATAAAATACAGCTTACTCCACGGTTGAAAAAATATGAAAGCAAATAGCACCGCGCTCACCGCGCCCGAAGCGCCTACCGAGGCGTAGTTGTACACATCCTTATATTTTACAAGGCTGGGTACGCTGGCTACCACCATGCCGCCAAAGTACAAAATGAGGTAGTGCATCACAGGGAAGTGCGTAAAGCCCACGTTGAGCCACGTTTCAACCGCTTCTCCAAACGAGTACAACACCAGCATATTTACCGCCAAGTGCACGTAATCGGCGTGTACAAATCCATGCGTAATAATGCGCCACCACTCCTTGTTGTGCTTTACGCGATAGGGCGACAAGAGCAACTTTTCAAACACATCGCGCCTCTTAAAGCATACAATGGAAATGATAATGGTGATAATGACAATTACCAAAGTCATTTTTAATTCTTAATTATTAATTATTAATTAGTCGAGCTACGCTCTCATGAGCTCGCTTTGCTCGGTTCTTAATTAATGCATTATCTTATACACCAACTCCCGCAGCAAATCTCCATCCTCGGTAGAGGCATTGTTCCAACCCTTGCTACGCATGTCAAATTCACGCAATAGCGATATTACCTCGGCCGTTTTAGTAGGATTGTAGCGACGTGAAGCGGCTTCGTAATCCCGCAAAAAATACGGCTCGGTTTTCATGGTACCGCGCACTTCCATATCGGGTATTTGCTGCCCTTTGTACTTAGCGCGCAGCATGTGGTAGGTAAATAACTTTAAGAAGTGTGAGTACAGCGAACTTATGGTAAGCACCATGGGATTATCCTTCGGATTTTTTTCAAAATGCTGCACTATGCGATTTGCCTTAAGTACGTTGCCCATTGATATGGCATTGTTCAACTCAAAGTTATTGTACTCTTTGCTTATGCCAATATTTTTTTCAATATGTTCGGCGTTGATTTTTTCAGTACCCTGCGGCAGCAGCACCATGAGCTTATCCAACTCATTTACTATTTTTCCTAAATCGGCACCAAGAAACTCCGCCAGTATACCTGCAGCTTTGGGATCAATGCTGCACTGCTTCTTTTTGAGATAGTCGGTAATCCATGCCGACAGCTCGCTATCGTACGGCTGGGCAGTTTCAAGCACCTCACCTACTTTCAGCGCCTGCTTATAAAAGGCCTTGCGCTTATCCACCGATTTGCCCTTGTAGCAAACAATAAGAATGGTAGATGCCAGCGGCGTGCGAATGTAGGTCTCTATGGCCTCCAAATCTTTATCCTTGAGGTTTTGTGCCTCTTTTACCACCACCACCTGCTGGGCAGCCATCATGGGGTAGCGGCGCGCTAAATCCACTATATTTTGACCTGTAACATCCTTGCCGTACACTACGGTTTGGTTAAACGATCGCTCGGCTTCGGGCAGAATATTATCTACCATAAAACCGGCAAGCAAGTCAATATAGTAAGGCTCCTCGCCCATGAGCAGGTATAGCGGCTTGTAAATTTTGTTTTTAAGTGCCGTCATTATGCCCTCATACGAGGCTATGGTATCTTTTATGCGAAGTTTAGCCAAGGAAATTAAAAATTAAGAATTAAAAATTAAGAATTAAAAAACGAGTACTCCGCAGGTTCAAGAAGGCAAAGTTCGAATAATTACAAATTACGAATTTGGGCGTAGTACAAATAATTGCAAACACCTCACCTTCCCAATTTTCAATTCTCAATTTAGAAGTGCTAAGGTACAATTTTTAGGTGATTTTGTAAAAATAAAAAAGTTTACCTTTGTTTCTCATCACGTACATAAAACTTAGATTTGGACTTTACCCCTAATATATCGATTGTAAACGGCGAACGCCGCATATTTGACCCTATTCGGAAAAAGCATGTAGCGCTCACGCCAGAGGAGCTGGTGCGACAGGGTTTTATTCATTTTCTGGTGCATGAAAAAGGCTTTCCGGCAGGGCTGCTCATGGTGGAGCATGCGCTAAAGGTGAACGGGCTCAGTCGCCGCTGCGATATTGTGGCATGCAACCGTGTCGGAGTGCCGCTGCTGCTGGTAGAGTGTAAGGCGCCAAGCGTAAAAATAGGTAACGAAACCTTTGCACAAGCAGCGCGCTACAACCTTACGCTACACGTACCTTACCTGGCCATTACCAACGGTGGTAGCAGCTACTGCTGCCGCATAAATTTTGAAACAAAAAACGCGGAATTCCTGAAGGAGTTTCCGCGTTGCGAAGAGATTTGTGAGAACCACTAAGAACTTAGCTATCCACCACGTTTTTGGTGTGATTAATTTTACCACCATTAACCAAAGGAATAACTAGTGCCTCAATTGTAGCATTTGCCGAACTCTTAGCACCTGTAACTACTACCTCAAATTTTACAGTAGCAACGTTGTCCGTAACGGTGTAGGTAAATGTCCCCCTATCAGAGGAAGCGCATTTTTCTTTTGTGTTACCTACATACCTGTACAGCACGTACTCTACAACTCCGCTAAAGCCAGAGATTTCAACTTGTAATGTTGCTTGTTGGTTGCGACACATAATATTGCCCACCACTTTGAGTTTTACCGACACCCTTTTTGAACCACCTCCACCGGCGCCAATAGTGGCCCAGCCATCATCGTCTGCCACAGGGTTAATCTGTCCATTGTCAAGCGTTTTAGGGAATGCGACGTTGGTTGTACCATCATCGTCTACAACAAAATCAACATTGGACATAGTGGTCAACTTGCTACCATCATCGTCCCAATAATCGCTTCCTACAAGACTGTTTAAAATATTTATACCGCTTGTGTTTAAATCTTTGGCACCCTTATTCCCTGAAATAATGGAGTTACTAACAGTAATGTTGGCTTTACCACTCCACGTTTGTTGAGACACCCCCGAGCCATCGGTCCAAGTGGCGGATGTATTGAGAGCCACGGTGCAGAAGTCCAGGTTAACAGTATTAACTCCGGCTATAAATATTCCCCCTCCCCCATTATTTCCGGCATTGTCAACTATAGTACTTTTGCTCATGGTCAAGCTCGCGTTATTAGCAATATATATACCTCCACCTTCCCCTCCCCAGTCTGTACCAACAAGGTTAGAGTGGAATCGAGTATTCTCAACTGTTATAGTGGCAGCATACACGCATATACCACCACCCTTATTGTTGGCATAACAGTCATATATGTAGCTATCAGTAAGTGTCATTGTACCGGATTGCATGCGCACGGCACCACCACCATCCCCCGAACCGGGAGCTTTACATTCGTTAAACTCCGTATTGGTTATTGACAGATGCGAGTTTTCGGAAGATATTGCACCACCGCCATTCTCAGCGCTACAGTTGAAAAACTTCGAATCGCTAACGGAGAGATTTCCTTCACCTTTCATGTATATGGCACCGCCATACATTCCTACTTTACAGTTAGAAAACTCTGTATTTACCACTTGCACGGAGGCTCCGGTAGCATATATACAAGCACCATTTTGATCGGCAGACATGCTAAACGCACACCCCTCTACCACTAAATTTGCTCCCGCACCAAGATTTATACCTCCTAACTGATTCCAGCCGGCAGAACCTAATGATTGAAAGCTAATGTTACTCAAGCGCACTTCAGCACCGCTGCCCACATGAATTAAAGATTGACTAACACCTGATAATGACTGAATTACCGTAGTCCCAACACCAGCGCCCACCAGCTGTACTCCAGCCTTCACCTCAAATGTTGTATTTCCGGTAGGTTGGGTATACGTTCCTGCTGCTAAGCGAATAATATCACCGCCTTGAGCACTGCTTAAGGCAGCAGTAAACTCACTTACATTGCTAACGTTGTACGTAGCAGCCCACGCCGAAGGGCGTAAGAAAGTCAACACCGCAACCACTGCCACGAGTAACCGCAACACTAAGACTCCACGCATTCTCCGCTCAACAATAAAATCTCCCACGCTCTCTCAATCGGTTAAGTTAAAAGTGACACTAATGGATGCAAAAAATCGGGTGGCCCACGGCATATACACCACGAGCACTCTCATTTACCATTTTCTAATGGTAACAACAGCGCAACTTGCTGCTGTTGAGTATCTTTATGGCAGAACAAAGAAGCTCCTAAAGAAGTTTCCGCGCCACGAGGAAATTTGTGGGAACCACTAAGAACTTAGTTATTCGCCACGTTTTTGGTATGGTTTATCTTACCTGCTCCTCCTACCTCAGGGAATACCAGGACCATTAGTTTGGCACTTGAGGCCAAGTACTTTCCACCGTTGTTCTGAGCCTCCACCGAGAATATAGCCAATGGTACATTTTCGGTAATGGTGTAGGTAAATATTTTCCCGGAGTATCTACCCACCTCCTGCTTAATGTTCATATTTTCGCCTATATACCTGTACAAAACAAACGTCATTGATCCGTTGTGTCCCGTAAATGTAGCCTGCAGCGTTGATAGCTGATTACGACAAATGTTATTGCTCACCACTGTCAATCTCACCACCTTTGAGCCGCCGCCACCCGCGCCGCCGGCACCAATGGCTATTTCACCCTCAGCGTTAAAACCGGGGTTGCGCTGCCCGTTGGTTAAGGTTGTTGCCATATCCACATCCACCTTACCATCCTCCGCTGCTACTACCGAAATTGGTGATACAGTGCCTATACCCGAAGTTTGTTCGTTGTAGTAGGTGTTATTCACAATAGTGTTGCTAAGGGTAGGTCCGGAGTTCAAAAGATCAGGTGTATTCCCATTACTCGTTATGATGGAGTTTTCAATCACCACTTTTCCGTGTGCGTGACCGGCTATACCCGCTTGCGTACCAGCTTGTCCCGAAGTATTTAACGCAACTGTACAGTAGTTCATGTACATAACAGCACTACCACCGTCAAGGAAAATACCACCTCCCTGTTCGCGAGCTTCGTTCAGGTCTATATAGGTTTGCATTATGTCCAGCGTGGTTTTATAAATGTATATGGCAGCACCCAAGCCTGTACCGCTCGGTATAGTATTACCGTATAACCGCGAGTCGTTAATATCCACCAAAGATCCGCCGGCGCATATAGCACCACCCCTACTAAGCACGGAATTATTGTATAGCTGCGAACTCACTACCTGTAGCGAAGAGCCAAGAACCAAAATAGCGCCACCACCGTTAGTCTCCATACCGCCTCTAACATTGGCATTATGACCGTAGTTATCATGTATGAGGCAGTTCTCAATTATTAATTTTCCGGCACCCACCGTATTGCTGCTTTTACTGTAAACATAAAATGCACCGCCACCATCGGCATGGCAGTGAGATACCTCCGAATTATATACGGTAACCTCGCAATCTTCTATGTAAACGGCACCGCCTACACCGTTATTGTTCTCAAATCCGCAGTTATATATTTTACAATCGCTTATAATCAGGGGCGAGGCTTTCACCGCACGTATAGCCGCTCCCGCTTGATTACTTGAGATGTTCTCCATACTTAACTTTGCAATGTTTACATAGGCACTTCCCGTACCTATAATAAATCCTGCTCCTGTAATAATGGTGCCGCTAACACCGGTACCCACCACGCTCACACCGCTATTAATGGTAAGTGCGCTGTTTAGGGTGAAGGTACCGTAGCCAAGAGTGACTAAGTCACCGCTTTTGGCACTCTTTAAAGCCGCAGCCAACTCGGTAGCATTGCCGGCAGTATAGGTAGCAGCCTTGGCCGTACCACACAATAAAAGCAACGCCGCAACATACGATACGAATATTCGTACCGCAAATGCTCCCCGCTGCCTCCGCTCTACTTTAAATCCGTCCACGTCCTCTTCCCTATAGGTTACTTAGGTTATACAAATATAAAGACTTTGTATCCGTCTGCAAAATGTGATTGCTATATCGTTTTATGTGGAACTTAATCTTCCACATTTTCTACATGTTCTATTTCATCGGCAATAATTTCGGGAGTAATAAACACACGCACTATTCCACTACTTGCCTCTTTTTTACCGCTATATACCTCGGCCTGATACTCGTCTACTGATGCAACTTGCATGTCAACCGTAAATGCGGCCACTCTCAAGTTGTTCGTTACGCTTCCTAAAAGCATTCGTTCCGTAACGCCATCGCGCTGCACGCGATATAGCTCGTACCTATAATTTCCGTTGGCATTTACGGCACGTACCGTAAATACTATTTGCTCATCTACACATGTTACGCTATCGCTTACGCTAAGCGTGATTGATATCTGAGGCTGTGCTTGCGTACCTCCTCCTCCTGCTCCAATGTTGGTATCTCCCTCATCGCCCACAAAGGGGTTGGTTGAGCCGCCATCAATAGTAGTAGGCAAAGTAACATCTACCTTACCCTCATCATCTACAACAATATCTATATCTTCCTTAGGAATGGTGCCTGACACCGCTCCTCCCTCATCGTACACCTTATTTTCTATAAGGCTATTTGATATATTTACACCTGCCGTATTGAGGTCCAAGTTCACGCTGCTTCCGCCACCACCTGTATTTCCTGAAATTATGGAGTTGGTGATTGTAACGTTAGCACCGGTACTTCCTCCTATACCTCCTGCAGGCGCCCACTGCTTTGAATCGTTAAGCGCCACTGTGCAGTAGTCCAGCAGCACCGTATTATTAGCACCGTCAATAAATAAACCTCCTCCACCGTTGCCTGCCTCATGCCGCACAGCAGATGTTTTACGCATTACCAGCTCAGTGCCGCCTACTATGTATATAGCACCGCCCTGCGCTTCTCCTGTCGTAAAGTTATCATAAAATCGGCTATCTTCTACTAAAATATTGGCTGCATTTCCATACAGCGCTCCGCCCTTACGAGCAGAACAGTCGTGCAGCTGACAGTTTTTCACTACAAGTGTTGCACTATCAACAGCTATTGCACCACCGCTAGGATTAGCAACGCTACCCGCAAAGTTGGAGTCAACAACCCGCACATAAGCTCCTTTGCCCACATACAAGGCTCCTCCACTTCCACCCACACGGGTGGTAAAGTTGCACTGTGTAAGCACTGCTTTTACGTTGCCTACAGCATTAACAGCACCACCGTTTTTATCACCGTTGGTACCGGCTGTTTGCAGCGAAAAGTTAATGTTACTCACACGCGTGGTATCGCTACCCTCTTCCAGTATAAGTATACTTACCGTTCCGCTTCCACCTAGCAGCGTAGTTTCGCCGCCATTGTATCCTCCTACTATGTTAACCCCCGCTTTTACGTAAAACGAAGCCCAACGAGTGGGAGTAGTCCACTGAATACCCGGAGTAGTATACGTGCCTGCGCCCACGTAAATAACGTCGCCACTTACAGCATTATTGGTTGCGTACAGCAGGTTACCAAACGCCTTATCCCAGGTAGTACCATCAAGCGTGGCAGAGTAATTTCCCGCCCCCGATTTAACATACCAATTTCGGGCTTGCAGCGTTGCCGGTAACAGGATGCATGCAACAGTTAGCAGCGCAACAGCGCGCTTGCCAATGTAGTTAATGCTTAACATAGCATTTCATCATAAATGGTAGTATAAGGTAAGCCACGGTCATACCCCCTTACGGGAATAGCCCATGCTCACTCCTATCTCCCTCCTCGGTAGCGTATACGCGCTACGGCGTTCGCCTGGCGGCCTTAAACACGGCCGTAGGCTGACAAGTTACCACAGTAATGGAATCAGTAAATTTACACCCATTCGTATCTTCTACCCAAATACGGTAACCACCCGGTTCTACAATACCGCGCGTATCAACCCTAGGGTCGGACCAGCGGTGAGTAGTATACAAACGTCTATCTATAGGGATATACATAGTATCACCCGGACATATACGGCGTACGTTTTTGGGGAAGTAGAACGGTGTTCCCACCAGCTCCACATCTTGGTAAACCCAACCTCCTTCACAACCTGCATTCGCAATTTCCTGCACACCAACCTTATACTGACCTTTGTGCAATCCCCACTTCACCACCACGCTATCAGGCTTGGCAGTAGTAAGAAATTCGCCCCCCGTGATGCTATAGCGGAAGGTGGAGAGCGTGTCGCCGCTTACGGCAAACAACGACTTTCCGCCCACGCACTGGCGCAAGGGTGACTGTGCACGTGCCGCGGGTGCAAGCCCCATGACAAGCGCAGCCATCAGTATTAGTAATATGTGTAGCTTATTGCGTTGCATGAAAAACTATAAACACTTACAACCTACCCCCGACTCCACAGCGCCGTATAGCGCCATGGAGCCAAGAGAGGCTGCGTGTTTTAAGCATTTTCGTAAAATTCACCCACGCCTATGCGACGTGTGATAAATACTTATTACAGGTTAGTAACGTGCTTAATAGCTGTAGATTCAGCAGCAGGTATAACAGCAATGGTTACGGTGTTCTTTGCACCACCCCAAGCACAAACGCCATTATTTTCAAGAGACTTACGGCTGATTTGGTCACTTACTCCGCTGAAAGTAATGGTGTAAATAAAGCCGGGAGCCAAATTGTCTACAGTAATTGTTTGAGATGTAGCAGTGGTGTACTTTGCTTGAGCTTCTCCAATCGTAACAGCTTCAGCAAAACCAGCAACAGCTTGTGCTGTACCCACAACTTCGTCACCGGTTTCGGTAGTTGCAGCCGCGTCAATAGCCTTACGAGTGATAGTATAAGTCAAGTTCTTTTCACCAACACCAAAAGCCTCTACGGTTACCGTTTTTGAAATTACATCACCCACACAAGCTGAAACCAACTCGTTGCTTGAGGTAACATTAGCGGTAGGCTGCGGCAACACGTATACTGTCTTTTCGCTAGGAGTGGCATCACAACCATATACGCTACCAATCTTAAGAGCGTTGGTTACACTTACTTTTTGTGCTCCAAGTGTAGTCCAGTTTACCTGAATAGCAGGAATTACACCGGCAAGAACCTGTGTGTTATTCACCGACCATTTAGTTTCAACAGTAACTTCGTCCGTTAAAAAGCCGGCGGGCAATGCAGCCTTCCAAGTGTCAATAGAAGTTTGAGTTACGTTGGTTGAGTAAGGCATGGTAGAACCTACAGTCACCCAATCTACTTGGCCATCAACTTCAGATGCAATAGTTTTGCTTCCTGCACCTTGAGTAGCAGTTTGTGCATTTACAAAGGCTGCCACGCTCACCATTCCTGCCACAAGGGCCATTTTCAGAAAATTGTTTTTCATAATAAAAAAGTTTTAAAAAATAAAAAAAATAAAAAAATAAAGAAATTTTAAATAATAACTATTAGAGAAATATGTCAACATTTTTATGCTTCGGGAAAAAATGATAAACCCTTTTCTACCCGCTTCTTTTTGTTTGTTTCATCGTTTTTTCATTATTAAAAGGTTATTTTTTGATATAATACTATATATATATATAAGGAGTATTGCCTAAAATACTATAAACTTAAGGTTACGTACTCCTGTTTTCGAGCGAATCACAACTACATTCACTCCTTTAGGCAAGTGTGACACACCAATAGAGGTGTAACTTGCATCTATCCCCTTGCGCTCCAGCAATAGCGTACCCGCCGAGCTATAAACCGTTACGCTTACAATATCTTCCGAGGCCTCCACGTTAAGCACGTCGCTTACAGGATTGGGGAATACGCTTACGCTCACCTGATTTTCCTCCTCGGCAACTGCTATGGGTCTTGGTATTACGTTAACGCGACATACTGTTTCATACCCTCCATCCACCGTACGAGCTACTACCGTAGTAATACCCAAGCTAACAGCGGTTATTACTCCCTCCATACTAACTGCTGCCACATCGGGATTGGTAGAAGTCCATATTACTAACTTGAGTCGGGCGTTGCTGGGTTCAATAGTGGTAGCCAACAGCTCATACACCTCCTCGGGATACAAGGTTATCATGTTGGTATTAAGCGATAGTGATTGTACCGGAGCCCCCTCAAACCAAAGTATAGGCATATTTGCCTTTTCGTCAAATGCCCACGGGTGCTGCTCGTCGACTCCAAATTCCCAGCCAATATTTCTGTAGAAAGGTATTTGCGCCTCGCGAAACTCAATGTTAAACCCATTCTCCAACGATGAGGTATTGCTCATGGTAATGCCGTTCTCCCGTATTACCATGTCGCTACGCGTGTACTGTTGCTCCAACTCCGATCGCTCTATACGTCCCTGCGTGGCGTACACATCGCCATTACCAACCACCAGCGTATTGAGAGCTACGTTATTTCGGTTATTGGCATGCATATCGGCCCAACCTACAAGCCCGCCCACGCTCTCGTTGCCACTAACGTTGCCCGAGGCATAACTATTCTCAAGCGTTGAGTTGTCAAAAACTTGACCTATAAGTCCTCCCGTATAGCGATTGTCGCGGAACCTGATGGTATCGGGGACATCAACTACACGTGAAGAAGAATAGCTATTGCGTACGTACGATGCGGCACTCATAAAGCCCACTAAACCACCTGTATTGCTAGTGGCACTATAAATTGTTCCTTTGGATGTGGAATTTTCAACTGCCCCAGCGTACATTTCTCCGACTAAACCACCCGTATAGTCGGACAAGCTGCGTACAACCACATTGGCGCTGCTGTTTTTCACTAGTGATCCGGTTCGTATATACCCTACCAATCCGCCAACAGAAACGCCTCCGGTCACAGTGCCCGAAGTAGCATGGCAGTTCGCAACAATGCAACTTTGCGCCAGCAAACCGGCTATGCTGCCAACGTCCTCACCACCTACAATACTCACATTTTCAAGCATCACGTTGGCAACTACGGCATCCTGCCTCAAGTAACCAAACAATCCAACCTGCGACATGTCCGGTCGATTAATAGTTAGATTCTTAATAATCTTTCCATTACCATTGAATTTTCCGTTAAATGGGTGTGTTGTTTCATCGCCAATAGGTAACCACCCACCACCGTCTCCTGCATCAAAACGCCTCAAATCTAGATCTTTAACAAGAATGAAAGATGTATAACCATCTGAGTAATTGTACATTAAGGCCAATTGCTCTGGGGTAGCAATTTCGTATGGTGCTGTTTCAGAACCATCACCTCCGGCAAACTGCGCCATAGCAGACCGCGGAGAGGTAATTTGCATTCCCAGCATCAGTACAACAACGCACATACACTTGATAGTCATGCTATTAAACCAATTTCCGGTGAAATTAATTCGTTGATTGCGTACTATGTTTTCCCTATTTAACATTTGATTTTCAAGAATTTACGAGCAATTATTATTGTTGTTAAATGAAGAACTGCTCAACTTCTTGTTATGCAAAAGTAATACGCGCGCGACCGAAAGCTGGTTCGCACACGTATAAAAGATGATACATCTGCGTAAAACCATTGTCAAAAAGTAAAAACAGCGTTTCTTTTAGATAAATTTATACTAATACATTATTATTTTACGCAAAAGCATCAAAAAATACTTGCATTTTATAATAAGGTCTATGTCAAAATATTTTAATGTTCTTCTAAGTAAATTTATAAAGAATGTAAAAATAAGAACTTTTTTATCATTTTTTTATTGAAAAAAAAGAAACTATTTTTGTAGAAACAGCATTGATACTATGCCGCACAACGCACACAATCTAAGCACGCAGCAAACATATCTACTTCTCACAGCGTATCTTACCCCAATCTTCATGTCGGTAACGATGTTCTTTGCTCTCTTTTTAAAAAAACACGTAAAAAGCAAGGCAGACAGGGTGTTAGGCTTTGTTTTATTGGCATTTACCGGGATTATGATGCTGTACATGCTGAAGTTTTTCTTTTTCTTCTCCCTCTCGGATTACCCCATAATGCTAACGTATAACCTACTGTACTCCATTACGGTAGCTCCTTTAGTGTATTTTTACTTTGTTGCGCTGCTACATCCCAACAGGTTAACGCTACGATTCTCCATTAAACACTTTATACCCAGCGTTGTATTTATTTTTATACTGGGTCTATTGTACCTTACCAATAATGCTCCGCAAAAGTATTATAGTTGGCAGGAGATGCAGCCTCATATTAACCTACCGGCCAACGTGATGCGCTTAGCCATGCTGCTAACCTTTACCTTACAACGCATATGCTACATTATAGCTACGCTAATTATGCTATATAGGTATCAGCGCTCCATAAAGTCTCTATTCTCTTATACCGAAGGAATTAGATTGAACTGGATCTACTTTGCAGTAGTTGCCTACTTATGCTTTACATTCTCGCCCATTCTCGCTATTGCAAACGACAATTTGAGCGTCTCATCGCATTTGATATTCACTTCATTAGCAAGTATCTATGTGTTAATAATCTTTTTTGCAGGCTACTATCAGCCAATGCCAACCATTTACACTACAGAAAGTAAGGTAAGCAGCAAATTTATGGATGTAGAGGACGAATCCGAGACAGGAAGCGTATCGCAGGATAACAAGGAGAGGCTAAAAAGCGAACTGCTGTTTTTGTTTGAAAACAAAAAATGCTTTTTAAATCAAACACTTAGTGTGGAAGATATTGCAAGCGAACTGGGTACTAACCGAACGTACGTTTCTAAGATACTAAACGAAGATTTTGGCACCAACTTCTACGCATTTGTAAATAGGTATCGCTTGGCAGAGTTTATCAAACGCTTGCATGAAAGCAAGAATCCCTCCCTTTTGAAAATCAAGGAAGTATCCATACAAGTAGGATTTAAATCTTACACCTCATTTTTTAACAGCTTCAGAGAGCAAACAGGCTATACGCCAAGTGATTATATTAAGATAATGCTTGATAAATCCTCTGTAGAGGAAGTGCCAAATAACAAAAGCACATGACCCTGCTACCTCCATACCTGCAAAAACTGCTGTATATAGCCTACGTAGCCCCGTTTTTTTTGGCTATGGCGGCGTTTTTTGCGCTGCAGTTACGCCAGCATAAGAGCAAGTCGCACAAGGCGCTATCCTACATGTTTTTGTCTGCCGCCATAATTGTACTAGTATTCACTAATCAATTTTTCTTCTCATACTCCGGTGCTAATCATATTGTTCTTCACTACCCTAACATGTTGATAGGGTTACTTTGCGCTCCAGCCATCATTATTTACTTTATGGCGCTACTCCGACCGGGCATCATCAATACCCGTCAGGTTCTTATTTACCTTTTTCCCACTTTTGCCTATATCATAATTACTGTAATTTTACAGTTGGTTGACATGTATCCAAAAACCTATTTCACACGAAAATTATTTGTAAAAGAAATATTTAGCATTGGAAATATCGTTAGGTTAAGCGTTCTCAGTACCTATATATGCCAAATGATAAGCTACGGCATCATTATAGTACGCGCACTAAATACCTTTCGTAAAACTGCAAAAAATAAGTATTCTTATACTGAGGGAGTTAATCTAAAATGGGCCTACTGGGCATTGCTTGCGGTGGCAACATTTGCCATTGTGCCGCTGAGCATGCTGCTATTTGAATTCGTACAGCCATGGATGTTACTAATTCACAGCATTATAGCCACATCTGCTATTTGCATCATGTTTTTTGCAGGCAACGCACAGCCCGTTTTATATGAAGATGAAGATAAGGACGGCTACAAGAAGGAGGAGGAGCCTATACGCGACCTCAGCTTGCCACTTGACAACCGAGAACGCTTAAGAAAGGATATTGTGGAGTTGTTTGAGGAAAAAAAATGCTTTCAGGATAATAATCTCAGCGTGGACAATGTGGCACAGGAGTTAAAAACTAATCGCACCTACATTTCACGCGTTATAAATGAGGAGTTTGGTATGAACTTTTACGGTTTTGTAAACAAGTACCGCATGGCCGAGTTTATGCGCTTACTGCAGGAGAGTGAGGATCCATCAACCTTTAAAATAAAGGAGATGTCTGAACAAGTGGGATTTAAATCATATACCTCATTCTACAACTTCTTTAAGGAGAACACCAACTATACCCCAAGAGAGTATATTAAGCAATTGTAGCCATGACTACAACTTATCCGAAAGGCGTGAAATGTTTTCTCTTTAGCGTGGAAGATATTCACGTTAATAAGAAAATTTAGAAACATAAGCGCAGGGGTTAGACCATGTATTTACGCTAGCTTGTTTTACAATTTCAATAACTGCATAAATACCTCATTTTCATAATTTTCCTCTCTCCTTCTCCACTCTTTTCTCACGCCGGTAATTTCAAAGCCCAACTTTTGAAACAGCGCAATGCTAGCCTTATTGCTTTCGGCTATATTGCAGTGCAACTGGTGTAAATGTAGCGTTCTAAATGCGTAATCCATAAGCTGCTGCAAAGCCTGAGTAGCATATCCATGGCGACGAAAAGTTTGTTCGAAAATAAGAATACCCACTCCGGCACGAGCATGATGAGGGTCAAAATCGTATAAATCGGCCGTGCCAATAGTTACCAGCGAGCCATTATCGTACCTTAAGTCGATCATAAAACGCTGCTGCTTAGTGATATATATGTCAATTTGAGCATCTTCAATATATTGCTGCAGGGCATGACGTGAAAAGGGAGCTAGTGTATCACTATGCTCCCATACTTCGGGATTATTTTCCCACTCGTAAAGCAGCTCTAAGTCAAGCGGCTCTACAGCACGTAAAACTATACCATGTACCATGTGTCAGTGACCAGTTACCAAGCCTCAGTTACCAGGTACCACAGAAGCTGGTACTTGGTAACTGGAACTTGGCGCATGAATTATTCAAGTCCTCTACGCTTAATTAGCGGCACAATATCGGGTTCGTGACCGCTGAAGCGCTTGTACAACACCATAGCGTCCTCGGTACCGCCACGCTCAAGTATGCACTTGCGAAACGCTGTAGCAACGTTGGTGTCAAAAATATTACCCTTCTTTTTAAATTGTTCAAAAGCATCGGCATCCAATACCTCTGCCCAAATATAGCTGTAGTAACCAGCCGAATAACCGCCAGAGAATATATGGTTAAAGTAGGTACTACGGTAGCGTGGCAAAATCTCGGAAATAAGCTTAATATTGTCCATCGAGGTGCGCTCAAACTTTTGCGGGTCAATGGTAGTTGTGTCTTTAAGTATGTGATAGTCCATATCCAACCACGAAGCTGCAATGTACTCAACACTTTTAAAGCCTTGACCATACTGTTTTGCGCTTACAATTTTCTTTACCAAGTAAGCAGGAATTATCTCACGCGTATCATAATGCTTTGCATATAACGCCAGCAACTCGGGTTCAAATGCCCAGTTCTCCATAATTTGCGAAGGCAACTCTACGAAGTCACGCGCTACGTTGGTCCCCGCAAGACTTTTGTACTGGCAGTTAGAAAACAGGCTATGCAGCCCGTGACCAAATTCGTGGAAAAAGGTTTCCACTTCGTCGGGCGTGAGCAGCGAAGGCACGTTACCATTGGCAGGTGTAAAATTGCAAACCAATGAGATAACAGGTGCTATGCGCTTGCCATGACGGTATGACTGTTCTCGAAAGTTAGTCATCCATGCGCCGCCACGCTTACCTGCTCGGGGAAAAAAATCCATGTAGATAAGACCAAGGAAATCGCCGTTGTTGTCGCGTGCACTGTAGCATACCACATCCTTATGGTACATAGGCACATCGGTTACCTGTGAAAACTGTACGCCGTATAGCTTCTCTACCAAGGTAAAAATACCGTTGCACACATTTTCAAGCGGGAAGTATGGGCGCAACTCCTCGTCATCCAAGGCGTAGTTTAACTGCTTAATTTTTTGCTCGTAGTAGCGCCAGTCGTAGTTTTGCAGCAAAAAGCCGCCTTTTTCCTTATTAATAAGCGACTGCTGATCGCGAGCCTCATACTTGGCTTTACGCAAAGCAGGTGTCCACAAGCGCGAAAGCATGTTGTACACGTTGCGGGGATTCTTTGCCATGCAGTCATCCAGCACGTAGTCGGCATACGTTGGGAAGCCCATTATCTTGGCTTTTTGCACGCGTAGCTTCACTATTTCGGCTATTACAGCGTTATTATCCTGTTCATTGCCATTGTTGGAACGGTTGGCATATGCGTTAAGCATTTGCTCGCGCAGGTTGCGCTTAGCCGAGTATTGTAAGAAAGGTATCAGGCTGGGATTTTTCAGCGTGAACTCCCACGTTCCCTTACCTGTAGCAGAGGCCTCCACCAGCGATGTAGGCAAGCCCTCCAGCTCCTCCTTATTCTCAATAGTTAGCTTGTAAGCATTGGTTTCGGCCAGCACGTTTTGACCAAATTTCAGCGTAAGCGAAGCCAACTTTTCATTAACCTCGCGCAGCTGCGCCTTAGCATCGGCTGAGAGATTGGCGCCTCCACGCACAAAGCGCTTGTAGGTCTCCTCCAGCAGTTTCTTTTGCTCCACATTCAGGTTGAGCGACGCGCGCTGATCGTACACCATTTGTATTTTTACAAACAACGCCTCGTTGAGTAGTATATCATCCTGATGCTTGGAGAGCATGGGCGTAACCTCTTCAGCAATCTTATCCATTTCAACGCTGGTTTCAGCTTCGTTAAGGTTGAAGAAAACAGAACTTACACGATCAAGCAACTTACCACTCCATTCCAACGCCTCAATGGTATTGGCAAAGGTTGCCATCTGCGTGTTGCTCACAATATTTTCTACTTCCTCTGCTTGCTGCTTTATACCCTCCTTAAAGGCAGGCAGATAGTGCTGCATCTTTATTTTATCAAAGGGCGGAACTTCATATGAAGTTTTATAATCACCGTAAAAGGGGTTGTTCTCGCTACAAGAACTTCCACCCACGGTCATGATTGCTAATGACATAATGAGTAATGATTTGCGAAACATAATGTTCAATTATGAATTAAAAGTTACGAAAGAAAATTCAACAGAGTAAATTATATTTTCTCTGTGAGTTTTTGTACTACACGGAAGTTGTTGAAGAATTCCTTGGCGAAAACGCGAATTACCGTGTACGTGGGAATGGCTACGAGCATGCCCAGCACACCAGCTACGCTACCCGCCACCAGTATCACCAAAAATATTTCGAGTGGATGCGCTTTTACGCTGTTGGAATAAATGGTAGGCTGTAAAACAGCCATATCAATCACTTGTACGGTAAAAAATACAGCCACCGTTTTGAGTACTAACGGCACGAAGTTTACACCTCCATTAACCGCAGATACCAAACAAATGAGTATGCCAAAGGCATATCCTACCAATGGCCCTACATAGGGTATTACGTTAAATACGCCGGCCACCAAGCCCATAAGTAGCGCCTGCTGCCACGAAAAGCCCGCCACAAGAGTTAGCCCCAACGTAAGTAGCGTCATAACACATAGTATATCGGAAAAAATACCCACAAAGTAACGCACTAGCAAGCGATTAATCGAAGAAAGTGCACGGGTGATACTACGCTCATAGCGCTGAGGAAAAGTGAGCACTACAGCTTTAAAAAACAAGTTATCCTCCTTTAAAAAGAAGAAGGTAATGAACGAGGTAGCGAAGATAGCAATACCAAAACTCTTAATAGTACTTGCCAGCGACCCAAAGAACCCTGATAGCTGCGACACATTCACTACTTTTTCTACCTCATGGTATAGCGTTGTTTTGATGGAAAAATCGGGATCTGAAGATAAATGCTCGCGTACCCATAAATCCAACTTATGCAAAGGCTCATCAAGTTGTGCCGTAAGCCCCACTACATCAACCTTGCTAAATTCGTTGACCTGTTCCAGAATCAGTGGAATAAAGATGTAGAAGAAAAGTATAAACACCAACCATATGGCAACCAACGTAATGGTAGCACAGAGTGCACGTGGCAAGTGCCATTTTTTTATATGCACATTGGCAAGTACTCCCATAAGTGGTCTTCCTACTAACGACAATACCACTGCCACCAGCACATAGGCCACTATATTCTGGAAATACCACACCACTCCCAATACAGCAGCTGTAAACACTGCTATAATGATGTAACGCGCCAACTTGTTCATTGAAAAGTTGGATAATTTACGTTGTTGAAAGTCTTTACTCATTATTCAAATCGTGCCAGGACCGTTTGCCCCCCCCACGTTTTTTGCTCCAGCGCCACCTCTACTTTTGCGCTCAGCGGGATGAATACGTCCACACGTGAACCGAACTTAATAAAACCCATTTCAGTATTTTGCTCGGCCTTATCGCCCACCTTAGCATAGCATACAATACGGCGCGCAACGGCTCCGGCTACCTGGCGAAACAGAATTTTATCCTTGCCTGTATTTACCACTACGGTAGTGCGCTCGTTATCAGTTGATGATTTTGGGTGCCATGCCACCAAAAACTTACCGGGGTGATACTTTTGGTATTCCACCGTACCGCTTACAGGGTAAAGGTTGCGGTGCACATTATTAGGCGACATAAAGATGGAAATCTGGCGGCATCTTTCGTTTAAATGTTCCGCTTCGAATACCTCCTCAATTACTACTACCTTGCCATCACAGGGAGCGTAAATAGCATTTGCATCGCTTTGTAGCGGACGGTTGGGAACACGAAAGAAACGGATAATCCAGCACCAAAAGACGAAGGCCGCCAGCAGCAGCGTACACGAAATTATGCCGCAACCTAAAAAGTAAAATACGGGCGTGCAAATGGCAGCCAGCAGTATAAACAGTACTATAATAGTGACTGTTCCTTCCTTGTGAATTTTCATACTCTTTTATTGACTTGCGACTTGCGATTAACGACTTGTGACTTGCATTTCACAAGTCTCCGGTCGAGCATCGCATGTCATTATTTTTACATAAACATCATTATATAGGCAAATACCAGCGGCAATGACAGCAGCGCTGCATCAAACCTATCCAGCAATCCACCGTGACCGGGCATAATATTACCCGAATCCTTCACTCCTGCGCTACGCTTCAGCATTGACTCCACAAGATCGGCCAGCACAGCGGTAACCGAAATAATTACGCCAACCACCACCATGTGCACCAGCGGAATATCTTCAAAAGCGCGGTGCAGTATGTACGAGAATACTACCACCGAAAGTATGCCGCCAACGTATCCTTCCCATGATTTTTTTGGAGAAATACTTGGGAATAGTTTATGCTTACCCAGCGTTATACCAAACAAGTAGGCAAAAGTATCGTTAGCCCACAGCAAAATAAAGAAGCTGAGCATAAGGTGCATACCACCCACGCTATACACGCCGTTCATAAGCGAAAACGGAAAAGCCACATACATTATGCCCAGCACAGTGTAGGCTATGTTGGTAAATGGAGCAGCACTTTTGCGGAACAACTCCACAAAAAACACCAACGTGAACAAGGGTATAAGCGTAAAAACAAGCTTAGCACAAGTGTTTATGCCGGATAATCCGAAGAAGAATAAAACGTAACATGCCGCAAACATTACGGCAGCCGATACCATACCCAGCACGTACTGCGGTTTTACGCCCAGCGTGCGGCTAATACTGTAAAATTCGTGCATACATACCATCATGGCAAACGCCATAACCGCGGCAAATGCTTCCGCACACCAAAGCAATGAACCAATTACTAACGCCACATAAACAACTCCCGACAGCGTGCGGGTGATCAAATTTTTCCACTTCATACGCTATTCGGCTATTAGTTTTTGAGCAGCCTCTTTATTAGATTCATGCACGTATAGTTCGGCATTGCCAAATGCCATGTACGACGAGTCGCGTTTGTTCAGCACCACAGAGTATATCTCCGATTCCTCTAAACGCTGGCGCAGCATTTCTACCGCCATAGTGTCCGATGACTCGTATATTTTTACCCAGCCTTTTTCCATAAGAAATAGTTAATAAATTAAACGAGCTTTACAATTTTATCCTTCACCTCCACTCGGATGCTCCTCGGTGGGAGTCTCCGGCTTAGGCTCTTCCGCTATTGGTGCAGCGGGTGCAACAGGCATATCAAATAGACCTTTCTCCTGCACGGGAGGAGGCGTTTGCGCCTTAACCTCACCTTCGGCACCGCCTTCGGTTGTTTCGGCTTTTTTGGCACGAGGCTTACGCTTGGGCTTTTCAGCCCCAGCAGCGGGAGCTGCATCGCCGTCAGCAGGTGATACCGTGGTAGCAGCAATAGCCGGTACGTTAGCGTCGGCAAGTAGCGCGGTCATATCCCCCTTGCGCTTACCGAAAATCTTTTCCAAATCCTCACTGAAAATAACCTCACGCTCAAGCAGCAGCTCGGCCAGCTGCTTCAAGCCCTTCTTATTCTGTGTAAGAACTTGTTTAGCCAACTTGTAAGCCTTATCTATTAAGGCCTGTACTTCGCTGTCAATTGACTCTGCAGTCTTTTCGCTATACGGTTTTGAGAACGAATATTCCTGCCCTGACGAGTCGTAGTAGCTGATGTTGCGTAATTTGGGGCTCATACCAAAGTAAGCAATCATAGAGTATGCCTGCTTAGTTACGCGCTCTAAGTCATTCAAAGCACCCGTAGAAATCTTATGGAATGTCAACTCCTCTGAGGCGCGTCCACCAAGGGTTGAAGCCATTTCGTCAATGAGCTGCTCCTGCGTGGTGATTTGGCGCTCCTCGGGCAAATACCAAGCGGCACCAAGCGAGCGACCACGCGGAATAATGGTAACCTTAACCAGCGGATTGGCATGTTCCAATAGCCAACTCACCGTAGCGTGTCCCGCTTCGTGGTAAGCAATGGTGCGTTTTTCTTCAAGCGAAATAATTTTATTCTTCTTCTCCAAGCCGCCTACAATACGGTCAACGGCATCAAGGAAGTCCTGCTTATCAATAGCCGACTTGTTTTTGCGAGCAGCTATCAATGCAGCTTCGTTACATACGTTGGCAATATCGGCACCCGAAAATCCGGGGGTTTGCTTTGCCAAAAAGTCAATTTCAAAGCCGGGTACCAGCTTCAATCCACGCAGATGCACCTTAAATATTTCAAGGCGCTCCTTCAGATCGGGCAAGTCCACATGAATTTGCCTATCGAAGCGACCGGCACGCAGCAGCGCGCGGTCGAGAATATCGGCACGGTTGGTTGCGGCCAAAATAATTACCCCTGAGTTAGAGCCAAAGCCATCCATTTCGGTGAGCAGTTGATTCAGCGTATTTTCACGTTCATCGTTGGAGTTGAACGCAGCCTTATTACCACGAGCTCGACCAATAGCATCAATTTCGTCGATGAAAATAATGCAGGGTGATTTTTCTTTAGCCTGTTTAAACAGATCGCGCACGCGTGAAGCACCCACACCCACAAACATCTCCACAAAATCGGAACCTGAGAGTGAGAAGAAAGGCACGTTAGCCTCACCTGCCACGGCCTTAGCCAACAGTGTTTTACCCGTTCCCGGGGGACCTACCAGCAAGGCTCCCTTTGGGATTTTACCACCAAGGTCGGTATAGCGCTTGGGATTTTTCAGGAAATCCACAATCTCCATAATTTCCACCTTAGCTTCTTCTAATCCTGCAACATCATTAAAGGTAATTTTCACCTAATTATCCTTATCAAACAGCTGTGCTTTGGATTTTCCCACGTTGAAAATTCCTCCGCCCCCCATGCCACCGGTCATGCGGCGCGACATGAAAATCCAAATACCCACCAGCAATGCTATAGGCAGCAAGTAGCTGAGTATACCGCCAAGGTAGTCGGCACGGTCAGTAAACTGCGGCTCAATACGCTCGCTTTCGGGAATATTGGCTTGCGCCTCACGCAAGTTATCCTCAAAGGCCTTGCTGTCGCCAATGGAGAAGTAGAAATGCGGCCCTTGCTTGCTGGGTACATCAAAACGTCCTTTGAACTTGTCCTTATATTTTTCAACTCTATCGGGCTTAAGGTACACCTCCACCCTACGTAGGTTATTCACCACCACCACTTTCGAAATATCCTGACTTTCGAGCATTTTGGTGCGAACCTCACGCCACGTGGTTTCAACGGGCGAGCCAGAGTTGAAGAAAAAGTTGATACCAAAAATACCTGCAATAATCAGGGCGTAAATCCAAAACACGTTGTTATTGGGCTTACCCTTTTGGCGTTGCTGCGGATTTCCGCTAGGCTTCTGCTGCTGCTTGTTTTGTTGTTCTATCATAAGAAAAATCAATTACGCATTTACACCGTGTCATTGCGGACTTGATCCGCGCTCTCCTAGGTCAGGAGATCCCGTGTCAAGCACGGGATGACAGCTTACTATTTTGCTTTCTTCGCTGTTGTCTTGGTTGCAGTTGCTTTTTTCGCTACAGGTTTTGCTGTAGTGGCTTTGGTTGTTGCCACTTTCTTTACCGCCGTCTTTTTAGCCACAGGCTTTGCTGCTACGGTTTTTTTTGTGGCAGCAGTTTTGGTTGTTGTAACTTTCTTTACTACTGTTTTTTTAACAGCAGGCTTTGCTACCACAACCTTTTTTGTAGCGGCTGCTTTTGTGGTTGTAGCCTTTTTTACAGCCGTTTTCTTGGCGGCAGCAACTTTTGTTGTTGCCTTAGCGGTTGTTTTAGTTGCCGTTTTGGTGGCGGGCTGCTTAGCTGCAACTTTCTTTACCGGAGCTGCTTCCTTCTTGGCTTTGGCAGCAGTCTTTACTGTTGACTTTTTAGCGGTTGTAGCTGTAGTTTTCTTTGCTGCGGTTGCTTTTTTCTTTGGTTCTGCAGCCACCTTCTTGGTTGCTACTACCTTTTTAGCAGCAGCAGACTTCTTAATAACCACGGGAGGTTCATCGGTATGTATCTCCTTTATGGCGTCAGCCCAGAGCTGCTCTATGCGGTAAAATTCGCGCATTTCGGTTTGGAAAACGTGGGCAATTACATCCACGTAATCTACCAAAATCCATAGCGAGTTATCGCTTCCCTCTATACGGCGAGGCTTCTGCCCCAACGTTTTGCGAACATGATCCTCTATGTTGTTGGCTATGGCATCTACCTGCGTGGTAGAGTCGGCGTTGCACACCACAAAGTAGGAGGCTATTGCGCCGTCGATATTGCTCATGTCAAGGCTCACCACATTTTGCGCCTTCTTATCCAACATTGCCGTGGCCACTGCCAAGCATAATTCCTTAGCCGCACCTTCGGCTTGAGACGTCTTCTTTTTTGCCATTAAAATATTTACAAATTTCGAGTGTATAATTCTACTTCTAATCAACAAAGTTACAAAAAAATTAACAAAAATGCTACCTTTGTAGAAGGATTAGCACCACCTCTTAAAAAGAGGCAAATTTAGGCACTTATGAACTTCAATATCAAATACTTCAACTCCATTACCTCCACCAACGACAAGGCCATGGAGTTACTGCTGCTTGGCTGTGACGAAGGTACAGTAGCTGTGGCGCACAGCCAAACTTCGGGGCGCGGACAGCAGGGTGCGAGTTGGGAGAGCGAAGCGGGCAAAAATCTCACCTTCAGCATAGCGTTGCGTCCCAAGTTTTTACAGGCGGAACACATGTTTTACCTATCAAAGGTTGTTTCGCTTGGCGTAACGGATTTTTTACAACTGGAGGGCATAAATGCCGCGATTAAATGGCCTAACGATATTTACATTGGCAACAAGAAAATTTGCGGCATACTGATAGAACAAAGTATTAGCGGCGAATATATTGCCCACTCGGTCGCGGGTATTGGCGTGAATGTAAACCAGCTAAAGTTCAACCACGCGCCTAACGCTACTTCTATGACGCTGTGCGATGGGAGGAAAAGGGAGTTGGAAAGCAGCCTAAAAGAGTTAGTTACCTGCATTTTTAAAAGATATGAGCAGCTAAAGAAAGCATGCGATAACAATGCTAATTTAGCGCAAATAGATAAGGATTACTCTTCGCTACTATATCGACGAGACGGATTGTTCCCCTACTCTGCTAACGAAGAAAAATTCAAGGCAAAATTGGTGGGTGTGGAGCCAAGCGGCGAATTGGTGCTGCAAAAAGAAAGCGGCGAGGAATGCCGCTTTTGGTTCAAGGAGATCGAGTTTATAGTTTAATGCTTCGCGTTTAAGATTGTTTGATTTTGTTTGATGCGCTAATGCGCGTTGTGTGAGGCGAGCGCATAAAACTATGCATTCGGCATTTGTCCGTTAAGCGCGGCGGCCATTTGATCGGCAAAATCGTCAATACCCTTCTGCAACTTTTTACCCAACATCGTTTTCATCATAAAGTTGAGTTCGGCGCGCAGCGTTAGGCGAATGCGCGTATCGTATGGCTCAACGGATTTGAGCTGTATCCACAGGTTGAACTCAAAGGGTGCCTTTCCGTTGGGACCAAACTTCACCACTTTATCCGGCTCTTTCTCCACAATACGCAAACCCGTTTTACCCAAAGGTTTTACGGTAAAGGAACACTCGTCCTCCGTAGCCTCGAAATCCTCCACCTTATCTTTAGGTATCATTTCAGAGAACTGCCTAAAATCGGAGAATAATCCGTAGAGCTGGCTCACGGGACGGTTGACTTTTACTATTTTGCTAACATAATCTGCCATTTACAATTTTACTATTTACCATTGACAATTTTACCCCAACGCCACACACTTCGACAGGCTCAGTGTGACAACCCACGCCATCGCACATTGCCTATTGCCAACTGCGTATTGCCTACTTCTTAAACTCCCCACTTGTCAGGGGCTTCGCGCCATTTTTTGAGGACTTCGATATCGCTTGGCTGCACGTAGCCTGAGGTTGCGGCTTCGTCAATAAGGGCGGCATAGTTGGATAACGTGGTGAGTTCGCATTGGGCTTCGGCAAAGTTCTTTTGCGCGGTTTCAAAACCGTAGGCAAATATGGCTACCATGCCCAGCACGTTGGCTTGGGCGGTGCGTAGCGCTTGCAGCGCGCTAAGGCTGCTGCCCCCGGTAGAAATAAGGTCTTCCACTACTACCACCTTTTTGTTGGGCTGCAGTTCGCCTTCTATTTGGTTGCCCATGCCGTGCTCCTTGGGTTTGGCACGCACGTACACAAAGGGTAAGCCCAACTGCTCTGCTACCAGCAAACCGTGAGCAATAGCGCCCGTAGCCACTCCGGCAATCACCTCCACATCGGGATATTTGCTCTTAACCAGCTGAGCAAACGCCTCAGCAATTTGCTTACGCACGGCAGGATACGCCAAGGTTTTTCGGTTGTCGCAGTATATGGGCGATTTCCACCCCGACGCCCACGTAAAAGGGCTTGCGGGACTCAACTTAATTGCCTTTATTTGTAGAAGGCTTTGGGCTATTTGCTTGGCTATTTCCATTATTTTGATTTTGAAAAAGGTAAGCAAAGATAGGAAAAAATGTAGAGATTGAAATTATAGGATTTATGGCTAAGCAGCTCCCATTTTAAACCCGTCGAATTCGGCGGGTTTAGAAAAGACACAGGTTAAAAGTTTTCAATGTAAGAGGTAGAGGTTCTATGACGGCTACCATGCCAAAACTATGAGGGTAGCCTTACCTTTGTGGAGGCTATAATTAAGTTAGGGGTAATGCGAGTGAAGCGCAAGCCGACAGGAGAAAACATAATAATTTAATCAGATAAAAATATGACAGGAATTAGAAAAGCGACACGCGAAGACAATAAGTCAATAGCAAAAGTACTGGGGGAATTGATAACTTCTTACTATAGTGACATTGAAATTAAGAATGCAATCATAAAGGAACTCGAATCAGAGGCTCTATCTTCTAACAGCATACTTTTTTATGCAAACTGCAACATTTTCGAAAAAGATGATGAAGTTGCAGGAGTTGTTTCATTTTATAAGGGAGAACTTGACAAAATATTAACTCAAAACCTCACAAATTTGACTGACAAATACGATACATCTACTGAATCTCATAAACCACAATCAACAGTAGAAAGCTCAACTGATGGTATAATTCCTAAAGGCATATATTTAAGTATGGTTTCTGTTCTTCCAAAATTTCAGGGTCAAAAATTAGGACAAGAACTTATTAAAAGTGTTGAAAATTCAGCGAAAGAGAAAGGTTTTGACCGTGTTTCCATAAAAGTAGATATGTATAATCCAAGAGCTGAAGAATTATATAAGAGATTAGGGTATAAGTATATAGATGAATATATTGCTAATGGAGTCACGTTGAAATATTTGGAAAAAATGCTTTATTGAGTACTTCAAGAAAACGGTTACTTAGAGAACATCTTGAAAACTAATGGATAATGCACTACCCCTAACTTGCGTCCTGCCTGCAAGCGGGCTGAAGTCGGTAATTGAACTTTTGTCACCCGCTTCGGCTTTCGTGTCGGTGGATAGTTTAGCGCACCGCAAACCCGCTCGCAAGCAGCCGCCGGCACGTTAGCATCTGCGCATTAAAGTAGCATAAACATTTTCAATATATTGAGTAACAACCCCGAGGAGAACTGAAATTATATGAGCATAATAATAGACACTAATACTTCGTTAAGACCACTGGAGTTGAATGACTACAAAGACATTTTCAATACCATCAATACTCAAAAGGAATATTTAGGCAGGTGGTTGCCTTTTGTTGAGTTTACAAAAGAGCCTAACGATTCAAAGGAATTTGTTGAAATGACCCTAAGCCTTACGGAAGAAAGGCTTGAGCACGTATTTACCATTCGTTTTGAGAATCAATTCGCAGGATTAATAGGTTTTAAAGATACGGATAGGCAAAACAAGAAAACAGAAATTGGCTACTGGCTTTCCGAGAATTTTCAGGGAAAAGGAATTGTAACAAGGGCTGTCATTCGACTTTGTGATTTTGCTTTTGAGAAATTACAGCTGAATAGGATACAAATAAAGTGTGCTGTGGGCAACGAGAAAAGCAAGGCTATCCCTAAACGATTGGGATTTATATTTGAAGGAGTAGAGCGCGATGGGGAATTATTAAGCGGTAATATTTTTACAGATATTGAAACATATAGCAAGCTGATAAGCGACAAAATTGAATAAAGGAGAGTATATGAGTTTCTTAGAATTAGCAAAACAACGTTGTACAACAAGAGGATTTAAGGAGGAAGGAATAAAGCCTAATGAATTACAGCATATCTTGGCGGCAGCTCGCGTTGCCCCAACAGCCTGCAATAAACAACCCCAACGGATTATTGTTGTTCAGCAACCTGAAAACATATTAAAAGTACAAAAGGCATATAGAACATTTGATTCGCAATGCATTCTCATTGTATGTCGTGATACAAGAAATGAGCTAATTCGTCCATTTGACAATAAATGCTCCGGCGATTTAGACATTGGCATTGTTTGCGACCACATAATGCTATCGGCAAGAGAACTAGGAATTGGCAGCGTAATGGTGGGACTATTTGACCCTAAGATTATAAGACAAGAATTCTCAATACCAAACTATATAGAGCCTACCACACTGGTAATTTTAGGTTATCCCCAAAGTGGCTTTTTAGACCCGGAACGACATATTACAGAGAGAAAGAAGCTAGAGGAAACAATTATGTATGAAGTGTACAGAGAGTAAAAATCTCAGCGCGCATTGGGAAAGGCAGGATTTACACTGGAAGCAAGACTCAAAAAAGCACTATTCAAAATGGGGAATTTATGGATGAGTTGATATACGCAAAACACAGAAAAATAATGCGCTAGTAGCTAATAACCTAAAACAAAAATAAAATGAATAAAATCGTTCCTAACATTTGGCTTACTTCCAAAGAGGGCAAAATTTCAGAAATCGTTGAATACTACAAAAACGTTTTTGGCAACGAATTTCAGGAAGAGCTGATTATTCCATTGGGAGCCACACCCAATGGGAACTCTGAAATGTGCGAGGTGCACATTTTCGGACAAAAGTACTCCCTTATGACCACGGAAACCGAGCATCAACCTTTAAATGATGCTATTTCGTTTTGCCTTTACTGTAAAGATCAAGCGGAAATTGATAAGTATTGGGACTACTTTACCAAAGAGGGCACAGCATCTCAATGTGCATGGTGTATAGACAAGTATGGACTTAGGTGGCAAGTATTGCCCGAGAATTTCGGAGAGCTGATGAGTAAGCCCAATGCTTTTGAGGTGATGATGAAGCAGACGAAAATAGTGATTGCCGAATATTTTCAATAAATAATAATAATTTATTGTTTATCGATAATTAATTGTTATTTTTGCGAATAAAATAAATTCGTAAATCACCATGAAAAGAACCCCGGTAGTATTTCTTCAGGCAGTCGTTGTGCTTATTGCCATTATAGCGCTTGCCTTTTTAATTTGGGCTCCCTTAGCTGAGGGAAGAGCTGCGAACTTAAATTTGCTCAGCATTTACTCCGACCCATTCATTCTGTACGGGTACGCGGCGTCAATCGCTTTTTTTGTTGCGCTATATAAGGCATTCAAGCTACTTGGATATATTGGGCAAAGCAAAATATTCTCTTCAGACTCCGTTAAGGCTTTAAAGAGTATAAAATGTTGCGCAATCGCGCTAAGTATTTTAGTTGCAATGGCAGGAATTTACATAAGAATATTTCATAGCAAAGAAGATGATCCTGCGGGTTTTCTTGCCATTTGCACGGTGGTTACATTTGTTGCTATAGTGGTTGCAACCGCAGCGGCAATATTTGAAAAAATTCTGCAAAATGCCGTAGCTATGAAATCAGAAAATGACTTGACAATTTAAGCTATGGCAATTATTGTAAATTTAGACGTGATGATGGCAAAGCGAAAGGTTTCTTTGAACGAACTTTCAGAGAGAGTTGATTTGACATTATCTAACCTTTCCATCTTAAAAACGGGAAAGGCAAAAGCAATTCGCTTTAGCACCCTAAACGCAATATGTAAAGCGTTGGACTGTCAGCCGGGTGACATTTTGGAGTATGTAAATGACAAGAAAAAAACAAAAAACCTCCAACAAAGTATTGCAAATGAATAATGGTGTGAGGAAGTAGTATGAACACGCAAGATATTTTAAAGATACGCCTACACAACCACCTCTTGGGTAGCGCCACGCTACAGGAGCCGCACGAAGTTGTTTCGTACATGGGAGCCATGCAATCGCAAGCCTTTGAAATGGCAAAATGGGGCATCGGCGCGCGGCTGAAAGGAGCGACAAACGCAGCTATTGAAGATGCTATTAACACAGGGAAAATTATCCGCACACATATCCTTCGCCCCACTTGGCACTTTGTGGCAGCCGAAGATATTCGCTGGATGCTCCAACTTTCCGCGCCACGGGTAAAGCCCATACTTATGGGATATTGGAAAATGCGGGGCATAGAAAAAAGCGTATACACTCCCGCTATTCGCGTCATAGAAAAGTTGTTAGAAAACGGCAACCACCTAACGCGGCAGGAAATCGGAGACGCTCTAATAGCCCAAGGAATTATTGCAGACCCTGACCTCACCCACTGCATTACAGGGATAGCTGAAATTGACGGCATTGTGTGCAGCGGCAGGCTTAAGGGCAACAAGCAAACCTACGCGCTCATGCACGAGTGGATTCCCAAAACAGAAAAACTTTGCAAAGAGGAAGCCCTAGAGCGACTTGCACGCACGTTCTTCACCAGCCACGGCCCTGCTACGCTACAGGATTTCTGCTGGTGGTCGGGGATGACGCTCACAGATGCCAAAAAGGTCATGGGACAAATGAAGCACGATTTCATTTGCAAAGAAGTAAACGGACGGACTTTTTGGATGAAAAACGATATAGTGCTACCGACAAACAACGACGACTCCCTGCTGCTGCTTCCACCGTTCGACGAATTTGTAGTAAGCTACAAAGACCGTTCCGAACTCATCGAAGACCACCACTACGGCAAGGTGATGACAAAGAACGGCTTATTCAGCCCCACCGTAATGCTCAACGGGGAAATTATAGGCTCGTGGAAGAAGGTATCCATTAAGGGAAAGCCTAATGTAGAGGTTTCATTTTTCGTAAAACCAACCAAAAAGATAGAAAGCCTTGTGGAGAAAAAAGTGAAAGAATTTTCGGAGTACTATAAATAAAGTATCACCATTTACAAATGAATACAAGAAAAATCACAATCATACTTCTGCTTACACTTTGCTATATGAACTCAAGTGCACAAGTCAGCAGTTTGAAAACAAGCATTAAGCATTTGATAAAAGATAAAAAAGCAACCGTTGGCGTTTCGGTAGTTGCAAATGACTTGCAAGATACGATAAATGTTAATGCTGACTTGCATTATCCGATGCAAAGCGTTTTCAAATTTCCTATTGCTATGGCTGTTTTGGCGGAAATAGATAAAGGAAACCTCAGCCTAAATCAAGAGGTAAAAATCACTTCGAAAGATTTACTACCCAACACATGGAGCCCTATTAGGGATAAATATCCGAACGGAACAACAATGACCATTAGCGAAATTATTAGCTACACCATATCGCAAAGCGACAATAATGGTTGCGATATTCTACTGCGATTAATTGGCAGCACAACAACCGTTGAAGCGTTTTTACAAAGCAATCAGCTACCCAATATTTCGGTAAAAGCAAACGAAGCAGACATGCGTAAAGCATGGAGTGTTCAATTTCAAAATTGGGCTACGCCGGCGGCATTAGCCAACCTGTTAGTCAAGTTTTACTCTTCGAGTAGCAATGGCATGCTCTCAAAGAACAGCTATGATTTCCTATGGAAAACCATGGCAGAAACAACAACCGGAGCAAGCAGACTTAAAGGTCAGCTACCACAAGGCACCGTTGTGGCGCATAAAACGGGTAGTTCGGGAGCCAATAATGGCGTAACCGTTGCCACCAACGACATTGGCGTTATAATATTACCCAACGGGAAACCAATTTTCATCAGCGTTCTAATTACAAATTCTTTAGAAGAAGAGGAAAATAATGAGAAAATAATTTCCGATATTGCCAAAGTAATTTGGGATTACTATTCCAAATTTTGACCTATCCCCTCTCCACAGGAGAGGGGCATGTGCCAACGAGGATGAGTTGAAAATACGAGAGCGCCCGCGGGTAGTAAGTCCCTCTCTTGCGGAGATGGATTTAGGGAGAGGTAGAAAACAAAAGAACTAATATTTCTATGGAAATTAAATTAAGATTAGAAGAAGAAAAAGATTACCGCCGTGTGGAAGAAGTTACCCGCGAGGCGTTTTGGAATGTGTACGCCATGGGTTGTAACGAACACCTATTTTTGCGTAAGTTAAGAGAGAAAAAGCAGTTCATTAAGGCCCTCGACTTTGTTGCTACCCACAACGAAAAAATTATAGGGAACATTGTATATGTAGAGGCAAAAATCACGGGCACCGATGGCAAGGAATATAAAGTCGCAGCCTTTGGCCCCATAAGCGTGCTGCCCGAATATCAAGGTAAAGGAATTGGCGCGCAGCTGATAAAGCACACCGCCCAGCTGGCAAGGGAAATGGGCTATAGAGCCATACTGATATACGGTGATCCGGAATACTACAAGCGAGTT
The DNA here is from genome assembly GCA_031553765.1 of Bacteroidales bacterium. Lineage (GTDB taxonomy): Bacteria > Bacteroidota > Bacteroidia > Bacteroidales > UBA932 > JAITMY01. The sequence continues at coordinate 161,906 of JAVBKY010000001.1, forward strand.
GGATTTAAGGTATCCAAGAAATACAACATTACCAACAAGGATGGAAAATACCCCGCGGCATTGCTGGTTTTGGAGCTATATCCCAACGCACTGCAGGGAGTAGAAGGAGTGTATGACGAAGGTGATATTTACGACGTAAGCGACGAGGAGCTGGTTGAGTTTGAAAAAGGATTTCCTGAAAAAGAAAAGAAGTTTACAAAAACGCAGGAACGTTTTCTGGAGATGGTCAATAAATTTCTATAGCAATGGATATAGAAGAGTTGCGAAAATACTGCCTATCGCTAAAAGGCACCACAGAGGATATGCCATTTGAGGACGAATACCTTATGTTTAGGGTATTGGGCAAGTGGTTTGCCGTAATCCCTTTGAATGATGCAGAGTTGAGCTTATCGGTGAAATGCGCCCCTGCAAAAGCCATTGAATTGCGCGAGCAATATGGTAGCGTAGAGGCCGCCTGGCACTTCAACAAAAGGTACTGGAACTGCATCACCCTTAATGGTGATATGGACGATGAAACCGTGAAATATTGGATTAAGCACTCGATAGAAGAAGTGGTAAAGAAGTTACCTAAAAAAGCACAACAGGAATACTGGGAAGGCGAATAGAAACTCTAAAACTCACATCATGTCAAAAAGCCCAAACAACCCAAAAGTTGATACCCACATCAACCAACTCAAGCTGTGGCAAGAGGAAACGGAGGCGCTGAGAAACATCATACTTGAATGCGGCTTAACCGAGGAGCTGAAATGGGGTAAACCATGCTATACTTTTCAAGGAAAAAACATAGCCGTAATACAGGGCTTCAAAGCCTACTTTGCGTTGCTGTTTTTCAAAGGTTACCTACTAAAAGATACCAACGGCATATTGGTAAAAATGGGCGACAACACAAAGGTGGGACGACAAGCAAGATTTGCCAATGTAAAAGAAATAACGGATAAGAAAACTGTCATAAAAGCGTATATTCGCGAAGCAATTGAAGTAGAAAAAGTTGAATTGAATGCTTAATTTTGTATTCACTCCCGCAGGGAGTAAACTCTAATAACCGCGGGGAAGCGAAGCGCAACCCGTGGTTAGGGCAACACCTCTGTATGGCGCGCGGAGCAAGTACTTACCTAGAAATAAGTTTTTGCTCCGCGCGCAGAAACAGCAATTGCCAAGTACCGTAGGCTACGCTTCGCTCACCTACGGTTATTCACATTTAGCCCTTGCAGGGCATACTATAAAATATTTTAATACATCATAAAAAACATGCATACCGTTTTTTCAAAAAACACGCTACTGCAAATTCCCGACAGCGAGTGGGAGCAATTTTGCAGCGCTTACAAAATAGTAGAAGCAGCCGGAGGTTTAGTGCAAAACAGCAAGGGCGAATACCTGATGATATTTCGCAACGGCAAGTGGGATTTGCCCAAGGGCAAGCACGAAAAAGGCGAGACCATGGAGCAAACTGCCGTGCGCGAAGTAGAGGAAGAATGCAGCATTGATCAGCTAACGCTGCAAAACTTGCTCATAGTAACCCATCACACCTATACGCTGCAGGGCGTGGATACTCTTAAGCCTACCTACTGGTATACCATGACCTACGGAGGCAACCTCAGCGTGTTCCAACCCCAAATTGAGGAAGGTATTGAGCTGGCAAAATTTATCTCAAAAGAGGAAATTATAGGCACGTGCTTTAAGAACTGCTACGATTCCATTAGGGCAGTATTTGAAAAAGCGAACCTCTAACCTCTCTCCACAAGAGAGGGGCATGTGCCAATAAACTTCACCCGCAGGCACAAAAGCGCCCGAGCGATAGAAAGTCCCTCTCCTGCGGAGAGGGATTTAGGGAAAGGTAGAATGCGCCTTTAACGCACCATTTTAATAAAATTATAACGCATTTACCACAATACGATTACAATTATAACTACGTTGCATTTTTTCGCCTTAATTTAGTATAAATTGCACACCACCAAGAACAATCTTGGCGATAATGTGCTAACTTTGGACTCGCAAAATCAAAAATCGGATTTTGCGAACCGCGATTTGCGACATGCGACTAAGTCAATACGACCACTCGCATGTCGCAAGTCGTATACCGAATTATCTATTTCAACTATGGCAAAAATTAAAGGAGCAATAGTGGTGGACACCGAGAAGTGTAAAGGCTGCGAGGTGTGCGTGGTATCGTGTCCCACCAAAGTAATAGCCTTGGCTACTGAAGTCAACAGCAAGGGCTACAACTACGCCTACATGAAAAATCCCGAGGCCTGCACCGGCTGCGCCAGCTGCGCCATGGTGTGCCCCGACTCGGTTATCACCGTTTATAAGGTAAAAGTCGATTAGAACAAAAGAAAAATAGAACAAAAGAAAAATAGAATTTTTCGCATTATATTTTTCTGTTTTTCTCTTGTTCTGTTTTTCCTTTAAATTTTTTAGAAATAATGGGAGAACTAAGATTAATGAAGGGTAACGAGGTGATTGCGGAAGCGGCTATTCGCTGCGGCTGCGATGCCTACTTTGGTTACCCCATAACGCCCCAATCGGAAGTGATGGAAACGCTCATGGAGCAGGAACCTTGGAATACCACCGGCATGGTGGTGCTGCAGGCCGAGAGCGAAATAGCCTCTATCAACATGGTGTACGGCGCAGCCAGCACAGGTAAGCGCGCCATGACTTCGTCATCAAGCCCCGGCATAAGCCTTATGGCCGAGGGTTTGTCATACTTGGCAGGTGCCGAATTGCCCTGTCTGGTGGTAAACGTATCACGTGGCGGTCCCGGTTTGGGCACTATTCAGCCTTCGCAAGCCGACTACTTCCAGGCTACCAAAGGCGGTGGTCACGGCGACTACAACCTTATAGTGTTGGCTCCCGCTTCGGTGCAGGAAATGCACGATTTCGTGGGTTTAGGCTTCGACCTTGCCTTTAAGTACCGTAACCCCGCCATGATACTGGCCGATGGTGTGGTAGGACAAATGATGGAGAAGGTGGAACTGGCCGATCAGCGTCCGCGCTTTACCGACGAGGAAATAAAGAAAATCAGCGGTAGCTGGGCTGCCTTTGGCAAAAAAGACCGCAACCGCAATGTTGTAACCTCGGTAGAACTCGACCCCGCAAGGCACGAAAAGTTCAACCACAAGCTGCAAGCCAAGTACGCCGAAATGAAGGAAAAGGAAGTGCGCTACGAGGAGCTATACTGCGACGACGCGGAGTACCTCATAGTGGCTTACGGCATATCGGCACGCATTAGCCAAAAGGCGGTGGAGCTGCTTCGCGCCGAAGGCGTTAAGATTGGTTTGCTTCGCCCCATTACGCTATTCCCCTTCCCCAGCAAGCAAATTGCGGCAAGGGCAAAGCAGCTGAAGGGCATTTTGAGCGTAGAAATGAGCGCCGGACAAATGGTGTACGACATTCGCTTGGCTGTGGGCGGTTCGCTGCCCGTGGAGCACTTTGGCCGCATTGGCGGATTGGTGCACTCACCGGGTGAAGTAGTAGAAGCAATGAAGAAAATGATAAAGGGATAAAAAAGATAAAATGCTCCGCCTAAGCAGAGCGATAAAAAGATAAAGTGCCGCTTACGCGGCGATAAAATTTATCGCGAAGCTTTTATCATTTTATCGTCCGAAGGACATTTATCAAAAAATATTTTGACTATGACAGTTGAAGAAATCATAAAACCCGAAAACCTTGCCTACGGCAAAACTAAGCTACTTACCGACGCACCCATGCACTACTGCCCGGGTTGCAGCCACGGCACGGTACACAAAATTTTGGCCGAGGTAATTGAGGATTTGGGCATACAGGAAACTACCATTGGCGTTACGCCCGTGGGTTGCTCTGTGTTGTTGTACAACTACATCGACATAGACTGGATTGAAGCTGCGCACGGTCGCGCACCGGCAGTAGCGGTGGGCGCTAAGCGTACTAACCCCAACATGAACGTATTCTCCTACCAAGGCGACGGCGACCTTGCCGCCATTGGTACAGCCGAAATTATTCACGCCTGCAACCGCGGTGATAATATCACCGTTATTTTCATCAACAATGGTATTTATGGTATGACGGGCGGACAAATGGCCCCCACTACCTTGGTTGGCATGAAAACCGCCACCACGCCCAACGGTCGTAAGGTGGACATCAACGGATACCCCTTTAAGGTGTCGGAAATGATGGCACAGCTGCCCGGCACATCGTACGTAACACGTCAGGCGGTACACACGCCCGGCGCGGTACGTCAGGCACGCAAGGCACTGAAAAAGGCGTTTGAGAAAGTACAAGCCGGAAAAGGGTTATCATTCGTTGAAATAGTCGCCACCTGCAACTCAGGTTGGAAGTTGTCGCCCGTAGAATCAAACACATGGATGGCAGAAAACATGTTGCCCTTCTACCCGCTAGGAGACATAAAAAATAATGATTAATGTTCAATGATTAATGATAAACGATTTGCAAGGAAAGGATCATTAACAATTTATCATTAACAATTAATAATTATGATAAAGCATATAGTTATTTGGAAGTTGAAGGATATAGCCGCGGGCAACGACAAGGCTACCAATGCGCGCATAGCGAAGGAAAAGTTGGAGGCGCTGCAAGGTAAGATTCCAGGACTGATAAAGATTGAAGTAGGTATTGACTTTTTACGCTCAGAAAACAGCGGCGATATTATGCTGTACAGCGAGCTAGAAAGCAAGGAGGCGCTGGCTGTTTATCAAGAGCATCCACTGCATAAAGAAGTGGGCACGTTTATACGTGAAGTGGTTTGCGGAAGAACTTCGGCAGATTACGTTTGTTAAGAATTAGAACTGCGATTACTCGACATGCGACTTGCGAAGTACAGTTGCATATCGCAAGTCGAAAAATCTCATATCGATTTATTTTATGAAAGAAGAAATTATCATAGCAGGATTTGGCGGACAGGGCGTACTGTCCATGGGAAAAATATTGGCCTACTCGGGCATTATGCAAGATCAGGAGGTAACTTGGATGCCCAGCTACGGCCCCGAAATGCGCGGGGGTACGGCCAACGTTACCGTAATCCTAAGCGACGAGCGCATCAGCTCGCCTATAGTGCAGGAGTACGACACCGCTATTATTCTCAACCAGCAGTCGCTTGACAAGTTTGAGGCTTCCGTAAAAAAAGGCGGTATGCTGCTGTACGACCCCAACGGAATTACCCACCCGCCCAAGCGCACCGATATTACCATTCACAAGGTGGCTGCAACCGAGGAGGCTTCAAAAATGGGAAATGCCAAGGTGTTCAACATGATTGTACTTGGCGGATTCTTGAAAATTAAGCCTATTGTGAAGTTGGAAAATGTAATTAAGGGCTTACAAAAATCGCTCCCTGAGCGTGTACACAAGCTCATACCTATAAATGAGCAAGCCATACTGCGCGGCATGGAAATAGTGGAATAAATTCGATTGCTCCCAAAATAAAAACGAGGTTGTTTGCAAAGAAACAACCTCGTTTTATTTTTTCTATAATAAGAATAAACTTACTTTTTCTTCATTACTAAAACAGGCTTTACATACTCGTAGTTAGGCATTTCATCAGCCGTGCTAACTGCGCGTAGCGAGTAAATGGTAAACTCATCGCCTTGACGAGTCCAACCATAATACTCTCCCTGCTGATGATCGTTGGAAAGATAAATCAAATCGCCTGTAGAGAAGTTAGCACAATCACCGCTGTAGCAAATAGAATAGTTGGTAAACTGTGGGCTACCGTGTATGTAACCATTGCCACGAAACGTTATGATGTAAGGCTTATCGGTATTGGTAACCGTGTAGTCACCCGCCACTAAACCGCGATTAAGCATAGCAGGAAAGGCCTCTGACACTCCCTCGGCATTAAGCAAAGAATCGGACACTTTAACGTACTTCCATTGCTTACCCAATACATCATCCTGAAAAATCAAGACGCTATCGCTAGCACGATTCAAAATTGTTTTTTCACTTCCGTAGAATTCCGGAATCTGCACAGCGCTTCCTTTGTGCACATAGGTCAGCGATACCATTTCCACTTGCCCGTTGAAGGCTACCAATTTTCCTGAGTCGGCAAACAGCAACTCTGTGTAGGGGGGAAAATCACCCAACCGTTTGGTGGATAACATTTTTTCAGCATTGTCAAGTATATCTACGCATACCCAACTTCCCTCCAGCATATCACTTTCAAGCGTCTGCACCCGTTTGGATGTAAAAGACTCACATCCGGCAATTATCAACAAGCAACACGTTGTAGCAAATACAATTCGCCCCACTATACCACATTTCTTTCGCATTAAACAAAGTTCACCAATTATTTTGAAAAAAAAAAGCGAGTTTTGGTTCTTTAAAAGTTTTACCTAACTTTGTATGTTACAGGTTAGCATCTTACAACTTATCAACAATGTGCCATCTTGCTGCTATAAAGAAAAATACATACCTATCTCTGGTTGTACTGCTTGCGTTTTTAGTAGCTTGCGAACGGTACGATTTCGAGCGCACTTCTGTCGACCTTAACTTTTCTGCCGATACTGTCAGCTTCGATACTGTTTTTGCTCCACTTGGTTCCACCACATTCAAATGCTTGGTGTATAACCACAGCGATAAAAACTTAATTATTGATGAAGTATTTTTGGTAAAGGCTGGCACCTCACCTTTTCGTATAAATGTTGATGGACATGCGGGGTCAAGTGTACACGATATTTATCTTGCTAAAAAGGACAGCATGTACATTGAAGTTGAAGTACTAAAAAACAAGGAGTTACTTCTTACCGACCAAATTGTATTTATATTGGGTGGCATAGAGCAAGCCTCACGTATCACACTTACCGCTTACGGACAAGAAGTGGTGCTATTTCCAAATGATACGGTATTGCGCGTGGATTGTGATCTCGACTCCAACATGCCCTACTTGTCTTACGGCAATATAACCGTTGATTCGGGTGTTATCGTAACTGTTAAGGCCGGTGCGAAACTATACTTCAGTAAGAATAAAGGAATAGTTGTTAACGGAGCACTTATTGTAGACGGGCAGACACCAACTACTCCTTGCATATTTTCACACCCTCGTTATAAGGATCCGTGGTACAGCACAGCCAGCGGCCAATGGCAAGGCATAATCATTAACGGTACTGGGTATGCCAGTATAAATTACGCCCAAATACACGGCGCGCGCCGGGGTATTTCGGTACAAGACACGCTGGAAGTAGCGCTATTCAATGTTCCTCAGCTGGATTTATCTAAAAGTAGAATAGAATACACTGAAATAGGACTGAATTTAAGTAATGGTTCCGCTGTAGTTGATAATATACTTTGCACTAATAGTATAACAAACGCCCTGCTGATACAAGGCGGAAATTACCATTTTTATCAATCAACTTTTAGTGACACAACATCTCACGGCCCGCTGGTAGTACTGCAAAACTTTCGCATACGCGGTCCGAAAGATACAGTTTCCACACCACTGGTAACTACCATATTCAGCAATGATATTATATACGGTAGTAATACCAATGAACTTGTTATTAGGGAACGTGCAGGCGTGGGTATGTCATACGACTTTGAGTATAGCTTAATTAAAACCAACAAGTCTTACAGAAATTTCGACAATGTTATTATAAATGAAAATCCTAAATTTAAGGATGTAAATAAAAACGATTTTCACCTTAGCGAGGGCTCTCCCGCAATTAATACAGGACTGCAGAAGACTGCTTTTGACATAAGATCGAAAGTTGACCTGGACGGAGTTGACAGGACTATTCCACCCCAAGACTCCAGCATGGGCTGCTACGCATATAGGTACAATGCCCAACAGTAACTCTATCGGTTGGAGATGGCGAATCAAGTCCGCCATGACATTATTTTTATGCTTCGTTTTCCTCTCCGCTTTTGCGCAAACTCGTTCACGAAATGAGGGCGATTTGCGCTTTATGTTCTATAACCTCGAAAACTACTTCTCGCCATTTGTTGATAGTCTCAATCTGCAAAGAGAATTTTCCGAAGCCTCGCCACGACGCTGGACTTGGAACAGGTTTGTAAAGAAAACTAACGACGTTTTCAAGGTAATTGTCGCGGTAGGTGGCACCACTCCACCCGATTTGATTGGCGTGTGCGAAGTCGAAAATCGCTTTGTACTCAACCGCCTTATTTACGAAACTCCGCTTGCAAAGTATCCCTATGGTCTCGTTCACCATGATTCGCCCGACTCACGCGGCATAGACGTGGCGCTACTTTACAACAAATCTACCTTTCAGCTGCTGGAAAGAAAATTCTTTAAGGTTACGCTACCTTCGGGGCGCACTACGCGCGAAATTCTGCTGGCAAAGGGTGTGGTAAACGAGTTAGATACACTGCACGTTATGGTGTGCCACTTTCCATCGAAGTACGGTGGTGCTGCAGCATCGGAGGGTAGCCGCATGGCTGCAGCCACCCAACTACGCAAAATTGCCGACTCTATTTTAGCAACATCACGCAATGCTAATTTGGTTATTATGGGTGACTTTAACGACACGCCCGATAGCCGCTGTTTTACGAAGGGATTGGGCGCCTCATGCAGCCTTAACGGCACTGCTCACGATAGCCTTTACAATATTACATTACCACTACTTCGTAAAGATATTGGCAGCATTAAATTTCAGGGCAAGTGGGAGTTGATTGATTTATTTTTTGTATCGGGAAATTTGCTCAATAAGCATTCGCCCATTTACTGCTTGTCTTCGGACTACTATATTTTCTCAGCGCCTTTTTTACTTGAATCCGATAATGAGTACACGGGTGAGAAACCACGCCGCACCTACAACGGATATAAGTACAATGGCGGCATCAGCGACCATTTACCGGCGGTATTGGATGTAAGAAAAGGATACTAATCTCACGCAAAGACGCAGAGACGCAAAAGAATACAAATACAAAACGGACATCCAAATTGCATCCTTGGCAACTTAGCGTCTTTGCGAAAGACGATGTTACTCCACAAAAACTGCCGAGTACCAATTCTGGGGTTCTTCTTCGTTGCTCAGCGTTTCAATGGGCAGACCAAATTTGCGCACGGTAGCAAACACATCGATACCTACGCTGTGAAAAGCAGGGCGTGCTTTCTTAGGGTTAACACAAGGCTTATCGTGAAAGCCTGCGCACTCCTTACAAAGTCCGCAATCGCTCATGGAGAAGGCAAAGTAGTAGCCATCAGTAAAGGCCATACTTTCCAAAGCAAACGAAATGCGCTGGGTAGTTTTCTTATCCTTGCCATGAATAATTACACCCCACTTATATTTTTCAAAAAGTTCCTTATACTCCCACGGCTTTAAAGAACCCGCGCGACTTGGACAGGTATGTCCCTTGCCCCAATCGGCACAACCAAACATGCATTTAAGTAGTGTGCGTGAGTCGAAAACAATATCTTTGAGTTCGAACTGCACAGCATGTTCAGCACCCATTTCAAGGGCTTGCTTTACGTAGAACTCAGAAGTGTTTAGCATATAAAAATTTTTACCACAAAGGAATTGTACAAAAAACAAACCACGTCATTGCGAGCAAAGCGAAGCAATCTCAAGCCTTGATTGGGAGATTGCTTCGTCGTTCCTCCTCGCAATGACGTGGTTCTTATTTAGAAATTACTCTGCAAATTTCTCTTCCAGTACTGCCTTAAACTTACCCAAGTCTTCGGCTACGAAGTTGGCAATGTAAGCGGCACGCTCGGCATTCCATGATTTGCCGCGCTTGATGTATACCTCGGCCGATTGGCTGTAGGCGGCATCGCGCTGTGCATCGATTAGCAGCAGGTAGCCCATGATGATGTGACCTGCCATTTCAACTAAGCGACGTGCGTGGAAGTCGATGTATTCAGCATCGGCGCCAACGGTTACCTTGCTTACGGTATCTTCGTACTCCGAAGTCATTTCAATCAAAATCTTGCGCAGACCTTCTTGCTCGGGCTTTACGGGCTGCTGCTCGTACTTGCGCATTTGCGAAAGCGCTGTACCTGTGGTTACGCCACGAATGGCGGCCACCACTTGCAGCTGCGATGTACCTTCGTAAATGGTGGTGATACGCGCATCGCGGTAGGCACGCTCAATGGGGTAATCCTTCATAAAGCCGCTACCACCGTGAATTTGGATGGAATCGTAGGTAAGCTGGTTGCTGTACTCGCTGCTGAATAGCTTAGTAAGCGGCGTGTAAAGGTCAGCCAACTTTTGGTAGTCCTTTTGCTCTGCACGCTCCTCGGGAGTAAGCTTACGATCTTCAGCAATCAGGCCGTATGCCTTGTACACGTCTACAAAACGAGCTGTTTCATAAAGCAAAGAGCGTGATGCTTGCAGCTTTGCCTTCATTACGGTAAGCATTTCGAAAATGGCAGGGAATTCGATAATCTTTTTACCGAATTGCACGCGCTCGTTGGCATACTTCAACGCCTCGCGGTAAGCCATTTCGCAAATACCTACGCTTTGTGCACCTACACCAAGGCGAGCGCCGTTCATAAGCGACATTACGTAGCGAATCAAGCCTAATTTGCGGTCGCCAACTATTTTTGAAGGAGCATTGGTAAACACTAACTCGCAGGTAGGTGAGCCTTTAATACCCAACTTATTTTCGATACGGCGAACGCGAACGCCACCGTCCTTTTTATCGTACACAAAGTATGAAAGTCCGCGACCATCGGTTGTGCCTTCTTCACTACGTGCAAGCACCAACTTAATATCAGCATCTCCGTTGGTGATAAAGCGCTTTACGCCGTTGAGCATCCAGCGCTGCTTGCCTTCATCCCAAGTAGCCTTAAGCATAACGGCCTGAAGGTCGCTACCGGCATCGGGTTCGGTCAAGTCCATTGAACAAGTTTCGCCCTTGTTTATGCGGGGTAAAAACTCTTCCTTGATTTCCTTTGAAGCAAATTCGTGAATGGTTTCGGCACAGTCCTGCAAGCCCCAAATGTTGCCAAAACCGGCATCGGCACGCGATACCAACTCGGCTGACATTACGTAGGGAACCATGCTGAAGTTAAGCCCACCATATTCGCGCGGAAGCGACATACCGTATACGCCTGCTTGTGTAAGGGCATCGTGGTTTTCTTGCGTACCGCGAGCGTATTTCACACGCCCATCGATTACTTGTGGTCCTTCGTGGTCAACGCTTTCGGCATTGGGAGCGAGTACGTCACCGCAAATTTCGCCTACAATTTCCAGCGTTTTGTCGTAGCTGTCCAGCGCGTCATCGGCATTAGAAGGTGCGTAGTCGTATTGATCTTTATCTACAAAGCCCTTCTCCTTCAGCTCCACAATCTTTTTCATCAATGGATGACCAAGATGAAATTTCAAGTCTTTATTATCGTTATAAAAATTTGCCATTTTTTTTGAAGATTAAGAAGTTTAAGAAGTTTAGGAACAATAAGAATTTTAGGAAAATAGAATACTTAGGAGTTATTGCTGCGAATTGTTTTACAGTAGTTATTTAGTAAATGACTGGTGCTTTCTAATTGCAACCAAAGTTGATTAAACTGTTTTTCATCAACATATTTTAAGTCGCGCGAAAGAATGGTATAGTAACGGCATTCCTCCATTGAGCCTTGAGATATATTGTAAAAACGCAACTTGTCATTTACTCCTTTTTTAGGATAACCTTCCGCAATATTAGCTGCAATAGAAACAGCAGCGCGACGAAATTGTGAAGTAAGCCCAAACATCTCGTTCTTTGGAAAACTCTCTGTTATTTTGTAAACAAGCAGTACAAACTTATGCGCTTCTTGCCACAACTTTAAATCCATAAACGATGCCGTTGCCATAACTCCCTAAAATTCCTAATCTTCTTAAACTTCTTTTTATTCCTTTAGTTCCTTTACTTCCGTATTTTTTACTTGGAATTCTTTTTATAATACTTTATCATCTTTCCTACCACTTCGCATACATCGCCGGTAATAGCGTAGTCGGCAAGCTGGTTGATAGGCGCTGCGGGGTCGGTGTTGATGGAAATTACCATGGCCGACTGATCCATGCCTGCCGTGTGCTGAATTTGCCCTGAAATACCGCAGGCTATGTACAGCTTCGGACGAACGGTCACACCTGTCTGCCCTACCTGACGCGCATGGTCGGTAAGACCTGCGTCAACGGCAGCGCGCGATGCGCCAACTTCGCCACCAAGTACAGCGGCCAATTCGTGCAGCAGCTTAAAGTTTTCCTTGCTACCCATACCGTAACCTCCGGCTACAATAATGGGTGAGCCTTTGATGTCAATTTTACGATCTTCAATGTGGCGATCAATGATTTTTACTACCAAATCAGCATCGGTAAGTATGGCATTTACATCCACCTTTTTTACTTCACCTTTAACTGGCGTAGCAAGCGCTTCCTTGCGCATTACACCCTCGCGCACTGTTGCCATTTGCGGACGACAGTCGGGGTTGATAATGGTGGCAATAATATTACCGCCAAAAGCGGGACGAATTTGGTACAGCAAGTTTTTGTACTCCTTACCCGTGCGGTTTTCGGTATGGTCACCTATTTCGAGGCTGGTACAATCGGCGGTAAGACCGCTATGCAGGGCGCTTGAAACACGGGGGCTCAAATCACGACCGGTGGTAGTAGCACCAAACAGCGCGATTTGCGGTTGCTCTTTCTTGATTACGTCCATCAAAACGGCTGAGTGCGGCAGCGTGGTGTAGGGTGCCATGCGCTTGTCGTCGGCCAAGTGTACAATTTCGGCACCAAACTGAAACAGCTGCTCAGCTACGCCTTCGAGCTTATGCCCAAACAACGCGGCCTCTACCTTGCAACCCAGCTGCTGCGCCAGGCTACGACCTTTAGTCAAGAGTTCCAGGCTCACATCGGCTACCTTGTTCCCCTCAACTTCACAATATACTAGTATGTTATTCATTCCTTGTTAGTGATTAGAAATTAGTGATTAGGGAACTAACCGATGGTGTGATTGGCTATCAACTCGCATACCAACTCTTCAATATCCTTATCGGCTGCGGTGAGCTTCTTCGACTCCTTGGCTTGAAACACAATGTTCTCAATTTTTTTCACCTTGGTGGGTGAGCCTGAAAGCCCGAATTGTACCTCGTCACCACCAACATCTGAAACACCCCACTCGGTAATTTTCAAGTAATCCTTACCCTTTAGTTCAGCACAGTAGTCGGCATCCATTTCCTGAAGTTCGGTCATGGTTTTAGCACGCTTGTACTTCATTAGCTGCTTAGCATTGCGCGGGCGGCAAGGCGCTGCCGAACCGTGCACCGTAACTACCGCGGGAAGTACGCAGCTTACGGTTTCCACACCTGATTCAAGACGGCGTTTTACAGTAACAACACCCTTTTCGCATGAAATAATTTCTTCGGCGTAGGTTACCTGCGGCCAATTCATTTTTTCGGCTACCTGTGGACCTACCTGAGCAGTATCTCCATCGATAGCTTGGCGACCTGCGATAATGAGGTCAGGCTGAATTTTTTCAACGGCACGTGAAAGCGCGTAAGATGTTGCCAAGGTATCGGCTCCGGCAAACTTACGATCGGTGAGCAACACGCCACCATCGGCTCCGCGGAAAAGACCTTCGCGAATAATGTCGGCAGCACGTCCCGGCCCCATGGTAAGAAGGTGCACTTCCGTTCCCGCAACTTTATCTTTCAGGCGAAGCGCTTGTTCCAGCGCGTTCAAATCCTCCGGGTTAAAAATAGCGGGAAGCGCGGCACGGTTTACTGTTCCGTCCTCCTTCATCGCATTCTTACCCACGTTTCGCGTGTCGGGCACTTGCTTGGCCAACACGACAATTTTTAAAGGCTTTTGCATACTATGAATTAAGAATTAAAATTATGATATTATGAATTACAGACTTCTCGATGTGCGACACGCGACTTGCGAAAAGAATCGCAAGTCGCATATCGCACGTCATTATTTATTACCTACTATTGTTATTTCTCCATCATCAGCCAGCCGAATTTGTGTTTCGGGAAAATCCTCCTTTGTCAGCTGCTGAATTTCCTTGATTACACGACGTGAGGTGTCCACACGCATGAGAGCACCTTTTTCCTGTGCGGTAGGAATAATATTTCCGCCTAAAAACTTTCCTGTTTTATCTACGCCTAGCTGAATAAGCGGCGCAATGCCATTCACGCCTCGCACGTTGATACGGCTGTAGGTGCAGAAGTTGCCCATGCTGTATGCAATGAAGCGGTCTTTGTAGATATCTACAGCGCGGGTAACGTGCGGACCATGACCAAGCAAGATGTCGGCTCCGGCATCAATCATGCGGCGTGTAAAAGCGTACACGTTGCCACGATCTTCACCTATGAACATTTCGGTTTGACGAGTTACATGGCGCATGGTAGCACCCTCGGCTCCGGCATGAAACGATACAATCACAATATCACAAATGCTATCTAATCCACGTACAATTTTTGCGGCAGCATCAAGATCTTTTACGCTGCATGTTCCCTTGTTAGGAGCAAAAGCACAGAAGCCTATTTTGAGCCCTTTGCGCTCAATAATGGCAGTGGGACAGGTAAGCAGTCCAGCATAGGCAATATTGTTATCCTGAAGCGCCTTGGCGGTTTGTGCCCTACCCGATTCACCGAAGTCGCCCGTATGGTTATTGGCTATGCTAAGCAGGTCGAAACCGGCATCGGCAAAGCACTTGGCATAGGCTGTGGGCATAGCAAAGGTGTAACACCAAGCGGTGTCCTTGCAGATTTTAGAGGTGCTGAGGTCATCGGTGAGCGCGCCCTCAAGGTTGGCAAACGCCACATCGGCTGCCTGAATGTACGATTGTACGGGAGCCAATAGCGGCGAGCAATCGTTGTTGGCAGGCAAGTAGCTACGATTGGGGTAAGCAGTGCCCAACATAATGTCGCCAACGGCCACTACGTGCAATGTGTCATTAGCGGGAACAGCATAGGCTACGCCACAGAATATGAACGAGAAAAATAAAGAGAAAAGATGTGACTTCATACCACTTCCACCCCCGTCCTACGGACACCCCCGCCAGCGGGGGATACGGCCTACACACAAACCCGCATCAAGGGATAATTATCAATTAATTAAGCTTGCGCGGTGTTTCCGCCAAAATTCATGGGAATGGGAGGCATGCCTGCATTTCCACCCTCAACCTTGATGACGCCATGAGCAGCTTCGTACTTCATTACGTTCTCCTGCAAGGCACCCAACAGACGCTTGGCATGCTCTGGGGTCAAAATAATACGGCTAACTACAGGTGCCTTTGGCACGGCGGGCAGCATACATACAAAATCTACAATAAACTCCGAGGTGGAGTGTGTAATAATAGCCAAATTGGAGTAGGTACCACGAGCAACATCCTCGCCTAACTCAATGTTTATCTCATTTCCTTTGTTTTGCTGTTGTTCCATTTTATCTCTCTTAAAAAATGTGAGAGGTAAAGGTACAAATTATCTGTGAGGAAAAACATAATAAGAATGCAAAATTAATAATACAATATAAACCAGGTAGATAAAAAATAGCGTAGGTCTTTTCAGAGCTACGCTACTAAGAAGCAACCAGCTATAGTAAACTACTATTGGTCCGAGACAATATGGCTAACCAGTGAATTGATATATACCTCTACGTTAGTGTAGTGTGTACTCAAGGTTTTCTTCGCTCCATCTGTCTTATCATTTTTATTTAAACCATGAGCATCTTCCCAAGCATCGGGAATACCATCACCATCAGTATCGGTAGGAACAGTTCCCGTATTCAACGTTGGGTATCCTCCTACATCGCTCGGCTTATCAATGATTGTACCCGTGCCGGCCGTTACGCTATTAGCCACGCGAGCATCGGATGCATCGCGCGCAAGGCTGGCTCCGGCATATTGTACCACCTTTGCATAAGCGGCCTCGGCCGTTTGAGTGGTGACCCATCCGCCTACCGTGTCGTGCGGTGTGGAGCGCTTCATGGCTGCTATTTGCTCCGGAGTTGCAGTAACAGCGCTAATAGTTGTACTACTACTTCTCTTATAGCTGCCCCCTGCGCCATCCTTAGGGTTAGCAAAGCCCAGCCAGTTATCAGCAGTGACACTAGGACTACCTTCAACGTAGTTTCCATCTGCATAGAATGTTCCCAAGGGAGATGCCGGATAGTTAAGCGTTGTTGAGTTGATTTTATATGCATCTTCCGATGTCCAATATGGCTCGAATATCTGATACCTGCGATTACCACTGGTACTTGGACCGGACTTGTAGTAATTGTTTACAAAGTTAGCCTTACGCCCTTCACCACCATAACCACTATTACCACCCCAATTATAAAACACATTGTTGCGAACATCAATAACTCCGGGAGTAAAAGAGGTATAATTGCGCTCTTCAATAAGAGGGTGAGCAATACGCGGGTTACGGCTATCGCTATGCGCCACTAAATTGTGGTGAAACGAAGCTTTATTACCACCCCACAAGCCTGTATAGCCGTGCGCTCCTTTGCTATGTCCGCTATTTTTAAGCGACTCATATAACATACACCATTGCAGGGTGAAGCTGTTATTGGCGTACCACGAGCTTAGCTCGTCAATTGACCAGCTCATTGTGCAGTGGTCAATAATAACGTTACTTTGATTTTGTCCTTCGGCAGCATCAGGTTCTGCAGATGAGCCAATACCCACTACATAGTCACCCGGACGGAAGCGCAGATAGCGAATAATAACGTTACTTGATTTAACTTGAAGCGTATAATTTTTCAGACAGATACCGTCACCCGGTGCTGTTTGCCCGGCAATGGTTACGTTACCATTTTTAATTTCAAGGTTCGAGCTCAGAGCAATAGTTCCCGACACTTGAAACATAATAATACGCGCTCCTGTTTTACCCACGGCTTCACGCAAGGATCCTGCACCATTATCGTTTAGATTAGTAACGTAATACACTGTACCTCCACGCCCACCGGTGGTGGTGGTAGCGGCAAAGCCCTCGGCTCCGGGAAAGGCGACCATTTTTTCGGTGGGAGGAGGAGTGGGCGTTGTATCCGGATGTACAATAGCTATACTACGTTTAGTGGTATAACCTTGAATATCTGTGGCTGATACAGAGAAGTGAGTTCCTCCGGCAGGTACTACATAGCGATAAGCATCGACCGTATACCTGTTTTTGTTTACAAACGAGGTTACGGCTGTACCACAAGCACTCTCCTCTCCATTTACTGTATGGCTATACGATACCACTTGCAGTCCCGCTTCGGATTTCACTACAAAGTTGAATTGTGCTTCATCTCCCGCAACAGCATATACAGTATCTTTTGCCATTTCAATGGTTGGCATTGCTGGTTCTTCCTTATTCGGATCCTTACTACATGACGCCAATAGGAGTAGACCGAACAAAATAATCAAATAATTTCTCATTAAATAGGCTATCTTTTACATTATAATAAGCAAATATACAATGACAAATAGCGAAACATAACGCTCAATATCTTAAAAAACAACAAAATGCCAATGCTCTCGTGATGATTGCATTGGCATTTCTCAGAAAACTACTAAGCTGCTACTTACGCCAACGCGGATCACCTACGCTGGTTTTACCCTTAAAGTTAGCATCCTTATAGCTGAAGTTTACAGTACTTATGGCGCCGGAAATAGGACCGGTAAATAAGTCGGTAGACGTACCACTGTACGATGTAAGGTTAGGTATAGCATAGCTGGTTTCTGGTGTATTTGCTCCGGTATCATCAAAATCCGATGTTTTATACGAATTTTCAACCGTTATGGATGTTGCTGTTCCGGTTTTTATACCACCTGCCGAAGCTTTTGTCTTACTAAAAATACAATTACTAATTTGCAATAAATCAACATTGTAATCCTGACCACATGTGATCATGTAACGATCTGACCCCTTCAGCATATCATGGAAAGTGCAATTATTCAGCACAATAGACTTAAGGTTTCCTTTATCATTCTGAATAACCCCCAACGCGGTGTTGTACAGCGTAGTGTTGGTTACCAAAATATTATTTATCACCGAAGAGTCTACGGAGCTATTGTGTATAAAGGCATAGTTACCGGCACCGGCAGCGGCTGCTGCAATATCCGTCACTATACAATTATTTACAAGCAAAGTATCCACCCTTTTCTTCGTTGTACCCTGAATTCTTAATGGGGAATTCAAATAGCCTGCCACGTAACACCCTTCAAGCCACAACTTCTTAATATTGCACGTTACGGACTGGTTAAATACGTACTGGCTTGTGCCTGCAGTCCCCATATTTGCATTAAAATACAAGTTTTCGAATTTGAAAGTAGCATTTGCAGCACCATCCGGCAATGTAAATAACACTGTACCTGCACTACTACCACTGCTGTATATAACTGTTTTTCCACCACTTATCCCCCTAATAGCAATAGATTTTTGCGGCAGAACGGTGACGGTTGAATAGGTGTAGTTACCTTCACCCAAGCCCAACAAACCTCCATCGGGAAGTTCACTGAGCCTTTCCACAAATGTACCTCCTCCTGTAACATAAATATCTGCTGTACGGAAAGTTGTGGAACCGCGCTTCACATCGCCATTGTATGCGGTTACCGTGTACGTCTTACCATTATCCAAGCTACTCAACTCCAATAGCGACGCACTTTGTTCACCAGAAGTAAGATCATGGGTTAATGTGCTACCTCCGGAATACTTATACGTAAGCTTTGTTACTGGACGCGGACCTCCAAACCAACGCACCCAAGCGGTAACATCTGTTACAGAGTCCGTATTCACTCCATAAATAAATATATTCTCTGCCGGTACTTTAAACGCCAACGGATTATATTTTGAAGTCTTAACTTCATCTGTAGCATTAGCACGCACCTGCACCGAGTAAGTTGTAGATGCTACGAGGCTCATAAATACCGCCGTATCCTGAGTATTTGGCACCACTCTGTGAGCAACCAAGTTTGCAGGCAAGAGCTGCATGCTATCCTGGTATAATTCTATGGTATACGAAGCCGCGCTATCGCGCTTCAGCCATGATACTGTAACCATACCTCCGGCCTCAATGTCATATTTTGCATTGGCTGTAAGCTGAATGGGTGCAAAAATACGGGGGTAGTTAAATTCACCTTCGTTATCCTTGGTGCAGGAGGCGTTGAGCAACATGCCACCAATTATAGCTGTGAACAAAAATATTTTTCTTATCATTTTCATTTTTCAATACGCTATAAATTATTCATACCCATAATCATTCTTAAGCGTGCCCTGGCTGCCATCAAGAATTACCTTCATGATAGGCATTAACTGACGCTTATTGGGATCACCATAGTATAGGACATCTATGCTAATCTTATTAAGCCATCCCGGGTCGACGCTTCCTGCGGTTTGTACCACTGTATAACCTGCGGGGGCAGGAGCCTCTTCTCCTACATTAAAACCATACAAAGCCAGGGTATCAACATTGTTAGCAGCATCGGTACCCAACTTGTAGTACACTTGCTGAGGAACATTAGCATAGGCTCCTCTGTGGTTTTTCAAGTCGCCCAAGGCTTCTAAAGCATCATCCAAGTTTTGCTTTAGCAGTCCCCAGCGAATTAAATCCTGCTTACGCAGCAACTCTCCACAGAATTCAAACGCGCGCTCCTTTCTAATATCGTCATACACGATATAGTTAACATTGTGCGAATTATCTCCATACGCACGTTCGCGCACCTCATTAAAGTAGGACAGTCCAGCCCCGCTATACTGGGCTACTTCATCAAGATCGGGATTCGCCAAACAGTAATCGGCTTCAGCATACATAAGCAGCACATCGGCATAGCGCAATATTATGGGATTTACACCATCGTCGTTGCTGGTCATACGGGTGCTCATCCACTCGGCACGCCACTTACCCAGCGACATGCCATTAATACCTGTCGATTTTTTATCGGTTGCCGTAAATAGAGATTGTGCGGTACGACCGTTATCCAACAACCAACGCCAAGGCACCACTGTTACATCGCGACGCTTATCGTACTGGTTATAATCATAGAAGAAAGTGGGCATTACTAAGATCTCACCCTTTACCGCGGTGGCAGCCCACTTGGTACCTCCTATAGCGGGTAACCCCAAGTATGAGAGCCACTGACCACGAGATGTGGTAAACGGTATTTCAAATATAGACTCACGTCCGTTGGTCACTACCTTTGCACAGTTGTCCTTAAATATTTGAGCAAAGTTACTCTCCAAGCGATACCTGCCACTGGCAATGATATCAGCACACTCATCCTTTGCTATTTGATGCAGCTCTTGACGACGCGCATCGGAGGACATAACAAAATCAACTACGCCACCATTGCGAGACAGCAAAGCCATACCTGAAGCTGAAAGTGCTATGCGGGCACGCAATCCCTTTGCCACAGCCTTATTGGGACGCTGTACCGTAGAGGTTTGAGCAATGTCTCCACCCCAAGGCATTAGCGCGGAGGCTTCGGCCAAATCATCAATAATTTGATCGTAAATATCAGCTCTATCAGTTTTAGGCAAGTAGATATTACTTTCGTTAGCAGGTTCAAAACGTGCGGGTACATCGCCCCACCAACGAATCAAATCGTAGTAGAACATGGCACGCAACGTGAGCGCTTCGCCCAACAGGTAGCCCATGGTATTGCCGGGTTCCGGATTACCATACTTAGTGATACCCGTAATGGCAAGGTTGCAACGCTCAATAGCCGTGTAAAGCCAGCTCCATGGATTCTTCTCATCGTTGAAGTTTTCACCCAATGCGGGAGTGGCACAATAGGTAGCAATCGACCTACGGTTGTTATCTACGTTACCCGTTTTTGAGCTGCTTTTGTACTCTATATCGGTATTTACTCCCATATAAGTAGCGAGGCGATTACGGTAGGATCTATCCTCGTTCATCACGTAGTATATACCCATTATTTCACCTTCGGCTAAGGTGGGGTCGGAATATATTATATCGTCGGTAAACGATGACTTCTGCTCTACATCCAAATATTTATCGCAGGAGGTAAAGCCAAGTAAGCCAACCAAAACTATATATAAATGCTTCTTCATTTTCTTTTTCCTGTTTTATTAGAATGTAAGGTTAACACCAAAATTGTACGAGCGGCTCTTAGGGTATGCCGAATAGTCAACACCCGGTGTAAGCGGTGTAGAGCGACGCGTATCTACTTCTGGATCGTAGCCTGAGTAGTTGGTCCACGTCCACACGTTGTACAATGACACGTATAGGCGCAGCTGCTGTACAAATATTTTCGACATCCATCGTGCAGGGAAGGTATACCCCAAGGTAATGTTATTTAGGCGCAAGAATGAACCATCTTCTACTGCCCACGAGTGGAAAGCGTAGCGGCTCATTACGGGCGACCAAAGATCGGTACCGCTGTTAAGTGCAGCCAACGCATCGGGGTCAGTAACACGTAAACCCGAAGTTGGGTCAATATTCGTATAACGACCACCTAGTTCCATATCTGTAAGCATATTACGATAGGTGTACTTATTGGTAGTAGTAAACTCAATCTTATTCGCATTATAAATATTATTACCGTACACCCAGTTAAAGTTAGCGGCAAAATCAAAACCCTTGTACTGCGCGGTAAGCCCAAAGCCTCCGGTATGCTTGGGTGAGGCATTGCCTATAACCTGACGATCGGCAGCTGTTATCTTGCCATCGCCATCCAAATCTCTCAACTTGAGAGCACCCGGTCCCCATGAGGAGCCTGTCAAACCGCTGTTATCAACCAAGAAGTTGCCATTGGCATCTTTATATGTGCCTGTACCCTTACCATCGTTACCTATTACTTCTGTATAAACAGCCGAGTTTGGCGCCCATTTATTATTTTTGGCATCCCAGCGAAAATCATCCTCCGAGTAGCGTCCTTCAGTTACATAGCCATACATAAGACCAACCGATTGGCCAACATACACGCGATAGTCATCAGATGCTTCCGCATCGCTAGTCCACTTTGAAGAGGCTTGCAGCATATCCATGCCTCCGAGACTTTCCACCTTATTCGTATTTACACCAATATTGAAGTTGAAATTAACACGCAAATCCTGCTTTTCAATAATTGCTGCATTAAGAATAACCTCTATACCCTTGTTAGAGGTTTCACCTACGTTACGCATTTGCGTATTGTAACCGGAACCGGGAATTTGGTAGTCAATGAGTAGATCCTTAGTATTGTTCCAGTATAACTCCACCGAACCATTAATGCGGTTATGTAGGAAACCGTAATCAACACCAATATTACGGGTAACGGTGGTTTCCCACTTTAGGTTCTCATTATTAAGCGCCGTACCTGCACTCCAGTACGAATTGGTGAACGGGATGTAATTATTGGCAGGCTTAGAGCTGTACACCTGCATGTAGGATAGCGCCGGAATGTTGTTGTTACCTGCTGTACCCAAGCTGGCGCGAATTTTAAGATCTGAGAGCCAATCCTGAGAATCCTTCATAAACTCCTCCTCGCTAATACGCCAAGCCAATGCGGCAGAAGGGAAGTATCCCCAACGGTTACCGCTTTTAAACTTGCTGGAACCGTCGGCACGCATAGTAACCGAAGCTAAATACCTATCATTCCACGAATAGTTGGCGCGTCCAAAGAATGACACGAGCTTGTCCTCAGGAGTATAGTAATTATTATAGCTAATGGGAGTACCTTGTGAGGTAAAGCCCCAAGCCATGTTCGCATCAAAGTTCGTTGGGAAATTTTCCACCCAAGTTTCTTTCGATTGATTATTTATATTGAACAACTCTTGCCCTACCATCACCGAAAGGCTATGCTTTTCGGGAAGTACCTTTTTGAAATCATATGACAGCGTATTAGTAACACGGAATGATGTTTTGGTTTTGTCCGTCATTTGTATAGCAGGCTGATTTTTGTAGGTAGCACCATCGCGCACGTAGTAGGTAGACAAACCGTAAAAACGCTGATCATTATCCACATTATTATCCAAGCCCAACTCAGAACGCCATACCAGCTGCTTAGTGAAATCTATTGAAAATCCACCATTGTAGCTGTAGTTCTTTTTAGTACGTTGGCGAGAGTTATCATTCACAGCCACTGTAGGCGGGTAGAGGCTGCCAATACTTTCCTCATCATCATCGGGAGAGGTTTGATTTTTGAGGGGAATGGGCGTATATATTACGCTATGCTTCAAACGAGAGTCCTGCGTTGACTTCTCTGTACCCGTTTGATCATTAGCTCCTGCCCCATTAATCAGCGTGTTGGAGTAGCGTGCCGTAAAGTTAATTTTAAACCACTCCAGTGGCTTAGCATTCATCTTTAAAATCAGGTTATCGCGCGTGTAGTCCGAGCCCATCATAATAGCTTTATCATCCACTCGGTTGTAGCTCATATTGAAGCTAACTTGTTTGGTCCCACCATTAACACTAAGACTTTGGTTAGATGTAGTTCCTATGCGACCAAAGACTTGATCCTGCCAGTTATTAGCCGTAACATCGTTGTACATATCCATATCCTGATAAATACCAAAGTATGGTTCGTACTGCGTACCTACTTTATTTTGTAGCACAGCTTGCTCATATTGCAAATTAGCAAATTGGTAGGGATTCAAGACATCCAACTCTTTTGCAATTTTTTTGACACCAACATACCCATTATAGCTAACCGAAATCTTTCCTTCTTTAGGATTTTTGGTGGTAATAATAATAACACCGTTAGCACCACGTGCACCGTAAATAGCGGTACTCGAAGCATCCTTAAGTACGTCAATAGACTGAATATCGCTGGGCGGAATATCAGAAATATTATCTACAGGAAAACCATCCACGATGTACAACGGAGAGTTATCACGTGTGATAGAACCTCCACCACGCACACGAATTTTCACATCGGCATCCGGCGAGCCCTCACTGGTGGTAATTTGCACACCGGCCAACTTACCCGTTATGGCTTCTGCTGCCGATGACACCGGGATATTTGCAAGTTGCTTAGCGCTAACCGAGGCAACAGAACCGGTAAGATCGCGCTTACGCATAGTACCATACCCCACCACCACCACATCCTCAAGCGTATTAGCATCGCTTTCCATTACCACATTCATGGCTCCGGTAGCAGGTATTTCTACCTCCTTAGTTGTATACCCTATGTACGAAAATGAAAGGTAGCGAGCCTTATCATCAACCGACAGAGAAAACGCTCCGTTTTCATCGGTCATGCCACCTTTAGTTGTACCAACAATAAGTATAGAGGCAAACTCTACAGGATTTCCATCGGCGTCCTTTACTTCACCTTGAATGGTACGAGCAGCAAAAGCCTGCCCCGACACTAACATGGTGAATAAAAGCAAGCCCCCCACAAGGAGGGACTTGCCTAATAATAAATGCTTTCTAAGCATAACTATTTTTTATTTTTGAAAAATTTAATTTATTCTTTGGCAATGCTGATAACGGCAGGATACTTTTTCTCCTTAGTGTAAACCAGCACAAAGTAGTTACCACCTGCCAAGCCTTGCATATCCACTTCTGCAGCATTAGTAGTACGCAGCACCACGCCTGTTGCACTTATTACCTGAACCTTCACCACGGTTTCACCACTTGTAACATGCAGCGTACCACTCACCGGGTTAGGATAAACACCTGCACTTGCCTGATTCAACTTTTTAGCATTCGTAGAGCCACCCTGTACAAGCCTAATGGTCTTAGAGCTTACAATGGTATTGTCTGCCTTTACCTTAACGTCAATAGTAGCAGTACCAAGTGAGGCACCTGCAATAGGAGTTACCAAACCTGTAGCACTAACCGTAACACGTGCGCTGCTTGTACTCCAAATAACTTCCTGTGAAGCGTTGGAAGGAAGTACCACAGCTGTGAGCTGCAGCGTACCATTAGTGTAAACGGTATCGGTGGTTGAAGTGATGGAAACGCTCGTAGGATCCGCAGGAAGATTTGAGCTATCCGGATGAATCATGCCAAACACCTTAAGGTCGTGCAAACGGCTACGCTGATCACCTACTGCCGGTGCAGATGAACCGGAAACAAACTTTAGCATTACGTTTGATGCATTAATTGCAATATTGCTATAGGCAGTACCGCTAACTCCACTACTATACTCTCCAACCTGTGTCCATGATACTCCGTTGTCTGTACTCTTATGCAGGGTAGTATTACGGCTAGCACCTGTTGCCGATATGGAGAAGTTTACCTTAGTAACATACTGAGACAGCTGGTTTACGATAAATTCACCGGCTGTACCATCCGATCCGGGCTCATCAGCACCTACTTTTGCCAACTGCACGTAACCTACGCTCACCCCTGCTGCTGCAGGAGTGGTTTTCACATCACAAGTAGGTGATACTGTTACGTTCTTCAAGTTGGCTTGTACCTTTGCGTTCGATTTCAACTTCAAA
This sequence comes from Bacteroidales bacterium, assembly GCA_031553765.1. Lineage (GTDB taxonomy): Bacteria > Bacteroidota > Bacteroidia > Bacteroidales > UBA932 > JAITMY01. The sequence goes on from JAVBKY010000001.1 coordinate 187,146, forward strand.
GTAATGTCCCTTGAGAAACTTGAGAAAGTTATCACACTCTCACAAGCCGTTGCATCACTACCCTCAGCTGTCCAATCTTGGAAATTTTCCACAATAATAGGTAGTTCCACTAGTCCCGATGCTCCTGTGCTAAATGAAATATTTACAGCGGGACATCCCTTAGCACCAGCCGCCACAACTGCAGCAATAGCGCTATCGGGAGCAGTAATATTATAGGTAGTGCTACCTTGCAATGCAGATGCCGGAGTAAGCGTAACTACAGCACCATTTGCTACAGCACTGGCAACTGCAACATTATTAATCTTAATAAGTGATGCATTCACAACCTGTACACTTTGATCATAGGTCAACGTAATAGCCGTTGATGTAGCCACCTGAGCAGCACCATTAGAGGGAATGCTTGACGAAAGTACTGGCTTATCAGCCACCGGAGCATTAATCTCTAATGAGTAAATGCTGCCGCCCCCGGTACCTGCAGAAAGACCTATTTGAATTGTTACCGGATCAAATTCCTTAAACTCATACTCAATTGTATTACATGTGTTTGAGGCTACAGTCTTAGTAGCCAAAGCCTCACCACCCAACTTACGAATAATGAAAGTACGACCACCCGAGCCGCTCACACCCGCCTTTACAAGACCACAACTTGGCAATTGAATAGTTAGGAATGATACTGGATCTTCTGGAGTTGCAACCTTATTAGTTCTAAATGCACCCGTAGTGGTCTTACTGCTACACTCAGCAGTAACTGCGTATGTAGCATTGTAAGGAGCACCGCTCATCCATGTAGGCGCAATGTAGTTTGCATCTAGCGTGGGGATGTATGGAAATGATATGGCATCAGTAGCAGTGGTGAATGTCCACTTAACGCTATCGGCAAGTTCATTGCCCGACATGTCTATAATAGCTTCCTTAGGAATAACAACTGAGTACGTGCGCAAAGGCATAATGGCAGTATCTTTCAGCGTAAGAGTATTACCACTGAGGGTATATCCTACCGAACCTCCATTAACTGTGATAGAGTATCCTGCAACCTTCTGAACATTCTCTGAGAAGGTAATCTTTATGGGCTTTATGGGAGCCGAAGATCCTTCGGGTTCCTTAGCGGTTACAGTGGGAGCAGTACCATCAATGGTAAACGACCACGATGCGTCTGCCGTGGTGGGATTATTGGCAGCATCCGTTACCGCACCGGCCTTAACAGTAAAAGTGTAGGTTGAACCACCTCTAAAGTTAACAGCATAGATTTGCAGCGCCGTGTCTTGACGAACCTTGACGCTATCAATCTCAACCTCCTGATTATTGCAGGTCACCAAAGGAGTAACAGCACCTAACTTAATAGGCTTGTCATAGCCAACAGATACAACTATGCCCGAAGACACCACATCGGTAGCGCCATTTGCCGGAGTGTATGTCAATGCCACAGGAGCAGAGGGAGCATCAACCACCACCTGCAAGGGAACCTTAACTGTGGTAGCACCAACGCTGGCAACTAAAAGCGTATCCTTAAATGTTCCAACAGCGCTAACATCTACCGTCAGAGCAACATTCCTACCATTGGCCGATACTGCATCTGCCTTAGCAATGGTAGCAGTAGCCACGCTGAACTTTCCATTACCACCCGCTTGAATAGACAATGTAACATCGCCGGTAAGGTTAGCACCCTTGATATTTAAAGCCCTGTTGGCGGAGTCAATAGCAACGCCTTGAACTGTTGACATCGTAGTAAGAGATGTGGGAGATGCTGTTACAGCAGGACCTGCAGCTGGACCCGCCGTGAATTGAATCCCTGTTACATATACACTTCCCGTTACCGTCACACATCCCTCTGCCACAGATGGAGATGTTATAATAATATCAATGGGACCATTGCTACCATTGTAATCAATATCGAATGTTTTTTCGGTGCACGATGCCCCCCCCTTCACGGTACAATTATCTGACACACCTCCACTTTTTACAACAACAGACGGTTGACTAGTGGTTATTATCAATCCACGACCAGCTGTTCCATTACTCACCTTAATGGTCAACTGTCCACAATGTGGTAGCCGATATGATAAAACACGTCCACCACTCATATTAGGACCATCCGTTGTTTTAGTTGAAGGATCACTAAATGTGTAACAATCCGATTTTGCAGTAAGCCCGGGTTCATTACCTGCTGTCCATCCACCCCAACCACCCGCCTCCGGAGTAGTTCGCACACCCGCAAAATTATCCAGGTTAATCGGATAAGTCCCCGAATACGTTGATGTAATTGTTGTCGCCGCCATCACCTGCCCTCCCCACAGCATCACCGTGGCTAAGGCAATCAAAGAAAAGATCTTTTTCATGTTTTTGTTTTTTGTTGGGTTTATAAAAAATTAATTGTTGAATTTTTCAAACATCAAAATCGTGTGCGTACACGAAGAGTTTTTCGTGTACGCACACGGTACAACAAATGCAAAGGTAATACAAATATTCGTGAGAGGGTTAAAATTAACAGATAAAACTAACTCAATAATTGTATTATTTTCATTATCAATTAATTACAATTAAAAATTTAACATTGTTTTTTTACGAAATATAAATAAAAACACATAAAAACAAACTAACGCATTGAAAAAAAACACCTTACACTATTTATTATTGAAAAAAAACGATTATATATTCATTATAAGTTAATTATAACTTTCTTATTGTAAATACTACAATAAGAAAAAAGGTGGGTAAATACAAAAAGAAAAAGGAAATTAAAGCGTGTACACACAATTGCTGCAAAAATGCAATAAAAAAGTCCACCAACCGTACAAATCAGACGAATGCAGTAATTCGTTTGATTTGTACGGTTGGTGGACAAAAAAGTGCTATGGCAGCTTATTAGAACGTCAAGTCAACTCCAAATGCTAAAGCAATGGTGTGACGACCGTAGGTAGTATTGTAGTTCAAGGTTGGCAATCCCGTAATAGCAGTGGTTTGTGCAACCGTGCGATCTTCGTTTTTGGTATACAAGCCGGCAAGGTTCAGCTTTACCCTATCGTTGAACTTGTAGGCACCACCAAACCCAATGGTGTGGTTAGACAGCGCTTGTGTAAGGTCGCTTTCATACTTATCCGCTACGTTGTACTTGGTAAATTGGTAGCCGGCACTAACAAACAACTTCTCCGTAAGACCATACTCCGCACCAACACCAACCTCCCAAGTATTTCCAGTAACATAGGGAGAGCGCGCTGCACCATAGTCAGCATCCTTATCAAAGTAGTAGGTAAAGGTACCCGATAGGCGCAGGCGAGGCAGCAGCATGTAGTCCGCTCCGGCCGACAACACAGCAGGCAAGTCGCTACGAGTTTCCGCTCTATCGGGGAACATCGACATTACATCCTTTTTAGTGTCGTTCGTAAGCACAATCTTAGTCTTAAATTCGTACCTAACACCAATATTCAACTTCTCGTGGTGAAAGTTGAAGCCCAATATGGGAGTCCAACCTGTACCGTGCTGGCTGGCATCTAAGGACAAGTCCTGCGTAGCACCAGCCACAGTTCCTGCTTGGGCGGCAAGAGCAGCATAGTGCGTATTCGCATTTACCATTGCTCCACCGGCTCCTGTATTGAACTGAATGTTGTTCATGTAGCCGTCATAAGAATTGCGCGCATCTACATAGCGAACACCTACCGCAACCGAAAACATGTCGTTGATTTTGTATGCGGCATTAGCCTGAAAACCGTAATAAATAGAAGAACCCTCCACCCTTGTATCCATGCTGTATGCCGTAGCTCCCGCCATTTGCGCAATGGTTGAAATGGGAACTTCAAGCATGGCCAATCCATCTTTAAATATGGAAGCACCACCACCACCAATTGGATTAAATCCAAGTGAAAAAGCCCAGTTACTTGTTTTGTACGCGGCATAAATACCCGGAAAAATAGGAGAGAAAACCTTGCCCTCATAGTTACCCTTAGCATCACCCATCTGTAAGGGAGCATAGTCGCAGGAAATATCACGGGTTTGCCAAGGAATTTGGTTGTTGAGCGAAATAGTAAAGCCATCGTTAAACAACGCCATACCTGCTGGGTTATAGAAAATAGCATCGGCCTCGGTACTACCCGTACGCGACATCATGCGCACGTATTCTGCGCTTTGGTTACCATTATGCTGCAAGCCTCCGGCAAATGCGGTCAAGCCAAGCGTAGCAAAAGCAAATGAAAGAATGATTTTTTTCATGTAAATAAAAATTGGTTTGTTATTTTTTTAGATTGATTATAAATGATGCTGATGTCCTACGGACAAGGTCAAACTCGTGAGCCAACTTTCTATTGATATCAATGCCCTATGGGCAAGCACACGTTGTTCGCCAGGACAACAACATCAATAGGAGGTGTATATGAAGAAATATAACTTTACCCGTCGGGCATTTACCACCTGCACAAGCTATAGTAATGCTGTGTAGGCCACGAAAGAAAAGTAAAATATCAAATACGGAGGTTGCGCGTTTGCGTGCCCTTACACTTGAGCAACGACTGCGAGGCGCGATAGGAAAGCGTAATAATAGCAGGATAGGTATGGTAGGCCACCTTTACCGCTTCCAACTTCGAGAGAATATCTCGAAGAGTGGTAAATAGCTCGCTAAGCTTGCGACGAAACCAGTTTTTTAGGAATACATTGTAGGTAACAATCACCAAGCGTACTCTTCCCAACCTTTTGTTCATGGCCGCAAAGGTAAGCCACAAATTTTTTATTACAATATTTTTAGCTGAAAAACCGCACCAAAATAGTATCAAACAATTAAAAATCAGCCAATAAAATACAGATAAAACCAAAAGTATATCTTTGTAGGATTTATAAAAATAGCTACCTTTATTGCCACAAATAATATATAAAATGGAAAACGGCATCACTCTTCTTGGTATACTCGGCCCCATCGGTACCGGCGAAATTATCCTTATCGCACTTGTGGTACTCTTGATATTTGGAGGAAAAAAAATACCCGAACTCATGCGCGGGCTTGGCAAGGGCGTACGTAACTTTAAGGACGGGATGAAGGATATGGAGGATGAGATAAAAAAAGGAGCTGACAACGGGGATAGCAAAAAGGAAGAAAAATAGCCTTATGGCAGAGTTGCAAAGTGAAGATAACGCTACCCCTCAAGAGCGAGAGTTGACATTTTGGGAGCATCTGGAATCACTACGCTGGGTTCTTCTACGTTCACTCATTGCCGTAGTGGTGTGCATGCTGCTGGTGTTTGCCAATAAGGAGTTGCTTACCCGCTTTATTTTTGCACCTCAGAACTCCGACTTCATTATCTATCGTGGACTTTGCCACTTGGCCAATGTCACCAACTTTTCCGCACTCTGTCCTGAATCTTTCTCCGTAGAGCTGCTCAACACCCAACTCACCGCTCCATTTTTTACCCACATGACAGCATCCCTGTATGTGGGTTTACTACTGGCAGCACCCATTGTACTTATTTTCCTTTGGCAATTTGTAGCTCCGGCTCTGTATCCCCGCGAACGTAAAATGGGAGTGCCGCTTATTGCCTCCTGCATTGTACTTTTTGCAACAGGAGTAGCCATCGGTTACCTGCTTATATTTCCGCTGGCATTCCGCTTTCTAGGCACCTACCAGTTTGGAGCAAATGTAGTCAATCGAATTGACCTCAGCTCCTACATGAGCATATTTTACACCACCCTACTCTCCATGGGCGTGGTGTTCGAGATGCCTATATTGGCCTACGCGCTCTCACGCATAGGTATAATTTCGAAAGAAATGCTTAAGCAATATCGTAAGTACGCCATTGTCATTATTCTCATCATTGGCGCCATCATCACGCCCACCTCCGACCCCTTTACACTCATGCTGGTAAGCGTCCCCATGTACCTATTGTATATGCTGAGCATTAAGGTTGCAAAGTCGAAGCACAAAAGCGAGAAAGGCTAAGCTACTCTTTCCACAGCAACCTCTCCTCATAGTGCTCCACCAGCTCACCATACCTCTTTACAAAGTCGGCAAAACAAGGCGCGGAAAAAAACTTGAGCCTTAGGCTTACACCACGCAAAATATCATAGTAGTACAGGTTACACTTGCGTCGCATATCAAGCAGGCGTACATACACAGGCTCCACATCCCCCTCTTGCTTATAGGCTGCTATCAGCGTATCAAAATCATCAAGGTTATTCCCCAACTCCCGCATTATTCCACCCAATCCCAGCCTTTCTATATCCGGTCTGTATTTGCCTCGTAAATCAACCAGAAATTTTAAAATAAACTCATGCTCTTTACCATGTGGTAAACGAGTGTATTTTGTACACCCATCAGTAACCTTCTTCAAGCGCCTGCCTGCCCTTCTTTCTCTTCTTTTCGTACTACTTATGGCTTGCTCCACCATGAGCACTCCCTGCATAAATGTTTCATGCCTCTTACAATCGGCATGCACAATATGCTCCGATATAGAATCATCCGGTAGCTGCGCTAAAAAATCAGAGGTTGACAAGTAACTCTGAAGAAAAAGAGCATGTAACCTTCGCAGTCTAATGGAGTATGAAGTCAGCCCCTCCATCAACACTTTGAAGTCAGCAAAGAAGTCATTCCAATCGCTATTACGTAGCGCGCGAGGATCAATATATCGGAATTGTATTCCCATAAATGATATAACTAATATCTGTAAAGGTATGACAGTTTCTCACCTTTTACACCATAAACAACCGTCATTAAGTAAAAATTTTTATGCTCATTCGTAAAAATTTTATTTTTACAAAGTATCAAAAAAACAAAATGCCGTCCCATTTTCATGGAACGGCATTTTCTACATATTATAATTATCTCATCTACAATACTTCTACTTTTTTATCCTTTTTCGATGAGAGGCGCTGCATATCCTCCGTCGAACCCACTATAAGGTTGTTAAACTCGCGTAGTCCGGTACCAGCAGGAATCAAGTGTCCGCAAATTACGTTCTCCTTCAAACCTTCCAGCGTATCCACCTTACCACTTATAGCAGCCTCGTTGAGCACCTTGGTCGTTTCCTGGAACGATGCTGCCGACATAAAGCTACGGATTTGCAGAGCTGCACGAGTAATACCTTGAAGAATCTGGCTCGATGTAGCAGGAACAGCATCACGCGCTTCCACCGTCTTCAAATCCTTACGCTTAAGCGTTGAATTTTCGTCGCGTAGCTTACGTGACTCTACTATTTGTCCCACCTTAAGTTCGTTGGAATCACCAGCATCCACAACGACCTTCTTATCGAAAATATCGTCGTTTTCCTTCATGAATTCCCACTTATCCACTATCTCCTTCTCTAAGAAGCGAGTATCTCCCGAATCGGCAATTTCTACCTTACGCATCATCTGGCGAACAATAACCTCAAAGTGCTTGTCGTTAATCTTCACACCTTGTAAGCGGTACACTTCCTGCACCTCATTCACAATGTACTCCTGCACCTTGGTCGGACCCAAGATTTTCAAGATGTCATCAGGTGTAATAGCGCCATCCGAAAGCGGAGTACCGGCACGAACAAAGTCGTTTTCCTGTACCAGAATTTGCTTAGACAGGGGCACCAAGTAACTCTTTTGCTCGCCTGTTTTTGAAGTAACGGTAATTTCACGGTTACCACGCTTAATCTTACCCATCATAACCTCACCATCAATTTCCGAAACAACGGCAGGATTACTTGGGTTACGAGCCTCAAACAGTTCGGTTACACGGGGCAGACCACCGGTAATATCACCCGTTTTACCAACGGCGCGAGGAATCTTCACCAGCACATCACCCACCTTTACTTCCTGTCCTTTATCTACCTCCACGTGAGCACCTACAGGCAAACTATAAGTCTTAATCTCAACACCACCCTTACCCATGATTTTAACCAATGGGTTCTTGGTTTTGTCGCGCGACTCCACAATCACCTTTTCGCTGTGTCCGGTTTGCTCGTCCACCTCTTCCTTAAAGGTAACATTCTCTATCAAACTCTCAAAGTCAACCTTACCGGCAAACTCCGAGATAATAACAGCATTATATGGATCCCATTCGCAAATCAGATCGCCCTTCTTCACCTCTACTCCATTCTTAAAGAACAGCGTTGCACCATAAGGTACAGCGTGTGTGTATAAGGTTGCGCCGGTGTTCTTATCTACAATGAACAATTCAGCCAAACGTCCGATAACGGCATCAGCCTTCTTGCCATCCACCTCTTTCTCCACCGTACGCAATTCCTCAATCTTCAGTACGCCATCGTAGCGAGCTATAACTTTTGAGTTACTCATTACGTTAGAGGCAGTACCACCGACGTGGAATGTACGAAGAGTAAGCTGTGTACCAGGCTCACCGATAGACTGTGCGGCAATTACACCTACAGCCTCACCCTTCTGCACCATGCGTCCGGTAGCAAGGTTACGGCCGTAGCACTTCATGCACACACCCTTTTTCGATTCGCAGGTAAGCACCGAGCGAATTTCAACTTGCTCAATGGGTGAAGCCTCAATAGCCTTGGCAATTTCCTCTGTGATTTCATCACCCGATTTCACCAACACCTCGTTAGTAATGGGGTGAATTACATCGTGCACAGAGGTACGACCGAGAATACGCTCGCCCAATGAAACCACAACATCCTCGTTATTCTTAATAGCAGATGCTACCAAGCCGCGAAGCGTGCCACAGTCTTCTTCATTAATAATAACGTCGTGCGAAACGTCCACCAAACGACGAGTCAAGTAACCGGCGTCAGCAGTCTTAAGAGCAGTATCGGCAAGACCCTTACGAGCACCGTGCGTAGAGATAAAATACTCCAACACGGACAGACCTTCCTTAAAGTTAGAAAGAATAGGGTTCTCAATAATTTGACCACCTTCAGCGCCTGACTTTTGGGGCTTGGCCATAAGACCACGCATACCCGACAGCTGACGAATTTGCTCCTTAGAACCACGGGCACCTGAGTCCAACATCATGTATACAGAGTTGAAACCTTGGTTATCCGACGTAAGCTGCTTCAACAGAATGTTAGTCAGGTTAGCATTAGTGTGTGTCCAAATATCAATTACTTGGTTATAGCGCTCGTTGTTGGTAATGAAGCCCATGTTATAGTTGTTCTCCACTTCCGACACCTGGTTGTAACCTTCCTCTACCAGTTCCTGCTTTTCCTTAGGGATAATTACATCCTCCAGGTTGAACGACAAACCACCTCTGAATGCCATTTGATAACCCAAATCCTTAATATCATCCAAGAACTTCGCTGTAGTAGCAATGCTGGTTTTCTTAATAATCACACCAATAATATCGCGAAGCGATTTCTTGGTCAGCAGCTCATTCAAGAAACCTACTTCCTTAGGTACGTATTGATTAAACATAATACGTCCTACGGTGGTTTCAATCATTTCGTACTTGTAGGTATCAGTTTCGGCTTGCCAAATTGGGTAGCGTACCTTCACAATAGCGTGCAGGTCAACTGCCTTTTCGTTGTAGGCAATAAGCACCTCTTCTGTACCGTAAAAAGCCAAGCCCTCACCCTTTGCACCCTTACGCGGCTTAGTAATGTAGTACAAACCAAGCACCATGTCCTGCGAAGGAACGGTAATAGGAGCACCGTTGGCGGGGTTCAAAATGTTGTGCGAGCCCAACATGAGCAACTGTGCCTCAAGAATAGCAGCATTGCCCAGCGGAAGGTGCACAGCCATTTGGTCACCGTCAAAGTCGGCGTTGAAAGCCGTACAAGATAGCGGGTGCAGCTGAATAGCCTTACCCTCAATCAAGCGAGGTTGGAAAGCCTGAATACCCAAGCGGTGCAGCGTTGGTGCACGGTTGAGCAATACAGGGTGACCCTTCATCACGTTTTCGAGAATATCGAAAATAACGGGATCCTTGCGGTCTACAATTTTCTTTGCCGATTTTACGGTCTTTACTATTCCACGCTCAATGAGTTTACGAATAACAAACGGCTTAAACAGCTCAGCAGCCATTTCCTTAGGCAATCCGCACTCGTGCATTTTGAGCTCCGGACCTACCACAATTACCGAACGAGCTGAGTAGTCAACACGCTTACCCAACAGGTTCTGACGGAAACGACCTTGCTTACCTTTTAAGCTATCGCTAAGAGACTTCAGCGCGCGGTTGGCTTCGGTCTTCACCGCGTTAGCCTTGCGCGAGTTGTCAAATAGCGAGTCAACAGCCTCCTGCAACATGCGTTTCTCGTTACGCAAAATTACTTCAGGAGCCTTAATTTCAATAAGCCTTTTCAGGCGGTTGTTACGAATAATTACGCGACGGTACAGGTCGTTCAAGTCCGACGTTGCAAAACGGCCACCATCCAATGGAACCAAAGGACGCAATTCCGGTGGGATAACCGGAAGTACCTTCATAATCATCCATTCGGGCTTGTTTACTTCCCTTGATTCACGGAAAGCTTCCACCTCTTGCAAACGCTTCAAGGCTTCTGTCTTACGTTGTTGTGAAGTTTCACGGCTTGCCCTATCGCGCAGGTCATATGAAAGTGTATCGAGGTCAATACGCTGCAACAGCATGTAAATAGCCTCGGCACCCATGCCGGCAATAAACTTGTTAGGATCGGTATCCTCCAGATGAGCATTTTCCTTCGGAAGAGTTTCCTTAATTTGAAGGTACTCTTCTTCGGTCAACAGGTCATTGGTATTAATACCTTGCGCTGCCATAATACCCGGTTGCACCACCACGTAGCGCTCGTAGTAAATCACAGCATCCAATTTCTTAGTAGGTATTCCCAGCAAGTAGCCAATCTTATTAGGTAGCGAGCGGAAGTACCAAATGTGAGCAACGGGTACCACCAAGTTGATGTGTCCCATGCGCTCACGACGTACCTTCTTCTCCGTAACCTCTACACCGCAGCGGTCACACACAATGCCTTTGTATCGTATGCGCTTGTACTTTCCGCAATGGCACTCATAGTCCTTTACCGGACCAAAAATGCGTTCGCAGAAAAGACCGTCACGTTCTGGCTTGTAGGTACGGTAGTTAATGGTTTCGGGCTTTAGCACCTCACCGCTCGATAGGCCAAGAATGTGCTCCGGCGAAGCAAGGCTGATGCTTATTTGGTTAAAGTTGCTTTTGAGCTTAGTCTCTTTTTTCATCGTAAAATTTATTACGCCCTTGTTTTGAATTTCGAAATCTACACTTTGTGTTGTCATTGCGAACTTGATTCGCAATCCTGCTTGGGAATCCCGGATCAAGCCCGGAATGACACTACATGGTGGCCTTGTGCGTCCGCCAAGCCCCTCTCTTGTGGAGAGGGGTTGGGGAGAGGCCTTTAGTCCATGTTAATGCTCAAGCCTAAGCCGCGGAGCTCGTGCAACAGCACGTTGAGCGACTCGGGTAAGCCGGGCGTCGGCATAGGATCGCCCTTCACAATGGTTTCGTAAGTCTTTGCACGACCTACTACGTCGTCGGATTTCACCGTCAGAATTTCCTGAAGTATGTTGGCTGCGCCGAATGCTTCCAGCGCCCACACTTCCATCTCTCCAAAACGCTGACCACCGAACTGCGCCTTACCTCCCAACGGCTGCTGGGTAATAAGCGAGTACGGACCAATCGAACGAGCGTGCATCTTATCGTCAACCATGTGACCCAACTTAATCATGTAGATTATACCTACTGTAGCGGGTTGGTCAAACTTCTCACCGGTACCACCGTCACGCAAGTAAGTCTTACCAAAGCGTGGTAAGCCAGCCTTGTCGGTGTACTCAGTAAGGTGGCTAAGCTGCGCTCCATCAAAAATAGGAGTTGCAAACTTCATGCCCATAGTTCTACCTGCCCAGCCTAATACAGTTTCGTAAATCTGTCCAAGGTTCATACGCGAAGGCACGCCGAGGGGGTTAAGCACGATGTCCACAATAGTACCATCCTCAAGGAATGGCATATCTTCATCGCGTACAACCCTTGCCACAATACCCTTGTTACCGTGACGACCTGCCATCTTATCACCTACCGTAATCTTACGCTTCTTGGCAATGTATACCTTAGCCATTTGTACAATACCCGTGGGTAGTTCATCACCAATGGTGAGGTTGTACTTTTTGCGCTTTACCTCGGCATCCAACTCCTTAAACTTAATCAGGTAGTTGTTTACCAACTTACGTATAATGGTGTTCTTATCCTTATCTGTTGTCCACTTGGTAGAGTTTATGCTGGCATAATCCAAGTCCATCAGCACGCGCTGAGTGAACTTTTGTCCCTTAGTAATAACCTCTGCACCGAAGTAGTCCGTCACACCCTGCGAAGTCTTACCGTTTACAACAGTAAAGAGCTTCTCAACCAAGCGAGTCTTCAGCTCTGTTGCGCGAACAGTAGCCTCTGCATCAATCTTCTGCAGCAGCTGCTTTTCAGTGCTTTTGGAAGCCTTCTTTTCGTCCTTATCCTTAATTACGCGGGTAAACAACTTCTTGTTAATCACCGTACCGTAAAGTGAGGGCGAGGCCTTCAATGAAGCGTCCTTCACGTCACCTGCCTTGTCGCCGAAGATGGCGCGCAGCAACTTCTCCTCAGGTGAGGGATCACTTTCACCCTTAGGTGTAATTTTACCAATCAAAATATCGCCCGGTACCACAGAAGCACCAATGCGAATAAGACCGTGCTCATCCAAGTTACGCGTGGCTTCTTCGCTCACGTTAGGTATATCTGAGGTCAATTCCTCCATACCGCGCTTGGTGTCACGTACCTCCATAATGTACTCGTCGATGTGAATAGAGGTGAAGATATCTTCGCGCACCAAACGCTCCGAAAGCACAATAGCATCCTCAAAGTTGTACCCCTTCCAGGGCATGAATGCCACCTTAAGGTTGCGTCCCAATGCCAACTCACCACCCTGTGTAGAGTAGCCTTCGGTCATCAGGTCGCCCTTCTTCACCTGCTGTCCCTTGCGCACTACAGGGCGAAGGTTAATGCAAGTATTTTGGTTGGTCTTTTGGTATTTGAAAATCTTGTAAACGGTAACGTCTGAATCGAAAGAAACAAACTTTTCATCCTCTGTGTAGTTGTACTTCACATGAATTTCCTTCGAGTCAACGTATACTACCACACCGTCGCGCTCGGCCATAATTTGTGTACGGCTGTCGCGCACCACCTCTCCTTCCAATCCGGTACCTACAATAGGTGCCTCTGGGCGAATAAGCGGAACGGCTTGCCTCATCATGTTCGCACCCATCAAGGCACGGTTAGCATCGTCGTTTTCCAAGAAAGGAATCAGCGAAGCTGCGATAGAAGCAATTTGGTTAGGTGCCACGTCCATCAGCTCTACCTTTTCGGGTTCTTCCACGGGGTAGTCAGCCTCCAAGCGGCACTTGATACGCGGGTCAGTAAACTTACCCTTATCATCAATAAGAGCATTTGCCTGTGCAATCATCTTATCCTCTTCCTCCTCGGCACTCATGTACACAACGTCAGCGTTATTCAAGTTAACGCGACCGTTATCTACCTTACGATAAGGAGTTTCAATAAATCCGAGGTTGTTGATTCGCGCGTAAACACAAAGCGACGAAATCAAACCGATGTTCGGACCTTCAGGTGTTTCAATGGGACACAAACGACCGTAGTGCGTATAGTGTACGTCACGTACCTCGAAACCTGCACGCTCACGGCTAAGACCACCAGGACCGAGAGCCGACAAACGACGCTTGTGCGTGATTTCGGCCAGCGGGTTGGTTTGGTCCATGAACTGCGAGAGCTGATTCGTACCAAAGAATGAATTGATTACCGAAGACAAAGTCTTAGCGTTAATCAAATCAATAGGCGTAAACACCTCGTTATCGCGAACATTCATACGTTCACGAATGGTACGTGCCATACGAGCCAAGCCCACGCTAAACTGGTTAGCGAGCTGCTCACCCACTGAACGAACGCGACGGTTGCTCAAGTGGTCAATATCATCCACATCGGCCTTTGAGTTGATGAGCTGAATAAGGTGGCTGATGATGGCAATCATGTCATCCTTAGTCAACACCTTAATATCATCAGAAATTGTAAGATTCAACTTCTTGTTGATACGGTAGCGACCCACATCACCCAAGTCGTAACGCTTATCCGAGAAGAACAACTTCTCAATAACGTCACGAGCCGTAGCCTCATCAGGTGGTTCAGAGCTGCGCAGCTGGCGGTAAATGTATACCACAGCTTCCTTCTCCGAGTTACAGGGATCCTTCTGCATGGTGTTCAAAATAATTGAATACTCCGCAGCATTGGTACCTTCCTTATGCAAGAGGATTGACTTAGCGCCAGCCTCCAGTATAGCATCAATGTGTTCCTTTTCGAGCACAATCTCGCGGTCAATAACTACCTCGTTACGCTCAATAGAAACGACCTCACCAGTATCTTCGTCCACAAAGTCCTCAATCCACGATTTGAGCACACGGGCAGCCAAACGGCGGCCTACACACTTGCTCAATGTGCTTTTTGAAACCTTGATTTCATCAGCAAGGTTAAATATTTCGAGTATATCTTTATCCGACTCGTAACCAATAGCACGAAGCAAAGTGGTTACAGGCAACTTTTTCTTACGGTCAATGTAAGCGTACATCACGTTGTTTATGTCCGTAGCAAATTCAATCCACGAACCCTTGAACGGGATAATACGCGCCGAGTAAAGTTTGGTACCGTTAGCGTGTACACTCTGGCCAAAGAATACGCCGGGAGAGCGGTGCAGCTGCGATACAACCACGCGCTCGGCTCCGTTGATAACGAACGTGCCGCGCGGGGTCATGTAGGGAATGGTACCCAAGTACACATCCTGAATCACGGTATCGAAGTCCTCGTGTTCTGGGTCGGTACAGTAGAGCTTTAACTTGGCCTTCAGCGGGACACTGTAGGTAAGGCCACGTTCCAAACACTCGTCAATGCTATAGCGAGGTGGATCAATAAAGTAATCCACAAACTCCAGCACGAAGTTGTTGCGAGTATCGGTAATGGGGAAATTTTCCTGGAAAACCTTGAAGAGACCTTCGTTCTTACGGTTCTCAGGTGTTGTTTCAAGCTGGAAGAAGTCTTGAAACGACTTGAGCTGAACTTCAAGAAAGTCCGGGTGCTCAAGCTTGTTTTTGGTAGTCGCGAAGCTTATTCGCTCGGCAGCTTTATTTTGTGAAAGCATTGAATTATAGGTAAGGTGTGGAACTCGAAACTACGCTTGTAAACAGCAATAGGTTTAGAGCCTCATCACTAAGAGGCTCCAAACCTAACTACTTGACAGTAAGGAGATTATTATTTAACCTCAACTTCTGCGCCAGCTTCTTCGAGTTGCTTCTTGATGTTCTCAGCATCAGCCTTAGAAACCTTTTCCTTCACGGCCTTAGGAGCACCGTCTACGAGATCCTTAGCTTCCTTCAAACCAAGACCGGTGATGTCCTTCACAACCTTAACCACTTGCAGCTTGTTGCCACCAGCGCTCTTCATGATAACATCAAACTCGGTTTGCTCAGCAGCAGCAGCGCCACCAGCAGCAGGAGCAGCAGCAACTGCAACAGCAGCAGCAGCAGGCTCAATGCCATACTCATCCTTCAGGATCTTTGCAAGTTCGCTAACTTCTTTAACGGTAAGGTTTACCAGCTCTTCAGCTAATTTCTTTACGTCTGCCATTTTATTTTTAATTTAAAAAGATTTTTGTTTTGATTTTACGCTACCCTATTTATTTGGTCGCCGAGCAGCACGGCGTATTGTGCGATATTACGCGGCACGCTCTTCGAGCGTCTTAACAATGCCGGCCAACTTACCACCTGCTGATTGCAGAGCGGATATAACGTTTTTAGCAGGCGATTGTAGAAGCGTAATAACATCGCCGATAAGCTCCTCACGGCTCTTGATGTTCACCAAGTCTTCGAGCATGTTGTCGCCAATATAAAGCGACTCCTGCACGTAGGCTGCCTTAAGAATGGGCTTGTCGTTCTTTGCGCGGAATTCCTTGATAACCTTAGCGGGTACGTTTGCTGCACCGGCAGTAAACATAAGCGCTGTGGAACCCTTTAGCACTTCAAAAATAGCGGTTTCAGCGAAACCATTCTTCTCTAGCGCCTTTTGTAGCAAGGTATTCTTTACAACTGTCAACTTCACTTCCTTCTCAAAGCACTTTCTCCTCAAAGCAGTAGTTTTCTCGGCATTTAATTCCGAAATATCTGCGAGGTAAAAGTTGGGAGTTTCCTTAAGCTGTTCGGCTAACTTATCGATAATAACGTTTTTTTCTTCCTTCTTCATGGTTCAAATTAGTTATTACGATTTTTCTTCAACCGACTTTGGATCAATGGCCAAACCAGGACTCATGGTAGACGACAAGGTAATGCTCTTGATGTATGTTCCCTTAGCTGCTGAAGGCTTAAGCTTCACAATGGTGTGAATAAGCTCATGCGCGTTTTCAGCAATCTTTTGGGCATCAAAAGATACCTTACCAATAGCAGCGTGAATGATACCAGCTTTATCAACCTTAAAGTCAATTTTACCAGCCTTCACTTCTTGTACTGCCTTACCTACCTCCATGGTCACAGTACCGGTCTTGGGGTTAGGCATCAAGCCACGAGGGCCGAGTACCTTACCAAGCATACCAATCTTGGCCATTACGCTAGGCATGGTGATAATAACATCAATGTCAGTCCATCCGCCCTTGATTTTGTCAATATAGTCGTCCAATCCAACGTGGTCTGCGCCAGCCGCTTTCGCTTCGGCTTCCTTGTCGGGCGTGCAGAGCACCAACACACGTACGCTTTTACCCGTACCGTGGGGCAATGATACTACGCCACGAACCATTTGGTTAGATTTCTTAGGGTCAACACCCAAGCGCACAGCCACGTCAACCGATGCATCAAACTTGGTAAAGGTAATATCCTTTACCAGCTGAGATGCTTCGCCCAACTTGTACTGCTTGCCCGGCTCAACCTTTGCTAAGACAACCTTTCTGTTTTTTGTAGGCTTCATTTCTTAAACTACGATTTTTTTGATTTACAAATTAGCCGGGAATTCGCCTTTCACCTCAATACCCATGCTTCTTGCCGTACCCGCTACCATAGTCATAGCCGACTTCATTGTGAAGGCATTCATGTCTGGCATCTTGTTTTCGGCAATGGCCTTAACTTGATCCCAGGTAATGCTGGCTATTTTCTTACGGTTAGGTTCAGCAGAACCAGTTTGAACCTTAGCGGCTTCCTTGAGTTGAACAGCAATGGGGGGTTGTTTAACGATGAAGTCAAACGACTTATCCTTGTAAACAGTAATGATCACGGGCAATACCTTACCGGCTTTGTCCTGTGTGCGAGCATTAAACTGCTTACAAAACTCCATGATGTTCACACCCTTAGAACCCAACGCAGGGCCAACGGGAGGCGAAGGGTTGGCTGCCCCACCCTTAATCTGTAGCTTAATAAAACCCGCTACTTCTTTTGCCATTTTAAATCCGTTTTAAAGTTTTGTTTTGTTCTGGTGTCCCTTTCGCTCAATTGGAAGCTGAGCAAACGGGCTATTTCAAATGTGCGTAACATTCAATTGTGAAGTACTAATTACAAAATACGAAGTACAAATTGTCACTTGACAAAAATTTGTACTTTGTAAATAGTACTTTGTACTTACTCTTTTTCTACTTGCATGAAGCTGAGTTCAAGTGGCGTTTTTCTTCCGAAAATCTTCACCATTACCTTAAGCTTCTTTTTCTCATCGTTCACCTCCTCAATAGTACCTGAGAAACTGTTGAACGGACCGTCAATTACCTTAACGGCTTCGCCAACGTAGAACGGTGTAGCAATTTGCTCCTCCTTATCCTGTACTTCATCTACGCTACCCAACATGCGATTTACTTCGCTGGCGCGTAAAGGCAATACTTCATTTTTCTTGCTGCCATCACCCAAAAAGCCTATTACGTTGGGAATGTCAACTAAGATATGCTGAATGTCGGGGGTAAGAACTGCTTCAATAAACACGTAACCGGGATATAGAATACGGTCTTTGCTAACCTTCTTTCCGGCACGTATTTGATAGGTTTTTTCGGTGGGAATAAGGACCTGTGAAATAGAGTGTTCCAACTTCAGTCGGGCAACCTCCTTATCAATATATTCCTTTGCCTTCTTTTCTTTTCCACCAATGGCGCGCAGTACGTACCACTGCTTTACCGGCTTTGTTGGTTGTTTTGTATTTTCGGCCTCGGTCGTCATGCTACTTACGTTAAATTAGTACAGCATTTTGTAAATAGCTTCCATGGCGTGCTGAAACACGAAGTCCATGCCAAAGATAACAAGCGCAAAAATAACCGATGCTACCATTACCAGCGTTGCACTTGATTGCAGACTAGCCCAACTAGGCCAAGCAACCTTGTGCATCAATTCGTTGTACGACTCTTTTATGTAGTTTATCATAGCTGTACGTTTTTACTTTTGCAGGGGCAGAGAGAATCGAACTCCCACCAAAGGTTTTGGAGACCTTCGTTCTACCATTAAACTATGCCCCTATTTTGCCACAAATAGTTAGCCCCATTTTTAGGAGCTAACTATTTGATCAATCCTATTCGGTTAAGTCGAAAATTACGAAAGAACCTTAGTAACTTGACCTGCACCTACGGTACGACCACCTTCGCGGATAGCGAAACGAAGACCTTCGTGCATAGCAACCGGAGTAATTAACTTAACGGTAATTGACACGTTGTCACCGGGCATTACCATTTCTACACCTGCTGGCAATTCTACTTCACCGGTTACGTCAAGCGTACGGAGGTAGAACTGAGGGCGGTACTTGTTGTGGAAAGGAGTGTGGCGACCACCTTCTTCTTTCTTCAACACGTAGATTTCTGCAGTAAAGTCGGTGTGAGGTGTTACTGAACCGGGCTTGGCAACAACCATACCACGACGAACATCCTTCTTGTCGATACCACGGAGCAACAGACCAACGTTCTCACCAGCCTCACCCTTATCGAGGAGCTTACGGAACATTTCAACGCCTGTACATACGCTCTTCATGGGCTTTTCGCCAAGACCAACGATTTCAACTTCGTTATTCACCTCGATAATACCAGTTTCGATACGACCTGTAACAACGGTACCACGACCGGTGATTGAGAACACGTCCTCAACAGGCATCAAGAAAGGCTTATCAATTTCACGAGGAGGAATGGGGATGAAAGTATCAACAGCTTCCATCAGTTCCATTACCTTTTCTACCCACTTTTCGTCGCCGTTAAGCGCACCAAGAGCAGAACCACGGATAACGGGAGCGATATCACCTTCGTAGTTGTAGAACGAAAGCAGCTCACGCAATTCCATTTCAACGAGGTCAAGCATTTCAGCATCGTCAACCAAGTCAACCTTGTTCATGAAAACAACAATCTTTGGTACGTTTACCTGACGAGCCAAAAGGATGTGCTCACGGGTTTGGGGCATAGGACCATCGGTAGCAGCACAAACGAGGATAGCTCCGTCCATTTGAGCAGCACCAGTAACCATGTTCTTCACGTAGTCGGCGTGGCCTGGGCAGTCAACGTGCGCATAGTGACGGTTAGCTGTTTGGTACTCAACGTGTGAAGTGTTAATGGTAATACCGCGTTCTTTTTCCTCAGGTGCGTTGTCGATAGAATCGAAGTCACGCTTTTCTGAAAGACCCTTAGAAGCCAACACAGTGGTGATAGCTGCGGTCAAGGTAGTTTTACCGTGGTCTACGTGACCAATCGTACCGATGTTCACGTGCGGTTTGTCTTTTACAAATTTTTCTTTTGCCATGGCTTAAGAATTTTTTAATTATTAATTTTTTTATCCTGAAATTTACGTCAAAAACGTTACAACGTTCAACACATTGTAACGCAAAATATGGAGCTGATGATGAGGATTGAACTCATGACCTCTTCCTTACCAAGGAAGTGCTCTACCACTGAGCTACATCAGCATTTTAAGACTTAAGAGCGGAAGACGAGGCTCGAACTCGCGACCCTCAGCTTGGAAGGCTGATGCTCTACCAACTGAGCTACTTCCGCATTTTCAACAGATAATAAATAATGCACAACAGACAACATTTCATTGTCAATTGTCAAATTTTCATTATCAATTGGTTCTGTGGGGGGAGGAGGATTCGAACCTCCGAAGTCGTAAGACAACAGATTTACAGTCTGTCCCATTTGGCCACTCTGGTATCCCCCCAAAGTTTACTTTTTCCGTTTTCAAAGAACTGAGCCGATGGAGGGATTCGAACCCCCGACCAGCTGATTACAAATCAGCTGCTCTGGCCAACTGAGCTACATCGGCATTATTTCTCGCAGCTGTCCCCTTCAAAACGGGAGTGCAAATTTACAACTTTTTATTACATCAGCAAACTTTTCCTCTCTTTTTTTGCAAAATAATTGAATCAAAAAATAAATTCCGCAATGCACGTAATTACAATGGATTTATTATGAGTAATTTAATACTGTCCAACGATGCTTGCCTTCAGGCAAAATTCCTTTCCTCTACCAAAAACTAACCTACAACTGCTGTCCTTTACCGCTCACCTATGTCGACTTATTAAAACATTTTCTACTTTTACTTTTTACAAGCTCCTAACATCTATGAAAAAAAACACTGCTAATATGTAGCCTTATGCTTTCGTATACAGCATTCTCTCAGAATGACACATTACAATCTATGGCTGAAAGAATTGCTCATTATCCCACCACAAAATACGAGCAGATTCCAAAGGGAAGAATGCTTTTACTAGACCAAGTAAGAGCAGGTAAATGGGATGAGGTAAAAAAGATTGTGGGCTACTTTGACGCTGAGTATGCCAAGGAGGATTACAAACCGTTATGGGCAAGTGAAGCGCTGCTCATATACCTCTATTTGCAAGAGTATCAAAAGGCAATGGAATTTATTTTGAAGTTGGATTCAATAACAAGTAGGCAAACCTATACCTACCAAAGCTATGAGGCGCTCCCAACCTACAATCGAGGTATGATGCTATGTGATATCCTACTGGACTCCACTAAAGCAAATTATGATGCTTTGGTTAGCAATATTATGCAGCAAGAGTTAACTTCTGAACAAAAAGACTTTCTGACCCTTTTACTCAAAGATATTGCACTTAACAGTGCCGAACGCCCGCTACAAGACGAAATAAACAAGCAGGGTGATGGTTTCGTTGCTCAATATCCACAATCGCCATTTAATAAAATAGTTAAAGACGAAATCATATTCAGGCTCAAAATGTCTGACTTTAGCTGGGGCATGTATATTGGGGGCGGATACACCATTGCTAATGGAGTATATACAGATTACTTCCAACCAAAGGGTTGTATGACCGTCTCTTGGGACTTTTTTTATAAAAAAATTGCCCTTTATCTCTCCTACAACAATGGCTTTGGGAGGCAGCACAAGATATACCAATTAACTCCGATGAAATATGGAGAAAAGGCGAAAGTGGCAGCATCGGCTCATTTAACATAGCGCTGGGCTACTCGCTCCTAAGTACAAATAGGGTACGCATTACCCCATTTGGGGGAGTTTCCTTCAACAGCATTTCTCCCAATTATGATGCGGATGCCTCCAGCGACGTAAAAAAGTTCAAAATAGGTAATTCCACCTCCGGGGTTATTGGGATTGATATGACCTTTCGTCCTTTTGACCCTGTAAAAACACCGAACTCCTACATGTACATGTACGGTATCAATTTTGCCTTAAAAGCGCGAGCTGCATACGTGCCAGCTCCCATGCGGCAGAAGGGTTCCTCTTTTTCCGGTGATGTTACCTACTTTTCAATAGGCGTCAGCATGGATTTTTACTCCTTGAAAAGAGGATAGCGTTAAAAGCATACTGCCGCATGACCACCAAGCATGACGTGCGAATCGCCGGCAGCAGGAACCCATGAGTAGTCAAGTGTCGGACCTACGTGTAACCATCTCCAGTGAAGCAGGTCGTACACCAACTCAAAATGGAGAGAAAATTGAGCATCAGAGCCATGGTAGTGGTCATCATGTGCATCTTCATGGCTAAAGAAAGTCACACCAGGCATAACCCCTAGTTCAAGACGCTCAATGGCTTCAAACTTAGCTCCCAAACCAATGGTAAAGTGATGCCCATCGTCCCACACCTGCTCTAAACCACCTCCGAATGACCAGCGGCTGCGTTCTCCCAATTTGCGAAAGTAGTGCAGGTGCATGCCCCCACCCCAGCGGTTATGATCAAAATCATAAATAGCACCACCGCTAACCCCGACCTCATTAAGACCATGATGCTCTTCATGATCATCCGCAAGTAAGGCATGCGGAGCCAGAAGGCTTACCAGCAGCACACAAGTTACTATAATTTGCTTCATCCTTTACATAATCAAACCCCGTGGGAGATCCCGCGGGGTTTGACATTTAGTATTAATTTGACAACACAACAATACTACTTAGTACGTTGCTTTTCCTTGTGTTTCTCAAGTTGCTTTTTTAGCACCTCAATATCGAGGTCGATGGCCTCTTCAAAGGTCTTACATTTGTGCTCCGCAAACAAGTCGGCACCGGGTACTTCAAGGCGGATTTTGGCTATTTTATTTTTATCGTCCGAGACATTTTCTAGGCTCAATGATACATCTGCAGCCACAATACCGTCGTAAAACTTATCAAGTTTACCTACCTTGTCTTCTGTAAATGCAATCAACTTTTGATCTGCATTAAACTTAAGTGACTGAATCTTTACGTTCATAGTCTTTCGTTTTTTTGGTTTGACAATGTTTATTTTCTTTGCCCCCGCCACAACACTTCGACCGGCTCAGCGTTACAGCGCATAGCGTAGTTTGACTTTTTGAATCTTTAATTTCTATGCATGCGGGTGTGCCCCGTGGTATGATTTCATTAACTTTTCAATATCGTTGTGCGTATACACCTGCGTAGCGCTTAGGCTGGCATGCCCCAGCAAATCCTTTATGCTATTGAGGTCTGCGCCATTATTGAGCATGTGTGTGGCAAACGAGTGGCGCAGTACGTGAGGGCTCTTCTTACCTCCCACCCCTTGCTTGGCAAGGCTTCGACGCACCACGCGGTACACCAATCCCGAATATACAGGTTCGCCTTTTGCCGTACGAAAAAGTGCGCTGTCATTAGGTACTGCAAAATTCTGTTGCAGCACTGCAAAATACCCTTTCAACTCATTACAGAGGTTAGGACTAAGCGGAATAATACGCTCCTTATTACCCTTACCCAATACTTTTACAGCTTGGTTGCTTAAACTTATGTCTCCTAAACGAAGTCCCACCAGCTCTGAAAGTCGCATTCCGGTACCGTAGAGCAGCTCTACTATGGTATGATCACGCTGCGCTTCATACCCATCCGACACCTCTGAATCAAGCAACGTATGCAGCTGTTGTTCCTTGTAAAAAAACGGCAGTCGCTTGCCGTTTTTGGGATTCACCACTTTTTCAATGGGATTCTGCTCCAGCACCTCCTCACGCACCAAGTAGCGGTAGTAGGCACTTGCCGCTGAAATCTTACGATTAACGGAGCGGGTACTCAATCCCTGCGCAATAAGTTCAGAAAACCATGTACGCAATCGTCTATAGTTCACCTCATGCAACTCCTCCTCCGATATGCCCAAAAAGGCAGCCATTTGCTGCAGGTCGCTTTGGTAAGCTCGCAACGTATGGTCAGAGTAGCGTTTTTCGCTCTTTAAATATTGCAGAAAGGGAGCAATCATGGATGCAAGTTACCTCTTTTTCCATAATATTGCTCCCTTAGAATGAAAGCTTAACCTTTTTTAGTTTCGCTTTACAAGCCTATGAGAAATGTAACAAAAATTACTCCTCGGTGCGCTGTAGCATTTGACGGTAAGCGGCGCGTTTAATGAGATCACGCTTTGTTACCGAAGGCTTTTCGAAAAATTGACGTGCACGCAACTCGCGAACAACACCGGTCTTTTCAAATTTTCTCTTAAATTTCTTTAGGGCCTTCTCAATGTTTTCCCCTTCCTTAATTGGAACGATAATCATAGCTGATTGATTATTAAAATATTTAAACTAAATTTATGCTGTACAATCACATGTAATGCTGATAGTATATGTACCTCCTTTAAGTTAAGGCACTACAAGTGGGCGACAAAGGTAAAAAAAAGATTTCAGATTTCAAATTTTCACCATTATTTGACGTACGGTTGCAACTTTCTCGCTTGGAGCGATGTGATTATGTTGTTATTCGAGAGTTCATCAATGGAAACTGGAACACCCTTACGTTTAACGTATTGCACTATACCACGTGCAGCATACGCGCCAACGTATGGATGCTTTCGCATCACCTCCATATTCTCCTCTTTTAGCTCAAAGCGCTGCACCTTGTTTAAATCAACGGTAATGCGACTTTCCAACTTCTGCAATCGCTCCTGTCCGAAATTATTAATTTCAAGCAGCTGCTCAATTGCAACGTACCCACCCAATGCTTCGCGATAGTCCACTATTTTTTTAGCAGAGTAGGCGCCAATGCCCGGCAAGGTGCGCAACAATGCCGTATCGGCAGTATTGAGTTCTACCATTATAAGAGGCCTGGAATAGCTTGTTGTGCGAGAAAAGGTATCTCTCTGAAAAGAGGATTTCTTTGCAAGCGTGGGGTTAACTGAAACGAATGGCTGTAAACGCTCTCGCTGTCTTTCGGTAATAACATTCAACTTCAAAAAATCAGCAGGCGTACGAAACCCCGAGCCTCGCTCACGATACTTTATAATGGCATCGGATTGCTTAGGCGAAAAACCTAATAACAGAAGTGAATCGCGAGCTATGGTATTGGGGTCGAAAGTAAAACTTATAGCCGACGGCTTAACGCTTGTTTCTGTGCGTACTGTATCTATTGGTTGCGCCGACATGTTTTCTTCCACATAGGAGGCATATTCGCGCAGCTGCTCTACATTTGCATCTGCAACCTTTGGTGAGGAACAATACCTTAAAAACAATGGAATAAGTAGCAACAAAACAAGCAATGAGGCAAGAAATATAGCTCCCCTACGCTCCCCGCGCGAAAAAGAAAACCAATCCTTAAGAAAACGAAATTTCATCTTGTTCACAGAAATTAAAACGGATACCCCAAGGCTATAAAGAGGGAGTTGTAGCCTTGGCTGAACCAATCGTTTGGCCGCACAAAATATTTATTGGTAATGGCAGGATCGTGTATTTTCATACCGTAATCCAAGCGAATAACTAGCACGGTAAAGTTAAGACGCAGCCCCAATCCCCAGTCAATGGCGATTTGCTCTGGAAAGGTTTTAAAGTTAAACACTGCTCCACTTCGTGAGTCCTCATTGTTAATAGCCCAAATATTTCCCGCATCAAGAAAGAGTGCACCTTCCAGCTTCCAAAAAAGGTTGAAGCGATACTCAAGGTTAAACTCCAATCTCATATCGGCCAAGCGGTTGGACATAACCGAATCGCCCGGATAAGCACCGGGACCAACATCACGTATTTGCCACCCGCGCAAGCTATTAGCTCCACCTGCATAGTACATCTTATCAAAAGGTAAGGATGTTAAGTTGCCATAGGCTATTCCTATGCCACCAAGCGCACGAAGCGCAATGGAGTTGCTGGCGTTGATTGCGCGTAGCGAGGTAAATGTTAGGTCGAACTTTGCAAACTGCGCAAACTTGGTACCCCACACCTCGTACGATTTAGTCTTAGTTGTCGGATCATAAATGAGCGGTGCATCTGCTAACTTATAACCAAGCCATAGCAGGTTACCCTTAAACTCTACATCTCCCCGTATGAGGTACTGCCTGTGGCGATTTACTGCGCGATTGTTATATATAGCTGAAAACGTTGATCCCAACAAAAATGAATTTTGATAGGAGTTAAGCATGTAAGGATTATCTTTTATGCTATTATAAAAATCCTTCGTTATCTCCAACATATTAATAATGTTCATATCTACAGGATTGTAGATATAAGTCATTTGCCCCAAGTTTCGCCACGAGTAACCAAAGGTTAAAGCCCCCAACGCACGGGTATAATCGGGGCGTTGCTGGTAATCGCCCGACAAGGCTATTTGTGTACGAGGGCTAAATACGTTGCGGTAAAAAGAGAGGTTGAGCGGCACCAAAAATTTAGGTATATTGAGAGAGACTGAGGCACCTAATTCGTAGGAATTCTCAGGTGCAGAGTCGGCGGAAACCTGCACCTTCTGAAATGCTCCAGTGAGGCTCACATCCAAAATCTCAGCTCCACGAAAAAGATTCTTATGCTGGTAGCTACCGGTCAGCGCCATACCAAACAAACCGTTACCGCTTAACGATACCTCACCACCCCACGTATAGCTTTGCCGCTTAAATGGCGATAGTATTATGCTCCCTTTTAGCGGGTGCAATGCAGAGTCGGGAAGCACAGAATCAGCTGATGGCTCGGAAAAGCGAATGTTGATGGATTTAAATAAGCGAAAGTTTGCAAAGTTAGCATAGGTACGGTTAACCTCCTGCTCATTATATAACTCTCCCGTCTTTATACGGTTGGCTATAGTCAGCAATTCGGGTTTTACGTAAGACTGTCCCCCAGGTTCGCTACACTCCTGACACAGCATTTCAAAGCCTTGTACATTCAACGTATCCCACCCGGTGTTATAGGAGGGTTCGCTCAACGCCTTCTCGGGATTGTACTCGGGGTTCACAACTAAATTTTCCACATAAAAACGGCGATGATTACGCGTAGTACTCCCCACGCCCGTAGGCTCCTTTAGCAACAATAACTTTAGAGCCACCCCCCGATCGCCCACTGTAGTGTCAGCCTGATACTTAATATAGCTGTCGTAAAACTGATAGTATCCGCGTTCACGCATTTCAACGGCAATGCGCTCACTCTCTCCTTTGAGCACCTCTCCGTCAAAAACGTTACCAACCTTTATTAACCGCTTTTTAGGATCAACAATGAAGGAGGCGTCCAGCGTTTTATCCATAACATCGTAGTCAATGCTGGTAATACGATAAGGTTGCGCCAGCTGCACATCATAAGACACGTATGCTTTACGCTTGCTGTATACGATGGTATCGTTAACCTTCGACCCATAGTAACCACGCTGCCCTGCGTAATATTCCATGCGCCTGGCCGACGATATAACCGACATGCTATCAAGAATAACGGGGGGTTCACCCACGCTACGCATCCAGCGATCCCAGCGCCTATCCTTATCAGAGCTGAGGTTATAAAACCAAAGGTTGAGCCTGAAAATACCAAAAATAGTGCGATTGGGTTGTTGACGAACGAGTGGTTCAAACACGTCGCGCTTCATGCCCTTCCCCTCTACTTTCAGCTCTTCACTCGCCAGCAGATACTCACCTTGAGGAACATACTTGGTGGTATTACAAGATGCAAGAAATAGTCCTAACAAAATTATTATTAGAACCTTAAAAAAACTGTTATGGTTAAGAAAAAGGGGCAATCGATTTGGAAGAAAAAATAATTCGTCAAACAAAGGTAAAAAAAATAGTGATACCTTTGCGCTACGCTATGCTAAGTAAATCCGCCATAAGCCTCATCAACTCGCTATCGCAGAAAAAATACCGCGATGAGCATGGGCTGTTTGTAGCCGAGGGGCAAAAATTGGTAAGCGAGCTGCGTACCCGCATGAAGTCTTACGCCGTTTACACTACTATGGACGACATGGAGGGAGAACTAATTTCGGAGGCGGAAATGAAAAAAATCAGCTTTCTGAAAACGCCTTCACCCGTACTTGGCGTATTTCGTATTCCACAAAACGAGGTCGCTACTCTACCCCAGCCTAACGAGCTAATACTTGCGCTTGACGGCGTACAGGATCCCGGCAACCTCGGCACCATAATTCGCTTATGCGACTGGTTTGGCATTCAAACGCTGGTGTGCTCACAGCACACAGCCGACTGCTACAACCCTAAGGTGGTACAGGCTACCATGGGCGCCATAGCTCATGTGCAGGTAGTATACACAACGCTCCTCGATTTTTTCCAACAAGCCTCAGCAAAAGACATTCCGGTATACGGCACTTTTTTGGAAGGGAAAAACATCTATAACGAAAAGTTAAGCGCCAACGGCATTATAGTAATGGGTAGCGAGGGGCAAGGTATTTCGCCTGAAGTAGAGAAACACGTTACACACAAGCTATATATTCCCGCCTTTGCACAAAGCCACAGCGCCGAGTCGCTCAATGTGGCTATTGCCTCAGCTGTGGTGTGTTCGGAATTCAGAAGAAGATAATCTACTCCAAAAATCCCTGCATCTTCAACACCTTGAACAACGCCTCGGAAATAGTTTCGTTTGTTGACTTGGGGTAACGAATGTCAGTGAAAATCTGCGCCAAGGTCTCCTTTTTGTTTATGGATAGCAACTCCTGATGAAAGGGTATTGCCTCTTTTTCAGCGTACAATCTGTCAATATCCTCAGGAGAGTAATCTTGGTAAGTTTGATTATGTACTATGGCTTCTAACGGCAGCCGGTCGGTAAGCGCAGGCTGTTCATCGGGGTAACCCAGTACTACCGTAGCCACGGGTACTACACCTTTGGGGAGACTGAGTATATCAACTATTTTTTGAGCATTGTACAGCACTGTGCCAAGGTAGCAAATGCCTAGACCTTGCTCTTCAGCGGCAAGACATACATTTTGCGAGGCCAGCATGGCATCGCCATAACCTACCATAAATGACAGAAAATTATCGTATCCGGGCTGCGCATTACGCTCCAAACACCACTTATTGAATCGGTTGAAGTCGGCACAAAAAGTCAGCTGTACAGGGCCTTTTGAGGCAGGTTGATTAAAGTGACAAGCATTGAGCTTTGATAATATTTCCACATCAGTGGTAACCACTATGCTATACGCCTGCATGTTACCCGTATTTGAGGCGCGAGTACCTGCCAGCAGAATGTTGTCCAGTATTTTTTGCTCCGGCACTTCGGACTTAAAACGGCGGATAGAGCGATGTTGGTCAATTGCGTTCATAATTTTTCTATGTTTCTATGTTTGCGAAAACAAATGTACAAAAACAAGGGCTTTGGAATGTTAAAATTTCACAAATACAAAAAGGTTTATGCAATGCATGCAATTCCTTCTCTAACTTTGAAAATTGCGTTTCTCAACGTATTACAACAAAAAACAGGCTATACATCAAAAAACGTACATAATATCACATGACATTCAATCCCAACAACATAGGAATTCCCAACGGTAACTACTTCGCACTTCCCTCATCGGTAGCCGATTCGGCACTCATACTCATTCCGGTTCCCTGGGATGTCACAACCTCGTATCGTCCGGGTACTGCAGATGGACCACAAGCAATTCTTGATGCATCGGCCCAGGTGGATTTGTACGATTTAGAAAATGGCGAGGCATGGAAGGATGGTATTGCTACTATACCTGAAAATGAGCAGCTACGCGAACTTGGCGCAAGCGCACGTAAGGATGCCGAAGCGGTAATTGCCATGTTGGAGGAAGGTACTGACGAACAGGACGATGCGCTACAACCATATTTATCCATGGTTAACAAGGCCTCACGCGAACTTAACGAATGGGTGTACGAGCAGTCTAAGCAGCAGCTACGTAACTCAAAGTTGGTAGGATTGGTTGGTGGTGACCATAGCGTACCACTTGGTTTTATTAAGGCATTAAGCGAGGAGCACAAGGAGTTTGGTGTGCTGCACATTGACGCACATGCCGACTTGCGTAAGGCATATGAAGGTTTTGAGTTTTCGCACGCCTCTATCATGTATAACACGCTGAAACTTATACCCCAGGTAAAATCGTTAGTACAGGTGGGCATACGCGACCTTTGCACGGACGAGGCTAACCTTGCTACCAATGATGATCGCGTGCATCAGTTCGATGATTACATGCTGAACGCCTCACTTCTCAGCGGCAACTCTTGGGTACAGGTGTGCAATGATATACTGTCCAAACTTCCACAAAAAGTGTATATCAGCTTTGATATTGACGGGCTGTCACCCGATTTATGTCCCAATACAGGCACGCCGGTACCCGGCGGATTAAGTTTTCATCAGGCTTGCTTTCTCGTAAACCAATTAGTAAAGCTAGGCAAAACTATTATTGGCTTTGACTTGTGCGAGGTATCACCCGGCGAGGAAGGTAACGAGTGGGATGCCACGGTAGGCGCACGCATGCTGTACAAGCTGTGCGGCTACTGTATTCGCTCACAAAAAGTATAGCAACCCCCACATACCATTTGGGTGCGAATATTTTCGCTTAATTTATATGAATATGTGGGTAAAAACGAAGTCGTATTAGGTTATTTAACACGGCTTGAATACGTTTTATTGTTACCTTTGCACGCTACATTATTGGATCTCTGAAATTACTTAAATACCAAAAACAAATGAAATTTAAAGCAACCATTCTCACCGCAGCATTTGCTGGTCTTACATTCATGTCGTGCACCTCAAATGGTCTTAGTGCAAAAAGCAGCGGCGTTGACTCCGTTAGCTACGCATTCGGCATTAACATTGGCGAAAGCTTGAACAAGTCAAAAATTGAAGGTCTAAACCCCGACATTATTGCTAAGGGTATTGCCGATGTAATTGAAAAGGGTGGCGCTAACGCCAAGATGACCTACGAGGAAAGCATCAACGTAATTCAAACTTACTTCCAAAGCATGCAGGAGAAAATGCTCGGCAAGAACTTGGAAATCGGCAAAGAATTCATGGAGAAGAATGCCAAGGAAGAGGGCGTAGTAACTACCGAAAGTGGTTTGCAGTACAAGATTATTACCGAAGGTACCGGTCCTATGCCTAAGGCAACTGATGAGGTAGAAGTAAACTATCGTGGTACAACACTTGATGGCGAAGAGTTTGACTCATCGTACGAGCGTGGTCAATCTGTCAAATTTCGTCTTGACGCTGTTATCAAGGGGTGGACCGAAGGTTTGCAATACGTAAAGGAAGGCTCAAAGGTTATGCTATGGATTCCCGCAGATTTAGCTTACGGTCAACAAGGTGCCGGTAGCATTGAACCCAATTCTACCCTTATTTTTGAAATAGAGTTGATCAAGGTTATTAAAGAAGACAAGGCCGCAGCTAAGAAGTAGTCTCGCTTATCTCTTTTCTACTTAAAATTTAAAAAGCAGGTAGCCCATGTGCTGCCTGCTTTTTTTACTCAATAAAATCATGAAACACACGCTAACCATTATTGCCGTAGCCGCGATAGTTTGCAGCTGCGAAACTTCAAAGCCAGAGGTCACTTACACCTCCATTGAGGCTACGCTTGCCGAGCCCATAAAGTTTGACAGCGATGTGGAGTATGCTAGGCAAACCTATCGCTTTCCGCAAATAAGCAGCATGCAGAACAAGGTTGCTGAAGATTCGCTCAATCGTCTTTTTAAGTTAGCGAACATAACACAACTCCAACAGGACAATAACTATATAAACGTACACCTGCTTGCCGACAATACTACACCCGAGTACGGACGCATGTACTCGCACGAAAGCATCACGGTGTACTACGTTGACAACGATTTGGTATCGTTTGGAGGCATGACCGAGTACGCCGGGGGCGCGCACCCCAGCTTCACACTGTTACCCGGAAAAACGGTGGCTGTAAAGACACTTGCCCCTATAGAGTTGACGGCACTTTTTACGGGTGATTACAAAAATTTCTTTAAGCAGAAAATTGCCGCATCGGAGCAGTTGAAGGAGTACACAAGCGATGGTATGATTACGCTTAACGAATTCGGTAATGCCTGCAATGATGTACTCGATGCCCTACTACTGCAAATGGATAGTACCACCACCACCGTCAACATGGTGGTAACCGATAGCGCCTTGAGTATTCTTCAGGTGGATTTTCGTGATTTTGGCTGCCCCGAAGTTATGCGCGCCGTGATAGAAATCCGTATTCCGTACAGCGAGTTGACACCCTACATTAACCCCAAAGGGTATCTTAGCCGCTTCAAAAAATAACACCATACATTAAAAAACACTAAAGCAATTTGTGTTACTAGCATAAAAAGAAGTGAAATTCATAACTTTGTTAATTAAGTGAATCCAAAGAATAATAGTAGCGGGTCAAAGAAAGAGCAGGTTACCGAAATGTTCAATAGCATTTCGGAGCATTACGACTTGCTCAACGGTGTGCTATCACTGGGTGTAGATAAGTTTTGGCGTAAAGTAATGCTTAAGCGTGCTACGCGCCAGCAACCCAAGTGCGTCCTTGATGTGGCCACAGGTACCGGTGATTCGGCTATAGCGCTAAAAAAAAGTGGAGCCAAGCGTATTGTGGGAGTCGACATATCAGAGCAAATGCTCGATGTGGCACGCCGAAAAACCGCCGCCTCCGGTATTGAGTTTATAAGGGCTGACGGAGAGTTATTGCCTTTTGAAAGCGACGTATTTGATGCAGTTACCATTGCTTTTGGCATACGCAACTTCGAGGATATAGGAAAGGGGCTATGCGAAATGCGACGTGTGCTGCGCAGTGGTGGAACCCTGCTGGTATTGGAGCTATCGCTTCCGTCAAATATTATTGTACGAGGCTTGTATAAGTTCTACTTTTACGGCATACTGCCCACTATTGGCAAATTGGTATCACGCAGCTCATATGCCTACCGCTACTTACCACTATCGGTGGGAGAATTTCCTCCACGTGACAAGTTTGTGGAGGAGCTTAAAAAGGCCGGATTTACGGAGGCAATAGGCAAACCATTAACGTTGGGCCTATGCACCATTTACGAAGCAAGAAAATAGGGTGAAAAAACTTTTACTATTAGCCATATCATTATGTACATTTTGTGCTGCTGTATGTGCACAAAAAGGTTCACCGTTAGTAGACAACCCCGGTAATGGCGGTAACAAGAAAGCTGCTTCCTACAGTAAAAAGCCGTTGTACAAGCCATCCGTGTTTAGCGACGCCCCCATGGGTTACCCCAACAAGCTCATTTCACAGCCGTTTAGCCAACAACAGTACGACTATCAACGTCGGTTGCACTTTGGATTTATACTTGCTGTAAGCGCCTTGGATTATAAGATTATCAGTTCATCCACTCCCACTTATAGCAGTAAGAGTTCCACTCCCCACAACTTTTTTGTGGATGTAACCAACCTATCGCCTGCGCTGGGCGTAGCTGCGCTGATGGACTACCGTATGAACCACAACTTGAGTTTACGCCTACAAATAGGTCCGACCTTTGGTACGCGCACGCTCAACTTTTTTGAGGCCGACACGCTATCGTGTGGCATGCAATTAGAGTCGGTACTGCTTGAAATGCCGATACTCATAAAGTATAAGGCACTTCGTCATAGTAATATTCGTCCATACATGATCGCAGGAATTACTCCCTCCTGCGATGCTGCAGCCTTTAAAAGCTTCAACGAGAATCGCGGAATCTACGTGGCGGTAAAGCCTTTTGATGTAGCGGCCACCATTGGTATAGGATTCGATGCCTATTTTGAATTCTTTAAGTTTGGCATGGAGTTGAAGTACGTGGCAGGCCTATTTAATACCATATCTAGCGAAACGCTGGATGGGCTTGAGCAATACCCCAATGCTATTGACAAAATGTACTCTCGCTCATTTGTACTCTCGCTCATTTTTGAGTAAACGTGATTTTTTCTACCTACCCAACAAGTACCTGGAGAAGTAGCCTGCGCTACTTTTGTGCCATGTTTTGTATTTTTGCTACCATACCAACATACGCCGAAAACACCGATAGCCTTTCCTCCCAGATTTTTGCTAACAAAAAACTTACGGTAAAAAATATCACGGTAGACTCCGCACAAGAACCTTGGTTGCAGGAGGCAGGAATTAAGTTGAAGCGCTATATTGGTAAAACCGCAGATCAAAACATGATGAATGGCGTGCTGAAAAAATTCGTTGCCTATTACGAAAACAACGGGTATCCTTTTGCTCAAGCACAGCTTGACAGCATACTCATGGACTCTGTATTTTTCAGCGCAAAGTTAAAACTAAAAAAAGGAGAATACATTAGCATTGATACGCTCATCGTACAAAGTGACGGTAATGTGCGACCACGTTTTATGCAAAACCACTTGGGTATTCGCAAACCTCGCCCCTACTCAGAACAATATGTGCAAAGCATTGACCGACGCATTAACGAGCTGAGCTTTATACATACGCTACAACCTTCGGCTGTGGAGTTCACATCCGGTTCAGCAAAGTTATACGCCTACGTGGATAAAAGCAAGGCTAATCGTGCCAATGGCTTGCTGGCATTTGGTACGGATGAGGATGGAAAATTTCAGCTGCAAGGCGAAGCAAGTGTTTTTATTGCCAGCATGTTTAAGGGGGGCGAGGAGCTATCTATCGACTGGAGTAGCCCCGACAAGAATGTGCAAATGCTGGATGTGGGAATGCAGCTACCCTATCTCATTTTGGGTACAGTTGGGGTAAACGCGCTGTTTGACATGGAACGACGCGATACGCTCTACCTGAGTTTACACGGCAAAGTTGGCTTATCATCGCGCGTGGGCAACTATGGTAGCGCGTCGCTATTTGTAGATATGCAGCGGCACAATAACAGCACGACAAGCGCGCAAAATTCCACAGTAAAATCACTGTTGTACGGTGCTGACTACACGCTACGCTCCCTCGACAATACGCTGTTTCCACGTAGCGGATGGAGTGGTTACCTTAGCCTTTCGGCAGGAACGCGCAAGGTAGAAGTAGCAGATAATACTACCAGCACAAGCATTGAAAGTGCAGCAGATGTGACCTACTATCTCTCTATGGGAAAGCGTATAAGCCTAATGCTACATGCTCAGGGGAAATTAAAAAATGCATTTGCCAACGGTGAACGTGAAACGCTATACCAAAGTGAGCTGTATAGCATTGGAGGAGCCAATAGTCTGCGGGGATTTAACGAGCGCAGCATTTTCACTTCGGCCTATGCCATAGCTACAGTTGAACCACGTTTTTACTACAGTGCACAAGGGTATCTTGCTGTTTTTTGTGATTATGCTCCAGTAAGAAACGAAACCGATGCAAGCCTTTCTCAATATGTAAGTTTTGGACTCGGTACCTGCTTTGGCACAGGGGTAGGCATTTTTTCACTCAGCTACGCCATGGGAAAATCCGATGGCGAAACATTGCAACTCAAAAATGCCAAGGTGCACGTGGGATATACGGTCGTTTTTTAGAAAAATATCTGCAGGTAATAGCGGCTCTAATCGCAGGAGGTGGAATCCTTTATTATCGTATCGGACGACATTCCTATTTGGTTGATGTAGCTGCTATCATATACTTCCACACCATTATGCTGTACTCCTTTATTTACTCGCGCCTTACCAAGCACAAATGCCAAAATTGCCACTAACGCAACCAAAACGATTGTCAACTTCTCCCCTTTTCTCATATCTGCAAATTATTCGTCCTTATTTATATCTTTCACCCTTACCTCCACCACGAAGGTACTTTTATCCTCAGCAAACTTTTGATGTTCCTCAGACGTCAGCACTATCTGCTTGGCCACACGCTCTTGACGTGCACCAATGCAGTCGGGGCAGTAGTATGCCAAAAAGTTATGGTCAAGAATCTTTGAAATGGCAACCAGCCTATGCAGATCAATGGATGGCTGCTTATAAATGTAGTTGACATCACTTCTATCGCAGTTAAGTAGGCTGGCAAACTTTGTATTAGTAAGCCCCAACTTCTTCACGCGATGTTCTATTAGTCGTCCTACATGAGGTTTGTCGTATGGCGCCATTTCTGTAATGGTATATCATACAAATTTAACAAAACCTCACCGAGGTGGCGGGTGATAATGCGTGAAATTATTACACGTTTACGTGAAATAAACACACAAGCATCTGTTTTCAAACACGAAAGCAGGCAAAATTCTACGCTTCAATCTTAAAAACCAAAATCGTCGACCTTAATCTCCTCCTGTGGCTTATCCTCCTTAATATTGAGTGCCACTTGAGTTTTACTACCTTGCACAAAAATAGCGGTACGCGGACGCACGGGGCAAATATACTGGCAGCCTCCACAGCCTACGCAAATACTTGTATCCACTTTGGGGATGCGTAGCCCATTTTTGTATAAAACCATGTGTACCGCTTGCGTGGGACAATGTTCGGAGCAAGCGCCGCAGTCGGTTTCATCGGTATATACTACGCATAATTCTCTATCAAAAATAGCCTGCCCTATTTGCAGGTCACGCTTCTCGTCGGAAGTGAGCGGTTGCAATGCACCATTTGGGCATACACGCGAGCAAATAGTGCAGTCGTACGTACAAAACGACTTGGTATAATCCATGCGCGGTTGCAAAACACCTGATAGGCCATACTCTAGAAACGACGGCACTATAACTTGCGCAGGACACTTGCTTACGCAGAGGTGGCAAGCGGTGCAACGGTTCTTGAAGTTCTTACGATTTTGTGCACCGGGAGGCATTAAGGGGTCATCGTCACTACGATTAGTAATGGAATCATCCACGGTTTGCGCCACTGCAACAGAGGGAATGGCGGCAAGTGCCATAGCACCTGCCACCATTGCTGTACGCTTACTAGTATCAACGGATGTTTCCTTTTTTTTGTAAGTATTACGCAACTTAATGGCATTCCTATTACACACCGAAAGGCAATTATAGCAGGCTACACAGCGTGTTTCGTCCACCTGCTTGGTTTTGCTGTTAATGCACTGCGCTTTGCAGTTCATAGCACACAAGCCACAGCTGTTACAGCCTCCATCATCAATTTTTATTTTAAAAAAAGAGAGTTTGGATACTAACCCCAGCAACGTACCCACCGGGCAAATAGTGTTACAGTACCACCTACCGCGCAACACCGAAGCGACGGCTATCACCAGCAACGTTACGCCCGCCACTATTGCAGCAGCTACAGTAACCGTTTGTAGCGTCATATTGTACACGCTGTAAATGTCAAACTTATTAAGTATAAAGGCAAGTAGATTATTTATGGCGTAGTAAAGCGGGCGCATAAGGTTAGCTGCTATGCGACCAAAAGCGCCGTATGGGTCAAGCAGCGAAACCACCGCATTGAAGCCAACCACCCACGCAATAATGGCAACGGCAAGTATGCCGTATCGCGCAATGGTATTGGGCTTGGAGTAGGTAAAACGTTTTTTCTTCTTTCTAAAAAATTTTGAAAGGCGATTACCTACATCCTGCAGCAGGCCTAACGGGCAAAGTGCCGAGCAGTATATACGACCAAGCAGCAAGGTAAGAATGAGCAAAATCAGCAGAGGTAGTAACGATGTAGCAACCATCATTAGTGCGGGCACCAGCTGTAGGTGTCCAAGCCCGTGCAGTAGCAGCCAGCGTTGCGAATTAGTTACCAAAAAATAGCAAATGAATAGAATAAGTATCGCCACTCCTAGCGATAAACGTACGGTTTTGAAATGCTTTTGGCTCATTGACTACTTCACATAAATGACCCTAACAGGGTTTAGGCTCCTATTAGGGTTTAAAAACAATCTATAAATGTCATGCGGGTTCAAGCCCACAATAGCAGAATTTAAATCAACCTACAGTTTTATACGCTTAATGTTTAATTTATCAATATCGGTAGTGCCGATTTTCAAATCCTGTCCATTACCCAGATAGCCAACTTCGCTCATGGGTAGCGAAACTACCTGATTGAAAAACTTGAGCGCCGCTGTATCCACTGCCACAATATCGGGCGAAGCAATCAACGTTTTAAGCGTAACTACATCGTTTTCGCTCTTGCCCTGTGGCCCGTTAGTTTTCATTACGCGATAGGCGTCTACAATATTTAGCACCGGCATTTTATTTAGCGTACACACGTCGGCAATGCACTGCGCAAGGTCGTTGCGGTGGAAGAAGCGCCTATCCCACACCACCCCCATCAGATTTTTCATGGCGCACGACAGCTTGGCACCACCGTGATTCTTCAATACCGGCACATTAATCCACACATCGCAGTTAAGCAGTGATTCGTGCAGTTGTGTCGATTTAAGTTGAACACCTTTAGGTAACGAAACCTCCTTGTAGTACACCTCGTCATGTCCGGGCATCATTTTACCTCCGGCACGCTTTACGGCATCTTCTATACCGCTATTTTTGTAGCAAGCGCTCCACTGTTGGCAAGTGTGGTCAAATACCTGCACCTCTTTCGCACCTGCGTCATAGCACATTTTTATGAGCGTTTCCACCAGCACGGGATTGGTGTTTGCAGCCAACTCGGGCGTTTTATCCCAACCAATATTTGGTTTCACCAGCACAGTTTGTCCTTTTTTCACGAACTTACCCATACCTCCCATAGCATCTATGGCCTGCTTGAGCATAACGTCGGGTTCACCACCCATTACTGCAACCAAATCGGGGCCACCCTCTACGGCTACTGTTTTCTTTGCCATGGCCTGAGCCCACGAGTCGAAGCTGAGCATTGTACCCGCTGCCGCAAGAGCTGCTGCTTTTAAAAATTCACGACGTTCCATAAAAACTAATTGAGAATTGAAAATGGAGAATTGAGAATTAATAGAGTTTGGCTATAGCTTAGCAAGAGCCTTGAGAACTAAGTAGCCACCCAAGACTTGAATGAGCATACCGGAAATACCAAGACGAAAGTCGACGATGCCCGTCCACACGTCCCACAAAATAAGCGATTCGAGCACCGAGCCTACCACCTGATACAACAATACAACAGCTAGTAGATGTAGTACTGACAGACGCTTTGAATTGTGCGCCACCAGTACAGCCGCCACTGCCAGCAATATTGATTTTATCAAAATAAAGGGAAGTACTACTACAGAAGGCATGCCGAATATGGCACAATTTACCAGCGGTGAAAAAATTGCCGTGGCTAAACCTACCTGCCATCCGAATTTATACGCTGCTACAAGCGTAAAAAAGTAAATAGGTAGTAAAACATTTCCGCCATAAGGCGTAAGATGGCACAGCTGTGGAAGCAGCAGGTTGCCGGCAATAAATGCAAAGGTAAACCAGTACGCTTTCATATTCGCAAAGCGAAGCATAGTTACATTAAAACTCGTTACCATAGGGATATTTTTTTGAGTATTAAGTATTCTCTCGACACAAAGTAAAACAATTTTTTGACATAAAACGGGGGCTAGGGTTTAATTTTAGCTGGATTTATTTATTACCTTTACTTTTATGAAAGAAGTCGTATTTTTACTCCTATGCTTGCCGCTACTTACCGTTGCTCAGTCGCCGCTAAGAAAAGGCGCCGACGCGTACTTTGACAAGCAGATTAAAACCATTCAACTACGTAAGTTGAACAGTGAAATGACAGACCCAGTGATAGAGTTGAACTCAAACGAGCGCGTCCTGCTTTCATTTGACGACTTGTCGGATGACACGCGCCACTTTACCTACAAAGTTGTACTGTGCGATGCAGACTGGAATGAAAGCGACCTCTTCTTTTCGGACTATATTGAGGGATTTCCCGATGATTACATCAGCGATAGGCAACCATCATTCAACACGTTGGTGGGCTACATGCACTACCGACTTGAGGTGCCCAACAGCCAAATACAGTTGAAACTATCTGGCAACTATCTGCTTAAGGTGTACGATAGCGACAATCTGCAGCAACCCGTATTTCAAAAAAGTTTTTCGGTAACGGAGCGCTCAAGTATTGGTGTAAAATCTTTTGTACGTACCACACAAATGGCGGGGAGCGATGCCTGTACACAGCAGCTGGAGTTTTCGGTAGAACATGCCGGATTTCCCATCCAACAAGCCTACAACGAAGTTAAGGTGCGCGTAGAGCAAAACGGATTTCGCTTTTTGCTACTGCCCTACCCCACACCTACATTTGTACGCAACAACTCTATTGACTACTCGGACTACAACAAAAATCGCTACCCGGGCGGCAGCGAGTATCGCCACTTCGACATTTCGAGCCTTGAATATAAAATGCTACGCGTACGCGAAATTCAGGTGATTGACGAAAAATGCCATGTAAGGTTAGAGGAGGATACACCGTTTAAACAGTATCTTTTCAGCAACGATATTAACGGACGATACGTAATACGCAACGAGCGTTACCGCGCCGAAAGTGATATACAA
Organism: Bacteroidales bacterium; assembly: GCA_031553765.1. Taxonomy (GTDB): domain Bacteria; phylum Bacteroidota; class Bacteroidia; order Bacteroidales; family UBA932; genus JAITMY01. Next base: position 227,007 of record JAVBKY010000001.1, read on the forward strand.
AGTGAATATCCTTACGTGCACATGTCGCTGTACATGCCACAGCCGCTCAGCGGAAAGGTTTACCTATTTGGTGAGATTTCCAACTGGGAGTTAAGCAATGATTTTGTAATGCTATACAACACCCGCCGTAGCGCCTACGAGTTGACGCTGCCCGTGAAGCAGGGCTACTACAACTATAAGTATGTGTACGTGGATGAGAGGGGGAAGATGGATATAGGTAAAATTGACTACTGTTCTGGCCAAGCCGAAAACACTTACGGCATATACGTCTACTACCGAGGCATTTCCGATCGTCACGACCGCCTGATGAATGTTACGTTTGTAAATTCGATGGGGAATTTGGAGAAAGCGAAGTAGTTACCAGCTACCAGTGACCAAGTACCAATTGCCAAATACATGGAGAATGGTAACTGGTACTTGGTTACTGGCAACTGAAAGCTGGCAACTAATTATGCTTTCTTCGTCTTAAGCGTACTCCAAATAAAGTAGCCTATAAGCAGCGCATACATGCAAAGACCGACCACCTCGGCTGCATGCGATGACACCCACTCGGGGTTAATGAAGTTCACGCCAAAATAAGTAAGCAAGGCGCTGAACACGCCAAACAAAGCACCTCCAGCAATAAAGCCGGAGGCCATAAGCGTACCGCGCTCGTTGCGCGCCTGATTCAGGGCTGCATCTTTGCTACGTGTGGTTACATACCAGCTAACAATGCCTCCTACCAACAACGGTGTATTCAATTCAATGGGAATAAACATACCCAACGCAAAAGCCAAAGCAGGAACGCCCAACATAGTTAAAATAAGTGCCAACACTGCACCCGAAAAATAAAGTAACCAAGGTACGCTTTGTCCGCTCATAAGTGGCTCTATTACTGCTGCCATGGCATTAGCTTGCGGTGCCACCAGCGCGTTGTCGCCTGTAAATCCATAAGTCTTGTTCAGTATCATCATTACACCTCCCACCGTAGCCGCTGAAACCAGCGTACCGAGGAACTTTAGCGATTGTTGTTTTACGGGTGTGGCACCAAGCCAGTAGCCAACTTTGAGGTCGGTAATAAAACCTCCCGCCATAGCCAGCGCCGTGCAAACCACACCACCGATAACCAACGCTGCAACCATACCCGACGTACCTGAAAGTCCCACTCCGGCAAGAATTAGCGAGGCAAGAATTAGCGTCATCAACGTCATTCCGCTTACAGGGTTAGTGCCTACAATGGCAATAGCATTAGCCGCTACCGTAGTAAATAAGAATGCGATTACTGCAACAATAAGTAAGCCCACAACGGCATGCATAAGATTATGCACTACACCGAAGTAGAAAAACACGAAGACCAAAATAAGGCAGGTCAAAACACCAAATGCCACCACCTTCATGGGCAGGTCGCGCTGGGTGCGCTTATCAATTTTAGCGCTACCAGCCTTCCCCGAAATTTCCTTTGCTGCCAAACCCAGTGCCGACTTAATAATGCCCGACGAGCGAATGATACCAATAACACCCGCCATAGCAATACCACCGATACCAATGTTGCGCACGTAAGTACGGAAAATTTCCTCTGCGCTCATATCACCTAACAGCTGCGTTACACCTGCTCCCACGGCAATAGTTTGCCCTTCGGCAAAGTGCGCCAAAAACGGAATGAATACATACCATGAAAGGAATGAACCGGCACAAATAATGGCGGCGTACTTCAACCCTACAATGTAACCCAATCCTAATAGTGCTGAACCTACGTTGAGCTTAAATACCACCTTAGCCTTATCGGCAATCATTTCGCCTGCGGCAAAAACACGGGTGCTGAACACCTCGCTCCACGCGCCAAAAGTGGCGACTACAAAATCGTAAAGTCCGCCAACAAGACCGCTAAGAATTAGGAACTTTGCCTGACCGCCACTTTTCTCTCCGCTGGCTAACACTTGCGTGGTAGCAGTAGCTTCAGGAAAAGGGAACTTACCATGCATATCGCTCACGAAGTACTTGCGGAAGGGAATGAGAAATAAAATACCCAAACAACCTCCCAACAATGAACTAAAGAAAATTTGGCTGAAGCTAACCGTGAGTTCGGGATATTTTGCCTGTAATATATATAACGCGGGCAGCGTAAAAATAGCACCCGCCACAATTACACCCGAAGCCGAACCTATGGATTGAATAATTACATTTTCGCCAAGCGAGTTTTTGCGCTTGGCTGCACCTGACAATCCTAACGCAATAATGGCAATAGGAATAGCAGCTTCAAATACCTGTCCAACTTTTAAGCCCAAATAAGCAGCCGCTGCTGAAAATAGGACCGCCATTACCACTCCCCACGTAATGGACCAAGCATTTACTTCAGGATATTTTTTATTAGGTGACATCACCGGCTCATAGGTTTCGCCGGGTTTAAGTTCTCGATTAGCGTTTTCTGGTAGCATAAAACAATTTACGATTTAACGATTTACAAATTACAAGATGTATGTGTTTAGTTGTTTAGCCCGTAGGGCTGGAATGTTGGTAGTAAAATTACATGACGATTACCACATGGCGCGCGGAGAACACACTTCCCCAGAATAGAGAACCGCATCCCGCGCGCAAAATACAAGCCCTACCCCAGTGCTAACAACATGTAACGCCTACGGCGTTAGAAAGTCGATAGTGTTCACACTCTATATCTTTTCTTCTATAAGATATTGATTTCTGTCGCCGGAGCTACGAGCAATGAGTTCGCCGAGGTAGCCGGAAAGGAAAAGCAGCGTACCCATTATCATTACTGTGAGGCCGATGTAGAAGTATGGGCTACTGGTTACAAGCGGCGCCATCACACCTTTACTTAAACAAATAATCTTGTTTACACCCAGGTAAATAGCCATCACCAATCCAATAAAAAACATCAGAGCACCCATTACACCAAAAAAATGCATAGGCTTTTTTCCAAATTTAGTAACAAATATTACCGACATCATGTCGAGAAAACCCGTCATAAAGCGCTCCCAGCCAAACTTACTTTCACCGTATTTACGTGCCTGATGCACCACCACCTTTTCGCCAATCTTTTTAAATCCGGCCTGCTTTGCCAGCACAGGAATATAGCGATGCATATCACCGTATACCTCTATGCTTTTTACTACCTTTTTCTTATACGCCTTCAAGCCGCAGTTCATATCGTGCAGCTTAATGCCTGTAATGAGGCGTACCGTAGCATTATACAATTTACTCGGCAAGCGCTTTCCAATTGGGTCATGACGCTTTTTCTTCCAGCCCGAAACAACATCAAAACCATCTTCGGTTATCATGCGATACAACTCTGGGATTTCATCGGGACTATCCTGCAAATCGGCATCCATGGTAATAACCACATTGCCCTGCACCGCAGCAAAGCCGCAGTATAATGCGGCAGCCTTACCATAGTTGCGCTGTAAGCGAATACCTTTGAGCATATCACCGTATTCCTTCTGCAAGCGCTGTACCACACTCCACGAGGTGTCGGTACTTCCGTCATCAATCATGACTACTTCGCAAGAAAACTTATGCTCGCTAACCACACGCTTAATCCAAGCCATAAGTTCGGGAAGCGATTCCTCCTCGTTATATAGTGGAACTACAATTGAAATATCCATAATGAAAAGTTATAAGTCAATAGTCGTAAATTAAAGTAGATAAATTACGCTTCTCGTGATAAAAAGATAAAAGCCCCTCAGGCGATGAATATATCTTTTCATCATTTATCTCTTTAAATCATTGCATTCGGGTTCTCTCTTTTGAGAAATGCCGATGTAATGAGTGACACAAAAAAGCCCAGCACTGAATAAGTAAAAATGGAGAAAAGGACAATACTTACAGGCGTCATCATAGCACGGGAGGCCATCATAGCCATATCAATTTGATCCTCGTCATACTTGCCGCTTTCGGCCATGTGTTGCGCAGCCACCTCAAAACTTTTCTCTAGATAGGAGGGATCAACCACATTGACCAAAACAGCTGTGTAGGCACCTAAAAGAACTGCGGCAAACGCACACAACAGCGTGCCAAAATGCAACGCTTGACCGTAAGTGATAAAACCACCTTTAACTTTATCGCGATAGGCAATAGTAGCCCAAATAATACCACCTATGAATACGGCATAGCTCAACATATTCATTATTGTAGAACCGCCGTAAATATGAAAAATGTAGTCTATTAATGAAACTACCACCAACGCTGCACCCAAGTAGGCGCCGTAGGTGGCAGTATTTTTCAACAAACCATTGCGGTCTGTTTTCTGTGCTTGTTCCATTGAGTAACTCTTTTTTGTTAGTACAAAGATAAGATTTTTTGCTAAAACGTAAAGATTTACTACATTTGCATTCGATTTGGGGTAAGTCTTATACGACCAGCTCCTACTGAACTCCCCCAGGACCGGAAGGTAGCAAGGGTAGGTGGTTGTAGCGGTGCGATATAAGGTGCTTGCCCCTTTTTAATGGACAATTGACAATGGATAGCTGATAATTAGTATCTTCGTTGTTTATTGTCCATTATTCATTTATCAACTTATTCGTTGTGTTGGTTAAAATTCATCCGGATAATCCCAACGCCCGTGAGGTGTCAATGGTGGCCGAAGCGCTGCGGCGCGATGGTGTGGCCATTTGCCCTACCGACACGGTGTACGCCTTTGTGTGTGCTTTGAGTAGTAAAAAAGCGTACGATGAACTGCTACGAATAAAGGGGGTAAAAGAAAGGGATGCCAACTTTTCGCTGATATTCCCCAGCATTAGCAATATGGCGGATTATGCCAAAGTGGATAACCAAGCGTTTAAGGTATTGAAGCAAAATCTGCCGGGGGCCTTTACCTTTATTTTCAACGCTTCAGGCAAGGTTCCCGACAAGTTACTGAGTCGCCGTAAGAACATTGGCGTGCGTATTCCCGACAACAACATTGTGATGGCTATTTTGGAGCAGCTGGGCTGTCCCCTACTCACCACCTCGATAAAATCGGATGATGAAATTGTGAAGTACATTACCGACCCTGAAGAGCTACATAATCTGTACGAAAAGCGCGTGAACGTGGTAATTGACGGAGGCATGGGTGGCAATATTCCATCTACGGTAGTAGACTGCACTACTCAACCCTACGAGCTGGTACGTGAAGGAAAAGGGGAACTGATTTAGCCCCCCTTTCGTTTTATCTATCCGTATACTTCCTTTTTATACGCCTTCAGCGTATTTTTCATGAGCGAGATAATTGTCATGGGGCCAACACCACCTGGAACAGGTGTAATGTAGCTGCACTTGGGCGCTACTTCATCATACTTCACATCACCCTTGAGGCGGAAACCGCTTTTGGTATCGGTAGCAGGAACGCGTGTAATACCTACGTCAACTATTACCGCGCCAGGCTTTACCATATCGGCAGTCAAAAATTCGGGTTGGCCTAATGCCGCTACAATAATATCAGCGGTAAGGCAAATTTCCTTTACATTCTTGGTGCGGCTGTGGCACACGGTTACGGTGCAATCGCCGGGGTAACCCTTTTGCGAAAGCAGGTTCATCATGGGGCGACCAACAATGTTGCTTCGTCCCACCACCACGCAATGCTTACCCTGCGTTTCTACCTTGTAACGCTTAAGCAGCTCCATTATTCCCGCGGGTGTGGCCGACACGTATGACGGCAAACCAATGGTCATGCGCCCTACATTAACGGGGTGAAATCCGTCAACGTCTTTTTTAGGGTCAATTGCCTCAATCACCTTTTGCTCGTTGATATGCTTGGGTAAGGGCAACTGCACAATAAATCCATCAACGGCTTCGTCGGCGTTGAGCTTAGCTATTTGGTTAAGCAGCTCCTGCTCGGAAATGGTATCTTCAAAGCGCAGCACCTGCGACTTGAAGCCGCACTCGCTACAGGCTTTTTCCTTACCTGCTACGTAGGTTTGGCTGGCGCCATCATTGCCTACAATAATGGCTACCAGCTGAGGAATACGCTCACCTGCTGCTGCCAGCTGCGCCACCTCTGCCGCAATTTCGCCTCGCACTTCAGCGGCTATCTTTTTACCGTCTAAAATCTCCATGATTTAATGGTTAGTTGTTAATTATTAATGGTAAACGAACACACTTCTCAAGAGTGCACTTTTCATTAACCATTAACAATTTATCATTAATAATTATCTCCTCATACCTCCCATCATATTCATCAAATTCTTTGCACCGCCACCGCCAAGATTTTTCATCATCTTGCGGGTATCTTCAAACTGCTTAAGCAGGCGGTTCACCTCTTCAATTCCGCGACCGCTACCTGAAGCAATACGCTTACGGCGGCTGCCGTTTATCACATCGGGATTTTCGCGCTCCTCCATTGTCATGGATGATATAATAGCTTCGATGCCCTTGAATGCGTCATCGTCAATATCAATATTTTTTAGCGCCTTGCCAATACCCGGAATCATACCCAGCAAATCCTTCACGTTACCCATCTTTTTGATTTGCTGAATCTGGTTGATGAAGTCGTTGAAGTTAAACTGATTTTTGGCTATACGCTTTTGTATGCGACGTGCCTCGTCCTCGTCATACTGCTCCTGCGCACGCTCCACCAACGACACGATATCACCCATGCCCAAAATACGGTCGGCCATACGCTCGGGGTAGAACACCTGCAAGGCATCCATCTTTTCGCCCGTACTCAAGAACTTGATAGGCTTGTTAACCACCGCACGAATGGAAAGTGCCGCACCACCGCGGGTATCACCGTCCAACTTGGTAAGCACTACGCCATCAAAATTCAAACGGTCGTTAAATTCCTTGGCGGTATTCACAGCGTCCTGTCCGGTCATGGAGTCCACCACAAACAAGGTTTCGGATGGCGACACGGCTTTTTTCACCGCTTCAATTTCGCGCATCATCTCCTCGTCAATAGCCAAGCGTCCGGCAGTATCGACAATCACCACGTTGCGACCATTCTTTTTAGCAAATTCAATGGCGTTTTTGGCAATCTGCACAGGGTTTTTATTCCCCTCTTCGGTATAAACCGGTACACCTATTTGTTCACCTAATACCTTCAATTGGTCAATAGCTGCAGGACGATATACGTCACCTGCTACGAGCAACGGCGCACGACCTTTTTTGAGAATAGAGGCAGCTAGTTTACCGGAGAAGGTAGTTTTACCCGAACCCTGCAAACCCGCTATGAGCACCACCGCAGGCGAACCGCTGAACTTAATCTCCTCGGCCTCCTTACCCATGAGCTGCACGAGCTCATCGTGCACAATCTTGGTAAGCATCTGCCCCGGCTTCACAGCCGTGAGCACGTTTTGACCAAGGGCTTTTTGCTTTACGTCATCGGTAAAACTTTTTGCCACCTTGTAGCTCACGTCGGCATCAAGCAATGCCTTGCGAATTTCCTTAATGGTTTCCGCAACGTTTATCTCGGTAATTTTACCTTCGCCCTTAAGCGTCTTAAACGCTCTATCCAGTTTATCCTGTAGGTTCTCAAACATAATCTCTTATTGTTTTCTCACAAATATTTTCTTCTCGCAAAGACGCAAAGTCGCTAAGAAAACCATCTTTGCGTCTCTGCGTCTTAGCGTGAGATGATTTACATTCTTTCGGGAACTTCAATGCCTAACAATCCCGTGGCGGTTTTAATTACATTTCCTATTTGTTGAAGGAGTTCGAGGCGTTGCAATTTTATCTCGGTGTTTTCCTCCTTCAAAATAGAAACATCATGGTAGTACGTGTTGAACTCTTTTGTCAACTCGTATACATAGTTGGCAATAAGGGCGGGCGAATGCTCGGCTCCGGCCTGCGCTACTACCTGCGGAAAATCCGCCAAATTTTTCACCAACTCTACCTCACGCTCACCAGGTACTGCTGTACCCGTGGTGGGCTGCAAATTTTGCTCCTGCGCTTTGCGCAAAACGGAGCGAATGCGTGCGTGCGTGTACTGCAAAAATGGCCCTGTGTTGCCGTTAAAGTCAATGCTCTCTTTTGGGTCAAAGAGCATCGTCTTTTTAGGGTCAACTTTCAGTATAAAATATTTGAGTGCACCAAGTCCAATCATGCGAAACAGCTGCTGCTGTTCGTCCTGCGGAATGCCCGCCAACTTACCCAACTCCTGCGAAGTTTCACGAGCCGTAGTAATCATACCCTCCATAAGGTCGTCGGCATCAACCACCGTACCTTCGCGCGATTTCATTTTGCCCTCGGGCAACTCCACCATGCCGTAGGAGAGATGGTATATGTAATCCGACCAATCGTAACCCAACTTTTTCAGCACCAGCTTCAGCACCTGAAAGTGGTAGTTTTGCTCGTTACCTACCACGTAAATCAGTTCCCCGAACTTGTACTCCTCAAAGCGCTGGTGGGCAGTACCCAAGTCCTGCGTCATGTACACCGAAGTACCATCAGAGCGCAGCAGGAGTTTTTGGTCAAGGCCATCGGCAGTGAGGTCAATCCACACTGAGCCATCTTCTTTTTTAAAGAAAACGCCCTTCTTCAAACCATCGTTCACAATTTCCTTTCCAAGAAGATAGGTATTCGATTCGTAGTATATTTTATCAAACGAAACGCCGAGCTGCTTGTAGGTAACATCAAAGCCTTCGTATACCCAGCCGTTCATGGTTTTCCACAGGTCAACCACCTCCTTATCGCCCTGCTCCCACTTAAGCAGCATGTCCTGCGCTTCAATAATGGCAGGAGCCTGCTTTTTGGCATCATCCTCACTCACACCCGTAGCCATGAGCTCCGAAATTTGCTGCTTGTACAGCTTATCAAACTTCACGTAGTAGTCACCTACCAGGTGATCACCTTTTTTACCCGCCAATTGTGGAGTTTCACCATTGCCAAACTTTTTCCATGCCAACATGGATTTGCAAATGTGAATACCACGATCGTTGACTAAGTTCACCTTAATAACATTGTGGCCGTTGGCCTCCAAAATTTGTGCTACGGAGTAGCCCAACAGATTATTACGAATATGCCCCAGGTGCAGCGGTTTATTGGTATTGGGCGAGGAGTACTCCACCATTACCGTTTTACCCGAAGTGCCTTTTTGCTGCACGCCAAAACTTTTATCGGATACAATTTCCGACAGCTGCTGTAACCAAAAATCCTTAGTAAGCTTAATATTCAAAAAGCCCTTTACCACGTTGAACGCTTCCACCTGCGGAACATTGGCCTTGAGCCACTCCCCTACCTCGGTACCTGTTTGCTCCGGCGACTTACGGCTCAACTTGGTTAACGGAAAAGCAACAAGCGTAATATCTCCCTCAAACTCCTTGCGGGTTTTTTGAAATTGCAGGGGCGCGCCTTCAGTATTGTAAAGCGCCTTAGCACATTCAGCGACTTTTTGGCTAATAAATTGTTCGGTATTCATGAGAAAGTTGAACTGTTGAATAGTTAAACTGTTGAACTGTTCAAAATTCGATTATGTTGTTGGCTGTTTATAAAACAATTCAACAAGCAAGCAATTCAACAATTCAACACTAAAAAAGAGTGTAAAGATAGCTATTTTTCTGCTTTGAGTCAAAAGCAAATGCCAACCACTACGCCAGTTGGCAGAAAAAAGTGTAAAAATACCTCCATGTATTGCGTATAACGATTAAATTCGCTATTTTTGCCACCCAATTTGCACCAAAAACTTTTAAGAAAGAACATAATATGTCAAAGAAAGCATCACACGGCGACGAAAATCTTGAGGCCATTGAGCACACACTTAGCAACGCCGAATCATTTGTTCAAAAGTACCAAAAGCAACTTATTTACGGCTTTGGTGCTGCCATACTGCTGGTTGCAGCATTTTTTGCCTACCAAAACTGGTACAAGGCTCCGCTTGAAGAAGAAGCACAATCACAAATGTTTGCTGCAGTACAATACTTTGAGGCTGATTCACTTAATACAGCACTTAATGGTGACGGTAGCAACCTTGGTCTACTGGACATAGAAGACCGTTACAGCAGCACCAAGGCGGGTAACCTTGCTTGCTACTACACAGGCTTGTGCTACATGCACACCGGCATGTACGAGGAGGCTATCACCTACCTTAAAAAGTACAGCCCTGCTGACAAGTTGAGCAAAGCATTATCATTGGGTAACCTTGGCGATGCGTACAGCGAGTTAAAGGACTACAGCAATGCTGCATCATACTACAAGAAGGCCGCCGGCGCAGACCACAGCCGCCTTACCTCACCTCGCTATCTTATGAAAGCTGGTTTGGTGCTTGAAGTAGAAGGTAAGTATGCCGACGCTGCGAAATTATACAAGCAGATAAAGAAGGATTTTCCTGATACCAACGAAGGTCGTGAAGCCGATAAATACATTGCTCGCGCACAGCTGCTGGCTGAACAAAAGTAGGCTATAGTTAGTCGGCAAATAAGCAGTCGGCGAGAGTCAATAAAAAACCAAGACGACTTCACTGCGCCTTGGTTTTTTACTTTAAAACTTTACAAACTTTATAAACTTATCACATCATGTCATCAGCAGACCACAACCTTTCACATGTGCACGACGGACAGATACCGTCGGCTAAGGATATGCGCTTTGGCATTGTAGTGTCGGAGTGGAACATAGAAGTTACTAAAAAGTTGCTTGACGGCGCCTACAACACATTGATAAAGCACGAAGCAAAAGAAAAAAATATTGTAGTTAAGTGGGTTCCGGGCAGCTTTGAACTACCGCTAGGCGCACAGCTTATGGCTGAAAGTAACAAGTTCGACGCCATTATATGCTTGGGCTGCGTAATACAGGGTGAAACCCGCCACTTTGATTTTATTTGCAGCTCCGTATCGCAAGCCATTATGAACTTAGGGCTAGAGTATAACCTGCCATTCATATTCGGTGTGCTTACTCCAAATAATCAGGAGCAGGCACAAGACCGCGCAGGCGGTCAATACGGTAATAAAGGGGATGAGGCCGCAGTTACCGCCATTAAAATGGTTAGCTTACAGCAAACCATTTAATTAAAAATGAAAAGTTAAGAATTAAAAATTACTTTACCATTACGGATTTTTTAATTCTCCATTCTCAACTCTCAACTAATTACTATGGGACGCGCATTTGAATACAGAAAAGCAAGAAAAATGAAGCGCTGGGGCAATATGTCTCGCGTATTTACCCGTTTGGGAAAAGAAATGACCATTGCCGCCAAAGCCGGTGGTACTGACCCTGATAACAACCCTCGCCTGCGTGCGCTGATACAAAACGCCCGTGCCGAGAATATGCCTAAAGACAATATTGACCGTGCCATTAAGCGTGCTGTGGAAAAAGATCAGGGCGATTATAAGGAAATTGCTTATGAAGGGTACGGCCCCTACGGTATTGCGTTTATTATAGATACTGCTACAGATAACCCCACCCGCACTGTGGCCAACCTACGCAGCTACTTCAGCAAGTGTGGCGGTTCGCTGGGCACCTCAGGCAGCGTAGAGTTCATGTTCGACCGGAAGTGCGTATTCCGCGTGAAGCCCAAAGATGGCGTAGACCTCGAAGAATTGGAGTTGGAAATGATTGACTTTGGCGTGGATGAACTCTTTGCCGACGAGAATGAGTGGATTGTGTACGGCGCTTACGAAAGTTACGGTGGAGTTCAAAAATATTTGGAGAGCAACAGTTTTGAGATTATAAGCAGTGGTTTTGAACGCATTCCCACCGACACGAAAGAGGTAGACGCAGAGCAACAAGCCGCACTTGAAAAATTGATTGAGAAATTTGAGGACGACGACGATGTACAGTCCGTTTGGAATAATATGAAGGAAAACGAGTAGGAGATAGCCTACTATTTTAACATTAAAGAAAGGGAGCAAAGTTTGTTCCCTTTTTATTTTGAAAATGAGTTCATTGAACTACACCCCCACAAATCCAACAGGTTTTCCCCACGCATCAATTCTCTTTTTTATGATATTCCTACGAGTAGAACCTTAATTCTTCATTATATTTGTAGCGAAACCCTCTAAACATTACAAGTCATGAGAACGACAAACGTACTACTCGCCGCAAGCACGCTGCTGCTTACCTGCGCTTCGTGCCAAAGCCACAAAAACACAAAAGAGAATGAGATAATTGTAAAAGACTATGGAGCTGAACCCGCCGTACTCAACATGGAGGACTATACCACCTCCAACACCAGCTTTCGCTCTGCAATATGGACTGGCAATAAGCTGCAGGTGACCCTTATGTCCATACCTGTGGGCGGCGAAATTGGCTTAGAAGCACACCCCGAAACCGACCAGTTCCTGCGCGTTGAAGATGGCAATGCCAAAGTGGTTATGGGCGACACCCAAGACAGCCTCATCTTTACCTCTAACGTAGGCCCCGATTACGCGGTCTTTGTACCTGCAGGAAAATGGCACAACCTTATCAACGTGGGCGACAAGCCTGTAAAGTTGTACTCCATATACTCGCCCGTGGAGCATCCGCACGGCACCGTACAGCAAACCTTTGAAGAAGCCGAAGCTGCTGAGCACAACCACAACTAGGTACAAAATAAGCACGTTAGCCAAAAGGCTGCTCACACACGATGTAGAGCAGCCTTTTTTTACTGCCTTTCAAAAAACCAACACTTTACAACATTTCGGCAGAAGAATTTCAGCGTTTTTGCCCTACCTTTGCAGGTCAAATTCGACGCACGACAAAAGCGACCTGCGATATTCCACTATTTTTTTTCGCATGTCGCAAATCGAGCATCGCATATCCCAACTTAAGGCATGGTTCAAACTATCGACATAAAAGGCGCCAAGGTTCACAACCTAAAGAATATTGACCTTAGCATCCCGCGCAACAAGCTAATTGTTATCACAGGATTATCCGGTTCAGGAAAAAGTACGCTGGCGTTCGACACCCTATTTGCCGAAGGGCAGCGTCGCTACGTGGAAAGCCTTTCCGCCTACGCCCGCCAGTTCCTTGGCCGCATAAACAAGCCCGAGGTAGACAGCATTATGGGCATACCGCCCGCCATTGCCATTGAGCAAAGAGTCAACACGCGCAACCCACGCTCTACCGTGGGTACCTCCACCGAAATATACGACTACCTAAAGCTGCTTTTTGCCCGTATAGGGCGCACCTACTCACCCGTTTCGGGCGTAGAGGTAAAGGCACATACCGTAAGCGATGTAACCCGCTACGTATCGCAGCAGCCCGAGGATAAGCGTATGGTGCTGCTCGCGCCGCTACATTTGGCCGAAGGCATGGGCTTTATTGAGAAGCTGACGCTGCTGAAGCAGGAAGGTTTTAGCCGCGTGTGCCTTGCCAACGCCTCCAACAACAGCACGTGGGAGGTGCTGGAAATTGAAGACTACCTTGCCTCTCTTCCAAAAAGGAATGTAGATAAAATCGAAACCACCTGCGACGTATTTGTGGTAATCGACCGCTTTGCCGCCACCACCGACGAAGACGCGCTAAGCGACCTCAGCGACTCGGTGCAAACCGCCTTCAGCGAAGGGTACGGCAACATTTTACTTGCCGACTACCCCATTACATCCGATAAAAATAATCGCCCGAAAGGCGAATATTTTTCCAACCGTTTCGAAGCCGATGGCATAACCTTTGAGCTGCCCTCGGAGCACCTGTTCAGCTTCAACAACCCGCTGGGCGCATGCCCCGTGTGCGAGGGCTACGGCCGCGTTACGGGCATTGACGAAGATTTGGTTATACCCGATAAAAGCCAGTCCGTGTACGGCGATGCCGTGGTGTGCTGGAAGGGCGAAATGATGAGCTGGTACAAGGAACAATTTATTAAGCACGCCGCCAAACTCGAATTTCCCATACACAAGCCCTACTACGAGCTCACCAAGGAGCAAAAGGATGTGCTGTGGCGCGGCAAAGGTACCTACGGAGGCATCAACGCCTTCTTCAAGGAGCTTGAAGCCAACCGCTACAAAATTCAGTACCGCGTAATGATAGCGCGCTACACGGGCAAGACCACCTGCTACGAATGCGGCGGCACCCGCTTACGCAAAGAAGCGCTTTACGTAGAAGTAGGCGGCAAGGATATCAGCCAGCTGGTAGCGCTGCCCGTCGACGATTTGGCAAGCTTCATGACTTCTCTCAAGCTGAATAAGTACGAGCAGGATATTGCAGGGCGCACGCTGGTGGAAATAAAAAACCGCCTTGCCTTTTTACAAAATGTGGGGCTTGGTTACCTCACGCTCGACCGCCTGAGCAACACGCTTAGCGGCGGCGAAAGCCAGCGTATCAACCTTGCCACATCACTTGGCAGCAGCCTTGTAGGTTCGCTATACATACTCGACGAGCCCAGCATTGGCCTGCACCCGCGCGATACAGGGCGCTTAATAACCGTACTAAAGCAGCTGCGTGACCTTGGTAACACCGTAATAGTGGTGGAACACGAAGAGGAGGTAATGCGCTCTGCCGATCAAATTATCGACATTGGTCCCATGGCAGGAAGGCACGGCGGCGAAATAGTTTTTCAAGGCCCCGTTCCCGAGAAAAACAAGTCGGCAATAAACAATAAGCAATCGGCAATAAATAATCAACCAAAAAAAGGAAAAAAGCAAAAGGCAGCAACTTTGCCGACTGCCGCCTGCCAATTGCCTACTGAAAACAGTCTTACCATAAAATACCTCAACGGCGAAGAAGAAATTGAGGCACCGCAGCGCTATCGTAAGCTATCCAACTTTATTGAAGTGCACGGCGCGCGCGAGCACAACCTCAAAAATATTGACGTAAAATTTCCGCTGGGCGGCATAGTAGCCATAACAGGCGTAAGCGGTTCGGGAAAAAGTACGCTGGTAAAAAGCATACTCTACCCTGCCCTCAACAAAATGATAAATGCCTATGGCGACAAACCCGGGCAACACGACAAAATAAGCGGCGACTTTAAGCGCATAAAAAATGTGGAGATGGTGGACCAAAACCCCATTGGCCGCAGCAGCCGCAGCAACCCCGTTACCTACATCAAGGCGTATGACGAGATACGCAAGCTGTTTTCCGAGCAGCAGTACGCCAAGCTGAACGGCTACGGCCCATCACATTTCTCGTTCAACATCGATGGGGGTCGTTGTGAGGAGTGTCAGGGCGACGGATTTATCAAGGTAGAAATGCAGTTTATGGCCGATGTTACGCTGGTGTGCGAAGCCTGCGGCGGCAAGCGTTTCAAGCCCGATATTCTCGAAGTAAAATACAAGGGGTACAGCATTAGCGACGTGCTTGACTTTACCGTAAATCAGGCCATAGAATTTTTTGAGGCGCAAAGCGATAATACCGCTAAGAAAATTGTGGATAGGCTGAGACCTTTGCAAAACGTAGGTTTGGGTTACATAAAGTTGGGGCAAAGCAGCAGCACGCTATCCGGCGGTGAAAGCCAGCGCGTGAAGTTGGCGGCATTTCTCACCAAAGAAATGAACCCCGACCCGCTACTATTTATCTTCGACGAGCCCACCACAGGCTTGCACTTTCACGACATAAAGAAGCTGCTCGAAGCCTTCAACGCACTTGTTGAGCGCGGACACTCCGTGCTGGTAGTAGAACACAACATGGACGTAGTAAAGTGCGCCGATTGGGTTATAGACCTTGGCCCCGAGGGCGGCGAAAAAGGCGGCAACCTGTGCTTTAGCGGCACCCCTGCCGACCTTGCCAAACGCACCGACCTTTACACAGGAAAATATTTAGCCGAGAAATTTTAAGCGCAAATTTTGCCAAGAACGTCATTGCGAGTGAAACGAAGCAATCTCATAGTCAGCCCTGCAAGGGCTATACTTTAATAACCGTAGGTGAGCGAAGCGTAACCTACGGTACTTGGCAACTATCGTTTATTGCGCGCGGAGCAAAAACTTATATCTGGGGAAGTGCTTACTCCGCGCGCCATGCAAGAGCATCACTCTAACCACGGGTTACGCTTCGCTCACCCGCGGTTAATACAAAACTCTGGCAAAGCCACTTCTTATGAAAACCGAAAAACAAAAAATGCTTGACGGGGAACTATACCTCGCCAACGATGCAGAGCTGGTAGCAGAGCGCCTACGCGCGCGTCAGCTCACCCGCCGGTACAACGCCACGCAGGAAGATGAATTAGAAAAACGTACCGAGCTTATTAAGCAGCTATTCGGCAAAACGGGCAAGAGCATTTTTGTTGAACCCACCTTCAAGTGCGACTACGGCAGCAACATCAGCGTAGGCGAAAACTTTTACGCCAACTTCGATTGCGTAATGCTGGACGTGTGCCAAATAACCATTGGCGACAATTGCCTGCTTGCGCCCGGCGTACACATTTACACGGCTACCCACCCGCTTGATGCGGAGCTGCGCTCATCGGGCGCGGAATTTGGCAAGCCCGTAACCATTGGCAATAGCGTATGGATTGGCGGTCGTTCGGTAATCAATCCCGGAGTAAAAATCGGAGATAACGTAGTAGTGGCATCGGGTTCGGTAGTCACCAAAGATGTTCCCAACAACGTGGTAGTGGGCGGAAATCCGGCGAGGGTTATCAAAAATATTGCATCTAACAAATAAGGCTTACCCATTGAGTAAGCCTTATTTCATATTACATAGCCTTAGTAGAATCAAATCCCTGAAATAGCAACCCCTACTACCCAACGTGGCATTTTTGTGGCAGTGTAGTCGGAGTTGAACCAGTCGGTAAGCCTGTATCGCCCCCAAATGCTAAACCAGTGGAAGCCAAGGTTGAGCTGCACGCCTGCCTCAAAGGGCTGAAAAATGTTATCGTTGCCGTAGTACACATCCGCATTGGCGCCACCATCGCCCTTGTAGTCCACAATATATTGGCGAGAAAAATTGTAGTTCCCGTAAGCGCTTGCCTCCACATAATTTTTCACATTTCGGGTTTTAGTGAAATTAAAGCGATGACCAAAGCTTGCGCTGAACGCCCAAGTGCGAAACTTCTCACTATTCACCACAAAGTTGTTCATAGCAGTAGGGCTTGGCATTCCTATTATATTATTGGCAATACCGTTGGAAATTTTATAACGGTTGTGCATAAAGCCAAGGTTAAACGTGGTAGAGTATATACCCGTAAACTGGTAGCGTGATTTTATCCCGAAATCAATGCTGTATGAGCCGCCATACAAAAGTTCAGCATCGCTATTTTCCACACCACCGGCAACAAAACCGAAGCCAAAATAGGGTTCGGAGTGCCAACCTGCATAGCTTACACTTGCTGGTCTATCCCTTTTTCCCTGCTTCTTGGATGCGTCCAGTATTCCGCTAAGCAGGTCCGTCAGAAAGCTGACCGACACATCATCGGTAATTATCACCGTGTCTTTTACGGACGTGCTCACGACCATTGTATCGTTTTGCGCCCTTGCAACGGAAAAAGTTAATACTGCAAGCGTGAAAAGTAGTAGTTGTGTTTTCATGATATAAGCGTGTTTATAGATTTTGCATTGATTTTTTTATAGAAGCGGCAAGGGTGCTCAGCTTATCAACTGTAATGCTACCCGTGAGGTCAACCACCGTGAACTGCTCTCCATTAATGCTCAGCATCACAATTTCCTTTGCCTTATTACGCTCATCGCGGCCAAGCACGGCAATGAGCACCTGCTGGTCACCCTCCTTCAGCCATAGCAAACTCTCATAGCCTTTACCGTTTTTTAGTAGCGATTGCGCCATATCGTAATAGGTGCTTATGGTCTTAGCATCCTTTTCCATCGTAATGACGCATAGAAAGGTCAGCTCGTTAAGGAAAGCCCGCAAGCCGGGATCTGCCTCCTTCTTTTTAAGCACATTAATTACCTCCCCGTTTACGGTAACCATTGAGGTTACCTTTGACTCCGCAACCTCCATAAACTTATCCGAGAAACGCTGAGCTTGCGCAAGGGTGTGGCTCCCTATAAGCATCAGGCAGAGCAGTACCCCTCGGATTATTTTTGTATAAGTATTCATCAGCATTTAATTATTATGTACACTATTGGTCGTCCGCAGCCATTAGGGATTCCAGCAATTCAAGCTGCTTTAACCCATTATCAACCATCAACTCTCCTTTTTGCAAATTATCGGATAGCATGCCAAGCGCATCAATAATAGTTGCCCGCGCTTCGGCTTGCGCCAGCTGCCGCACCTGTCGCTGCTCCACTCCACGATAGCCAAGGAGACCTATACCCAAAACAAGAACAATGCCGGCAGCAACCTTAAGTAGTAATGGGTTCCTAAACACATTGCGTGCGCCATCTCCCGCAACCAGCTTGGGTCGGCTAACGTTTCGCAGCTCCTTCTCATCCTCCATTCTTTGTAGCAGCCTTGCCTCAAATCCATCCGACAGCCTCTCCTCGCCCTGCTTCTGCTGAAAAATAAACAGCTCCGCATACGGTTGTAGGTCTTTAGGAATATCTACCTCAGAAGTAAAAAAGTGACGTAACGTACTTTCTTCCTCTACCGATGTTTTGCCTGCCCAATACAGCTGGAGCAGCCGCTCAATATTTTTATATTTGTCCATACGCGTTCATTTTATCAAGTTGGAACTTCAACTCCTGTCGTGCCCTGAACAGTCCTGTTTTCACCTGCCCTGCACTCGCGTTAAGCATTTTGGCTATTTGCTCATAGCTTTCACCTTCTATATCGCGCAGCTGTATCAGCATTCGCTGCTTTTCAGGCAGCGCAGCAATCAAGCGACTAATCAGCTGCTGCCTTTCGGCTTGCTGCATCTGGAGAAAAGGCGTGTGCTGCTCAATGGCATCCTGCGGTTCTACCGACAAATGCGGTATTTTGTGAGTGGGGTGCCGCAGCTTATCCAAGGCCATGTTTTTTGCCATTACCATGCAGTAAGCAGCAGGTTTACTTACATTAGCTATAGAGGTTTGACCACTCCACACCTTCAGCAACACTTCCTGAACGATATCTTCGGCATCCTCCCTATTGCGCACAATGCAGAGGGCCACCCTGAATAACCGATCTTTTAATGGCAAAATATGTTGTTTGAACTCGCTCAGCTCCATGACACCATAATAACGATAATAGCAGAAAAAAGTTTCAACAAAGTTACTATAAAGACAAAAAATAAGGTTTACCCATTGAGTAAACCTTATTCTATTCCGATAATCTTCGTAGAAAAATGACCACTATCATTTTACAACCTTATTACCTTATTTTAAACACAAACCCTAACAGGGTCTAGCATCGCATAACCTACGTTGTTGCTCTCACCCTATCCTCCTGCGACATGGTAGCCAGCTCCTTCACCCTGTTAAAGTCAAGGTTTAGCGCAGCAGCCACACGAGCTCCGTAATCGGGATTGGCCTTGTAAAACAGTGCTGCCTGCCGCAGCTGCAAGCGCATTTGCGCATTACCTAAATGCCCCGCAATATTGCTCACGGTGTGCTGCTTTTCCTCCTCCGTCATTACTCGGCTAAACAGTTCTCCAGGTTGAACAAAATCCACATCACCCAGCGCGTACTCATGCCTTGCAGCCACTCCCTGTACGTCAATGGGCGGCACAGCGTAGGCCTTATCGGGCGTTGCCCCGCCAAAAGTATTGGGATAGTAGTTGGGCGCTCCGCCCTGTCCCATATTCATAGCACCGTCACGCTGGTAGGTATTCACCTCCGCCTTAGGCGCATTCACGGGAATCATGTGGAAGTTGGAACCTAAGCGGTGGCGATGCGTATCGGCATAGCTGAATAGGCGCACCTGTAGCATCTTATCGGGCGAAGCCGCAATGCCCGGCACAAAGTTAGCGGGCGAAAAAGCCGCCTGCTCCACCTCCGCAAAGTAGTTTTGCGGGTTGCGGGTTAGCAGCATACGCCCAACAGGAATAAGCGGAAAATCGCTATGGTACCACACCTTGGTAATGTCAAACGGGTCGAACTTATACGTTTTAGCCTGCTCAGGCGTCATTACCTGCACGTACACCGTCCATGCGGGAAACTCAGCGCGCTCAATGCTTTGATGCAGGTCGCGCGTAGCATGGTCAGGATCCTTTCCCGCCATCATAGTCGCCTCGCCCTGCGTCATATTCTTAACTCCCTGCTCGGTTTTAAAGTGCAACTTAATCCAAAAATGTTCACCTTTTTCATTGTACCACATGTAGGTATGGCTTGTGTAGCCATTCATATGGCGATAATCCGCGGGAGTACCCCTATCCGAAAACAGCACCGTAACCTGATGCAGGCTCTCGGGCGTAAGCGAAAGGAAATCCCAGAACATATCGGGGTCAGGTAGGTTAGTAGCGGGATTTTTCTTTTGTGTATGAATAAAATCGGGAAACTTTATACCATCGCGAATAAAGAAGGTAGGCGTATTATTACCCACCATATCATAGTTACCCTCTTCAGTGTAAAATTTCACGGCAAAACCGCGCGGATCACGCGCCGAATCAGCAGAACCTTTTTCGCCGCCCACCGTGGAGAAGCGCACAAACACATCGGTTTTTTTACCTACCTGAGAAAGAAAAGCCGCGCGGGTGTACTTCGTTACATCATGCGTAACCTCAAAGTAGCCATGCGCTCCGGCACCCTTGGCATGCACCACGCGTTCGGGTATGCGCTCACGGTCAAAGTGCGCCAACTTCTCAATGGTGTGCGTATCGGTAAGTAGCGTGTAAGTGGGATTACCTGTAGTAATGGACGCCTGATCGCTGTCCACCGGATTACCCAGGTTGGTAGTCATTCGTTTTTTTTCTTCTTGCCTCATAGCTGTATCCTCCATTTATTAGTTGTTAGAAAAAACAGAAATATATTGGATCACCACAAAAACAAAGAATGGCGTATGTGGAAGTCTCCACATACGCCGTAAATGTAGCTCTAAAAGTCAGCCTATTTATCTAAAAAACATTTTTTACGACAAGTTTAACACCTATTTCACATCGTTCTCCGTATCATTCTTCTCCCCCTCATTCACAATTCTATCCAAATCCTCTACAGTTAGCACCTTTACCGTGGAAATGACCATATTATTATCCAAAAAATCGCCTAACTCATTGCAAACCTCCACACACTGCTCAAACATGCCCTTCACGTTACTGCGCATAGGTATCAGCGCCAGCACCCTCACATAGCAACCGTCAAACTCCACACTTTCCGCCTCCGCGTTATTCTGCTTCAGCTGATACACCAGCTCCTTTTGCACTATCTGCTGCTGCACCTCGCTCAATGGCTCACGGTTACGCGATATCAGCGCTACGCAAAAGCGCATTTTGTCGCCCTCACCACCCAAGCCGCTTGCCACCACCACCTGATTTTCACCTAAAATAGCCGCCTCCAAAAAGAGTTTGCTTTGGTAGGCAGCCATTTGCGCAAAATCCTTCACATCGTCGGGGCAGGTTTCAGCATAGCGCTCCAGCACGCGCATTACCTCCACATCATCTATCATGGCAAATTGCGCCAGCAGCAGCTTACGCTCATCCAACGGTGTTTCAGAGTCAAGCAGGCGCTCCCTATTACTATTGAACACCTCAATATCAATAGGTTCCTCTAATTTTCCCAGTATCTCCAAAAACTCCATTTGAGTTTCTACGCTCAGCCGGATGTTCATTACCCTAAACTTTAGGGGCAGCCCCTCCAGAAAGCGGTCCAAATCCCCTCCTTGTATATTTTCCAATTCTTCCATATTTTACAAAGATAAAGATAATCTAAAAATTGGAATTTGAAATTTGAAATCGTAGCGTTATCTTTGCATAAAAATCCCCCAAAGCATGAAGGTACACCACTTAGGCGAACGGAACTCTCTACTCAACCAATTTGTAGCTGAGTTGCGCGATGCAAGTATTCAAATGGACAGCATGAGGTTTCGTAGAAACTTAGAGCGCATTAGCGAAATTTTTGCCTACGAAATCAGTAAGGAAATGAGCTGCGAGCAGATTAAGGTACAAACACCGCTGGGTATTGCCGAAACCTGCGTACCCAATGAAACGGTGGTAATTGCCTCTATTATGCGCGCTGCGCTGCCCATGCATCAGGGTATGCTCAACTACTTCGACAAGGCTCAAAATGCTTTCATTTCAGCTTATCGCAAGTACGGCAAGGATAACAAGTTTACCATCTCTTTTGAGTACATGTCAAGCCCCTCTACCGAGGGAAAAACCATTATACTGTGCGACCCCATGCTCGCCACAGGAGCCTCTATTGAGTTGGCATACCGCGCGTTAATAGAGCGTGGCATGCCAACTAAGGCACACATTGTGAGCATTATTGCCAGCAAGGACGGCGTAGAGTTCCTCAAAAAGAACCTTGGCACGCACAAGGAAGTATCGTTGTGGGTAGCCGCTGTTGACGATGAGCTCACCGTAAAATCCTACATTGTTCCCGGATTGGGCGACGCAGGCGACTTAGCCTACGGCAGCAAACTCTAAACAATGAACAATGGACAATTGACAATGCACAATTGTCCGTTATCCATTGTCAATTATCCATTGTTCTGTGAAAATTTCCAACATAGACTTAGGTAACCGTCCCGCTTTCCTTGCCCCCATGGACGAGGTTACCGATGCCTCCTTCCGATACATGTGTAAGCACTTTGGCGCGGCCATGGTGTACACCGAGTTTGTTTCAAGCGACGGACTCATTCGCGATGCGGGCACTACCGTTGCTAAACTCAAAATTTACGATCACGAGCGCCCTGTAGGTATTCAGCTTTACGGTCACCTCATTGATGCTATGGTGGAAGCGGCACGTATAGCCGAAGCCGCTAAGCCCGACTTGATAGACATCAACTTTGGCTGCCCCATGAAAAAAATTGCCAACCGTGGCGCGGGCAGCGGCATGATGCGCGATGTTCCCAAAATGGTGGAAATGACGAAGCAGATTGTCAACGCAGTAAAATTACCCGTTACCGTAAAAACGCGCTTAGGCTGGGACGAGGATTCCAAAAACATAGTGGAAATTGCCGAACGCCTGCAGGACGTGGGCATACAAGCCCTCACCATTCATGGCCGTACCCGCAACCAAATGTATAAGGGCGAGGCCGACTGGACGCTCATAGGCGAGGTAAAGCGTAACCCGCGCATGACCATTCCCATTATAGGCAACGGCGATATTAAGAGTGCGCAGGATGCTAAAGATGCCTTTGACCGCTACGGCGTAGATGCCGTAATGGTAGGGCGCGCCACCTACGGTCATCCGTGGATTTTTAAGGAAATAAATCACTACCTGCACACAGGCGAACTTCTACCCGACCCCACCGTGCGCGAGCGCGTGGAAATTGCCAAGCTGCACTTTTCTAAATCGCTGGAGTATAAGGAGGGTAAGCACTCCATACTCGAAATGCGCCGCCACTTTAGCTCCTACTTCAAAGCCCTCCCCGACTTCAAAGAAACCCGCCTTAAGCTGGTTACCTCCGAAAACCCCGAGGAAATATACACCCTGCTCGACTACATTGCCGAGCGCTGGGGCTAACCACCGCTATCCATTAACGGAGAGAAGCTTAAATTCGCATCCCTACCGTATTACCAACAGACGTATTCTTCAAAAAATGGCATATTTTCGAAGAATGTAGGCATACCTTGCCCAATAGTCTGCACTAATACTCAATACTATAGGCGACAAAAAAAATCACAAAACACTAAAAATCAAACATTAAGAAAGTTTTGAGAAAAATAAAAAATGAAAAATGAGTTATAATAAACTCATTAATTGCTAAAGTATCTTATTATTTTTTATCTTTGAAGTTTAAATTATAATTGCTTTACTATATTTGTTGCTTGTCTTGGAGATTAACCCACACGACATGGTGTTTTTGTGTGCCTAGTTATATGTTGCTATTAACATGTACGTACATTTTGTTACGCGCTGAAATTTATACACTTAACCAATAATCAATTATTTTTAAATTTTTATGGAACAAACAAAGAAATCGACTCGAAAGTCGAAAGTTGCAGACATTTTTGCAGGTGCGGCCATTGTTATTTGTATAGCAGTGGGTATATTGATGTGGAAGTTTGTGATGGGTGATCCATCCAACTTCGAAGGTGGTGATCCCACAGGACACCCACTACCAGGTAATTTCCTTGGTCAAATCTACAAGGGCGGTATTATCGTTCCTTTCCTTATGGGTATGATGTTGATGGCTATTACATTTTCTTTTGAAAGGTTCTTTGTAATAAGCAAGGCAGAAGGCAAAGGCAACTTAAGCAAGTTTGTGGCCGAAGTGCAAGTTAACATTATGGGTGGTAAGATTAACGAGGCTATGGAACAGTGCGACAAGCAAAAAGGTTCGGTAGCTAACGTTATTCACTCCGCCTTGGTAAAGTATGAGGACTCGCGTAAGGAAGGTTTCGACTCAGAAAAAGCATCAGATATGATTCAAGCAGAGATCGAAGAAGCCACCTCACTTGAAATGCCCACGCTCCAACAAAACATGACCATTATTTCCACCCTCGTATCTATCGGTACGCTGGTCGGTCTGTTGGGAACAGTATCCGGTATGATTAAGGCGTTTGCCGGTCTTGCCGTATCAGGTACTCCTGACCAAGCACAGCTCGCAAACGGTATTTCTGAGGCCTTGATTAATACCGCAACCGGTATTGCCACCTCAACCATATCTATTATTTCGTACAACTTCTTTACATCAAAGATTGATACGCTTACCTACTTCATCGACGAAGCCGGTTCTGCTATCGCCAAATCTTACCGCAAGCAAAAGGGCAAATAAATTTTGTTCCAGTGTTTTATTAAACAAAATTTATAAGCTATGGCTAAAGTAAAAGTAAAAAAGAAGAAAGCAGGCACGGACATGACCGCCATGTGCGACGTGGCGTTCTTGCTCCTGTCCTTCTTTGTTATGACATCGACCGCCAAGCTGCCGGAGCCTTACCCTGTTGATACCCCTAGTTCAACGGTGCAATCAAAGTTGCCCGACTCTAACTTGGGTACTATCACTGTAGGTGAGGGAAGGATTTTCTTCGGAGTTACCGGTAAGGAGGTACGCAAGCGGATGCTTGAAAAAATGTCGGAAAAATACAAGATTGACTTCACCCCTGAAGAGATGGATGCATTTTCGTTGATCGACTTTTTTGGAGTGGACATAAACTCTATGAAAAGGTTGATAGACCTGCCCAACTCGGAGCGTAACGCCAAAGGTTTGCAGCCAGGTATTCCCGCAGACTCGGTAAATAACCAGCTACGCGATTGGATTCTGTACGCACGCTTGGCTACCAAGGAAATCAACAAGGCTGACTTGGATATAGCTATTAAGGGCGATAAAAATATTGACTACCCTGTTATTAAAAGGGTAATTGATATTCTGCAAGAGCAGAGGAAGAATAACTTTTTCCTCGTTACCGGCCTTCGCGGCGAAGATTTTTAACATGAAAATTTTGTAAATAATGGCAGAATTAAATACTGGCGATGGCGGTGATGGTAAAAAGGTAAGAAGTAAAAAAATGGGTGGAAGCGTTGACCTCACCGCAATGGTGGACTTGGCTTTCCTGCTCATCACATTCTTCATTCTCACTACCACGCTGTCAAAGCCGCAATCCATGAATTTGGCAATGCCTGATAAGTCAGAGGAAAGTACGAAAAACGAAACAAAAGTTGCCGATCAACGTACCATTACGTTGTTGCTTGGCACCGATGATAAGTTGGTATGGTACATGGGACAAGTAAAAAAACCCATTGATGGTCCACTGGCAACCACTTACGGTAAAAATGGCATTCGACAAGTGCTACTTGAAAAAAGCAGGCAGGTATTGGCTCACACGCAAGACCTGGAAAAAGGTTTAATTGTAATTATTAAACCAAGCGACAAAGCAAGGTATCACAATCTGGTAGACGCGCTGGACGAAATGGCTATAACCAAAGTACAAACCTACGCTATTGTAGACATGACACCAGAAGACCTACAGCTACTAGTAGCCGAAGGGTTGGATGGTGGCGAGGCAGTGGCAGCAGGTGACGAATAATTTTTAAGATGTAATACAATATGTTTAGTTCCAAGATAGACCTATTTGGTCAAAGCTGGATTGACACCGTATTCGAGGGAAAAAACAAAGAGTATGGCGCCTATGAATTACGTCGCAACGAGTCCAAACGGACTGTTCTGGCAGTGATAATCGGTGCTACACTATTTGCTACGCTCATTAGCCTACCGGTAATTCTCACCAAGGTTGGTGAGACCATCGGCAGGAAAAGAAATCAGGTGCTCGACCAGCAAATAACCATGGTGGATTTGCTTCCGCCACCCGAAAAAACTAAGGTTGACGAAATCGCTCCTCCCCCTCCTCCCAAGGAAATGAAATCCATTAAAGAGGTGAAGAAGTTTACCCCTCCCGTAGTGGCACCCGAAGAGGATGTCGTAGAGGAGTTGGTAAAGCAGGATGAGTTGGTAAAAGCCGATGTTGGTGCAAAGAACGTAGATGCCAGCGAGGACGGTGATATCGTAATTGACGAAACACCTGTAGAGGTGGTTCAAGAGCAGACTATTATTGAGGATAACGAAATCCACATTTTCCAAGCGGTAGAGGTACCACCCGAGTACCCGGGCGGTATGGGTAAGTTTACCGAATACATCGTACAAGGCCTTGGCCACGTGGAGGTGGAGGTAACTACGCTACGCATGCTGCTACGCTTTGTGGTAGAAAAGGATGGTCGCCTAACCGACATACAGGTGTTGCGCGACGGTGGCTACCCTGACTTGGCCAAGCGCGCGGTGCGTGTGTTGGAGAAGTGTCCAAAATGGAAAGTGGGTGTAATTAATGGAAAAGCAGTGCGGGTGGCATACGTAGTGCCCATTACCGTGAGCATGCAGTAAGCCATGAATCAAAAAATAGCACCCAAACAGCAAATACAGCTCATTTTAGGCATTGTTTTTTTCCTAATATATTTGGCGTTGGGATTGGCTTTTGTGTTTGTCAAAAGAATGCCCTTTGACATGTCGCCGACACTAAGAATCGGCTTTGGCATAGTGCTAATAGCCTACGCCGGATTCCGATTATATCGGGTTATTAAACAAAGGTAGAAACCAAGAGTCATGAAGCATTTTAGCTATTTACTCATAGCTGCAGCCTGTGTGGGAATGCTATCCTGCAAGTCCAGTCAAAAACCGGGCGAGAGCCCGACTCGTGGTACCGCCAATATTCTGGTTGACGAAACTTTTTACCCTATGGTGGAAGGTCAGGTGCAGGTATTCGAAAACCAGTATAAGTATGCCAAGTTGAACATTATTGTTCGGCCTGAGCAGCAAATAACCGATCTACTAATGAAAGACTCAGCCCGCGTTGCCGTGTTGTCACGCAACCTCACGGCAAGCGAGCGAGCCTACTTCGAGGAAAAGAAAATCATTCCCCGCATAAACGAAGTTGCCTCTGACGCTATTGCGCTTATTATTAGCAAAAATAGCAAGGACACTGTAATCAGTGAAGACCTGTTAAAGCTGTTACTTGCAGGCAAGGTTAAGCAACAAAAGTACACGCTGGTATTCGATAACTCATACTCAGGCACAGTGCAGTACATGAAGAACTACGCCGGTGTTGAAGAACTATCAAACGCCTACTCGCTTAACAGCAACGTAGATTTAATAAAGTATGTGGCAACAAATAACAACGCTATAGGCTTTATTGGTGTAGATTGGCTTTACGAAGCAGACAGTCTTATAAAGCCTCACTTGAATAAAATAAAAGTACTTGCCATACAAACCGAGCAAGGCTGCTACAAGCCAACCCAAAATGACATTGCGCTGGGAGCATACCCATTTATTCGCAAAATTTGCGTGGTAAACTGCCAGGGCACACAGGGTTTGGGAACAGGGTTTGCTACCTTTGTAGCAGGAGAAGTGGGACAGCGCATTATACTAAAAGCGGGATTGGTGCCAACCACCTATCCTAAGCGCGAAATTGTTATTAGAAACTAATTTTTAGCACTATACGATGAAGAAGATATTTACTTTGATTTTGGCTACTGCAGCCTGTTTTAATCTTTACAGCCAGACTTTAGACGACGCACAAAAAGCACTTGAAGGAGAGCAATACGAAAAAGCGCGCGCTATTCTTGAAACACTGGTAAAAACCGATTCACTTGCAGGTGAAAACTACTTCCATCTCGGTAGCCTATACCTCACCTTGGGCGAGGACGAATTAGCCATCAACACATTCAATCAAGGCATAAAGCAAAAGAAGGGTGGCAACCTTAACTATATTGGTTTAGGACAATATTTCCTTGACGAAGAACAACCCGATTCTGCTTCAAAATACTTTGGCAAGGCACTGGAAAAGACACGTAAAAAGGACACCAAAGAGTTGATGTACGTTGCGCGTGCCTATACCAAATCATACAAGCCCGATTACACAAAGGCAGCAGAATATGCCAAGCAAGCCATTGCAAAGAACTCAAAGTTAGCACAAGCTTACCTTATACTGGGTGATGCCGAGTTCAACCTTGGCAATGCCAGCGAAGCCTTCAGCGCCTACCGCTACGCCTACGACTATGACAATGAGTTACTTCGTGCAAAATTACACCTTGCGGTAATTACCAAAAATGCGCGTGCTTTTGACGAAGCCGTAAACGCGCTCAACGAACTTACTGTTTCAAATCCCGAGTATGGTCCCACCTACCGCGAGTTGGCCGAAACCTACTACCTATGGTCATTAATGGATAACAGCCACCGCAAAGATTACATCACAAAAGCGCTGGGCTACTATAAGCAATACCTTACCCTTACCGACCAGTCGCTTAACTCGCGCATGCGTCACGCTGACTTCTTGATTTTGGCTAAGGATTACGAAGCTTTGGAAAAAGAAGCGCAGGAAATGCAAAAGTTGGACAAGGTTAACCCTCGTATCTTACGCTACCTCGGCTACTCCGCCTTTGAAAACGGTAACTACACTGATGCTATCAAAGCGTTGAATGATTTCATAGCACAAGTAGAACCCAAGCGTGTGGTAGGTTTGGACTATGCGTACTTGGCACGCGCTCAAAAGAAGTTTGCTGTAACCGATGAGGGTGTTATTATTGACAGCGTAGAATTTGTTCAAATGCTAGACAATATCAGTAAGGCCATTGCTAAAGAAGCAACGCTGGATAATGAATTTAGCGAATTAGGAATTAAGTTCTTCAAGGCTAAGCAGTATCAAAATGCCTACGAGTTATTCGGTACACTTATTGAAAATCCAAAAAGTTCGCTACTCGAGAAATTATACTACTCTAACTCCGTATTTTACGATGTAGCTAACCGCGACAGCGCTGAGCAGGTTGCCCTCCTACCCGTAATGGTTAGGGCGGATAGCGTATATGGTCAAGTAACAGTTGGTGCTCCCAGCACGCAAGATGCCTACTTTAACCGCGCACGTCTAAACAGGTGTATGGGAGAAACTTACGAGCCTAATTCTATAAAATATTTCCAGGACTATATTAATATTGTAAGCGGAAAAGAAGCTGAATTAGCCAAAGAACGCGTTCGCGAGAAAATTTCAGAAGCCTACACCTACATTGGGACATTCTACGTAGAAAGCGATCAGGCAATGGCCATTGAGAACTTTGAAAAGGCTGTGGAGTTTAACCCCACCAACGAGCACGCACTGCAATCACTTAAATTCTTAAAACATACCAAGTAATTTTTTTGTAAAACAAAAAAGAAAATGGAACAAAAAGGTACGGTAACAACCGACGTCCTTATAGTAGGTGGCGGGCCCTCTGGGCTCGCCACTGCTATACATCTTGCCGACATGCTGAAGCAAGAAGGACTTGAGCGTAGAATACTTTTGGTGGAGAAAGGTGGAGGCATAGGTAGCCATCTCATATCGGGAGCTGTAATCAAGCCCTCGGTATTTAAGGAGTTACTGCCCGATGTTTCCTTGGACGAAATTCCATTTGATGCCAAGGTTACCAACGAATCAACGTTGTGGCTCAACGAAGGCAGTGCAATAAAAAGTCCTATGCACGCACCCTACATGGGTAACAAGGACTGCTACGCTGCGTCACTGGGCGAGGTATGTCGCTTCTTGGCTCAAAAGGCCGAGGAAAAAGGTGTAGAAATCTATACCGGATTTTCGGTAAACGAGATACTGTATAAAGATGGAAAAGTTATTGGTGCAAAGACCATTGACACGGGCATTGACCACCACGGCAAGCAGCTCGAAAATTTCCAACCCGGTACCCGCATTGAGGCTAAGTTAACCATTTTTGCCGAAGGTGTAAGGGGTTACCTTGCCAAGCAACTTATCAATAAGTTTGATTTGCAAGAGGGCAAAAATCCTCAGATATACTCCCTCGGATGCAAGGAAATTTGGAGCGTTCCCGCAGGTAATATTAAGCCCGGACAAATATACCACACGCTGGGCTATCCGCTCAACATGCAGGAATTTGGCGGTGGATTCGTATACGGCCTTAAAGAAAACCGCGTAGCCTTAGGCTTGGTAGTAGGCTTGGATTATGCTGATCCCACTTTTGACGTGCATAATGCATTTCAAATATGGAAAACACATCCCACAATTGCAAAAATTCTTAAGGGCGGACGTATGTTGGAGTATGGCGCCAAAACGCTGCCCGAAGGCGGTTACTATTCTCTACCCAAGCTATACGTAGATAATGCGATGATAGTGGGCGACAGCGCCGGATTTCTTACCATGCCTGCGCTTAAGGGTATTCACCTTGCCATAAAATCGGGTATGCTGGCGGCACGCACCGCGGCCGAAGCATTTGAAAAGAATGACTTCTCCGAAAATACGCTATCGGCTTACGAAACCAAAGTTAACAATAGCAACATTTACAAAGAAATGTATCCAGTGCGCAACTTCCGTCAAGGCTTCCTTAAGGGATTAATACCCGGCGGTGTGCAATTCGGAACGCAGCTGGTAACGGGTGGTGCAGGCTTTAGCGGTAAGTTGCCGGCACATTTGGATAGCGAGGCTACTAAAAAGTTAAGCGAATACAAAAAGAAGAACTTTAAAGAAAGATTCAAGGACAAGTTGGAATTTGATAAGGTACTCACCTTTGATAAGGCTACCGACGTGTACTTCTCGGGCGTAGCGCATGATGAGCAACAGGTACCACACCTCCACATCAACAATCCTGCTACGTATAAAACCGTGAATATTGACCAGTACGGCGCGCCGTGCCAGCACTACTGCTCGGCCGAAGTGTACGAGCTACACACCGATGCTTCAGGGCATCAGGAGTTGCGCATTCACTTTGAAAACTGCCTACACTGCAAAACTTGTGATATTAAGGAGCCGGGCGATGGTATTACGTGGATGCTGCCCAATGGTGGTAACGGCCCCTCATACAAGTACATGTAATTAACCTTATTAAAAACGAGTACACTTAAGTAATATACATTAGCATGGCGCTAACAATTATCAGCTTAATAAAGCAAGTACCCATACCCGGCGAAATGCGCATGGGCGAGGATGGATTGATGGATAGAACTAAGGCCAAATCAGGCATCAACAACGATTGCCAGTTTGGACTTGAGGCGGGACTTCAGCTCAAAAAGCAGTTTCCCGACGCACGTATGATTGTATGCTCCATGGGGCCACAGTCATTCGAGGCATCGCTGCGTACAGCCATATCTATGGGCTACGACGAGGCATACCTCCTATCCGACCGTAAGCTCGGCGGTAGCGATACCTACGCTACAGGATTGGCCATAGCAACTATGTTAAAGCATTTAGGCTTTAGCAAGGAATCAAAAGAGCCTTTCATTATTTGTGCCGGAAGGCAAACCAGCGATGGCGATACGGCACACGTTCCCTCGCAGGTAGCCGAAAACCTGGGTATACCTCAGGCCACCTTTGTGGAAACGGTAACTACCGAAAATGGAAAAATTATTGCCAAGCGCATTATTGAGGGTGGCTACCAAATGCTGCAGCTGCCCATGCCCTGTGTGGTGTCGCTTACGCCCACAGGTATTCCGCCTCGCAAGCCATCACTTGAAGGTGCTATCAAGGCGCGCAAGAGCAACATCACCGTATTCGGCGTTGACGACATTCACCTCGGTACCGAAAAAATCGGACTTAGCGGCTCCCCTACCATTGTGGCTAAGGTAATCAACATTGAGAGCGATCGTCCTCTCATTACCATGTCTGAAGGCAACAGTGAAAAAGCACTTGTAAGCGACTTCATTGAAAAATTCAAGAAGGGCGGCAACACGCTTGTGCAAAAGGAGGAGAAGAAGGAAAAGGTGGCTACCGAAGCCCCCGACTTTCCTGTGGTAGATACGCGCAATGGCGCGAAGGGCATACTCACATGGGCCGAAGTTACCAACGGCAACATAGCACGTCCGTCACTGGAGCTGCTCACACCCGCGCGTAAGCTGGCTAATCAGCTGGGCGGCGATACCAAAATCAGCACCGTGCTGATTGGTAAAAACGTGAAGCCGCTGGCAAAAGACTTGTTTGAGCATGGTGCCGACGAAGTTATTTTGATTGAAAACGACAAGTTGGAAGAATACCTAGTACTCCCCTTCTCTAATATCATTACGCAAGTAATTAAGAAGCATAATCCCGAAATTGCCCTATTTGCAGCCACCACTGCCGGTCGCGAATTGGCTCCCCGTATTGGTGTAAAAACGGGTAGCGGGGTTACGGCTGACTGTACCGGACTTGAAATTGGCGAGTACGTAAACAAGAAAAAGGAGATAGTAAACAAGCCTATCCTTCACTCACGTCGTCCCACTTACGGCGAGAGCAAGTTGGCAACGATATTGGGCTTTGTTTATCCGCAGATTTCAACCGCACGCGCCGGAACTTTTGAAATTCCCGCACGCGAGGAAGGTCGCACGGGTACTCTTTCTGAATTTAAGCCTGAATTATCAAATGATGATTTTGCCGTAGAAATTCTGAAAACGGTGCGTGGTGATGGTGGTATGCAGGCGCTCTTCACCGCCGACATTATTGTAGCAGGCGGACGCGGTACTACTGACGATGGTTTGAAACTTATACAGCAGCTAACCGACGAGTTGAAGGCGCAAGGCCTAAAGGCCGAGTGGGCTTGCAGCCGTGTGGTAGTGGATAGCGGCTTTGCCGAGTATGCACGTCAAATAGGACAAACGGGAAAAACCGTACGTCCGAAAGTGTATATAGCGGTTGGTATTTCAGGAGCCATTCAGCACATTGCGGGAGTCAAGGAGTCGGGCAAAATTATAGCCATTGACCATAACCCCAAAGCATCTATATTCCATCATGCCGACTTTGGTATTGTAGGAGAGTATCAGGATATAGTACCTGAGCTAATAGAACGTGTGAAGGGAGGATTTACGTTTGGATTAAAGTAAAAGATGAGGAACGAAAATCGTTAAAAAGAAAAAGAGTGAATAAAATTATTTATTCGCTCTTTTTTTAACTCTCATTGTATGCAGCAAAGCCCACTGTACCTAACAGCAACACAAGCCCCACATAAGCAAATAATGATGCGGGCGATGGTGCCGAAAGCGTACATGCTGCAACTACAAGGTCGGCAATGGCGCCAACAATAAATCCGTCATCGGTAAGGAATACCCACGCCAGCGTGGCCAAAGCGCAAAGCGCAACCACTATGTAGCGTAAGGGTGAGGAGTACGAGCGATCGGGCAGCGTTTGCATTACACGTTGCGAGAATCCGTTGTCGGGAACTTCTGCCTTATGAGCAGCAAATAACCCGCTGAATTCATCATATTTTTTATCTTTTTTCATCATATAAAATTCGTAGAGCTAACCCTAACTGGGCCTCAAAACCCTGTTAGGGTATTGCCGTAATTACAATACACTACTATTTTTCAAGTGCACCGCTAACTTCTCTCTCCCCCTAAACAAGTGCGACTTCACCGTGCTTTGCGGACAACTCATTACGTCCGCTATTTTTTTCACCGGCATATCCTCTATGTAAAACAGAAGCATAGCCGTGCGCTCTTCCTCCTTCAGCAGCTTTAGCGCAGCCGTCAAGTCCACACCGTGGTGCTCCTTATGCTCCGCTGCAACGTGTTCATACGAGGTAACATCTACCCTACTTTGCCGAGCATGGCTTGTACGCGTATAGTCGTAAAACGTATTGTACGCTATGCGAAAAAGCCACGTTGAAAACTTTGCCGTAGCACGAAATGACGCTATGCTCAACCATGCCTTAACAAAGGTATCCTGCGCCAAATCCTTACTCAGGTCATCATCGCCGTGGGTAAGGTTGAGCAGAAAACGCCGTATGGGCGATTGGTAGGTTTCAACCAAGCGGTTGAAAGCCCCCCTATCGCCCAGAAGCGCGGCGCGCGATACCAGCAAAGCATCGTTAGCGCTGCCCATTGTCTGCTTGTTTTTTACCTAAAAAGTAAATAAGCAGATAAGCCAAACCTATAAAGAACGGTATTACGCCCAAAGCTGCACCCTGTCCAATAGCTTCTGAAAGTTCACCGCTTGTCGTCATTTTTCCAAACATTACGAATAGGGTAATACCTACACCGACAGAGATTAGAATAATGCCCGTATTAAGCGGATTCTTCTTGCGCTTGCCTTGTATAAACAAGTCGGCAGGAACCTCCTTGCCCAACTCCAGCGCTTTTGCATACAATTCGGCTTGGAGCTTATGCTTGGCACGCTGCTCACGCGAACGGAAGTACACAATCATTATGATCATTACTATGGGAAGAAAAAATATTCCCAGAATTGCGAGTATACCTTCGATATCCATAATCTTATTATTTGTAAAGTTAATAATTAATTAAACATGCTGACTACTTGTCCTTCTTTATCTTACCTACTCCATCATTATCTATGCTCTTTACTATGGCGTTGCCCGAATAGGTAAGATTTCCTACACCGGAGTTACGCATCGTGAGCTCTTTTGAAGCGTACACCTTGGCATTACCCACACCCGCATTCCTTACATCCACCACTTCGGCCTTTAAGTCCTCTGCATTCAAAGAGCCAACGCCATCCTTTCTTATGCTTAACTCCTTTGCCACACCTTTCAGCTCTACATTACCCACACCATCCACGCGTACTGACACTTGCTTAACATCCAAGTCCAACTCTACCGCCCCCACTCCATTTACACGTATATCAAGGTTATCACCTTTAATAGCCTTTTTGGTTTCCACCTTACCCACTCCATCAAAAGTAAGGCTGTTGAGCGTTTTAAAGGTAACGTAGACCTTGACTTTTTTTCTATTTATCTCCCTAGTAGTAGAAAGCTTAAGAACTCCCTTTTGGCTTTCCACCTTCACCTCCTGTTGCAAATTCGCATCCACCTCTACAACTACTTCCTCTTTATCTCCCTGTGTGAGGTACAAAGTAAATACCCCATCCGAAACAATTTGATTAAATGCCTCCACCGGGCGGTTTTCGGTGGGTATATCGCTTTTGGCAAGGCTTTGGAAACCAAACGCCAGTACCGCCATTCCAAGTAGTAAAATCTTTTTCATAATACAATAATTTTTAAATGAGATTTTTTTTGAGCACTCTTTGTCTATTAGACGAGAGCAAGGTGAGGTTTGGTTGCAAGTTCAAGGAAATATTTCACAAATAATTGATTATGAGAATATTATTAAAAACAAAATAGTTGAAAGGACTCCAGAAGGGAGTTAATTTGAATAACCGCGGGTGAGCGAAGCGTAACCCGTGGTCTGAAGTGACACCCATACATTGCGCGCGGAGCAAAATCTTATTTTCAGGGAAAACTGTGCTCTGCGCGCCACTCGCAGTATTACCAAATACCGTAGGTTACGTTACGCTTCGCTCACCTACGGTTATTAATATTTAGCCCCGACGGGGCATAAAAAAAACCCTCGCAAACTTGCGAGGGTAATCTGAATGTTGAAAATATGGCATCGAAATCAGGCTATTCCAACGCCACCTTCAGCACATCCTTTATGGTGTCAACGTATATAAAGTTCAGGTCGCGGATGTAATCCTTTTTTATTTCCTCCACGTCCTTTTTATTATCGGCAGGAAGAATAATATCCGATACGCCTGCGCGCTTTGCGGCAAGAATTTTTTCCTTGATTCCACCCACAGGCAGCACCTTTCCGCGCAGCGTAGCCTCGCCCGTCATGGCAAGTCCACGGCGCACCCTACGACCTGTAAATACCGATGCTATGGCCGTAACCATGGTTACTCCGGCCGATGGACCATCCTTAGGTATAGCACCTTCGGGGACGTGAATGTGCAGGTTATTTTCTTCAAACATTTTGTAATCTATTTTGAGAAAATCGGCCTGCGCGCGTACGTACTCCATCGCAATTACAGCGCTTTCCTTCATCACGTCGCCAAGGCTTCCGGTGGTGGTCATACCGCCTTTACCTTTGCTTAAGCTGGCTTCAACAAATAGAATTTCGCCACCCATCTCTGTCCACGCCAAGCCTGTGGCAATGCCGGTAAAGGCGTTATTGAGCGCCTTATCCTTAATAAACTTGGGCGCGCCCAGAACCTCGCGCATGGCTTTTTGCGTAAGCTTAGGCGTATACTTTTGGTTAAGCGCGATTAGCTTTGCCGTGTGCCTAATAACTTTTGCCAGCTGCTTTTCCACACCACGTACACCCGATTCGCGCGTGTAGTCATCAATAATCATGGCTATCAACTCATCGGGAATTTGCAGCTGCTTAGGTAGCAAACCATGATTTTCGAGAAGTCTTGGTAGCATGTGTCGCTTCACTATCTCCACCTTTTCCTCCAACGTGTAGCCGCTTACGTTAATCATCTCCATGCGGTCACGCAAGGCGGGGTGAATGTTGCCAATATTATTTGCCGTAGTAATAAACATTACGTGCGACAGGTCGTATTCCAACTCCAAAAAATTATCGTAAAACGTAGAATTTTGTTCGGGGTCAAGCACTTCAAGCAGCGCGCTTGAAGGGTCGCCACGAAAATCGCTGCCGACCTTATCTATTTCGTCAAGAATTATGACGGGATTGCTCGTTTTACTCTTCTTTATATTTTGAATAATACGCCCCGGCATAGCGCCAATATATGTTTTGCGGTGTCCGCGAATTTCGGACTCATCGTGTAAACCGCCCAACGATATGCGGGCAAATTCGCGCCCCAAAGCACGAGCTACAGACTTACCCAACGAGGTTTTTCCTACGCCCGGAGGGCCGTACAAGCATAGTATGGGCGACTTCAAATCTCCCTTCAACTTAATAACGGCAAGGTGTTCGAGCATACGCTCTTTCACTTCCTCCAAACCGTAGTGGTCTTCATCCAGCACCTTTTGCGCTTCTTCCAAATCGAGCCTGTCGGTTGAGTATTCGCCCCAAGGCAAATCTACCAGCGTTTGCAAATAGTTGAGCTGCACGGGATACTCGCCGCTCATTTGGTTCATCTTTTCTGCCTTTTGCGCCTCACGCTCAAAAATATCAGCAGTCTCTTTGCTCCACTTTTTAGTCTTAGCCTTTTCACGTAGCGCGCGTATATCCTGCTCTACAGGATTACCGCCCAGCTCCGCCTGAATGGTCTTCATTTGCTGCTGCAAAAAGTACTCACGCTGGTTCTTATCAATATCCTGATGCACCTTTTGCTGAATCTCATTTTTGAGCTCCAGCGTTTGCCTTTCACGCATTAGCAGCTCCAGCAATGATTGTGCGCGCTTTTCAATTTTATCAATCTCCAGCAGCTTTTGCTTATCATCGCCGCTTACCTCGGTATTTGCCGCAAGGTAGTTTATGAGGAATAGCTTGCTATCAATATTCTTTACCGCAAAACCCGCATCGGGCGCCAAATGTGGCGAGAGCTTGATGATGCTCATGGCCACATCGCGAATGGAACCAATGAGCAAGTCGTATGACTCGCTTGGTTCCGGCAAAGTATCCTCCAGCACCCTAACCTTAGCGGTAAAGTACGGATCGTCCGAAATCATTTCCTCTAACGCGATACGGCGCGTACCCTGTAGTATTACAGTAGTTGTGCCATCGGGCATTTCAAGCAGGCGCAATATACGTGCCGCCGTACCCACCTTGTGCAATTCATCAAACGTGGGATCGTCCAGCTTAGCATCCACCTGCATGGCAGTAGCCACGTTGCGGTCGGCAGCATAGGCCGCGCGCACCAAGCGCACCGATTTTTCGCGGTTAATGTTAATGGGCATTACCACGCCCGGAAAAAGCACCGAGTTGCGCAGCGCCAGCACGGGCAGCTGCTCAGGTACTTTTACATTGCGTAAGTTTTGTTCGTCGCCTTCGGCAAAAACGGGAATTAACTCGTCGTTATCGCCCATAGGCATTACACTATAGGGATTTTGTATCATAAACTCCAAAATGTACAAAAGAGCTCCCGATGGGTACCGGAAACTCTTTTGTAAATGAATAAAAATGGGGCAATTACGCCTTGTTTTCCATGTGCTTTTTGTAGCGGGTCATGAACCTATCTACGCGACCAGCGGTATCTACAAGCTTCATCTTACCTGTGTAAAACGGGTGTGATGATGCCGAAATTTCGACCTTGAACAAAGGGTAAGTTACACCATCAACATCAATAGTTTCCTTGGTGTTTACCGTTGACTTAATGAGTACAACGCTGTCATCAGAAAGATCCTTGAATGCAACCAAACGGTAGTTCTCGGGGTGAAGTCCTGCTTTCATTTTTATTGTAATGTTTTATAATTTTTCTAAACTTAGGGTTGCAAAGATAGTATTTTCAAAGCAAAACACCAAATACTAATCATTAATCTCTAACCACTAGTCACTAATTACTTCTTATTCAACTTGCTAAGTAATCTCAAAATTTCCAAATATAGCCATACCAGCGTGAGCATGAGGCCAAAAGCACCGTACCATTCCATGTACTTTGGAGCACCCATTTGCGCGCCTTTGTCGATAAAGTCGAAATCAAGCAAAAAGTTAAGCGCTGCAATGCCAACTATAAATAGGCTAATGCCAATGCTGAGTGGGGTTGCATCCCAAAGGAAAGTTACGGGAGTAAAAAAGCCTACCACCAGCGCTACAAGGTAAAACAGCGCAATGGCTCCTGTAGCAATAATAATACCGCTGCGCAACTTATCGGTCACCTTAGTTACGTTGGTACGGTACAGAATAAGCATGAGGAATAGTACGGCAAATGTGAGTCCTACCGCTTGTACTACTATACCTTGCGTAGCCATATTGTACATAGCCGAAATAGCGCCAAGGCACAATCCTTCACACACGGCATACAACGGAGCAGCCCAACGTGAGTTGCGAGGCGAGAAAATGGCAATCAGCGAAAAGATTAGGCCACCTACCAAGCCACCAATCATGTAAGGTGTAGCAGCAGCCGGAGCAAGCTCGGGGTTTACCGCAGCAGCACCTTCAAACACCTGCCACGAGTAGCTGGCACCAAGCACAGCCAATAGCAGCAATAATAAGGTTTTATGAATAGTGCCACGCACTGTCATTACCGAATCAATGCCAAGTGACGTATTACGCGCGTTTTCAAACGCTTTGTCGCTGAGCGCAGGGCTCGAAGTTTTGAATAAAGCCATTTTTATAATTAAGAATTGAGAATTAAAAATTAAGAACCGAGCGAAGCGAGCTCATGAGCCGTTAGGCGAATAATTAAGAATTTACTTAATTACTCAAACAATTTATGTGCCACAAAAAGTTTCATGTAATTATGGCAGTTTATGCGACAACACACCCTACGCCGCACGCCTCGACAAGCTCAGTATGACAACCCACATTGCCGACTGCCAACTACATATTGCTTACTTTACTTGCGGTATACCTTTATGATTTCGCCCACGTACATTTTGTGGAAATCGTTGGTGGGGTACCATTTAGAAACAGCAGCCGTATCAACAAACGCCTTAGGATCAAGAAAATCAGCATACAACTTCTTACACACCATTACCATACGAGCCTGTTCAAAGGCCATGCTGCCATCAGGCAAGGCATAGGGTGTTAATCCCGCTTCCTCTACCTTGTTGGTATTACGCCCCGATTTGCTTCCGCAAATGTTGAGCGCCTTGCGATACTCCTCGGTAAAAAACGAAATAGTAAAAGTATCCTCACGCTCAGTAAACTCAAAGGTATAGCGTTGCGGGCGAACAAAAATAAAGGCTACGTTCTTATTCCACAAATGGCCTAAGCCACCCCAGCTGGCGGTCATGGTGTTGAACAAAGAGTCATTGCCTGCTGTTATCAGCATCCACTCTTTACCTATAAGCTTGGGTGCGCTCTCCCGCACATCCTCAATATTGGCTTCTTTAAATATCATTTTCTTCTCCTGCTTTTGGGTACCGCCACCACATGCCGTTAGCATTGCGAGCATCAGCGCCATACAAATTGATTTCAACATGGTAAAAAATTAAAGGATAACAAAGTTACAAAAAGTTTTGGATATTTAGGGAATACTCCCTATCTTTGCAGCCGCTTTGAAATGGTGGGTGTAGCTCAGTCGGTTAGAGCGTTAGATTGTGGTCCTAAAGGTCGTGGGTTCGATCCCCATCACCCACCCCAAAAAAAGCAAGCCCTGCAGTAATGTGGGGCTTTTTTTATGTAAACACTTTAAAGAGATAAAATATCCCGCCTTGCGGGATGATAAAAAGATAAATGTTGCTTCGCAACGATAAAAAGAAACAGTACTTGTATTTTTTATCCTTTTATCTTTTTATCGCGCGTAGCGCATTTATCCACTCTTTATCGCCCGCAGGGCATTTTATCTAATTTTGTTAAGATGAATTTCGAATCCATAATCTCCCCCCTACTCAGCATCTCTGCCAAGCAGGTAGCAGCCACGCTTAAGCTAATGAACGATGGTGCTACCATTCCCTTCATTAGCCGTTACCGCAAGGAGGCTACGGGCAACTTGGATGAGGTGCAAATTACCTCCATTTTCAATGAGGCCACCCGCCTGCAAGAGGTAGAAAAGCGCAAGGAAGCCATACTTAAAAGCATAGAGGAGCAAGGCAAGTTGACAGACGAACTTCGCAAGAAAATTGAGGTTTGCTTTGTGCTAAACGAGCTAGAAGATATTTATCTGCCCTACAAACCCAAGCGTCGCACCCGTGCTACCATTGCGCGAGAAAAAGGGTTGGAGCCGCTGGCAGAGCATTTGGTAAAGCAAGATTTCACGCTTATTGAAAGGGTAATTCAGAAATATATTAGCGAGCAAGTTCCTAATGTCAAAGAAGCATTGGAGGGTGCACGCGATATTATTGCCGAGTGGGTAAGTGAAAATGAAACGGCACGCCGCCGCATTAGAAACTTGTTTGAGCAGGAAGGCATAATTTCGTCAAAGGTTGCCAAGGATAAGGAAACGGATGGCGTAAAATATAAAGACTACTTTGAGCTGAGCGAGCCGCTGCGCAAGTGTCCACCACACCGCCTGCTGGCCATGCGCCGTGGCGAAACCGAAGGTTTTTTGCGTGTGGGTATTGCTCCCGAAAGCGATAAGGCTGTGGAGTTGCTTGAACGTATTTTTGTGAAAAATGATAGCGAATCGGCGCAGCAGGTAAAGTTGGCCATAGCCGATGGCTACAAGCGCTTGCTGCAACCCTCCATTGAAACCGAGGTGGCCGCAATGTATAAGGAGAAAGCCGATATAGTGGCCATAGCCAACTTTACGGACAACCTTCGGCAGCTGCTTTTGGCATCTCCGCTGGGGCAAAAGAACGTGCTGGCCATTGACCCCGGATTTCGCACAGGCTGCAAAGTGGTGTGCCTTGACGCGCAAGGCAACTTAAAGCACAACGACACGATTTACCCGCACCCGCCCGAAAATGACCGTAGCGTTGCTTCTAAGAAAATTGCCTCGATGGTGGATGCTTACAAAATTGAGGCCATAGCCATAGGTAATGGTACGGCTGGACGTGAAACGGAAACATTCGTAAAAAATCTTTCGCTCAACCGCACCGTGCAGGTGTTTGTGGTAAGCGAGGATGGCGCCTCCATATACTCCGCATCGCCCGTGGCGCGCGAGGAATTCCCCGATTACGATGTAACGGTACGTGGCGCAGTTTCTATTGGTCGTCGACTTATGGACCCGCTAGCGGAGCTGATAAAAATTGACCCAAAAAGCATTGGCGTGGGGCTTTACCAGCACGATGTAGACCAGCCCTTGCTTAAGCGTAGCCTTGACCAGACGGTGGAAAGTTGCGTGAATAAGGTGGGGGTGAATCTGAATACGGCAAGCAAGCATCTGCTTACCTACGTATCTGGGCTTGGTCCGCAGCTGGCGCAAAATATAGTGGAGTGGCGTAAAACCAACGGCGCTTTTGCCTCGCGCAAGCAACTGAATGATGTACCACGCTTAGGCGCAAAAGCCTTTGAGCAAAGTGCAGGATTTCTGCGCATAGCTAACGCTGAAAATCCGCTTGACAATAGTGCTGTGCACCCCGAAAACTACAAGTTGGTAGAGCAAATGGCAAAGGACTTGAGCTGCACGGTTAGCGATCTTTTACAAAAAGAAGAATTGCGCAAGCAAATTGTAGTGCAAAAATACGTAAGCGAAAAAGTGGGACTCCCCACCCTTACGGACATTATGCAGGAACTGGCGAAACCCGGACTTGACCCACGTAAACCTGCCAAAGTTTTTGAATTTTCCAACGATGTGCACAAGGTTGAAGACCTGCAAATAGGCATGATACTACCGGGCATTGTTACAAATATTACTAACTTTGGAGCATTCGTGGATGTGGGCGTAAAACAGGACGGGCTGGTGCACATATCGCAGCTGGCCGATAAGTTTGTAAGCAACCCCAACGATGTGGTGAAGCTGCATCAGCACGTGCAGGTGCGCGTAACCGAGGTGGATATTGTCCGCAAGCGCATACAACTTTCTATGAAGGGAATCACTCCGCAGTAAATATTATCTGCAAATTTCAGAAACAAAATAGGCGACAATATGTCGCCTATTTTGTTTTAGTACATTAATACAGTTTTATAATTTTTCTCGTTGTAATATTTTTATTCCACTTTAATCGGCAAATATAAATACCGATGTTCAGATTTTTTAAATCTACTT
Source organism: Bacteroidales bacterium (assembly GCA_031553765.1). Lineage (GTDB taxonomy): Bacteria > Bacteroidota > Bacteroidia > Bacteroidales > UBA932 > JAITMY01. Next base: position 269,680 of record JAVBKY010000001.1, read on the forward strand.
GATGCGTTCCCACAACTTGGTACGTTCTACCAATTTGCCTTACAAGATTTCCATTAATATTAAACACTTCAACAGAAACGTTTCCCTCCGTTGGCAACGTATAGTATAGAATATCATCTTCAATGTAGAATAGAATCGGATCGCTCTCTGCTATGGGAGCCGCCAATTGAAGAGTATCCTTAGGATCTGGGTCAGGATTAACAATGGGCTCCTTCCTATCATAGAATGTGACGGAGGTCAATGCCGACCACTCATTTCCAAGTTTTACTCTTGCTTGTATAACTCCCTTACCCACAATAGGTAGTGGCTTACTGTACAATGAGGCTGTGCTTGATACGGCACCCGTTACCGACACTCTGGGATCTGTATTGTCGGTAGTGAAGTAAATGCTTCCGGAGGTGGCAGCCATGGACATATCAAAAGAGTCGGTCACTACTCCACCGCTGACGCTAAAAACAGGAGCATCTATCGTTGGGAAAAGTCCCGAGTCTCTCAATTGAGCAAAAACGATTGCGGTTCGCCGAGGAAAATAGTTGGTTAAGAGATCCTCCTTTACTACCAACCAATGGTCGTTGCGGGTGTACGTTATATGGGTTGCAGTACGAGGTAGCGTTGTACTGCGATAATCGCCCCAGCGTGCCGACTCCAAAATGATGGGCAAATTTAGTTCAGCAGCCAGCTTTTGGTAACGTGCTATCGTTTTCTCTTTAGCTAGCACTCCTTCTCCCAAGAAATGTTTTTGAATACGGTCGGCAAGCAGCATTTTAAACTCAGCATTACCGCATAAGCCACCTCTGACGTTGCCTCCCTCTTTGATGCCGAATAGCATTTCGCGAAGCGGTCCCTCTAAAGAGTATTGACCAGCCTTGCTTATGTAGTTTCCCGCTATTTTATTGACGTCGACACCCTCCAACTCTTTTACGGGACCTCTCAACGAGTTTTCAGCATCCCAGACGAAAAACTGAAATCCCTTTCCGGGATTTACCCTATTGCGTACCGCGTACCAGTTATTTTTGCCCCAGTCGTTATTGCCGATATAAAAATTTAACAGCATGTAGTCGATAAAGTTTTCCATGTCCAACAGTTGCTTCGATAGCAACTCATCGTAGCTGCCGGCTTTGGCTAACGCAAGCATTTCGGTAAAAGCTGCTAAATCACCTTCAACCGCTCCTCCTTTACTACCGGCTGCGGCATACTCATCGTCAACCACGTCATAATCCTCCTCTGCTCCACCCAAGTATTCGGCAGCAAATTTATTTCTGACTCTCTCTGTGATATCGTATAATCCCCAATAAAGACCGTTGATGAAAAGATGTACAAAACGGTCATGCGTAGCAAGGTGCCCCATGGCAAGTTGCGTCCTCTTTGCAAAAGAGTCGTAGGTATATTGCGCCCCCTCTCTTTGATGATCTTCACCTGTCAGCCAGCTGAAGTTGTAACCTGCACGGAAAATCAGATGTCCGAATTTATCGGATGCTGTTTCGTCGTCAAATAAATCATAGTAAAGATTACCAGCCCCGTACTGCTTTTTAAAATGAGCCCTGAAGGAATGCTTACCCGAATTATATGGCTTGCGGCTGTTACCTCCGTGCAATCTCAAACCACAATTTATTTGGAACTGTTTTCCTGTACTTGGCTCATAAAACTCGATAGATGCGGGACGTTCCCAACCATCGCCCAGAGTGCCTCCTCCTTCAGATTTTGGATTTCCGGAATCTCCGGTGTAAATATATATTCCTCCCGTATCCGGATCTGTAGAGTGAGAAAAGATGTATCCGGCGTTGGTTACAATGGAAACAGAGGGAATAGCCAGAAATGCACCTTTAATTAGATTTTTATAGGCAGGGTCGCTACACACATTAGGATCCATTGCATAATCGGCGGGCGCTTCTTCTCCGAGAGCGTAAGGTGCTATAGCATAGTTAAGATGCCCCCACCTATCGGGATAGCCGGCAGGATTATTAGGCTGATTTGCAATATCTTTTACAAAAAAATAGGTATGTACAACAGTAGGACTTTTGGATGTACTCTTTATACTTACCGCACTCAACGGAGTGGTAGTTGTAATGCTTATGGGACCGGTATATAGCTTACTCTTAGCGCTGGGAATAGTTCCATCAGTGGTGTAGTAAATCTTTGTAAGCTCATCAGCTACGGATAATGTTACAGTAAAGGCTTTATCAAAGAAACCTCTTTCAACGCTAAAAACCGGAGATAATACCTGCCCTACAATCGTATTTTTAGCGCCCGGAGTAGGCGTATTGAAAAAAGTATACTGATCCATGTAAACTCCATACGAAACATTTGGCTGTTGAGCAGGAAAGCGTGGAGCATACTCATAGGCAACTATTTTACCCGGTTCCAAAAGGGCAAGATATTCTCCCCCACCGGATAGCTTGAAGTTGGTGTGAAATTTTGGACTTTGTGTTTTTCTATCTTTACCGGAAGCAAATACCACCAGATACTTTCCTGCTCCAATTGTAACATCAGGGAATACCCACTTGCTCAACGTTGAAGCATCATCGGTTAAGCTCCAGTTCTTCAAGTTCACAGCTGTTGCCCCCGGGTTGTACAGCTCAATCCAGTCGGAATATTCTCCGTCTTCATCTTGAAGTCCACCAGAATTTAAGGCTAAAAACTCATTGATAATTACCTTTCCTGTTCCGGCAGCTTGAGCAGGTAATGCTACAAGCATAAATACCATAGTCACCAAACAATAAATAATTTGCAAACGGATACTTTTCAAATACAGCATATGACAGTCGCTAAAGTTGTGTTGATATTTTTATTAATTCGCTTCAATTATTCCAGCCGATACATTAGGGTTAGCAGCATTACAAGAAGGGACCGATAAACCAAAGTTTCCTACACCATCCGGGCAGCGTGCAAAGGAATACGCCGGAGTGGTGGTTTCATAGTTGGGGGTAATTTTCTCGCCTAAAGCAGTTGTACCATTTGAACGGAGGAATGAATCAAGTTCGCCTCCAGCAGGACTTTTCAACACAAACTTCAAATTTTGTTGTGCAGAAATACCACTATCACCTGTATTTTCGGTGGCTTTAGGATTTGCCTTAGCATCATCTTTAGTTGAAATGGCATAATATCCACCTGCAGCAATTGTTGCACTTGCTCCACCTTTCCACCAGTTTTTGGTTGTTGATTCGTTTTTTACCAGCGTAACATTTTCAAGCGAAATAGCCACAGCGCCTTTATTGTAAATTTCTACAAACTTTCCATTACCATCTACTTCGTTTATCACTAAGCTGCTATAGTCAATGGTTAAAGTTGCTACGGTATAGCTATCTGACAGCGACTCTATGGCACCATTCACATTTGTGGCCACAACCATATAGGTTACCACCGTGCTATCTACTTGCCCTGATATAGTAGCCGAATATGTATCACCTGAGGCTGTCATAGGAATATCGCTTTTCGGTAGGCCATTACACGTCCATTTCAGCACTACCGAAGATATTGCCACGTCAAAAGAAGCTGTTACTGTAGCCGATACAACTACAGATTGCATTGGTGTAGGCGCAACTATATCGCGCTTCAATTTAGATATTGAAGGTAGTATTACTATTTCGGCAAGGCCTGCTGCATTTGTACCATTGGTTACGCCCTGCGTTCCGGCCACGCTAGTATAGTACCACGTACCTGAGCCATCGGGAATACGCGAGTAGGATTTTTCGCGATTATCATCTGCCGATATTTTAAAGCTATCCAACTCCTCTTCGTCGGGGTCAGTAAGCGTCAATACCATAGCTTGCTTACCCGAAAGACCTGTATTCAAATCATGAGTAGGATTGTTATACTTCTTTGAGCCTTTGAGAAGAAAAAATCCTTGTGGCAAAATGCTGTCTGCATAGGTACCAAACCAGCTCACTCCTACTTCAGAATCCACATTGTTATACAAAATTGTCACACCTTCAAGATTTATAGTTTTATCTGAGCCATTGTATAGCTCAATGTACTTGTCGGCATCGGCACCATTACCATTTATTTCATTGAACTTTAGCAACGAATAATCTATCTCGGGAGAAACCACTACAGCTGTGTCATTGCCATTATTATTGTTTTCACCCTCATTATTTTCCTCAACGCTGCAGGCGTATATACCGAGCATTAACAAGCCTACAAATAGTAAATTCTTTTTCATTGATATTATTTTCATTAATGGTAGCTAAATGTGGTCTACAAAACGGCGACTTTTATCGGCACTAAATTACCCTTTTAAAAGTCTTAATCTCTGTAAAATAAACAATAATTATTCACTATAACAACATATTGCGACTAAGTATTTAATTTGCAATTAGTTGAAAATAATTGCAAGTATTTTGCTATCATAATATTTACATTTCACCAACTAGTTACGCAAATCATGTATCTTTACACCACTCTATTTTAGAATTGTTTTCTTACCAATGATTAATTTTAAAAAACGCATACTACCTAACGGTCTTACCGTAATTGCCCACTTCGACGAAAGTACGCCTATGGCTACGGTCAACGTATTGTACAAGGTGGGGGCACGCAACGAAAACCCCGAACGTACAGGATTTGCTCACCTATTTGAGCATCTTATGTTCGGCGGCTCCATTAACGCGCCAGAGTACGACGTGCACGTGCAGCTGGCAGGTGGTGAGTGTAACGCTTTTACTACTGCCGACTTCACCAACTACTACATTACGCTGCCTTCGCAAAATATTGAAACCGCGCTGTGGCTCGAAAGCGACAGGTTGCTCAACCCCCTACTTAACGAGGAGACGCTGAAAACACAAAAGCAGGTGGTAGTAGAAGAGTTCAACCAGCGCTACCTCAACCAACCGTACGGCGATGCACATCTTTTGCTACGTCCGCTGGCATACAAGGTGCACTCCTACCAATGGAGTACAATTGGTAAAACTCCCGACCACATTACAAATGCTACGTTAGATGATGTAAAGACATTTTTCAGAAAATTCTATACACCTAACAATGCTATACTGGTTATTGGCGGAAACATTGTACCTGAGCAAGTTTTCACGCTTGCGCAAAAATGGTTTGGTGACATTCCGCAAGGAGAACAGCTAGCAAATAATATTCCCGTTGAACCCGAACAAACCGAAGCACGTACGCTAAGTGTGGAACGTCAGGTTCCGGCCACCGCCATCTACAAGGTATACCACATGCCCGATCGCCAACACCCCGACTACCACGCCTGCGACTTAATCACCGAGGTTTTAGCAAGTGGAAAGTCTTCGCGCATGTACCGCCGACTAGTGCAAGAGCAAAAACTATTTAGTAGCGCTAACGCCTACATTACGGCAGATATTGACGCGGGGCTAATAACAGTAAGTGGTCATCTGCTACCGCAAACCACCACGCATCAAGCTGAGGTTGCTATTGAAAAAGAGTTGAAGTTGCTATGTACCGAAAATATTTCGGACTACGAGCTGGAAAAGGTAAAAAACAAAATGGAAAGTATGCACGTTTTTGCCGAAACCACTGTAATGCAAAAAGCCGTAGCACTTGCCTGCGCTGAGATGATTGGCAACATTGACCTTGTAAATACCGATATAGAAAACTATCGCCGTGTAACCGCCGAGGATATCCGCAGGGTATCAGGTAATGTGTTTAGGAAGGAGAATTGCTCGACAATGTACTACAACAAGGCTGATTAGCTATTTTTCCAGCTGTTTTTCCTCAAAATCGGTAAGTACTGCCGCCGAGTTTTTACTTGGAAAAATACCACGTTTAGCCATGCGCACATCCTCTATTACATAAAACACGTTGGGGTCAAATTCCGCAATAATTTCCTCCACACGCTCAATGGTTTTACGGTTAACAATGGAGTATATTAAGTTTACTGCACCAACCTTGCCCTTACCGGCAATCAAGGTTGCACCATAGCCTTTTGCATTAAGCATACCCACCAATATCTCACCATCTTTGGGTGTTATAACGCGCACAATGTACACGCCCAACGCCAAGCGTTCCTCAAGCAACATCCCCACAAAATTACCTGTGGCAAATCCTGCAGCGTAAGCTATGTAGCAAAAAATATTATTAGCATGCTGCATGATTTGGCTTATTACCACTATCCAAATAAAAATTTCAAAGAAGCCCACAAATGGTGCTACCTTCTTCAAGCCTTTCGAGACAAAAATAATACGCAATGTACCCAACGTCACATCGCAAATGCGTGCGCAAAAAATAAGCAACGGAATAAGCACATAGGCTATGATTGGGGAATCTACGGCTGCCTCAAACATAAAGTTATGATATTTTGTAAAGCGGCAAAGCAATCATCACCAAGGGTGGAATCGCTTTGCCGTGATTTGATTACACTATGAACTTAGAGTTACTTCTTCACTAATTGCTCCACGTAAACCTTATCACCAAAAGCAAAGCGAACAAAGTAAATACCCGGATATTGAGGTTTGTAGCTGTATGAGTAGCCACCTGCCGATTGCTGTTGTCCATCAACCAACTTGGCGAGACATACGCTACTTGAGGAGTAAACTGCCACACTCACCTTAGCATCCTCCAACAACGTGTAGGTAATACTAGCCTCATTTTGCACCGGATTAGGATAAATGAGATGCTCCACCTCACGAACAGCCACCTTAGGTTGCACAGGCGCACTAGGCTTAGCAGGCGCAACAACAGGGGTAAGAGCAGCAACACTTATATGTGATGTCTCACGCTCATTCTTCCTACCATTCATTTCGTTGGTAGTAAAAATGCTCACAAATACCGGATAGCGAAAATTCTGCGCGTACCAAAGGTATTTTACCTCAGTGTAGGTATTCATGTTACAATAGTGCTGCCTTTGCGTTTCAATGGTTTTAACGCGTAGCACATTGTTGAGCGTAACACCATTGGGCAACATTAGCGTACCGTATGCATCCACCTCCGATGAGAACACACCATCAATTACATACTTTTGCGCCCCCTGGGCTATATAGCCGGAGTATTCGCCAGAATGTTGATCAAGAAAATTAAAAGGATACTTGGTTTTCAGCACAGGATTTTCATACACCAAGCTGTGGTCGGAAGTTTTATAGCCGTAGAAATCGTTACCGTATGGGGTTACATCAAACTGGAAGTTTACGCTACCATTATTGTTTACTACAATACGACCATTAGCGCTACTCAGCGATTCTGTATAAACATCACTAAGCATTTGACAATCGCTAAAATCCCACAGTACATTAACACCGGCAGCTCCGGGCTCAACACAGCTTACACGGCGTGTTTCGTGTACATCGCCGGCACGCAAAGCATGCTTTGCATAGGTCAACGATGGCTGTGCCATAGCCGATACAGCCATCATTAAACCGAAAGAAAGTGCAATAATTTTCTTCATAATAAAACAGAACTAAATACAACGCAAAATTATGCTTTTTTGTATTTTGAGCAAATATTTAATGCTAAAGATAATATTGCCAGCTCATGCTACACTCAGCATGATTATTGGTTTATAGCGAATTAGATTCGTTATAAATTGTCAGACTACGCGTACTTTTTCATGGGCAATTTTCCCTCCAAAGCCTGCAGCACATTACCTGATAACGCAGCCATTTCATCTTCACCGGGGTAAACAAATACAGGAGCAATGAACTCGGTCATTTTTTTGATATAATTTGTAACCAACGGGTTGTAGGCAATACCACCCGTTATTAAAATACCGTCAACCTTACCACATAGAGCCGCTGCTGCTGCACCCACGCTCTTACCTACTTGGTAGCTCATAGCGTTAATTATAAGTAGCGACTTTGCATCACCACCCTCGGCAGCCTTTACCACATTCTGGGCCTCGTTGCTATTAAGGTGAGCTACTAAACCGCCCTTACCTACCAACATCTTCTTTAGTTCGTCCTTGGTGTACTTGCCACTAAAGCAAGCCTCCACCAAATCCATAGCAGGAATGGTACCTGCGCGCTCGGGCGAAAGAGGACCTTCGCCACCCACGGCATCATTCACCTCTACTACACGCCCCTTACAGTGTGCACCAACCGACACGCCACCGCCAAGGTGTACTACTACCAGGTTCAAATCCTCATAGTTTTTACCCACGGTACGCGCGTGCGTGCGTGCAATAGCCTTTTGATTCAGCGCGTGAAACACCGATTTGCGCACAAACATAGGCAAACCTGTAACACGTGCCACCTCTTCCAACTCATCCACCACCACAGGGTCGGTAATGTAGGCTTTGGCAGAAGGTAGCGAACGGGCAATATCATCGGCAATGAGAGCGCCGAGGTTGCTGGCATGCTCACCGTACTTAGCTGCGGCAAGGTCAGTCTTCATGGGCTCATTTACCTCATACACGCCTGATTCAACAGGCTTTACAAGTCCACCACGACCAACTACCACGTTGATTTCCTGAACGTTGACGCTTTCCTTTTTAAGTGCATCCAAAATCACCTCCTTACGGAAAGCAAATTGTGCCGCCACATTGGCGTAAGGCTTCAACTCTTCAGCGCTGTGGCGCAGAGTAACTTGAAATACATTTTTCGTATCCTCAAAAACAGCTATTTTGGTTGATGTTGAACCGGGATTTATTGCAAGAATTTTCATAAGAAGTTCTTAAAGTTAGAAAAGTTTATAAAGTATCTAAAGTTTATAAAGTTCTACACTTTTTACTTTATAAACTTTACGAACTTTCAACTATGTTTACTTTGCCATCAGCGCGCCAAGTGCGATAGAGTATAACTTGGTAAGCGTAGTGTCACCGCGTGAGGTAAGCACGCAGGGAACTTTAGCACCCACCACAATACCTGCCAACTCAGCCTTAGCCAACTTAGTTGCCGCCTTAAAGAAAGCATTTGCCGACTCAATGTTGGGGAATACCAAGCAGTCGGCATCACCGGCCACAGGGCTCTTCAACTTCTTTATTTCAACAGCTTCTTGGTCAAGCGCCACGTCAACAGCCAAAGGACCATCAACCAAAGCGTTACGAATTTGACCACGATCAGCCATTTTTGCAATTACCGCAGCTTCAACGCAGGCGGGCATACCGGGCAACATTTGCTCGGTTGCAGCCATTAGGGCTACTTTAGGCTTTTCAATATCCAGCATGCGCGCAATGGTAATCACGTTGTTGGTCATGGTTACCTTTTGTCCCAAATCGGGTGCAGGAATAACAGCAATATCACTTATGGTAAGCAACTTGTGATATGATGGCACTTCCAATACGCACACGTGGCTCAAGGTTGCCTTTGGAGGCAAAATACCCGTTTCCTTATTCAAAATAGCGCGCATGTACTTATCGGTGCTCACCAAACCTTTCATAAGTACAGAAGCCTCACCGTTACGCACCATTTCTACCGCCTTTGCAGCAGCTTTAGCCTCATCAGCCTCTTGCACAATGCGGAATTTGCTTACATCAATCTTTTCTTCGGCACATACTGCCTTAATGGTAGCTTCATCGCCCACCAAAATACCGTCCACTAAGCCACGGTCAACGGCCATGCTCACTGCACCAATGGTGTGTGAATCGTTGGCGAAAGCCGCCACCAGCTTCTTTTTTCCTTTTGCTTTTACTTTTTCTACAAGCTGCTCAAGTTTCGTAATCATTTTATCAAATAGTTTAAATGTTTATTCTTTTGGGAAGAAGATAAATTGCCCTTCGGGCGATAAATAGATAAATGCGTTACGCGCGATAAAGAAATGCAGTATTTTTTATCGTTGCGAAGCAACATTTTATCTTTTTATCATCCCGCTAGGCGGGATGTTTATCTATGTTATTTTTTCTTCGTTACAATATTCATGGTATCCACCGCAATTACCAACTCCTCATTAGTAGTAATGGTCATGATTTTCACCTTTGAGTTGGGCTTTGAAATCAGCTGATCCTTGCCACGCAAGCCTTTGTTGGCCTCGGGGTCAAACTCCACGCCGAGGTATTGCAAATAGTTGCATACGCCCGCGCGCACATCGTCGTCGTTTTCCCCCACACCTCCGGTAAATATAATAAGGTCAACGCTACCCATAGCGGCCACGTGCGATCCAACAAACTTGCGCACACGGTACTTGAACATATCACGCGCTAAGGTAGCTTTTTCATCGCCACGCTCAGCAGCTTGCTCCAAGTCGCGCATATCGCTACTTTGTCCCGAAATGCCATACACACCACCCTCCTTATTAATAAGGTCGTTCAAACCCTTCAGGTTCAAATTCTCCTTATCTGCAATATAGAACAGCACACCGGGGTCGATGGTACCGCTACGGGTACCCATAATAAGACCGTCAACCGGAGTAAAGCCCATTGAGGTATCCACGGATTTACCTTGCTGAATGGCTGTTATAGATGCACCATTACCCAAGTGGCAGGTAACAATGTTGGTTTTATTGAAGTCCAAACCGAGAATTTTGCACGCCTTTTGTGCTACATAACGGTGGCTGGTGCCGTGAAAACCGTAGCGGCGAATGCGGTACTTTTCGTAGTAGCGGTAAGGAATAGCATACAAGTACGTCTTAGGTGGCATGGTTTGATGGAACGAGGTATCGAACACCGCCACCTGAGGTACGCCGGGCAAAAGCGACTCCATAGAGAGAATACCACGCAAGTTGGCAGGATTGTGCAAGGGTGCCAACTCAATGCACTTTTCAATAGCCGACTTCACATTAGCGTCAATCAGGGCGCTTTCCACAAAGTACTCGCCGCCGTGCACTACACGGTGACCAACTGCATTAATCTCCTTAATATCGCTTACCACACCGTGGTCGGGGTGCACCAATGCCTCGAGTATAAGGTTAATACCCACCGTATGATCGGGGATATCCTTCACCGTGGAATAAGCGGGCTTACCCTCGGGCTTGTGCTTAAGCGTACCGTCGGTAAAACCCACGCGCTCTACCGCTCCTTTGGCCAGTAACTCGTGCTGGTCAGCACTCTCCATCTTTAGCACTTGATACTTGATGGATGAACTTCCGCAATTTAAAACTAAAACTACCATTTTGGAGATTAATTATTTAAGATTTATAATTTATTGTCATCAAACGAAGAAACAAGGCGCAACACACTAACAGCAAGCACCTTAAAAGCAAAAACAATCGTGTGCGCACACGGCAGTTAAACACCTCATACGCACACTTGTAAAGGTAATAATTTTTCCTATTCAAATTCTAATTGTTGAAAATTTATTTTAAGTATTTCTAGAAGAAGAGATTTAAAGTGAGAATCAAAGGTCTTGCATTGAAAAATCGTTCTTTTTTCTTTATCACTTTGGCTTGACCCAAAGTAACCAAAACTCAAGACCGAATGATGCTTCAGCCCACCACGTGCAAAACTGCATTTCGCGTCTCATACGACGCTCATCGTTTTGCTACGCTCTTACCCACGCCGGCCCGCCATTCGGTCAGGCCTACACACCCTTTCACACAAGCCCGAGAAAGCGTTAAGTGCGATAGCCAACATGCGTGTAAACGCAAAGTGCGTTGGGTTGAACGGCGGCGAGCCGGCGAGGGCAAAAGGTGTAACCGCGCTGCGAAGGAGCGGACGTTACCGTCCGAGCTAGCGCGGTACACCTGCGCGCGGAAGCTTTGCCGTTCTTGATTTTTTGGTTACTTTTTCATCAAGGAAAAAGTGACAAAGAGAAAAAGAATTAGAAAATTGTCTTCCGTAAATTCCTTACCTTTGTTACCATGATTGATTTAACTTCTACCATAGCCGCCATTTCTACCCCCGCGGGCATGGGCGGCATTGCTATTGTGCGCGTAAGTGGAGCGCAGGCTTTTGCTATTTGCGATTCACTATTTAACTCGCCTTCCGGCAAAAAACTATCCAAACAAAAATCGCACACCGCCCACTTCGGTAAGATTATTTTCGATAACACTGTGGTAGATGAAGTAGTCGCTACCGTTTTTCGTACACCCCACTCTTTCACGGGTGAAGATACTGTCGAGATTTCGTGTCACGGCTCTACCTACATACAGCAGCAGCTATTGCAGGCGCTTATAAGCTGCGGAGCAAGCATGGCGCAGCCCGGTGAGTTTACCATGCGCGCCTTTTTGAACGGAAAAATGGACTTAGCGCAGGCCGAAGCTGTTGCCGACCTCATTGCCTCCAGCACCCGCTCCATGCACCGTGTAGCGCTGCAGCAAATGCGTGGTGGCTACTCCGATGAAATTCGAGCCTTGCGTGATAAGCTGCTGCATTTTGCCAGTATGTTGGAGTTGGAGCTCGATTTTTCGGACGAGGATGTGGAGTTTGCCAACCGTGATGAGCTGAAAAAACTCCTTTCGGAGATACTCCGCGTTATTGACAGGCTGACCACTTCATTCACCGTGGGAAACGCCATAAAAAAAGGTGTACCCGTGGCCATTGTGGGAAGCCCCAACGTAGGCAAAAGCACCCTACTCAATGCCCTGCTCAACGAGGAAAAAGCCCTTGTGTCGGACATTGAGGGTACCACCCGCGATGCCATTGAGGACACCATCACATTAGGCGGTGTACTCTTCCGCTTTATCGACACCGCGGGCATTCGCCACAGCACCGACTACGTGGAAAACTTAGGTATTGAGCGCACTTTTGACAAAATGAGCAAAGCAGCTATTGTCATTTTGCTACTCGACGCCACCCGTCCCGAAACGCTGGAAAGTATTGAGAAAATAGAATCACAACTCACACCGGAACAGAAGCTGATTGTTGCGGTCAATAAAGTCGACAGCCAACAGTCGCAAGTCGCAAGTCGCAAGTCGCAGGGCGATATTCTGCTTTCTGCAAAGAACAAAATCGGTCTGCAAGAGTTAGAGCAAGAGTTACTAAAACTCGCTGCCATTCCCGAAAATTTGGATAGCGACAGCATAGTAAGTAACGCCCGCCACTACGAAGCTTTTACACATGCACAGCACGCGCTTACGCAAGCACTCAGCGGACTTAGCATTGGGTTAAGCGAAGAACTTGTTGCATTTGAAATTCGCGAGGCAATACAACACCTTAGCAGCATTATTGGGGATATATCGGATAACGATATTTTGGGGAATATTTTTGAGAAATTTTGCATCGGAAAGTAAAAAAGAATAAACACTTAACACAAATACAATTATACAATATGATAATATATAAAAACACAACGGGTATCCTTGCACAAATTAAGGAAACCCCCTTTAAACTAGAGAAGCATATTCAAACACTATTTGAATCCAATCTTGAATCAATCACTAGCCTTCAACTTGTAAAATCAGAATTTACTATTAAGAATAGTCGTTTTGACACACTCGCCTTCGATAAGGAGAATAAGGCTTTTGTCATAATCGAATATAAAAAGGACCGAAATTATAGTGTTATTGATCAAGGTGTTTCATATCTCAATCTCATGTTAGAATATAAAGCTGATTTTATTATTGAGTACAATGAGTCTTGCAAAACAAATTTAAAACGTAACGATGTTGAGTGGTCACAAAGCAAAGTTATTTTTGTTTCCCCTTCATTTACTGACTTTCAAAAACAATCATCCAACTTCAAAGATCTCCCTATTGAACTCTGGGAAATAAAACAATTAGAAAATGATCTAATAATTATAAATCCAATAAAAAAGTCACAATCTGCCCCCAGTATTAAGCAGGTTCAATCTCAAGGGGTGTCTGACTTTAGCAAAGTTACTGAGGAGATTAAAGTCTACACGGAGGAAGATCACTTGAATGGCAAGTCCGATGAGATAAAAGAACTTTACGAAGCTTTTAAAGTTGGCATATTGAATCTTTCTTCAGACATTGAGGTCGAGCCAAAGAAGTGGTATATTGCTTTTAAAAGGGGTAGTAATATTGCAGATATTTATCCCATGAAAAATGGAATAAAACTAGGGATTAATTTAAAGTCCGGACAGCTTGATGACCCCAAACAACTTATGAGAGATGTATCAACTTTAAAAGGACACCAGCTTAATGGAGACTACGAACTCAACATAACAGATAGTGCTAACCTTGAATACATTATGAGTTTAATAAAGCAAACTATTTAATCAACACAAAACACCTTTTTACCTATATCGGCAAAAAACACCACTTTTTCACAAAACAAAATGCCAAAGTTTGCCGATACCGGCAAACTTCACAAAAACAACTTCACCCGTAACCAATACTCAATATCAATTACGGGTGAAAACTATTAAGTAGGAAATAACTACTTCTTCAAAAAACAAGTCTTCAACACTATACTACTCCCGTCAATCTTACAATCCACCTCTTCGGGATTATCAGTTAGGCGAATGCTTTTCACCTTAGTGCCGCGCTTGATAACCATTGACGAACCCTTTACCTTCAGGTCTTTTATTACCGTTACCGCATCACCATCTACCAGCTCCGTGCCATTGCTATCGCGTGGCACGCTATCGGTAGGTTGTGCCTCGGTGGTATCCTCCATCCACTCATGACCACAGTCGGGGCAAACATACATAGTACCATCAAAGTAAGAATTTTCCAACCCACACACAGGGCAAATTATCGTTGTGCTCATTGCGTTTCTTTTTATTAGTTCGGCGCGAAGGTAGGCAATTATGCGGCGTAAGCCAAAAGCACTTCACTTCCCCTTCCTACAAAAACATCCCACCAAGTGATCATTCACATAACCCACCGCTTGCAGGTGCGCGTAGCAAATGGTAGTGCCAAAGAACTTAAATCCACGCTTTTTCATATCCTTGCTTATAGCATCGGAAAGCGGCGTGGAAGCGGGAATTTCCGACAGCATTTTCCAATGGTTAACCACTGGTTTTCCGTTTGGTAAAAACGACTTGAGATACGCGCAAAAACTGCCATGCTCCTTTTGAAGTTCGAGAAACAAGCGAGCGTTGGAAATAGCCGATTCTACTTTTAACCGATTGCGAATAATGCCCTCGTCCTGCATCAATCGTTCCACATCCGCCTGCGTAAACTTTGCCACCTTACGGGCATTGAAGTTGGCAAAGGCTTTGCGGTAACCCTCGCGGCGACGAAGTATCGTAATCCAGCTGAGCCCCGCCTGCGCGCCTTCCAGTACCAGAAACTCAAACATTTTATCATCGTCGGTTACCTCCCTACCCCACTCCCCGTCGTGGTAGCGAACGTAAAGCGGGTCGGTACCGCACCAGCCGCAACGGGTTATATCTTCTTTTTTTGCCATAAACTTAGGGGTTAGAAATTAGGGATTAGAGGAAATACAATTATCGAAAGCAAATATAGAAAACTATTGCTAAAATGATGTATATTTGTAGGCACTTCAAATCACCCCGCCACACCACTTCGACAGGCTCAGCGTGACAACGCACACCTAACCATCGTGGTTATAGCCCCCTTTAGGGGGTTGGGGGTAAACTCGTAAACTTTGAACCCCGAATCACTTAAACTTCTTGCCGCCAAGGCTGAACCCGCTTTCCGTGCTTTTTACAAGAAAAATAAAAAGCAGCTGGAAAAGATGGATACTACCGTGCAAGCACTGCATGACGAGGTAATGGGCTGCACAGACTGCCTACAGTGCGCTGCCTGCTGTCGTACCTTAGGCCCTGCCATTTACAACGTAGATATTGAGCGAATGGCAAAGACGCTACGCCTCAAGCCTTCGGAGGTAGTGGAAAAGTACCTGCGCGTGGATGAGGACGGCGATTACGTTTTTAAAAGCATGCCCTGCCCTTTTTTAGGCGCGGACAACTACTGCTCCATTTACGAAAGTCGTCCCAAGGCATGCCGCGAATACCCGCACACTGACCGTAAGAAGTTTTCGCAAATATTTCTGCTCACCGTAAAAAACGCGCACACCTGCCCCGTAGCCTATGGAGTGCTAAAGCGGCTAACCTCACCCCAATAAAAAACCGGCTCGAAATCCGAGCCGGCTAGTCCGATTAGATAATTGTATAGTTAAATCATTCAATCAAAAAGTAGAACATCCTATTGAATGTTGCTACCCCATGTAGTACACACCACAAGATGCGTAACTCGTTAGCCACACCTCCGCCACCGGCGGAGCGATTCTTATCCTCAACAATTATTAGTTTACAATTAATAATTTCACCCCAACCCTGAACGAAAGCACCATACCAACAATATCAGGTGGGCTTCGACACGGTAAAGACTTTTTCTTTCATTCGCACTCAGATTTAGTTAGACGTTATTACGAAGATAATATGCAATCACGCAGAAAATTACCGTTTTAACAGAATCGCAGTATATTACAAGTCATACTTAAGATCCTATACAACACTTTTACACATTGATTATTGAATGATTACACTTCAATAACTGCATAATAAAACCTATAAATTACAGCATAAATTAGCTGACATTTTACAAGTTATTTTAGTAACGTTATTCACTCGTCGTTTTTTGCTAACTTTGTATGCCTTTAGAAAAAGAATATGGAAACACCTAACATACCGTTGGCCGAAAGACTGCGCCCACAATCACTTGACGAGTATGTGGGGCAGCAGCATTTGGTTGGGCCAGGAGCCATATTGCGCCGCATGATTGAGAGCGACAAGCTCTCATCGTTCATACTATGGGGGCCTCCGGGTGTGGGTAAAACCACGCTGGCACGCATTATTGCTAACCGTCAAAATCGCAAATTTTACTCGCTCAGCGCCATCAACGCCGGTGTAAAGGACGTACGCGAGGTAGTGGAGGACGCCAAGCGCCAACGCTTTTTCAACACGCCCTCACCCGTACTGTTCATTGATGAAATTCACCGATTTTCCAAGTCGCAGCAGGATTCACTGCTGGGTGCGGTAGAGCAGGGAACGTTTATACTCATTGGCGCCACCACCGAGAACCCCTCGTTTGAGGTTATCACTCCCTTGCTATCGCGATGTCAGGTGTACGTGCTAAAATCACTTGAAACGCAAGACTTGCAGATACTGCTTGACCGCGCCATTTCCACCGATGTATACCTGAAAACGCTTACGTTTAAGATTGAAGAAACTGAGGCTTTATTTCGCTTTTCGGGTGGCGATGCACGTAAGCTACTCAACGTGCTGGAAATTGTAGTGAGCTCCTTCAATGGAAGTGAGATTACTATAAATAACGAGGTAGTAACCGAGCGACTCCAAGAAAATATTGCGCTGTACGACAAGAACGGGGAGCAGCACTACGATATTATTTCTGCCTTTATAAAAAGTATGCGCGGTAGCGATCCTAACGCTGCAGTGTACTGGCTGGCACGCATGATAGCTGGTGGTGAAGACCCGCTGTTTATAGCGCGACGCTTGGTAATTCTGGCTTCGGAGGATATTGGCTTGGCCAATCCCAACGCGCTGCTCATGGCGCAGGCCTGCTTCGACGCGCTAAAGGTTATTGGCATGCCCGAGGGCAGAATTCTACTCTCGCAATGCGCGGTTTACCTCGCTACCAGCCCAAAAAGTAATGCGTCGTACCTTGCTATTGATGCCGCATCGGCGCTGGTAGCACAAACGGGCGACCTACCTGTACCGCTGCACCTGCGCAACGCGCCCACCAAGCTAATGAAGGAGTTGGGCTACCATAAAGGCTATAAGTACGCACACGACTACGAGGGTAACTTTGTGGATGTTGATTTTTTACCCGAAGAAATAAAAGGCAAAACCCTATACACCCCCGGCGACAGCGCCAAGGAGCGTGAAATAAGGGCTAAGCTGGCACAGCAATGGAAAGGCAGATACAACTACTAATGTACAATTGAGAGTTGACAATGGATAAAGCCTCCTTGCTCAATTCTTAATTCTTAATTCTTAATTCTTAATTGGCACTCCCTCTCATACAGTCCTTCGACACCGTGGTTATGGCGCACGGCGCATTCCCCTCGCACCCTGCAGCTATGAGCGCTTTGCGCAATGCAAAAACGGTGGTATGCTGCGATGGTGCCATTGACAACCTGCTGCAATTCGGCGTAGAGCCTACCTATATAGTGGGCGACTTGGATAGTATTTCGCCCGAGCAGCAGGCGCGCTTTGCCGATAGGCTACATCAATTTAGCGAACAGGAGCATAACGACCTAACGAAAGCCATTTCTTTTTGCAAAGAAAACGGACACACCAACATTACCATACTTGGCGCTACCGGTAAACGTGAGGACCATACGCTGGGAAATATCTCCCTGCTGGCCGATTACGCCGACGAGGTAAACGTGCAAATGATTACCGACTACGGCGTAATGAACGCTATTTCGAATAGCACTGTTTTTGAAAGTTACGCAGGGCAACAAGTTTCCATTTTTCGCCTATCGGAAAAGATTAGCATTACGCTCGAAAACCTAAAGTTTCCACTACACAACAGCCCGCTACAAAAGTTATGGATGGGTACACTAAACGAGGCCTTGGGGGCCTCGTTCGCTATAAATTTTTTCGAAGGAAAAATAGTGGTATTTAGGGAGCATGTTTAGAATCTTGACTGCTTCTCCTTTTTCCAGCCTGTAAGGGTTTGCTCGTCCAAAAACTCATTGTAGGTAAGCATACGAAATTTCGCCGGATTTAAACCTCCAGCACGTTCTTGCGCCCAAAAACCTCTTACAGATGCATCAATTTAAACTCCGGAAAAGTACACCTTCCCGCTATTTGCCCCATTAATATAGGTAGCAGAGTCTCCATTTATTGAAATTTGTACTCCGCTCCCATCCTGAGCCGTCCATGTACCTTCAAGCGTTTTTACATTCATGGGCAGTATCACGCTTCTCCACTCGCTGGGGTTACGTAGGGCAAAGCAACCTATCACAGCGCCTTCCCCCTTAATATTGGTTTCCACATTGGCCGGAGGCCCGCTGAACATGGGATTACCTCCGCGCACCTCTTCACCCGCCGAATGAATGTAGGTATATGTGGATTTAGGAATACTGTACAAACGAATGCGCAACGTATCAAAAGGACAAAGTTGCAGGGTATCACCATTACCCATATCCTTAGCCACACCACCTGTACTCAGGTTAAACACTACCCTCTCCCCATAGACACCATAAGGTATTTCGCCCGCACCATAGTTAGTGATACCCCGGCATAGGTTGCGGCTATTATAGTACATATCGGCACTAAAGTAGTCGTCCTCCATGCTACGGTAAAATACAGCATTAATAGTAAATGGAGGAATGTACTTACTTGTATCAAGACCAAATGCCACCATTACCAGCGTATCAAGGCGCACATTATGTCGCATATTCTCTGTTGCGGTAAACTCCTCCTCCACACCATCACCATTCACATCACACAGCACGCGTAGCGAACATGGCTGACCTTCCGTGCCATGAAATCCCACAGGAGTTAGATACTGTCCGGGAGCAGTATCGTTAGGCATGAGCTCCACTCCATCTATCCAAACACGAGCTCCGGTAACAGCAGGTGTAGGTGCTCCGCCAAAATAGCTGGCCGTTTTGGCAAGCCATACCGTTTGCTGTGATGGCTCAGCGCTAACAAAAGCATTTACTATCAATCGTGGAGTTTGAGTTCCCGTAGAAATATCAATGCGCTCGGAGCAGGACGCGGCAAGCAGGACGAATATTAAGCCTATGTATATATTTTTCATTATTACGAATTACAAACTTTATGAACTTTAAAACTTAAAGTTATACGTTATCGAAGGCACTATGCTAAATAAGTATATAGATTCAGCATACATATTACCGGGGTCATTCTCTTCCTCCAAAAAAGTAATGTACCATGGGTTGTGACGTCCATAGGCGTTATACAGCGATATATTCAAATCGTGCTGATAACGTCCGTGCTTTTTCAACTCGAAGGTGGCAGCAAGATCAAGTCGGTGGTAGTCGGGCATGCGGTAGGTATTGCGCTTACCATACACAGGCACGTAGGTATCATTTACCGCAAATTCACCAGCAGGAATTACAAAGCGTCCTTCAGGATAGGTTACGGGTGAACCGGTAGAGTACGTCCAGTTGGCCGAAAGATTGATACGCTTGGTAATATCATAGCTAAGCACAATGTTTAAGTTATGCGGTCTATCCGAAGGCGCACGATACCAGTCGTTGTCGTTCACCGTTTCCACCTTACGATACGAGCGCGAGTAGGTGTAGCTCACCCACCCGGTAAACGCTCCTATATTCTTACGCGCCATCAACTCCAACCCATAGCTGTAACCCACACCCGTGCGTAGCTCTCCCTCCAACAGAGGGTTCATGATTAGCTGGGCATGGTCCTTAAAATCTACCACGTTGTTGAGGTACTTGTAAAACACCTCTCCGGAAGTTTCAAACATATCGTCGAAAAAGTTGCGAAAGTAGCCCACCGAACCCTGATTAGCCGACTGCGGCTTAATGTTGGGACTTGAAGTCATCCACACATCCAGTGGCGAGCCTGCCGACGAGTTAGATATAAGCTGCAAGAACTGCATGGTGCGCGAATAGCTAGCCTTAATGGAGCTATTGTAATCAAGCTGAAATACAGCCCCCACACGAGGCTCTATTCCCCAATAGGTATTGTAAAAATCACCCCTACCATACGTCTTCGTCCCAGCTACCTCGTAGTTACTATTGTAGGAGTGGACTGTAGCGGGACCCACATTTTGAAAAAGCGCACCACGCAAACCGTACTTAAGGGTTATACGCTCGCCCAACTTATGCTGATTCATGACATATAGTGCGTATTCAATGGCGTACTGATTGGGCAAAACTACCGATGGATTATCACCCGCAGCCACTGACTCTGCGGTAGCATCGCACGGCATAATATCGTGATAAATACCCGACACCCCGAATTTAAATGAACCCTGATCGCCGTACAAGTAGGTAAAATCCTCACGCAGGCCAACATCGTTAATAGTTGCCATCCATACACCCTTCATTGACCCCATATCAAAACTCAAGTCGTAGGCATAGCGACTGCCAACTACCGATGAGTTAAGAAAGAAATTATCAGAAAAGCGGTGCATCCATGCCAATGAGTAGGCTGCATTACTAAAATTCATGCCGGCCACGTTGTCGCCCATGCCAAACACATCTTTTCCAAAATATCCGGTAAGCGACACGCGGTCTTTTTCACTTGCCTTCCACGTTAGCTTTCCATTCAAATCGTAAAAGTGCAGCACTGCGCTACGTAGAGCTGCCTCAGGCGCCAGGGGCAAAAACAAATCTGCATACGTAGACGTCCCGCTACCATAAATGACAACTTATTATCAAGAATAGGACCGTCTATTTCCAGCCTGCTCGATATAAGTCCAATACCACCATTAAAATTAAACTTCTCCATGTCGCCATGCTTCGAATTCACATCTAACAGTGAGGAGAGTCGTCCCCCATAACCGGCAGGAATATCCCCTTTATACAGCTTCGCATCATCCACCACATCGTTGTTAAAAACAGAAAAAAATCCCATAAAGTGCGATGCGTTGTATATGGTGGAATTATCAAACAAAATGAGGTTTTGGTCATGACTACCGCCACGCACGTTAAACGACGAAGTTCCTTCAGCCGCCGGCTGAACTCCCGGTAGCAACATTATGCTTTTTATCACATCTACCTCACCCATAAGAGCGGGTATACGCTTTATGGTTTTTATATCCAACTTCTCCACGCTCATTTCAGCCTTCGTAACATTGGCACGACCTTCGGCACGAACTACTACCTCTTCCAGCTGGTTGGTTTGCTCTGCCAACTCAAAGTTTTTAGTTGTAACCTTTTCGCTCACGGTCAACTTCTCATTCTTTGAACCGTAGCCTATGTAACCCACATTTACGTTGTACGTTCCGGCATTTACAATTACACTGTACGCACCATCCACATCTGTAGTTGCTCCGCGCTTAGCCTCACGCACAAATACCGAAGCTCCCATCAACGGTTCACCCGTTTGCTCATCGGTAACCTTACCATTAAGCGCCACCTTTTGCGCCTGGACCCCCCACGAGCTAAGAAGCAGTATGATCAATAGAAAAAGAAATGAAGTTACGTTTTTGAGCATTTTCACCTAGTAAATTTACAAAAAATACGGTTAGAAAGGCAAATACAATACTAAGACAAGTAACTTGAAAGGTACCACTACTCCACCTCGTATTTTTTTCAAAAAGGATAGCAAAGTAAGTGCAAATTACCGGTTAGCACAACCATTTAAAAAAACTTAAATACTATTTAACGCCCACAACTACGCAAAGTAAAAAAATCAGCGCAAAAAATATAACTTTGCTTGTTAATTCACATGCTTGGAATATGAAGTTACGCATACGACTACCGCAAAATGAGAAGCTGAATCGCACGCTAAAAATACTGGGTAACAAGTATATACTAACTACCCTTATTTTTATAGTGTGGATCTCTTTTTTCGACGGCAACAGCCTGCTTGAGCGTGCTACCGTGGCCAACAAAACCTCAAAGATGGAGCGCGAGGCGATGTACTACGAAAAGATGGTAAAGGACAATAAGCAGCGCCTACAAGAGCTAAGAACCGACAACAACAACCTTGAAAAATATGCCCGTGAGCAGTACCTCATGAAGCGTAATAATGAGGACATTTTTATTGTAGTAGAATAAAACAGCATAATGAAAAAACTTTTTTCACTTTCTCTTCTCATTGCCGCAGCAGTCACACTGCATGCGCAGTCGCTGCAGCAAATCAACGAATCTATGTTTAAGTTCGGAAGATTCATGTACTACCTCTCATCATCGTACGTGGATACCGTAAACATAAATAAGCTAACGGAAGACGCCATCCTTAAGGTACTAAGCGAACTAGATCCGCACTCCAGCTACACCTCAGCCAAAGATGCAAAGGCCTCCAACGAATCGCTACAGGGCAAATTCGATGGCATAGGTATTGAGTTTAACATTATGAATGATACACTGCTGGTGGTATCGCCCATTGCAGGAGGTCCCTCGCAAAAAGTGGGCATGCTGGCAGGCGACCGCATCGTGCAAGTTGATAACGAAAATATTGCAGGCGTAGGATTAAGCAACACCGATGTGCAAAAGAAGCTACGCGGTCCAAAAGGCACGGTAGTAAACGTACGCGTACTACGTCGTGGCGAAAGCGAGCCGATTGACTTCAGCATTACCCGCGATAAAATTCCTCTTTACAGCCTCGATGCCAAATTTTGGGCAGCACCCGGCATAGCCTACATGCGCTTGGGACGTTTTGCATTCACATCTCACGAAGAATTTGTAGAAGCACTAAAAGAGTTAGGCAAGAAGCCTGAAGGCATTATTCTCGACTTACGCAGCAATGCCGGAGGCTTATTCGACGCCTCCACCCTAATAGCCGATGAATTCCTATCAAAAGGTGAGTTAATGGTATACACCGAAGGCCGTGCATTACCACGCATGGATGCTATAGCAACCGATACGCTCAACAAATTTGAAAAGGGAAAAATCATTATTTTGATTGATGAGAACTCCGCTTCTGCCAGCGAAATTTTAGCAGGTGCCATACAGGATTGGGATAGGGGTTTGATAGTAGGTCGTCGTTCATTTGGAAAAGGTCTGGTACAAAATCAGATGGAATTGCCGGACGGATCTTTGGTGCGTGTAACCGTAGCACGCTACCACACACCTACGGGTCGCATGATACAACGCCCGTATGATAATGGCAAAATCGAAAATTACTACCGCGATTTTTACAAGCGATTTACTAATGGTGAGGCCTATAGCATTGACAGCATGAAAGCGCTCCCCGATTCGCTCATGTACTACACGCTCAAAAACAAGCGTAAAGTATACGGCGGAGGCGGCATTATGCCCGATGTATTTGTACCGCTCGATACAAGTAGCTTTACCACCTACCACGCCCAGCTGGTACGCAAAGGCATACTCAACCAATTTATTCTGCGGTACGTGGATAAGCAGCGTAATCAGCTGAAGCAATCGTACAAAACCTTTAAAGAGTTTAACGAGAAATTCGACGTAAGCGATGAGTTATTTAACGAACTTATCACCTATGCTGAGGAGCAAAAGTTAGCAAAAAAAGAAGAAGAAATAGCCAAAGCTCAGCACGAAATACGCATACAGATGAAGGGGCTTATAGCGCAAGACCTCTTTACCACCAGCGCCTACTACGAAGTGGTATATCCTGCCGTAGACAACGGGTATCAAAAGGCTGTAGAGATAATGAAAAATTGGAAAGACTACGAGAAGTTGCTGAAGTAATATGGCCTCAACACAAAAAATAACCAACAACAAATTACAGCTGAGCAGAAAGCAAAAATGGCGTTTAAGCGTAGGTATTGCACTACTTATACTATCGCTATATACGCTCACTTCTACCATTTCATTCTTTATAAGTTGGGATGTTGATCATAGCTTTACCGGCGTGTCTACTATGGCTGGTGATGGGCTACAAGCTGCCAACTGGGGTGGCAAGTTGGGCAATCGCATAGCAAGTATTATAGTTACTCGCTGGTTTGGTATTAGCGGCATTCTGCTGCCAGTCATGGGAATTATATGCGCACTCAAGCTGCTTAAATGGGGCCGATTAAAAACCTTGCGCTTGTGCATTATTCTATTCGTGTCAATGCTGCTCATTTCGCTCACATGTGGCGTATTGAGCAACAACAATACCATGCTGGGTGCAGGCTTGGGCGGCGCACACGGCTACGCTGTAGGTCACATTTGGATGCTTTCAGTAGTAGGAAAATTCGGTAGCATCGCACTACTCATTGTTGCGTACTTTCTACTCATCAGCTACATTATACCCACATTCTCGCTTAAAGCAAGATTGCTTACGCATCGTATTTTCAACGGCAAGGAAACGGTGGATAGCATTGAGCAAGTCGAGGTGGAAAATTCCGACGCAGAAATATCACTCGAAACTAATGATAACGAAGTTATTGAAGTAGCTGATACCGATGCTAACGACAACATTATTTTTGAGCCGGAGGAGGGAGGTATTACGCTTACTGTAGAGTCCCAAGAAGAAGAGGAAAAAAAGGCTGAGGAAGAAGAGGATGTGGAGGAGAATGAAGAAAATACTGACGAGGAAGACAGCGAAGTAGACTTTTCTGTGGAACCGGGTGAGGAAGGCGAAGAGGTAGATGTTGCCGCAAGCCTGCTCCCTTACGATCCCAAAGCCGACTTGTCACGCTACCGCTATCCCACTCCTAATTTGCTCAACGAATATTCAAAAACCTCCCAATCGGTATCAAGTGAGGAGTTGGAAGCCAACAAAAATAAGATTGTACGCACGCTAGGACACTACAATATTGCCATTGCCGAAATTAAGGCTACTATTGGTCCCACCGTTACGCTGTACGAAATAGTTCCCGCGCCGGGTGTTCGTATCTCCAAAATTAAAGGCTTGGAAAACGATATAGCGTTGAGCCTCGCTGCACTCGGCATTCGCATTATCGCACCCATTCCCGGTAAGGGAACCATAGGTATTGAAGTACCTAACCAAAATCCTGAAATTGTACCCATGCAGGCCATTATCAAGTCGGCAGAGTTTAACGACTCCAAGTTCGACCTACCTATTGGCTTGGGAAAAACAATTACCAACAAGGCCTTTGTGATAGACCTTGCAAAAATGCCTCATCTGCTTATTGCCGGCGCTACGGGTCAAGGTAAATCCGTAGGATTGAATGCCGTGCTTACCTCGCTGCTGTACAAAATGCACCCCTCGCAGCTGAAGTTGGTGCTGGTAGACCCCAAGAAAGTAGAGCTGCCGCTGTACGGCAAAATAGAAAAGCACTTTCTCGCTAAGCTTCCCGATTCCGACGAGGCCATTATTACCGACAACCAAAAGGTAATTTACACACTCAACTCGTTGTGCATTGAAATGGATAACCGCTACAACCTGCTTAAGGATGCGGCTGTGCGCAATATTAAAGAGTACAACCAAAAGTTTATCGACCGCAAGCTCAACCCCGAAAAAGGACACCGCTACCTACCCTACATCGTGCTGGTAATTGATGAGTTTGCCGACCTGATTATGACCGCGGGACGTGAGGTGGAAACACCTATCGCTCGTCTTGCACAGCTGGCGCGCGCCATTGGCATTCACTTGGTAATTGCTACGCAGCGTCCCACAACCAACGTTATTACGGGTCTAATAAAAGCAAACTTCCCGGCACGCATAGCTTTCCGTGTAACCAGCATGATTGATTCGCGTACCATACTCGACACCACCGGAGCCCAACACCTTATTGGTAAGGGCGACATGCTGGTATCGACAGGAAGCGACATTACCCGCGTACAGTGTGCATTTGTGGACACACCCGAAGTGGAGAAAATCGTAGAGTTCATCAACAAGCAGCAAGGCTACCCCTCTGCATTTCCGCTACCCGAATACGTGCCTGAGAATGCTGATGGCAGTGCTGTGCCCGACGTTGACCTCAGCCGTCGCGACAACATGTTTGAACAAGCCGCGCGCCTGATTGTGGAAACACAGCAAGGTTCCACATCGCTCATACAACGTAAGTTCAACTTGGGCTACAATCGCGCAGGTCGCATTATGGATCAGATGGAAGCAGCAGGTATAGTAGGCCCTCCCGAGGGAAGCAAGCCGCGTCAGGTGCGCATACCCGATACCATGGCGCTGGAGCAAGTGTTGAGCCAACTACGATAATTTTGATATGTGATACTCGACATGCGATTGATGTATTTTCTCATGTCAGGTGTCGCACATCGAGCAATCACAACAGAATATGTTATGAAAAAAATTTTCCTTACCCTTATAACCATTATACCCGCATTGGGTTTTGCTCAGCAGGATGCCAAAAGCATACTCGAAAAGTTTTCGGCACAAATGCAGAAAGCCAAAAATGTGGCCATCAGCTTTGAGTACGTATACGAAAATTCTACCGACCAAGCTAAGGAAAGAGAAAAAGGAGAGCTGCTGGTAAAAGATAACATGTACCGCTTGGATTGGGACGCGAGTACCATTTACTTTAACGGAGAGGTACGCTGGACCTATATAAAAAGTGCCAACGAGGTAACCATTACCCTCCCCAATCCTATTGAAGACGGCATTTTTGCCAACCCCTCAGCATTGTTTTCTATTAATGAAAAAGATTACAAGTATAAAATGAGAGGAGAGAAAGCGTTGGATGGAAAACCAATAGTGGAAGTAGATTTATTTCCTAAGGATAACAAGGCAGATTACACTAATATTAACCTGCGTTTAGATAAAGCCACGCTACAACCCTTGAGCATTATCTACTATGACAAAAGCGGTGGAAGCGTGTATATTGCGGTAAAACGATTCGATACCTCAGTAAAAACTACTCTTACCGACTTCACGTTCGACATCAAAAAGCACCCAAATGTTGAGGTGGTGGATATGCGATAAGAAAACTTTCTAACGCTCAAACTCCGCCTCCTGCTTAGCGTTTCCAAAGAACCACTCATAGTCCATAGCAAAGCGTAGGGTAACGCCAAAGGACATGATACGTACCTTATCAACAACAGCTGTAACCGAGTTAAGTTTCGGCATAGTACCGCTCTGATACCCTAGCAAGGGCTGCTTGGTATCAGCTGAGATATTCGTGAACCCATAGTTAAAATATAAACCTGAGTATAACTTACACCCCTGAGTCACACTCCACTCAGCACCTACCTCCAACGCCAATGACAAGTACGCTTTCAAGTCTAGGTTGCCACTTGAATTCAGCGTAGCGTAAGTCGAAAATCCATTTTCAGGTTCATTTGAGTGAACTTGCTGTGAATATTCACTGTAGCCGGTAGTGACCGCATTCCTAATAGAGCCGCTATGGCTGCTCGAAATAGGAAGCCCCAACCTTAAACCTGCTGCACCATACAAGAAGTGCTCCCCAATCTCGTACCTTCCACGTAACATAAGAGGAATATTCATATACACAACACGGTGAGTCTCCTCAAAGTTTTCTCCACGCGTTCTATAAAGAAAGTCGTAACCTGCCTGTGGATAAGTAGGTGTTATGCTATAGGTGTAGTCAATACCATCCGAAGATGCGCTTGCTCCCGAAAACTCAAATTCGAGCCCTGTTACCATAGCCCAATTGTAGTGAAAATTGTAGGAATATCCAAGCCCCACATAGCCACCAAGACCGTTATCACGACTTCCTTGCGAGAAATCGTAACGCAGCGTGGACAGACCAAAGCCTCCACCAACCGATACCTCATGGTAGAAATTTTGAGCCGTCAACATGTGAGCAGCAAGTAGCAATATGGTTAGAAAAAATACCCTCCTCATCTTATATATCAAACTCTTCATCACTTTTTCACTACTATAGCACCTTCCCCGTTGGCACGCACCACGTAAGTGCCGCTTGCCATACGCGAAATATCAATGCCGGTTATGGCCCCACTAGCTGCAAAAGTAGATAGCAATTCTCCCCCTATTGAGAATACTTCAATAGGTGTATTTACTTCCTTATTCGTTTTCACCGTAAGCAAACCCGTATTGTTGGGGTTAGGATATACGCTCAGCGAGCGTACAGCAGCAGGCATAGTAACAGGACATACCTTCACCTTATACCCATTGTTACCCACAATAGTTACCTGCGCACTATAGCTCATGCCAGCAACAAGTCCTCCACTAACATAAAGTACACCACGCGTCTCACCACTCAGCAGTGCACCATTTGCATACCACTCGTAACCATTAGGTTCAAACCTATATCCACCGTTAACATTCGCATTATTCACCACCTCCAGCGTTGTCTCAAATGCCTTGTAAAGCATATCACTACTAAATGGTGAAACTATTTGAATCGTATATATAGTAACTCCTTCGCTACTGCCTACCTGTACCAGCAACGTACGATTGGTGCCGGCTGCTGCCGCCAAAATCAGCGTATCTGCGCTGTTTATGTAGGTAGTACCTCCGTTACTAAATGTAATACTATTACCTGTAGCAACAGTAAATGAAAAAAGAACAGATGTATTCCCGCAGGGCATATTTACGGTATAATCAAGAACTCCGGAATCAAACCCGGGTAACAACTCTCCTGCACTAATAGTAAGAGTTGCTAATTCGGGTAAGTACGGCCCCGGACCCGCCCTAAAAGATCGTATAGCAATGGCAGTATCTCCCGGGGAAGTAGAAATGGCGCCGTTATTCATCTCCACACAGTAAAAACCACTTTTATAAAAAATTATACGCGCACCCGAAATATGGTAGTTAACGCCCTCGGTAGCTGCTATACCATTACGGGTAACCCTGTAAACCGTGCGACTACTACCATTTAATATGCTATCGGGTGTAATAACCAGCCACTCATCAAGGTCAACACTGGTGGTATCTAAATACTGATTACCAAAGTCTGTGATGGCAATATTCTTTTGAGAAAGTGTATACATAGCAGACAGTGGCACACGATTATCAAAAATGTATAGGTTAGTCAACTGCGTATTTCTATCCAAGTTCATGTTGGCAATGCTATTTCCGTGACAGTTGAGCACGTGCAGATCAGGACAGGAATCCACATTCAACGCATCAAGCATATTGCCGTAGCAAAGTAGCGATGTCAACTTCTTATTAGCGCTCAAATCTAAACTGCCAAGCGGATTTTCGAAGCATTGTAAGGAGGTCAACTCCTTATTCTCTCTCAAATCCAGCGAACTTAAACCATTGTGGTAGCAACGCATATCCCTTAACTTTGTATTACTGCGTACATCCAGCGAGGTTAAGCTATTAAGTTCACAGTACAACACCTCCAGCTGCGGGTTACGACTCACATCCAGCGTAGTTAACTTATTATTGAAGCACTCTAATTTTTGTAAATCCGAATTATTGGTTACATCCAATGAATCAAGCATGTTGGCGTCACATTCCAAGATTTGGAGATTGGTATTGACGTTAACATCTAAAGTAGCTAAAGAATTGGTAAAACACAGCAAATTAACTAGTTGCAAGTTATTACTAACATCAAGTTGGGTAAGTTGATTACGTGAACAAGATAAATCAGTAAGTGCTGTAGCACGACTCACATCAAGCGAATAGACCTCCTTAAAAACGAGGTCTAAATAGGAAAAACGACATGTGCTACTATGCGCAACAATAGTAACGTTATAGGTATTAAAATCACCATAGTCATGCACCAACATCTGCGGATAGCTAATGCCCTCTCCGGTGGGCGAATCAGAAGATCCATCGCCCCAATATACCGTAAATGATCTATCTTGTTGAGCAGTTTCCACAAAAAAGTACTTATTACCAATAGCACCTTTCCATGTAAATGCAATGGTATCACACACGCCCTGCCCAAACAGGTGCACAGAAGAACACAAAAGTGTTAATATGAGGGAGAGAGAAAAACGCTTCATGCAAAATGACAACAATCGTCTTATAATCTGCAAATATACTGATTTCTAGCCAAATTTATTGCTTTTTAACAGAGTATTTATAAAAAAAATAAACGTTGTGCAAAATAAGCACGCTGTCATTTTCTTATATTCTTCTGAAGGAAAGGGGGAAAGGAAACTCTAAACGGAAAAATACAACACCGCTACAGTCAGCGCCCAAACAATAGTTGCAAAGAGCGTGCCGTGCGCTACGGAGTCCTTATCAAAGGAGATGGCAACAAAAAATACCACAAGATTAGGTAGCACACACAAGCTGGCAACCTTACTCAGCACCTCGTGCGATACCAAAAATTGTATATACTGCCACGGAGAGAACATACGATACTGCATGTAGTAAGCTATAAAAAAAAAGATAACGGGAACAACTAAACCTAACGAGGTGCCCATCATTCGCTGCTTTGTACGTAGTATCATTATTGATAGTTTTTCATTTCAAAGATACTTCTTTTTTTCTATCTTTGCTTTCTTTGTCTCTCAAAAACCACATGACTACCCAGCTACTTGTACGATATTTTGCCACCCGCGTTAAACGTGTCAATGAGCGCCAGCTACTGCTGGTATTGAGCGTTGTCACAGGCCTGCTCAGCGGCCTGGCTGCTGTACTCCTTAAGCACACTGTACATTTTGTGCAGCACAACCTGGTTGGCTTTATCGGAAAAATTGACGGTTCCAACCTGCTCTACTTTGCCTATCCCGCCATGGGTATGCTGCTCACAGTGCTATTTGTAAAATATGTAGTAAAGGATAACATCAGCCACGGCGTTACCCGCGTGCTATACGCCATATCGCGCAAAGATTCCAAGCTGCCGCGACATAACGTGTGGACATCCATTCTTGCCAGCTCCATGACTATTGGTTTTGGGGGATCGGTAGGAGCCGAGGCCCCCATTGTACTTACAGGCTCATCCATTGGCAGCAACATTGGTCAAGCGCTACGACTCAACTACAAAAACATAACGCTGCTGTTAGCCTGCGGAGCTGCAGGGGCCATTGGCGGCATATTTAAAGCGCCGTTGGCAGGCGTAATTTTCACGCTCGAAGTGCTGATGATCGACATTACGCTATCGTCCATAGTTCCGCTACTCATAGCTGCAGTCTCCGCCACGCTGGTATCGTACCTGTGGCTTGGTCCCGAGGTAGAATTTGCCAACGCCATACAAACTTTTGAGGTAAAAAATTTGCCCTACTACCTCATACTTGGCGTATTTTGCGGAGTTATAGGATTGTACTTTACTCGCGGCACGCTATTTATTGAAGGTAAGTTTAAGCAGCTAGGAACACCAATGAAAAAGTTGCTTGTGGGCGGTAGCATACTAGGATTTCTCATCTTTCTTTTTCCACCTCTCTACGGCGAAGGCTACGGTATACTTACATCACTGCTCTCAGGCAATTCCGGTGAAATTTTTCAGAACACCGTTTTCTCCGAAAAAATAATAGACTCGTGGTGGTTTATTTTTGTTTACCTCGCCCTACTCATCATCTTTAAGGTGGTAGCTATGGCGGCTACCAACAGCGGCGGAGGTGTAGGCGGGACATTCGGACCTACGCTGTTTATAGGCGGGATATGCGGATTTTTTGTAGCAAAAATGCTGAATTTTTTCAGCGAAAATCTAAAGCTACCCGAGGCCAACTTTACCCTTGTAGGCATGGGGGGGCTCATGGCCGCCGTAATGCACTCACCGCTCACCGCCATCTTCCTCATAGCCGAAATTACGGGAGGCTACGCCCTACTCATGCCGCTTATGCTCACCTCGGTAGTAGCCTATACGCTCATAGCATACTTTGAGCCGCACTCCATTTATACCAAACGTTTGGCACAAACAGGCGACCTGCGTACGCAAAACAAGGATAAAGCTGTGCTGACACTACTAAATACAAGCACACTTGTAGAAAAGGATTTTAATCCCATAAATATTTACGCCACGTTGGGCGAACTAGTAAAGGTAGTAGCCCACTCAAAGCGCAACGTGTTTCCTGTAACCGACGACAAAAACCGCCTCATGGGTATAGTACTGCTTGATGATGTGCGAAAGGAGATGTTCAAGCCCGAATTGTATGACACCTCCACTGTAGAGGATTATATGAGTTCGCCACCCGATGTGGTTATAGAGGGCGAAAGCATGGAAACCGTGCTAGATAAGTTTGAAAAATCAGGAGCATGGAATCTTCCCGTAGTCAATGCGGAAAGCGTATACATAGGCTTTGTTTCGAAATCGAAAATATTTTCGGCATACCGCAATATGCTGGTGCAATTTTCAAGTTAAAAATAATACAATTAAAGGGCTTACAACAGTAAGCCTTTTTCATTTACTATATTTGCATTATTACCAATGTTCAAAACCATGAAAATAATACACACAACACTTTGGGGTGTCTTGCTACTCATTTCCACCTACGCCAGCGCTCAGGATGTAGATGCCCAGTGGAGCAGCGGAGCACAAGGACAACAAAAACTAACGCTTAGCAACAACCTGTATACCCCCATTATTCTTACACTCACATTTCGTAATTCAAGTAGCTTCTCAACTACCGTTCCAATGCCGTACACCACTTCCGTTTCGGCAAAGGGAAGTACCTCTATTACCTTGTCAGAAAATGGCTTTAGCACCCCCGATTATAATTACACCTACAGCTACAGGTGGGGATGTCTAAATACCAACCCGGATACAGACTATCCTTACCTTATACCCGTTAGTGAAGGAAAGGGGACAAGAGTTGGGATGCTAACGTTATTCAACAAAACTTACAATCTAAGGGAAAAGGTTCCCTCCAAAAACTACTATGCCATTTCTTTCTCAACCGCAATGGGCGATACCGTCTTCGCCTCGCGAGGCGGCACCGTATTTAATACTAAAAACAATGCCAACTTGAAGCATGAAAACTACTCTATGGCAACAGATGAAAATGAAATATACATTGCACACAAAGATTGCACACGTGCAAGGTACAGCGTACTAAATGAGATTTTTGTAAAGGAAGGACAAAAAATTGAAGCCGGAGCACCTATTGCTATTGCCGGAGGCGACAAGTACACGCAGGGAAGTCACGTACGATTCTGCGTCATGTATTCCTACCTTTGCGACACTTGTAAAAACGGAGATAGCGCCTATGGTAACGTATACGTACATCCAAAGTTCTACTTGGGAAATGAAGTAGTTGACACAGTTGCCCGCAACACAACCTATACATCTGCGCATACTGATGAGATTATCACCAAAGAAATGAGTAAAAGCGAATTGAAACAGTGGAAAAAGAAACATCTCGCACCAAAAAAGTAACCGTATTTCACAAAACAGAAAGGTGCGATTGAATCTTTTTCAATCGCACCTTTTATTTCACACTCTGAATAAACCCTAACAGGGTTTTGAGACCCTGTTAGGGCCTTAGTTCTACATATAATTATGCAGTATCAGGTAGTTCTTCACATAATCCGCTACGCCATCCTCAAGTGAGGTAAACTCCTTGGTGTAACCCGCCTCACGTAGCTTACTCATATCAGCTTCCGTAAAATACTGGTACTTATCACGAATATCAACAGGCGTATCGACGTATGAAATATCTTCGGGTACGCCCATAGCCTTAAACGTGTTGCGGGCAAGGTCTAAGAATGTGCGCGCGTGCCCCGTACCCATGTTGTACAACCCCGATTGCGGACGCTTTTCCATGAGAAAAATCATAGCATCACACAAGTCCTTTACGTAAACAAAATCGCGCAGTTGCCCCCCATCGGCGTACTTGGGGTTATGCGAACGAAAGAGCTTCATACTACCTGTTTCTCCAATTTGCTTAAACGTGTGCAGTATCACCGATGCCATGCGTCCCTTGTGGTACTCGTTAGGGCCATACACATTGAAAAACTTCAAACCCGCCCAAAAGAACGGTGCTCTCTCCTGCTTCAACGCCCACTTATCAAAGTTATTTTTCGATTTACCGTACAAGTTCAGCGGCTGCAGCTGCTCCACCAAATCGTGCCTATCGGAGTAACCCAACTCACCATCGCCATACGTAGCTGCCGACGAAGCGTATACCAGCGGAAGGCCATACTCCACGCAGAGATTCCACATTTTTTGAGAGTAGCCCAGGTTCAAATCCATCAGTACATCCCAGCTCTTTTCGGTAGTAGCCGAACGTGCTCCCATGTGAAAAATGCACTCCACGTAGCGGTGGTTATCCTTAAGCCAGTCAAAAAACTTGCTGCGCTCTACCAAGGCTTTGTACTTTTTGCCCTCGTAGTTGGCCTTTCTATCCTCGTGCGAGAAATCATCGACCAGCACCAAATCGTTGTAGCCACGCTCATTGAGCATACCCACCAAGCAGCTGGCAATAAACCCTGCGGCACCTGTTACGACTATCATATTAATTTACAATTTGACGATTTACAATTTACTAATTTACCCCAACCCCCTAAAGGGGGCTATAACTGCAATGGTTTTTTATTGACAAATGTACAACTGCTGACAAACAACTGATGTTATAGCCCCCTTTAGGGGGTTGGGGGTAATAGAAACACCTCCTCAGCCATTTTTCTAATCATTCCCTGTTTTACCGCTTCCGCGAAAAATCCGGTAACAGCATTTCTACCTTCGGTACCCAGCGAACGCGTATACTCATTGACAAACATGGCAATATGCTTATCTATTACCTCGTCGCTCAATTCCTGCGAGTGTTGCTTCACAAATGTACGACTTTCGGTAGGATTTTGCAACGCGTAATCAACGCTATAGCGCATTACCCGCGAAACAGCCTGCTGCTGCTCTTTCGGCATATCGCGCTTTACGCAAATACAACCCAAAGGAATGGGCAATCCACTATACCGCTCCCATTTAGCGCCCAAGTCTGCCAGCAGATGCAGTCCTTGCTCCGCGTAGGTAAATCGACTTTCATGTATCAATACTCCCGCGTCAACCTTACCTTGCACTACAGCCTGCGTAATATCGGAAAACAGCATTTCGTCCAAGTGGCACAGCTGTGGAAAGGCAATGCGCAGCAAAAAGGCTGCTGTTGTATATTTTCCGGGAATAGCCACATGAGTATCAGCGGTCAACTCTGTTGCATTTTTGGCCACCAACAACGGGCCATTGCCCCGCCCAAGCGCGCCACCCGAATCAAGTATCAAATATTTATCGGTCACCTGCGTATAAGCCGCGTAGCTGAGCTTGGTTACCTCTAACTCTCCGCGCAGCGCCAGCGTATTTAGCTCCTCCACATCGGCTATGTGAGTGGAAAAGGTCAGCCCCTCGGTATCCACCGCGCCGTGCAGCATGGCATGAAATATGAAGGTATCGTTGGGACAGGGAGAAAAACCAATAAGCATTTAATTAAAAATGAAAAATTAAGAATTTAAAATTTAATCAAGACGTCATTGCGAGGAGGGACGACGAAGCAATCTCATAATTAATACTACTTACAAAGTTCATCAACAACATCCTTTAATAAGTCTCCCACACCATCCATCGCCTCCTGTATCTTCCAATTTGCCTTATTACGATCCCCTACTATGTTGGAAATACCGCGCAGCTGCAAAAACTTTACCTTTTCGCGCAAGCAATCGTAAAAAAATGCAGCACCCTCCATAGTTTCCACATCGGCTACGAGTTTGCGAGCATTTACACGGGAGGCATTTTCGGTCAACAAACTTACGGTAATGCCGCCTACTTTTTTTATTTCTTGTAAAAAAGAAAAATCATTTACGTAGGGGCAAATCAATTTCACATTTCCCTGCAACTCTTGTGGTAAGGGCTGCACAACGCCTGCCGCATTTTCCACCCCGCTATCCCCTACTATCTCTTTTTCAACCACTACCACCTCACCTAAAGCTATTTTATCGGAAAATGTACCTGCAATTCCTACGTTCAGCACCCAATCGTACTTTTTTTGCGCAAGCAACTTAGTAAGCTCATACGCTGTAGCCAGCACGCCTACGCCCGTAACCGCGAAATCAACGTTAGCGACATTTGCCAAACGCTTTTTCACAACATTTAATTCTAACTCGGTGGCTGCTACGACTAAAATCGGCATTTGCTGATTTATTTTGTAAATTTGTACCTCAAAGATACAAAAAATGACGGAACACTACGAAAGAATTGACTCCTTTAACCAGAAGAAAGTTAACGCCATAGGCAAGCACGTAAAGGCTATTTTGGACTTAATGGGCGAAGATAGCGACCGCGAGGGATTGCTCAAAACCCCCGAACGGGTTGCTAAGTCGCGCCTGTTTATGACACAGGGATACGCGCAAAATCCGTACGAAATTCTCAACTCTGCCAAGTTTAAGGAGGAGTATAAGCAAATGATTTTGGTAAAGGACATTGAAATATTTTCGATGTGCGAACACCACCTGTTGCCATTTTACGGCAAAGCACATGTGGCCTATATACCCAATGGCTACATCACAGGGTTGAGCAAAATTGCCCGCGTGGTAGATGCTTTTGCCCGTCGTCTGCAAGTACAGGAGAGGCTTACGGTGCAAATTCGCGACTGCATACAGGATGCCCTGCAACCACTTGGTGTGGCCGTAATTATTGAGGCTGCCCACATGTGCATGCAAATGCGCGGCGTGGAAAAGCAGAACTCCGTAACCACCACATCAGCCTTTACCGGTCCATTTATGACGCAGCAAAAAACCCGTGAAGAGTTTATTTTGATGACGGGTGCAAGAATGCATTAAGAAACTTGACTTGCGACATGCGACTTGAGACTTCTCGAAAAATCGCATATCGCACGTCGCATATCATCCAATATTTATATGCCACTTATAAGACCACTTAGAGGAAAAACGCCTAAAATAGGTAAGAACTGTTTTATAGCCGAAACTGCCGTAATTATAGGCGATGTAACCATTGGCGATAATTGTAGTATTTGGTATGGCGCAGTGCTGCGCGGCGATGTGAACCCCATTATCATAGGCAACAACGTGAACATACAGGATAATTCGGTGCTGCACACATTGTACGAGCGCTCTACCGTGCGCTTGGGCGATAACGTTTCGGTTGGCCACCTGTGCAATATTCACGGTGCTGTGGTGGGCAATAACGTGCTAGTGGGCATGGGCTCTACGCTTATGGACAACGTTACTGTAGCCGACAACTCCATTATTGCCGCAGGCTC
Source organism: Bacteroidales bacterium (assembly GCA_031553765.1). GTDB lineage: Bacteria > Bacteroidota > Bacteroidia > Bacteroidales > UBA932 > JAITMY01. The sequence goes on from JAVBKY010000001.1 coordinate 306,920, forward strand.
GGTGGTGCTAAGCAAGGCCGAGTTGGAACCTTACAGCATTTATGCAGGCGTTCCCGCCAAAAAGGTAAAAACCATTACGCCCGAGGATGCCGAAAAAATGATTGTAAAGAATGCGCAGGGCTATTTGATGTATAAAGATTGGTACAAAGAATAAATTACGTTACGAACGTTATAACGTTTGAACGTTTATAACGCAAAATACATTATTATGAAAAAAACATCTCTGCTTCTCATTCTCGTACTTTGTACTACGCTCACATTTGCGCAAGCAAAGTACATTTTCTATTTTATTGGCGATGGCATGGGCTTCGGTGTGGTATCGCTCACCGAGGATTACCTTGCGGCTAAAGATGGTAGGCATGGTTCAAAAAATCTTGTTTTTTCCAATTTTCCGGTAGCTGGTTTTGCCACCACCTACTCTGCCAGCAATTTGGTTACCTGCTCATCGGCTGCAGGCACAGCGCTGGCTTGCGGCAACAAAACCAAGAACGGCGTTATTGGTATGAACAGCGAAGCAAAGGTTAGCTTCAAAAGCATTGCACAGCGCTTTAAGGATAACGGCTACAAGGTTGGTATTACCACCAGCGTAAGTATTGACCACGCTACGCCCGGCGCATTTTACGCTCACCAAGCCAGCCGCAGCATGTACTACGAAATCGTACAAGATTTGGCAAAAAGTGGGTTTGACTTTTTCTCCGGAGGTGGATTTTTGCAACCCAATGGTAAGGACCAGCAGCAACCCAGCATTTTCCCTATGCTGGAGCAAGGCGGCTACATAATTACGCGTAGTTTAGCCGACTGCAAAGCTTCCACTGCACAAAAGAACATCCTACTACAACCCGAAAGCAAGCCACAAGATGCTTTTCCTTACGTAATAGATAAGTCCTCGGACGATTACACGCTAAAACAAACTACCGAGATTGCCATTGATAAGTTGAACAATAGCAAGGGCTTTTTCCTAATGGTAGAAGGTGGAAAAATTGACTGGGCTTCACACAACAATGATGCCGCAACAGCCGTAGGTGAGGTGGTAGACATGAGCGATGCCGTACAGGTTGCTCTTGACTTCTACAAAAAGTATCCCAAGCAAACGCTCATAATCGTCACTGCCGACCACGAAACCGGCGGTTTAGGAGTGGGATCAGGCGAGGATAAGCTAGTAGGTATAATGGGTATATCTTTGCAAAAAATATCAGCCGAAAAGTTAGCAACACGTTTCAATGACCCCATTAGCTACAGCGAGTTGAAGGGTTTATTGGCAAACGAGTTTAACTACACGCCCTCCTTCGACGACGAGATGTGGTTAAAGAATTTATTTGCTCAGAATGTTGAGAAAAAACCACAAACCGACGACACGCCATGCAAAGTGAACAACGCATGGAATACCGCGAAGGCAATAGCACGCAAAGTAAGCGCCCAAAGCGGCGGCAGCTACAATACCTTTGGGCATACTGGAACTATGGTACCTGTGTATGCTATTGGTACGGGTAGCGAACTATTCAACGGCAAAATGGATAACACTGATATTCCGAAAAAGATTGCCAAGGCTGCTAAGGTGGCGTGGTAGTGACATACTACAAACATAAACGGTGCGGAAGCAAATGCTTCCGCACCGTTTACATTCAGACCCTATTGGGATTATAGAACTCTATCTCAACCTATCCAACGATTTTACCAGCGCCTCATCTTTAGCCATGCCTCGCATGGCAACAAGTGTAAGAATAACGGCAAGAACAGGAAATATGATGGCTACCTTTACCCGCGTAGCATCGGCCAACAGCGAAAGCTGATATACTTGCCATATCGCAAAAGCCTGATAAACCAATAGTATTACACAGTTAAGGGCGCTGAGGCGAATTTGCAGCACACGATTTTTGTATAAAAAAACAGTAGCGAGCGTAGTTACAAATACTATAATCTGCAAAACCAACGCGGGCATTTGCACCCCGCTATATACAGATTCATTAGCTTGAGCATCCACCATAACGGCAAAGGGAAGAACAAATATCAACCCCAGCAGCACCAGCGCCAGTAGTAGGAATACAGATTGAATACGTTGTAGCATTGTTAGTAGTTTTTATGTAAACAAAGTTATACACAATTCTTGACTTTGCATAAAAAAATCTGTAATTTTGAGTTCATATACTTTAATACCAAATATTATGAAGCCCATTGCATCATCAGAGCTTATAATAAATGACGACGGCAGCATTTTTCACCTTCATATTCTGCCCGAAGATTTGGCCGACACCGTGATATTGGTAGGCGACCCTGGTCGTGTAGATACCGTTGCCGCACACTTCAGTAAGGTAGAGGTAAAGAAAAGCAGTCGCGAATTTGTTACCTGTACAGGTATATATAAAGGTGCACGCATGACGGTGCTGTCCACCGGCATTGGTACCGACAATATCGACATAGTGGTTACAGAACTTGATGCTCTTGCCAATATTGACCTCAAAACGCGCATACCTAAGGAGCAGCACCGCACACTACGCTTAGTGCGTCTTGGCACGTCGGGCGCTTTGCAGCCCGACCTTGCGCTGGGAAGTTTGGTGAGTTCGCACATAAGCATTGGCTTTGATGGACTACTCAACTTTTACGCAGGGCGCAACGAGGTTTCGCTGCTGGATTACGAGGCGGCGTTCATGAAGCACACTTCTTGGAACGAGTTGTGCGCAAAACCCTACTTTGTAGAAAATTCGCGTAAGCTAATTAACCTTTTTGCCGACAGCACTACTGAAGGCATGACCATTTCAGCACCCGGGTTCTACGGCCCGCAAGGGCGTGTGCTGCGCATACAGCTGGCCACGCCCAACCTGAATGAGATGATTGAGAGCTTTCGTTACAACGATAAGCGCATTACCAACTTTGAAATGGAGGGCTCAGCCATAGCCGGTCTTTCGAAGTTGCTCGGACACGAGGCGCTTACCATTTGCACCATTATAGCCAACCGCGCCATACTCGACATGAATGTGGACTACAAAAAAGCAGTGGGCAACATGATAGAAATGGCACTTGAAAAGTTGAAATAGTTCATGCACGACAACGAAGTTACATCACTCATAAACCTGCTTGACGACACCGATAGCGAAGTGGTATCGCTGGTGATAGACAGGTTATGCGCTAAAGGCGAGGAGGCTATTCCTATGCTTGAAGACGCATGGCGTGACACATTGGAGGAAACGCAGTTGATACGTTTGGAGCATGTTATTTCTCAGATTCAGGAAAATTCCACGCTGCAAAAACTTAAAGAGTGGGCGAATAACGGCGCACCGGATTTGCTTACCGGCGTGTACTACGCAAGTAAGCTGTTTCGTCCCAACATTGAGTTTGTCACCATTGAGAATCAAATTAAGGTACTAAGCCGCGAAATTTGGCTTGAGCTCAACGAGCATCTCACCGCGCTGGAGCAAGTACGCCTTTTTAATCGGATAATTTTTGAAAACAATAAGTTTTCGGCGAAACGGCTAATTCAAAACGAGTGGCAGCTGGTATTCAGCGACCTACTACAGGGTAAGGAAGGGAGTCAGGTTTCGTTAGGATTACTGTATGTTTGTATAGCTGAGCGCCTACAGCTGCCCATTAGCGGAATCAACTTATCCAACAGTGGCATGTTGGGCTATCAGGATATTTACGGAGATACACAAGGTGAGATGCTATTTTTCATTGACCCATACGACGGGGGAATGTGTGGAAAGAAGCAGCTGATAGATATTGTAAAAAAATATTCCGGCACAGAAAAAATGCCCGACTACTACCTTGCACCGTGCAGCAAGCAAACGCTGGTCTATCGCTACGCCCACTTTTTGGGTGTGCTGTACCGCAACACCGACAAACCCGCGCAACAGAATAAAGCCAACCGCGCTGCTGAAATTTTAAGGGAGGGGGTACCGCAGGATTAATCGCAATGCGGGCTGTCACCCATTGCCTGTCAAAGGGGTGCGCAACGACGATAAATCCTCCCACATACTTCGACACAGGCTCAGTATGACAACGCCCTATTTAAAACATTCTCATGCTGTGCGTATTCATCCGTGCTGAAAGTTCGTGCGCTTTTCCACCCGTACACCGATTAAGTAAATCCCAAAAATGAGGGCCATGATTGCGATGCACCGTATGGCACAACTCGTGCAATATCACGTAATCCACTAAATCGTCGGGCAAGTCCATAAGATAAAGACTGAAGTTGAGGTTATTCATTGATGAGCAGCTACCCCATCGTGAGCGAATATCTTTCACGGTGATTTTATTGTAGGTAAAACCAAAACGTTTTGCCAACACTTCTACTCTATTCGGCAAAAATTGCTTGGCTTGAGCACGCAAACGAGCAATTTCCTCTTCAGTAAAAGTACGACGCTTACCTGCATCTGCCTGCATTTTCACCTGCTCGTCCTTTATCCAATCTATTTTTTCAAGCACCAACTTATCGGCCTCGGCATAGCTGGCGTAGTAAGGCAAGGTGACGCTCACCGGCTGACCGGGGCGCAACGCAATACGAATACTGCGGCTACGCCTTACTTTGGTAAATACAATTTCGCCCACCTCCTTGTGCAGCAACGTGCGCTTACCACCGTCATATTTTTCCATTAAAAAATCGCCTGCGCTAAACAGACGATTTATAGCATTTGCAAATATATTAGCCATGCGGCCAACTCCTTTTTCTATCTCGTTTTCTTAGTATAAAACCCAAGCATCCCCATACTTTTTCTTATAGTTATCCTGCTCTCTCTTTGCAGTTTCTATACTGCTTGACTTGGCTATACTTACCACAAATTTATCGCCACACGCTTTCACCATTTCAGCGTTTAGCCCCAGGTTATTTAATTTTTGGCAAAGAGCAAAAGCATTATTCTGTATATTAAAAACACCGACTACCACATAGTATAAACCTTCCTGTTGCTCCAAAAACGCTGAAGTATGGGTAGAATCTGTAGCCACGGAGTCTAACTCCACAAAAGCAGGGGAATTAGTAATCACGTACTCCTCCGTTACCACCTCCGTATAGCCGGGTGTATTACCCACAAAATTTGATATGGGCGCCCAAAACCACAGCAAAGCGGCAGCAAGTATCAACAATAGCAACACAATCCAAAATAAAATACCCCAGCGCAAACTTTTTTTAGACTTTTCACCTTCCTCCTTCCTCTCTACAAGAACTTCTTCTCTCTCATCATCCACAACACGGAGTTCATTGTCAACACTTATGTTCACATCATCCACATTTGCCTCAAGTTCCTTAACCGCCTCATTCACCTCCTCCATCTTACGCCTCACATCCAACGCCCGCCTTACCTCCGCTTGACGACGCTGCTGCGCCTCCAACTCCTCAGGCATAGCCGGCTCCTTTGCTTCAAGCGCCTTCTTTTCCTCCTGTGCTTGCTGCTCCCTGCGCTTCTCTACCTCCTCCATCCAACGCTGTAGCGAGTTGCTGGCCTCCTCTAAGTGTTTTGCTTTTTCATCCGCATTCACCTGAGCTGTCTCCTTATTTTCTTTGATAATACTCTCTGCTTTTTTCTTCACTATTTTCTTCTTGTTTACTTCGTGTTTAACAACTCCAGCAGCTGGCGTGCTTTCCTCCACATCTAATTCCGGCATACCTGCCGTAGCATTGGCTGTGGTCAAATTTGATGCTATTTCATCTAATTTACGATTTGCCTCCTTTTCAGATTTTGCAAATAGAAATTGCACTGAGCCACGCTCATCCTCGTAAAATGCACCTAAATCGGTAACATAGTAAAATTGGTGTACTGCAATGGTTTGCTTAATACTTTGTACATACCGACGCACCTCCAGCGAGGCCTCTTTCTCTGTTATATGCTCTTTTTCAACCAAATAATTCTCCACCAACCCATCATTAAAGCGGAGAAAAGGACTAAAGGTTACTGAACTTTCCAACGAATTTGCAGCCTTATCTTTTTTCAGAAAAGCTCCCAAATCAGGAATAATAACCCTGTGGTTACTCTGCACAAGCTCTCTTAAATAGATATTAATCATACGCTTAACAATTTACAACCGTGCTCTTACAAACTATCAAAGGTAAAAAAAACGAGCAATTATCACAAATAGGGATGGATAAATAACTAAAATCCGTTAAAGCAGCATTCTTTTTTGGGATGAATATTTTTATATTGATTACTTTAGTAATTGATTTCTTCAACCCCTGTGGGATTACATGATTATTACCCCACAGTGTTTTTATTTTTTCATAACTATACAGCCTAAAATTATTTTTTCTATGCGCCTCCTCAAAAGAACGCTTCTCCTTTTCACTCTTTCCATCATTTTTTTTTCCTGTAAAAATAACACTGCAAGGCAAGCCACGCAAGGCAACTTCTACACGCCAAAGTATGCCAACGGATTTTGCATTGACACCATTAACGGAGAAAAAACACTCCACGTATTCAACCCTTTTCAGCACTCGCAGGAGCTCACTTACAATTACACCATTGATAGCACCGTTAGGCGCGTAGCATGCATGTCAACTACCCATGTGGCAATGCTTAATTTCATTGGCCAGCGGGAGAGCATTGTGGGAGTGGCCGGAGCAAACCTGGTGTATGATTCGCTGCTGCAAGCCAAGTATGCCGCAAAACAGCTGCCCGATATGGGCTACGATACGCAGCTCAACGTAGAACTCCTACTATCGCTACACCCCGATATAATTTTTGCCTATGGCATATCGGGCGAATTTACAAGCATAGCCAATAAGTTGCAAGAGTTGGGATTGCGCGTGGTATACATTGGCGAGTACACCGAGGAGCACCCGCTGGGCAAAGCTGAATGGGTAGTTGCCATGGCCACGTTTTTCAATTGTGAGGCGTTGGCTATTGAAAAATTCGAACAAGTGGGTGCAGAGTATGAAGAGATGAGGGTGCTAGCAAGTACTGCAGCAAATACAACCAAAACGCTGCTTAACGCTCCGTGGGGCGATGCCTGGTTTGTACCCGGCAAACGAGGTAACATGGCTACCCTGTTGCATGATGCGAATGCCGAAAGCGTAATTACCCTGCACAACCAACGCGACAGCTACCCCATAAGCATTGAGCGTGCCTACAGCGAAGCACAGCACGCCACCGTTTGGCTCAACCCGGGACAGGCAAGCAGCCTGAATGAGCTAAGCAACATGCATAAGCTCATCGAAAATATTCCGCCCTACCAGCGTAGAGAGGTCTATAATAACAATGCTCGCATGTGTGCAGCAGGCGGTAGCGATTTCTTTGAATCGGGAACAGTAAATCCGCAGGTAATTTTAAAGGATTTGATAAAAATTCTGCATCCGAAATTACTACCGTATCATGAACTATTCTACTACCAAAAGTTGAATTGACTTTTAGCATTGAAATGCTTATATTTGTAAGTTTTACTGTGTAGGTCAATGCTAAAAAGAACAGCCGCCATACTTCTATTTTTTCTATCCTCAGCTTCGCTATACGCGCAGCTGGGTGGCGAAACTACCTACAATTTTCTAAAGATAAACCCCTCTCCAAAATCTGCCGCGCTGGGTAATGTAGGCATAGCACCGCTACACAGCGATGTAACTATGGTAGCGCAAAACCCTGCCCTGCTCGACAGCAGCATGCATCGCAACTTTAGCCTTACCTACCTCAACTACTTTGCAGGCATTTCGCACAGCAGCCTTAGCGGGGCTTGGCACCTTGACCATGTGGGAACGATCGGCCTAAACATTGTAAGCCTTAACTACGGCAATTTTGATAGCACCGATGAAAATGGGGAATATTTTGGCACATTTAACGCCAATGAATTCGCCATAGGCATGCTATACTCACGCGAAATATGGCACAACGTAAGTTTAGGCGCAGAACTCAACACTATCATTTCGCAGCTGGAGCGGTACAACTCGGTAGGCATGGCCGTTAACTTAGGCGCCCGCTACTACTCTGACAGTAAACTCTTCAACGCCACACTTACATTCAAAAATATAGGTTTTCAGCTAAAGCCTTATACTGACGGCAACCGCGAAAAACTACCCTTTGAGATTCAGCTAGCAGTGGCACAGAAATTTGAAAAAGCACCTTTTGGAATAACTCTTTCGCTAAACGATTTACAGTCGTTTAACGTGTATAATGATACCGAAGAAAAATCATCGCTGATAGACGGGAGAACAACACAAGAAAGTACAATATCGAAAATAGGGAATGAACTTATGAGCCACGTGGCTATTGGAGTGCAGGTTATTCCGTCAAAATATTTTTTCATCATGGGGGGATATAACTTCAGACGGCGCAACGACCTGAAAGTGGGCGATACCAGCGGCATGACAGGCTTCTCATTCGGTTTTGGTTTGCGTCTCAAATACTTTGAATTGAACTACGCGCGCGCCACCTATCATGTAGGGCAAGGCAGCAACCACATAGCACTGATTGTAAAATTATAGCATGAAGGATATCATTATTGCCATTGACGGCTACTCGTCGTGCGGAAAAAGCACATTTGCCAAAGCCATTGCAAAGCTACTTGGCTACACGTTTATTGATAGCGGTGCCATGTACCGCTGCGTTACGCTATACGCCGTACGCAACGGCATGATAAACGCTGATGGCTCCGTAAAAAAAGAGCAGCTGATAGCCGCGCTACCGCTTATCAATATCAGGTTGTTGTATAATACAAAGATTGAAAAAAACGACGTTTTTTTGAACGAAGAAAACGTGGAGGACGAAATTCGCCTTGCACGCGTATCGGATAACGTAAGCCGCGTAGCCGAAATTGGCGAAGTACGCGAGCGCATGGTGGCGCTACAACAGGAAATGGGTAAAAACAAAGCCATCATAATGGATGGACGCGATATAGGTACAGTAGTTTTCCCTAATGCCGAACTCAAAATTTTCATGACCGCTTCACCCGAAGTACGTGCCGAACGACGCTACCAGGAGCTGCTTGGAAAAGGCGTGCAAACTACGCTTATGGATGTGGAGAGGAATATACGCCAACGCGACCACATTGATGAAAACCGCGATGTGAGTCCACTACGTCGTGCCAACAACGCTGTACTGCTTGACAACAGCCATATGACGGTGGAGGAGCAAATGAAATGGGTAATGGATTTGATAGCCGAAAGACGGAAGTAAACCTAAAACTTCACGTTGAAACGGTTAATATAGCTATCGAAAAAGGCAGGACTAATGTGGCTTAAGTTGGCCAGCGTGTAGTTATCCACGCGACCGCTCATTGCAATACTGTAAAATACGCTATTGGGTTCCTGCAGCAACAGCACTAAGTTAGTGACATGCTCTCCCTCGGCAGGATGAATATACACCCACATGCGATGATTTCCCTGAGTCAAATCCATTTCCTGCACGTAAGCCGCATTCAGCGCGCGCTTCGCAATACCATCCAGCACATCACGGCTGGGCAGGCTAAAAATATTCACCTCGTGTACGCTATGTAAAAATTCCTTTAACGCTGCCTCATCTGAATCTTTTTCATCCAAAAAGGGCGTTAACATTGAAGGGTTAAGCGATATTTTACGCACACCTACCCCCAATGAAACTAACTCTTTTTGCATATCAAAGGTATTTTTTGGAGTATGCTTACAAGCAACCCCCACACCTAAAAATGCGGTACAAATGAGTATAGAGAAAAAATGTTGCAAAACTGATAAGTAATTAAAACAAATTTAGTATCATTCGACACATTTCCCTTTCATTTTCATACCCCTTATGTTACTTTCTGCTAAAGGGCAGAGAAAAATCAGAGAAATTTTCTAAAGAAAGATTACAGGTAGGCAAGAATAGCATTTACCATAGCTTGTGGCGCACGCTGCGGGCGACGGGTAATAGCATCAACAAATACGAGGGTTACCTCAGCCCTATTAACAACTTTTTCCTCAGCGTTGATTACCTCATAGTGGAATACAATACGAACTGTAGGTACCTCTTTTATTGTGATACGTACAGTGAGTAAATCATCATAGTAGGCAGGGTTGAGATACTTAATATGCATATCCACCACGGGCATCATAGTACCTTGACGTTCCAATTCGGCGTAGGAAAGACCCACGCTACGCAGCATTTCTGTACGCGCTTCCTCGAAGTAAAGCGGGTAATTGCCGTGATACACCACGCCCATGGCATCGGTTTCGCCATAGCGTACTCGTATTTTATGGTCGTAAGTAAACATGCTCTGCGTTTATAGAGTTAATAGGTGTAGGAGCCATTATTTTTTCATTCGAGAACAAATCATATGTAAAACCTTCCCACTTAGGTGATTCCTTAGCAATGGCACCACTTATAAGTGCATCTATTTTTAGAGAGAAGATAGCGCCTTTCCACGAGCTGGTGTTGGTTACAAAAGCCCACGTATAACCCGCTGTATCGCGCACCAATGCAGCAGAAGTTCCGGCCAACGTACCCGTGCGCAACCAGTGGCGAGCGTTTGTCAAGCGCCAACCCAACGGGTCAAATCCCGAATCGTTACGTACCATCTTATCAATAGAGGTGGACTTGAGCACATCCGGCACCGCAGGATCCTCGTCAATACAAAGCGCAAACCGTATCAGCTCCACAGGTGAGGCAACCCAGCCTCCGGCAGCTCCTAAGGTGTGGATATCATGCCCCCCATTACACTTATATACCAAGGCATTGGGATTATCAAATGCCATTACGGGTTGAGCATCCCACACATCATAATAGCTTACTTCGTCACGGTACAAATCCTTGGGGTAGCTATTACCTACACACATGTTGGTAATCCCCATGGGAACCAGCAGTGCTGTATGCACATAATCCTCATAGGCCATACCCGCAACCTTTTCAATCACACGTCCCAATATTACGTAACCCAAGTTGGAGTACGAGCTATGGTCACCCACATTGAAGTGCAATGGTTTACTGAGCACAAAGCCAATAATATCGTCAACACAAATAGGCATAGGCACCCTGCGATTATTGGCAATCTCCTTGCTCATAAACACGGGGTCGCCCCAGCGCGTTGACCAACCCGCCGAATGCTCCAACAGGTTTTTCACCGTAATTTGCAAGGTACGCCTATCGCGAATTTCACAGAACATAGTATCGTTCAAAATACCCGTAGGGCCAAACACCTTAGAATCTAAGTTAAGCCTTCCCTCCTCCACCAACTTCATGATGGCAGAGGCTGTAACCAACTTAGAAACACTGGCTACACGAAAAATGTTATAGGGTTGCACCTCTTTCTTTTGCGCTACATCGGCATAGCCAAAGCCTTTTGCGTAAATAAGCCTGCCATTCTTAGCAATAGCCAGCGATGCTCCATTAATTTGCCACTGTCTTAAAAATTTATCAACTACTCTATCCAACTCGGAAAATTCCGGACGGTCGGACATATCGTTGGTGAGACGTGGCACGGGTGCCAATGGAAATGGTGAATGTGGGCGTGGTTGATCGGCTACAGCATCGGCTTTATGCGACAATAGCAACATAAATGCAGTAAATGTCACAAGCAGCGAAAGAGATATGAGGAGTATATGCCTAAACTTCTTCAAAAGAAAATACGGTCTACGTGGGTCATCACACTTTGACAGGTCCAAGGTGACAACGCTCAAAATATTTTAGCGTACAAAAATATAAAATTTACGCTTTTAAATGCACGTCACCCGTGGCATGATCCACAGTAAGCAACGTATTTTTCAATAATTTATCAAATACATTATCCGCCATTAGCTGTTGCGGTGCACCCTGATACAGCTCACCATCACACATAGCCCACATACGGTCAGATATTTTAAGCGCAATGCTTAAATCATGCGTTGAGAACAAAACTGTTTTATTTTGCTCACGCGCCAACTTCTTCAAAAGTAAAACAACTTCGTAGCGATTGGGTAAATCCAAAAATGCCGTAGGTTCATCTAATACTATAATAGGCGTACCCTGCGCTAACGCCCGTGCTATCATAGCGCGCTGACGTTCACCATCGCTCAGGCGGTTTGTATTGCGCCAAGCATAGCTGCCCATGCCTACCATTTCAAGCGACTGCATCACTACATCCTTATCATTTTGCGAAAGCGTACCAAACCAGCCTGTGTAGGGATAGCGCCCCAGGGACACCAAATCAAACACCTTAAGGTTACCCACCTTTACGTTATCGGTAGAAACGTAGCTCACCAGCGTGGAAAGCTTACGCAAATCGTACTCTGCAATATTTTTTCCAAATATGTGTATTTCACCCGACAACGCGGGTTGGAAGCCTATGAGCGTGCGCAGCAGCGTACTCTTGCCCTGACCGTTACGCCCTATAAGCGACACCAACTCACCCACTCCCGCCTCTGCCGACACAGGAGGAAACACCTCACGTGTTTTTCCCTGCGTGGTGTAACCAATGCTTAAGTTATGTAACGAAATAGCGGAGTTCATTACACAATTTTTTGGTTACGAATAATTACAAATATCACTACCGGTATTCCCAATAGGGCAGTGACCGTATTTATAGGTAACGAGGTATCATAGCCCGGCACTTGCGAAATGACATCGCATAGCAGCATAACTACCGCGCCCAACAGCATAGTGGTGGGCATAAGGTAGCGGTGATCGGCTTCACGTATAAGCATGCGCGCCACATGCGGCACCGCCACGCCTATAAAGCCAATGGGACCGCAGAAGGCTGTAACCGTACCCGCAAGTATAGTGGATGTGAGAATAATAAACGTGCGATGGCGTGTAGCACCATAGCCAATGCTGCGCGCGTAGGTTTCGCCCAGCATAAGCGCATTGAGCGTTTTGATGGATAACAAAGCAAATATGCTACCCACCAACGTTACAACAAGAAGCACGTGGAGCTGCGCCGTGGTTACATTACCCAAACTACCCATAGTCCACAGCACGTAGGATTTGAGCGTAGTTTCACGGCTGAAATATTGCAGCACGGTGATGAGTGCCGACGCTGCGCTACCAATCATCATACCTAGTATGAGCATAGCCATAATATCGCGCACCCGCACCGAAATGAGCAGCATGATGAGCATAACGCATGCCGCACCAATCCAGGCAGAAAGTGCATAGCCCATGCTGGGTAAAAACGCGCCCAGCGCCACCCCACCCCAAAGCGAGCAGCCCATAAGGAAAAGTGCCACACCCAATCCCGCACCTGAACTCACACCCAAAATGTACGGGTCGGCAAGCGGATTGCGGAATACGGTTTGCATTTGCAGCCCGCTAACTGAAAGTGACACCCCCACGACCACAGCCACCAGGGCCTTGGGTATGCGGTAACCGATAAAAATGTGAGAAAGCGGTGAGGAGTCCTCACCCAAAAGTGCCTTTATAGCAGTGGGAACAGAAATAATATGTGAGCCTAACAGGATGTCGGCAATAAAAAAAAGTAGCAGTAGTGCCGCCAAAACCGCGTACACTACTGCTACCTTTTTATCACGCCTATATTGCATAAGGCTCTCCTACTTCTTAGCCTTTTGCATCTGTTGCTGCTGCTGACGCTGTATGCCCTCCAACTTTTGTTGGAATTTTGACTTCTTCACCGGCTTCTTGCTATTCTCCTTCATTTTGGCATGCAACTTTTGGTCGTTCACCATACGGCGAGTAGCAAAGTTTTGACCAATGGTAATGAGGTTTGAAAGGAAGTAGTAGTAGCTCAATCCAGCTGCGTAGTTATTGAACCAGAACAGCATCATAAGCGGCATCATGTACAGCGTCATAAACTTCATACCGGGCATTCCCGTGTCGGGTGTTTGTGCCATGCTCATGCGCGACGAAACAAACAGCGCACCTGCCATGAGCAGCGTGAACAGGCTGATATGATCGCCGTAGAACGGAATATCAAACGGCAGGTTAAGTATAGAGTCAAATCCGGACAAGTCATCGGCCCACAGGAAAGGCTGCTGACGCAACTCAATGGAGGCCGGGAAGAAGCGGAACATAGCTATAAGAATGGGAAATTGAATAAGAATAGGTAAGCAACCTCCCATGGGGCTTGCTCCCGCCTTCTTATACATTGCCATAGTCTCCTGCTGTACCTTCATGGCGTCTTCCTTCTTCGGATATTTCTCTTTTATCCTATCTACATCGGGTTTCAGCAGACGCATTTTTGCCGACGAAAGGTACGATTTGAAGGTAAGCGGGAACAACAGCAGCTTAATAATAATGGTAAGAATGAGAATAATAATACCATAGCTGGCAATATGCTGCCCCAAAATATCAAATATAGGGATTACGACCAAACGGTTAATCCAACCTATGAGCCAACCGCCCAGCGGTACAAGTTTATGCAAGTCCTCGTCGTACTTTTTCAGCGTGCTGTAGTGGTTGGGACCATAGTAAAACGACATTGCCACGTTTTGATCGTGCTGCGGGTTTACAGGCAGCTGCACGTTGGCCATGTAACGCTTAAGCAAGTGCTCGGAGTTATTTGGTTTGTAGGTAAGGTACGCCATGTTGGCGCCACCAAACATTTCGCCTTTGGCAATAAGTACAGTCGAGAAGAACTGCTGTTTAAAACCAATCCAGTTGAGTTTAGTCTTAATATTTTCCTCCTTGCCCTCTTTACCCATACCCAACTCCTCTACGTCGCCATCACCCGGGTACTTGTAGGCTATGGTGCTGTAGTTATTCTCATTATCAAATGCTTTTTCTTGCTGGAAGGCATCGTAAGCCCACAGCAAGTCGGCGTTGGTAACATTTTGCAAACCCTGCGTTTTCATGGTAAAATCTACCATGTATGAGTCCTTGTGCAACGTATACACGTAATCAACATACTGCCCCTCGCCCACTGTGAGGCGCATGGTCAGGGAGTACGCCGAATCCGTAGCAGCCATAGCATGATGACTAACAGCAGTCTGCGGAACAAAATAAAAATCAGAAGTTTGGAAATTGCGGCTATCGTTGGTGTAGAAGTTAAACGAGAAGTCGTTCTTAGCACCGTCGAAAAGCACCAACGGATTGCCGTTGTACGAGTGGTACTTTTTCAGCTGCGCTGCATATACGCGCGCGCCCTTATTGGTTATGGTGAGAGCAATAAGGTCGTTTTCGATAGTGTAAAACTCTTCTTGCCCTTTTGCTGCTGCAGCCAGCGCATCGTAGGAGTAAACAGGCTTAGCAACAACTTTTCCCTCTGCTGGGGTAGCAACGGCAGCTGTATTTTCTTCCTTTTGAAAGGCTCTTTCGGCAGCAATTTTTACTGCGGCTATTGAATCAAGACGGCGTTTTTCGAGCTGATATTTTTCGGCTTGTTTTGTATTATAAAAGCTAAAACCAATGATAATGGCACCAATTGCAAGAATACCCCAAAGCGTGTTTTTATCCATGTTCTCCTATGCGTTTTCGTTATTTTCCAGTACTTTAATTTTTTCGAGAACAACAGCCACCTCACGGCGCGCTTTTTCAATGTTGTTCTTTACGTCTTGTATCATCTTATCGGCATTTTTGGACTTGGCAAAAAATCCAATATTATTTTCCCAAAGCTGAATATCCGCTTCAAGGCGCTTTACTTGCTGTATAAGTTTTTCACGCTCATTTGAGAAATGACGCTTATCACCCTTCACGGCATTTGCCACGCGCGATTTGAAATTCATCAGCTGACGCTCGGCTTCGTTTACGTGCAAGGCGTTAAACAGCGCATCAATAGCAGCGCGGTATTCATTTTGCACGCGCTCCTTGTGCTTCATGGGCACAAAGCCTACCTCTACCCAACGTTGCTGAAAGCCCTTTATGGCAGCCAAATTATCCGACGGATTCTCACCTGCGGTAAAGGCTTTTATTTCAACTATCAGCTCCTCCTTCTTTTTCAAATTTCCGTCGTAAGCGGCATCCTGTGTTGAGAAGTGCTCCTTTTTACGATCGAAGAACTTATTACACGCAGCACGGAAGCGCCTCCACACCATGTCGGATTGCTTATGTGGCACAGGGCCTATTTCCTTCCAGCGCGCTTGCAGCTTCACCAGCTCATCAGCCGTTTTTCTCCACTCATTGCTCTCTGACAACGACTCAGCTTGTGCGCATAGCTCCAACTTTTGCTGAAGATTGTGCATGTACTCGCTCTTTTGCTCCTTAAAGTAGGTGCGGCGCGCATCGAAAAACGTATTGCACGACTTGCGGAATGCCTGAAAAACTCTAAGGCTGTCCTTGCGTGGAACAGCACCAATGCTCTTCCACATTTTTTGCAACTCCAGCAGCTCGTTTGTTTTTTCGTTCCACTCCTTTACTGTAGCAATTGTGACGTTGGCTATTTCCTCCGCTTTTTCGCACAACCCCTGCTTTATGCTAAGATTATTGAGCTGCTCGGTCTTGAGCTGCTCAAAGTAATCCTGATGCTTCTTGTTGATTTGCGCCGTGGCATTTTTAAAACGCTCCCATAGCGACTCACGAAACTCGGCAGCCACGGGTCCTACGTCGCGCCACTGCTCATGATACTTTTGCAGCTTACGGAAGGCAACTACCACATCTGACTCGAGCAGCAACTCCTCTGCCTTTTCGCATAGCAGCTGCTTTAGCTCAAAGTTTTTCTTAAAATCAAGTTCGCGCAACTCGCGATTTATCTTCACCACATCGTAGAATTTTTCCACGTTGTAGTTGTACACGTCCCAAACCTCTTTTTGCTTGGTAGCCGGTACCGCCCCAATGGCGCGCCAGCGCGCTTGCAGATCTTTGAAATCGTTGAATACCTTATTAAAGTCATCCTGACGCTCCAGTAGCTGTTGAAGTTCTGTGATGATGGCTTCTTTTTTTGTCAAGTTCTCCTCACGCTCTTGCTCTACCTTAGCGGTCAACTCGGCGCGCATTTTCTTATATTGAGCAAAAAATTCTTTCAGCTTTGCCTCCAAGCCATCGTCGGGCATGGCAAAGGTTTCGCGATCGCCACCATCTTCTACAAACTTGTGAAGTAATGCTTCGCGCTCCTGCGAGAATTTTTTGTAGAACGCCACCTTAATGGCATCCACTTCTCCCTTGAGTTCCTGTACCGGCCGGCCATTAAGTAGGTGCGCCAGCTGCTCTAGTAAAGCCGATCGCTCCAAGCCATCGTACGCGGCAGCCGAAGGCGCTGTGGCAGCATCGGCATCGTCAATAGCGTCGTTGTCGTCAATACTTAGCTCAGCGGCGGCTAGCTGAGAGTCCTCATCTGAGAAATCGACCGGCTCACGCAAAGGTTGCTCGTTTACCTCTTTATTTTCTTGCTCTTCGTTTCTGAATTCTTGCGATTCCATAGCGGTAAAAAACGTAATTGGTTACCTGAATATAAACTTACAAATATAACGCTTTTGTTTGTTCTACACGAATTTTTATAAAAAGGTTGCGTATTTTGGAAAGTTGACGTACGTTTGTCGAAATATTCTGTGACCTGTGACCAGTAATTAGTAACCAGAATTCAAGACGTTAAGAGACACTACTAATCACTCCTTACAAATCACTCATCACCAGCCATTATGCGCATTGATATTCTCACCGTACTACCCGAGCTGCTCGATAGCCCTTTTGCACACTCTATTATAAAGAGGGCGCAGGCTAAGGGCGTGGTTGAAATTTGCGTGCACAACATTCGCGACTACAGCACCGACAAGCACCGCACGGTAGACGACTACCCTTTTGGCGGAAGCGCGGGTATGGTAATGAAGGTGGAGCCTATTTTTCATTTAGTAAACAAGCTAAAAGCCGAACGCGAGTATGACGAGGTAATATTTATGACCCCTGATGGCGAGCAACACAACCAACAGGTGGCCAACCGGCTATCGACATTGGAAAACATCATTGTGCTGTGCGGACACTATAAGGGTGTTGACCATCGCGTGCGCGAGCATTTGATAACGCGGGAGATTTCGGTGGGCGACTACGTATTGTCGGGAGGCGAATTGGCAGCAGCCATAGTAGTTGACAGTATTGTACGGTTGCTCCCCGGCGCTATTTCGGACGAGACATCGGCGCTAAGTGACTCTTTTCAGGATAACCTGCTATCAGCGCCCGTATATACGCGCCCGGCAGAGTTCAACGGATGGAAAGTGCCTGATGTTCTGCTTTCGGGTAATTTTAAGGAGATTGAGAAGTGGCAGGAAGAGCAGTCAATGGAGCGCACCACACGCCTTCGCCCCGACTTGCTGCAAAAGTAAGATATTGTAATTTTTACAAAAAACACACAACGCACTATCTTTCAGTAAATTATAATTCACAAGTTGTTAATGACGGGGCTTATAACAAAACTATTTTCCCCGTTTTGCACTTTTTAATATTAAATCATTTGTACTCAAACAGAAAAATACCGTATTATTGCAGCGTCAAATAATGCCGATAATTAAGGCACGAATTTAAAACCTAAATGCTATGGCTGTGAAGAAAAAAACAGCAGCGAAGGCACCTGTAAAAAAGGTGACTAAGGTCGCACCCAAAAAGGCGGTGGCAAAGAAAGCCGCGTCCGCAAAGAAAAGTGCAGCAAAACCCGCTGCTAAGAAAGTTGTGCCTAAAAAGGCTACGGCTCCTAAAAAAGTTGTAGTTAAAAAGGTTGTACCCGTAAAGAAAGCACCGGTAAAAGCAAAAAAAGTTGCTACGCCTGCTAAGAAGGTGGCTACCAAAAAGGTTACTACACCTGCTAAAAAAGTTGTAAAAAATATTAAGCCCGTAAAAAAGGCTCTTGTCAAACCTATAAGGAAAAAGGCTACGCCTGCTAAAAAAGCACCGATAAAGAAAGTCGTTGTTCCTGTGAAGAAGAAAGTTGAAGTGA
The DNA here is from genome assembly GCA_031553765.1 of Bacteroidales bacterium. Taxonomy (GTDB): domain Bacteria; phylum Bacteroidota; class Bacteroidia; order Bacteroidales; family UBA932; genus JAITMY01. The sequence continues at coordinate 325,568 of JAVBKY010000001.1, forward strand.
AGAAGTCTGCCCCTGCAAAAAAAGTTACTGCGCCTGTAAAGAAGGTCGCTACGAAAAAAGTTGAAGCGCCTAAAAAGAAAGTTACCGTTGCGGCTAAGCCCGTAGTTGAGGTAAAGAAAAAGGCGCCTGTTGCGGTTCCACAAAACAAGGTTGCTTCAAAAGTTGCACCTAAACCCGCATCAAAACCGTCTCCTGTGAAGACCACTGCGCAAGCAGCTTCCCCTAAAAAGGCAGAGGCAAAACCACAGTCTAAAGAAGAGTCTCATACTTCGCAAGAAGATACAAAGCGTGAATTACCCCGCTTAGGTGTGGGCACAGGCAAGCGTCGCGTAGTGGTGAGTTACAAGAATCTATCACCTGAGCTGTTGGATTTACTTAGGCAAAAGTATCCTTTTGGCTGGGGTGACTATGTAATGAAGATCAATAAGAGCGATACGGACTTTTTCTATGCCGTGATGCTTGATACTGACGATGCCAGCTACCTTATTAAGGTGGATGTAAAAATCGACACGCAAGGTATTGATGATGATGATCTTTCTGTTGACGCCTCAAGCAGCGGCAGCGACGACGAAATTGCAGCTTCCGGCGATGACGACGAGGAGGAAGAAAAGCCCCGCAAGCGTCGTAGCAGTAGCGAAGAGGACGAAGAGGATGACGATGACGAGGATGATGGCGACGCTACCGGTCTGTAAAATCCGGCAAAAAGTATATAAGTAAAGACGAGCAGATTCACTTTCTGCTCGTTTTTTATTGCATAACGATTTTGCTGTGTCAAAAAAAGTAGTACCTTTGTGCACCTTTTTGACGGGGTGTAGCGTAGCCCGGTATCGCGCCTGCTTTGGGAGCAGGAGGTCGTCGGTTCGAATCCGGCCACCCCGACAAATGTAGCCTAAGTATCAATTACTTAGGCTATTTTGTTTCCGCTATTGTTTCCGTTTTAAAATCAAAAAGTCCAATATTGCCGTTTTGTTAGCCTCAACGGATAAAGCAACAGCCCCACCATTTCGGCGGGGCTGTTTGCGTGGTTAGTCAGCAATTACCGCTATTTCGGTAATTTGTGGAGGGTTTAACTTGCGTAGCCGTTCACTTAGAACAATATTCTCTACAAGCAAAAAGCAAGTATCTGCAATAATGTTTTGCGTTTGCTTTAGCGCGTTTAAAAACTCACGGTGTACCTCGCTATTGGCGTTAACGCAAATGCCCGTTTGTACGCCAACGTAATTGCCATAGTTCAGCCCGTGCTTTTTTAGTTCCGTTGCTATTAGCAAATTTGCCCGCGTGCTTAAACTCCTTGCGTAGTCCGCGCAATCTTGCAGCGTTACTGCCTTTTCAATTTGGTTTATTTTCATGTGTTGTAGTGCTTAGGGGTTTTACATTTTTAACACCTTAGCCTTGCACAACTTCTCAATATCACAGGCTTGCTGTGCCTCTAAGCACATTGCCTCCAGCAGCCATAGCACATTGAAATAGTCAACCTCCGCGCCGTTAAATATGTCGGCTTGTGTACCCACAGCCAGCACGTTAACCACCCCACGCTGCGCTGCTGCTACGCTTTCCAGCGTGTCCCTTTCGCCAAACACAACCGCCCAGCGGTCGCCGTCCTCTGTCTTAATTCTTTTAATCATACCGTTTGCATTTAGGAATAAAAAAAGCCCGCCTTAGGTGTCCTGCGTTGCAAACAACGCCGCGCCCTTTCGGGTAGTGCGCACCATAGCGAGCCAAAACTTTTTGACTGGTTATAATGTTTGCATTTAGGAATTACAAAGCTATGTAAAACAGCTTAGTGTTGCAAATCCAGCGGTAAAATTTTACTACGATTTTACTACAAATAGCTTGTAGCACAAATAGTTGCAATTAATTTAAAGCCTCTAATTTGATTTGTTTTGAGCGCAGCAATAGGTAGATATGCACGCCCGTGCGTTGAGGCTACCAGCGAAAGGGAAACGGGCAAGGCGTGGCGCTGATGTAGATAGTTGCAAGTGTATAAAATCACAAAGGGCTGCTAAGTGAAATACCTAACAGCCCTTTGCTTCATTTTGTCGCAAAAATATTGAACTGAAAATACAGCCCGCTGCAAATATACAACTTTTGAAGTTACGCAGCGCTCGTAGCCCCCTTTGCCTTTCGGTGCCACAGGTACACCGTGGCTTTGCACACGCGCAAACGCTTGGCTATCTCGGCGTAGCTCATGCCCCTTGTGTGCATTTCGAGGGCTTTTTGTTCCCGCGTTTTGGTTTGCGTGGCTTCCCTGCACTGGGCGGCTTTCATGTAGCGCTGTACGGTGCGCGGGGTTAAGTCCAGCAGCTTTGCAATTTCTTTTTGCGTTAGCCCCTTGTGGTGGTACGCCACCACCCTGTCGGTAATTGTCGCTTTTGGTGTTTCCATTGTCGCTTTTTGATTTGGTTAATGTAAAATTGAACTGAATACGCTTTTTGCCTGTCGTGTTTTTGCATAGACAAACTGTCGCTTTTATTTATACGGCTTTTAATAGTACCCCCCTGCACCAAAACCAAGCCTCAACGGGCGCGGCGTTGGATTATTAGCCCAACTTACAAGGCTTGCGCCTACTGTTTTCGGCACTTTATGAAGCCACCTTATAGCCTTTCGGCTAAGTTTTACTACGTTTTTACCACAATGCTTTCGAGTGGGGCTACTGACTTCAATTTGGGTGCACGTAAGGGGTAAACAATTAACCTCTTTGCATAATTCATACGGCTTTTACTACGTTTTGCTAAGAATGTGCTACCTTTGCAGCAAGTTAACGGCGCGGAGTAAGTGAGACCATCCCCTAACGGGCAGGGAGCTTGAGCGGCTGAGAACAGCGTGCCAATAGCGAGCCCGTAGCGTAAGCCCCGCCCTCAAAGTGGGGCTTATCTTTTACAGCTACACGTTGCTATACTTCGCCTTTCGTATCAGGGCTTCAACCTGCCCTACTTGCTCCAGCAGCACGCTAATGGTGTCTTTGTTACTTTCGTAGTCCCTGAGCTTACTCAACTCCCCCAGTCGCTTTAGCAAATCTTTTCGCACCTGCAAGTATTGCAGCGAGGGGATTTCAGCAACCCAGTGGCAGGCGGTTTTTCCTGAAATACCCACCATTTGAGCGCACTGTTTTTGGGTGTACTTACCCGTTAGATAGAAGCGCTCAAAGTCTTTGCGTTTTTGCTGCATTGTCTTGCGCAAGTCCTCCAGTTGAGGCACAGCACACCTACTGGAGGCGCTGGGTATTTTTGGTTGCACCCGTTTGCCCGTATGCTTTGCCCAGTACTCCGCGGTGCTCTCTGAAATATCCACCATACGCGCTACCTTGCTAAGGCTATACACGCCCAGCTTGTAGAGTTTGCCAAACTCCCTAAATTTTTCGGCATTTTTTTTGTGTACTCTCATTACTTTTGATTTTTAAGGTTATTACTATCTTTGCTGTGTCGAGCCTGCGTGGCTGGAACATATCCAACGGTGTTAACGAGGTTTCTTGTTAGCCCCGTTGGTGGCTTTAGGTCGTTTGCGTTTTTTTCGTACCACGATTAGCGATTGTACGCTATCCAGCAACGTGCGGGTTAGCGCTACATCGGCAGCGTTGAGGGTACGGCGGCACATCTTGCCTGTTACGCCGACAAAAACAAGTTTTATCGGCAAATTGTTTTCTTTCGCCTTTTTAATTTTTCTTTTCAAAGACAAACGGCGGTTGCTGTCTTTGTTGCGGCACTTTCGCGCCTCCTTTCCAAACTCCCTTTCAGAGCAAAAGCGGCTGCCTGTTTTCTGTCGTGTTATTTCGCGCCCACAGGAAACACAAAAACGCCGCTTTTCGGTTTTCTGAACATCGGTTTTATTTTTGCCCTCTGTAGGGACTTTTTCCAACATATATTCAAGCGTGGAAAATGTCCCAGTTGCTGTGCTTTCTTTCGTTTCTAAAACTTGTGGAATTTGTCCCAGTGTTTTTGTTTTTCCGCTTACAAGCGCCTCCCAGCAGGCTGTCGCCTTTGCTACTACAATTTTTTGATACGATACAGCGCCATATTTTTCGGTGTGCTGCTGGTGCAATTTTCGAGCGTTATAGTACTGCTTTCGGTTGAGGTGAGCCCAGTAGTTCGGGTTGCTGTATCGCTCCCAGCCTATACGCTGGGCGGGGCTTAGCCCGTCCGCTTTATAGCCAAAGTCAAAAAACACTATCTCGTTAAGCCTATCTACCAGCAGCGTTAGCATGGGTGCCACGTTTTCCACGGTTTGCAAATCTGCCAGCGTTTCCACATGGTACGGGGCTAATAAGCGCTGCCGCTTTAACTTCAACTCGTAGCGCAGTATGTAGGCACCACCGCCCACGGCTTGAGCCTGCCTGCCTTTGTCGTACAACTTTACGGTGTAGTCGGTGTGCTCGCAAACAATGCCCAGCTGCTGGTCGCGCTTATCCATAGGGCTAAATGGTTTGCCCTTGTGGCAAATAGCGCTTTGTAGTATTCGTTTGGGTGGAAAGTCTAACGGAATATTTACGCCTATTTCGAGGGTGTGCAGGTAAGCGTTTTCAAGCGTTACGCCGTAATGGAGGCTTATTTGTTGGAGCGCTGCGCAGAGTTCGGCATGAGTGAAAGCGCCCCAGTTAACGCCCTTGAAGTACTTGTGTAGGCTTCCCATAAAGGCGCACGTATGGCTATTGTCTGCGTGTGGAAACAGCACGAAGCGCAACGCCTCCGTGTTTGCCTCCCTGCGTTGGTGCAGCAGCTCCCCTGTACTTTCGGAAACCGATATACCAAAGTCCAGCAGGAGGTTGTTTTTCCACACGCCAGCAGGCAAGCCTATGCACGTACATTTGAAGCCGTCAACCATTGTACCGCCTGTTATTTTGCCCTTGCCTCTATCATCATAGCCAAAGCCCACTCAAGCATATTTCGTGTAAACATAAAGGCTTCAACGGGAGCGCCGTACATGAAATTCATTGCGGTTCCCCGTGCACACTTCATGTATTCACACGCTCTTGCGTGTAGTGCTTTTGCTGTCCCGTCCTCCAGCCCTCCGTCCTCCAAGTTTCCTTGCAATACCTCCGCTACACTTTTAGCAATATTTGCATTTTTATAGGTAGGGACTGCTGGGAGTGTATCCAGCAAAGCCAAAGCCCGCTTTGCTTTGTCTATTTGACTTTCTACTATCTTCTTATCCACTGCCATAGCTAACCCTCCTTTGCGTTAAGTTCCAACAGTAAGGATAGCGCACACTCCAGCCCATTTTGAGCCGCCGTAAAAGCCTCTTTTGAGGTTTTGTAGCCCAGTGTAAAAAGCCTCAACGCGCTACGGGCATTGTTTACGTGTATATACGCGCCCAGCAGCTGGGGCATGGGCTTTGGAGCGTTAGCCCCAGCACCTTTTGGCACGGGCTTTGGATAGCCTCCCATGCAGTCAATAACACTTAGGGCTAAGTCCACACGCTCACTGCTGGAAACTGCGGGCAATGTAGCCAGCAAGTCCATACAGTCCTTTACTTGGTTAATGTGCCTATCTACACAAGGCTTACTTATGTTTGAGGTAAGTTCTAAAAGTAGAGTTAGCGCATGTTCTAACTCTGTTTGAGCCTCGGCAAAAGCAGGCTTAGCAGGCTTTAAACCTTGCGTAAAGCGGTGCATAGCGCTGTGAACATTGCACACGTTTACGTAAGCGCCCAGCAGTTGAGGGGATACGGGCGCAGCGTTAGCACCTGCGCTCTTTGGGCAGGGTTCGGGGTATTCGTGCAACACCTCAATAACGCTCCATGCTAAAGCGTGGTGCTCACTGGTAGGGATTGCAGAGAACGTATCCAGTAAGTCCATGCACTCCTTAACTCGGTTAACGTGCATATCTACCTGCATAGTTTACCTCCCTTTCTCACAAGTGAGGCTTCAACCTCCGTGCGCTTGTAGTACACGCGGTTGCCAATCTTGTAGCCCTGTAAAATGCCCTTACGCGTCCAATCGTTTAGGGTAACAAGACAAATATTGAACATTTGGGAAACTTCACGGCGGGTAAGGTAGCCCGTTTGTGTTTCGGGTGCCGTGCTGGTCGGTTGGTTGGTTAGCGCAGTGATTGCGCTTTGCATGGTGTCGAGGCGGTGCAGCAGGTCGCTTGCCTCCAGTCCCTCAATTTGAAGAATTTTTTGTGTCATTATTGAAATAGATTTGGTGGTTTTTAATTCCACTGCAAAACTATTTCAACTGAATGTAAATCAATCAAATGGGACTGTCCCAAACTTTGTCCCAAGTTGCACTTTGTGCCTATTTCAATTTATCTAAATACTTATCAATTTTGTATTTAATCTTTTCGCTATTAGGATTGTATGGAGGGTTTGCCTTGCCACTTCTCATCGCGAGTAAATTACCCTTTACGTGCCTCATGCTTTCGCCCAATATATCGGCTAATAATTTGTAGTGGCTTTCTTTTGTATGAGTGCCACTTATTGGGTGTATTGAGAAAAAAGGGAGGTCAAAAACTCCAACAGCCTCAACCAACTTTAACTTCTCTGCACATGTTAACTTTTCCTCACTTGATAGCGCTACCTCTAACGTGTCCCCACCTTTTGCCAAACGAGAATAATACTCCAGTTTCGCAAATTCCATGACTGTATTTATATCGTAAAAGAATTGTTTGCAAAAGATAGCCTTTTGAATATATTCGAGCCACGCAAAATCCATACCTTGCACCTCCGTTAGTTCGTCCTGTGCTGTCATTTTGTTGAACTCGTGCCTCTCTTCCATGTCCTTTACATCTTGCTCTATGGAGTTATAAAACAACCGTTCATACAATGCAATATTTGAATTTACCTCTTCAAAATTTATAGATTTTGCACACTCTAAATCAAAACTCATGCGTTTTCCACTCGCAATCTCTGTGCTTATTTCTACCACCTTTTTACTTTCGGCTAAACTTGAAGCATTTCTTAGGCTTCTTTCCGCTTCCGCAATGTATTGTTTTATATCCTTAACCCTTAAAGCGTACAATTCTTTGTACTTTAGGTACCAATGCTCACTTATTATTTTCTTCAACTCATACGTGTACCATGTAAAACTTTGTACGCTTATTTCGTCTAATTGCCTACGGTGAAAAGGCAATGAAAGCGTGGCTACTTGCATATTTTTAGCCTCACTAATCAACCATTGCACATAGCCCTCAACATTCAAGTTCTTTAGTTGCTCTATTGTAACTTTCATTTCAATGCGATTTAAATGGTGTTTAAACCTTGTTTTCCCAGTGTTTTTGCAATAGTTGCGCGTGTTGGTCGGGGGTAACTTTGATGTACTTCATAAACGCCGTTTCCGTTCTGTGCCCTGTTATCTGCATAATTGACAACGTAGGGAAACCACTCAAATAAAGGTTTGTAGCAAAGGAACGGCGGGCGGTGTGGCTACTCACTAACTCATACTTTTTATAGGTTTCTCGCTGCCTAACGCCTCCTTTTGTCATGCTCTTTTGTTCGGGCGTATCAATGCCCGCCAGCATACATGCTTCTTTAATAAACTGGTTAAACTTTTGATTTGATATAACAGGCGGTAACTCTTTACCGTATTTTTGCCAAATGCTAAGTACAATCGGGTGCAGTGGCACTGCAACACGCCCGCCCGTCTTTTGTTGCTCAATATGTAGCGTATTACCCTTTATATTCCCCACTGTTATGCGGGTAAAGTCAGAAAAGCGAAGCCCTGTAAATGCACCAATTAGAAACAAATCCCGCACCCGTGTTAGGCGCTCCGTTTTGAAATCAAACCTATATAGCTGCTCCAGTTCGGCGGTGGTTAGGTATATGTTTTCTGTGTCCTCTGTAATGGCTTTGAAACGGTGGCTCTTGTACTGCTGCACCTTGTTTATTCCCCTTTCGGTGGCATCGTTTAGCCACACTTTTAAGGTTTGTATTTTGTGCCCTATGGTGTTAACTGATAGCCCCAGTTCCTGCAAAAAGGCTGTAAAGTCGGCGTAAAAGTCCAGCGTAATATCGTCAAAGTCCAACCTTGCACCTTTGCGCTCTTTGTCCTCAAATAGTCGCAAGAAGTGGTATGTACGCTCATGCTCGCGTATAACTTTGTATGAAATTATTTTGCCCGTTGTAGGGTTTACGCGCGTTTTGTTGCGCTGCAAAAAAGCCTCAATAAAGCCGTGTAGCGAATGTTCGGTATCGTTTAGTTGGTTATTCGTGTAGGCGTCTAAAAACACTTTTAAAGCCCCCATAGTAACGGGCTTGCCTTTCGCTTTAAGCTCTATAATATGCGTTTCCGTTACCGTTTGCAGTTCGTTGAGGCGGGTGTTTATAGCGTCCCGGCCTAAAGCCTCCGTAACATTACGCACTCTCATTTTTTCGTTATTCCAGTGCGCTGGGAGCGCTTTTAATCCTGTTGAGTAGGCTATTTTATCATTTCGTCCAAAGCGGTAAACAAGATATATTATTTGCGGCTCGCTACCTTTGGGACTTCGTAATTTAAATGTTACATTTGCCATGTAAAAGCGTATTAAATAAGGTTGAGCAAATATACCAATATTTTAATACGGTTTCCGTTTTTGTTTCCGTTATTTTTGTGTTTTCTTGAATTTACTTTAACCTATCTTAGTTGCAAGCGTCAACTAAAATCGTTAGAAAATAAAGGTTTTGGGGCAATTTCGAGAAAAATCCAACAGAATAAAAAAGGGGTGGTTTCTTGCGGCCACCCCGACCAAGTGAAAATCAGCCACTTATAAACAATTATAAGTGGCTGATTTTGTTTTAAACACACCAAAGTTACCGTAAAAACATTACCTTGCATAAGTTTAAAATACGCTTCACCTAACAACGCAGATACTACTCTAACTTTAAGTACAAAAAGCTATGAAAGTAACGGGAAAAGCAAGGCGTAGTCTACACATTGCGCTATATGCAGCGGTAGCAATGATGCTATGGGCGGGCGTAGCCCAAGCCCAACATACACAAAATGACTTCGAGGCTTGGCGCAAGCAATCACAGCAGGAGTTTGAGGCCTATAAGGCAAAAAGTGAGCAGGAGTTTCGTGACTTTCGCGAAAAGGCCAACGCCGAATTTGCAGAGTACATGCGCAAGTCATGGGAGGAGTTTAGCTCCCTTCAGGGAACTCCCGCGCCCAAACCCGCTGAGCTACCCAAACCGCCAACAGCCACGCCCGAAAAAAAGCCCACTGCTGACCCGCTACCCGTGGTAATAGTTACGCCCCCACCCGCGCCTGCACCGCAACCGCAACCCGTAGCACCCGTTCCCCGAGCTACACCTGAAGCGCCTAAAACACCCGTAACTGACAAGGCTGCGTTTTCGTTTCTTTTCTACAACACGGAGTGCAAGGTAAGCTTGGATAATACGCAACGATTCTCGCTGCCCGACGCCTCGGAGCAAAGCGTTGCACAAGCATGGAAAACCTTGTCGGGTAAGCGCTACGACAGCCTTATAGGCGACTGCATTGCCCTACGCGACCAGCTGTGCCTAAGCGATTGGGGCTACCTGCTGCTGCTCAAAACCATGTCGGAAAAGTTTTTAGGAAAAGACAGCAACGAATCGGTGCTACTACAAATGTTTGTTCTCACGCAATCGGGCTACAAGGTACGCATTGCGCGCGCAGGCAATAGCCTTGCCATGCTCGTACCATTTAAGGAAACCATTTACGAGTACTCCTTTTTGAAGATTGACGATGTAAAATACTATGTGACCAACAAGGAGCTAAAGGGACAATCATTTTACGTTTACAACCAAGAGTTTCCAAAGGAGCAATACTTTTCATGGCAAACCACGCTGCCCAAACTGGCCGTGAAGCTGAATTCTCCCAAAAGTTTTAGCGCCAAACGCTACCCTGAAATCAGCGCGACGGTGCAAACCAACCAAAACCTGATAGATTTTTACAATAGCTACCCCCTATCCTCCGAGTGGAGGTGGTACGCGCAGGCCGGCTTGAGCGAAGGCATAAAGCAAACGCTTTACCCCGCGCTGCAGCGCGCTATGGCAGGAAAAAGCAAGGTGCAGGGCGCGGAAATGCTGCTCAACTTTTGCCAAACTACCTTTGACTACAAAATGGATTTTGAACAGTTTGGCCATGAGCGGCCCTTTTTTGCCGATGAGAATTTCTTTTTCCCCTACAACAACTGCAAGCACCGCGCCGTGCTGTACGCCATACTGGTTAAAGACCTGCTAAGGCTGGATGTGGTGCTGCTGCACTACTCGGGCCGCTCGCAACCCGACGGCGTAGGCCACCTGACAACAGCCGTGCACTTTGCCGAGGACGTAAAAGGTGATTACTTTACCATTGAGGGCAAAAAGTTTGTAGTATGCGACCCCACCTACATTGGCGCCGGCATTGGCATGAGCATGGATAGCTACAAGCAGGCTAAGGCAGAGGTGGTACGGCTGTAGAAGTACTTGTGCTTGGAGAGGCGTGTTCGCCCGCTTCCCTTTTTCGCTTACATGGAGGTATAGAACCGCGTAAGTTGCTAAAGGGGGAGCACCAGGCGCAAGCCTATATTGCAGATACTGTTGCCGGGTGAGGCGCCGCGGCGAGCAGAGACGCGACAAGCGTGCGCACCGCCGGACCAGCCACCGCCACGATACACGCGGAACCAACCTGATGCGTCACCCGTGGGGTTACTCTGAGGGTTGCTGCCGTAGCCACCATACCAGTCGCTACACCACTCCCATACATTGCCGCTCATATCATAAATATCCAGCTCGTTGGGCTGCTTGCTACCTACCTCATGGGTACGGCTGCCGCTGTTAGTCGTATACCACGCCACCTCACCAGGGGTATGGCTGCCGGAGTACTTGTAGCCTCGGCTTTGTGCGCCACCACTGGCAGCGTACTCCCACTCCGCCTCGGTGGGTAGCCTAAACTGCTTTCCCGTAAGGCTGTTGAGTCGGCTGATAAAAGTTTGGCAGGAAGCCCAACTTACCTGCTCTACCGGCAGGTTGTCGCCTTGCCTGTAGCTGGGGTTGTCGCCCATGACCGCGTACCACAGCGCTTGTGTCACCTCAAACTTACCTATGTGGTAACCAGAAAGCGTGACGCTGTGGGAGGGAGATTCCAAACCATGGCAATCGCTGCCCTGCTCAGCGGTACAGCCCATGGTAAACGTGCCACCGGCTACATATATCATGTCAAAGGTTACACCGCCGGCGGTAATGCTTTGGTTGCTAGCCGTGCTCGTGGTGGAGAGCGTAATATCGGCAAAGTTGGGCTTCAGCGTAACGGGCAGCCGGGTGGTTTCGCCATCAGCAACGGTGGCCGCTTGCTCGTAAGGCAGATACCGGCTTTTGGCCACGCGCACGCGGTATGTGCCACTCTTCAGCTTATCAAGGGTAAGCGGAGTTTTTCCGCGCCACTCACCGTCAACAAATACATCGGCATCCGACTCGGGCATGGAGGTAATGCTTAGCATGCCAAACATGGGCTTGAGCTGCGCATCAACCAAAGCACCCCGCTCGGCAGTAATGGTCACTACTCCGCTCATGGGGTGGTGCATAGGAGCTTCCACCACGTAGCGGTGCTTGCCGTAGGTAAGTGATTTAGTAAATCGCTTACCGTTAATAAATTTCGTATCAGAATCGTCAATTTTTACCGTAGCCCCATCAGTGGCGCAGGTAATTACCAGGTACTGCAGGGCGGCACCCTCCTCCACTATGGTATGTACCTTAGCCGCTTTAAGCTTCATAATGTAAACAGTAGCCTCCTTGAGCGGCTCGCCAAAAGGGTAACTTCTAATAATGCCGAGATGCTCATGCTTGATGGTAATACGTCGCGCCCCTGCCGGAAGGTATAACCAAATTTCGCCCTTCTTTTGCTCGGTACGTTCCACACCTACCATACCTGCATCAAAGGAAAGGTCTTTGAGAGGCGAGCTTGTTTCTATTTTTACAAGGGCGCACATCCTATTGTTTTTATCCTTTAGCCTGTTGGTTGCTCGCACAGTTTGATCATTTTCTGCTGCGTAAAAACTTTCAACCACAAAATTACTACTCTGCGCAAAGGTAAACAAGGTACAGTGCAGCAGGAGTATTAGCACAGGAAGTAACTTTTTTGCCATTTAGAAACTTATTTTGCGCGCTTATTTTTGTTTGTAATCAACGTGGCCTTAGGTGCCTTTGCTCTACCCTCTTGGGTATTACCCGGCAGCACAGCTTGTGCCTGCACCATCATGCTTTGAGCCGAATTTGTATTAAAATTTCTTCTGCTAATAACACCACCGTTTACTCCACTGCTACTAAATCCCAAGGTAAATATCATGCAGCTATTACTCCATCCGCTCCACGTTAAATTCACGTCATTTTGCGTATCAATATTCTTAGACTGCTTATAATCATCATAACACTTAGAAGCCCAGTAAATATTTGGGAGGGCCAAATCATCGGTTGTAAGGTTCAAATACCCATTACATACGTAGGATGAGCAGTAGCTATTTTTTATTATTGAGTAAGTAATTGTGCTTCCTGATACGCTATGAACCGTTACGGCGGCCAGCGGCTGATTTAAAGATGATTTTGTAGTAATTACCACCTTTGTAAGCGCACCCCGCCTGCCATTTGCGTCAAATGAAACAACACAAACGGTATACTTGGTATTCTCGCTCAGGCTATAGGAGTACCCTTTATGATCATCCTCCATATTCATAGCAACGCCATTGGCTTTCAAATCACTCACTATGGCATTATCACCACTTGGAAGGTCATTATCTTTATAGTGACTCCAGTAGTAGGTTTTTACATTAGCCGAGGGGGAAAAGTAGTAGTATATACCATCGCTTATGGCTATATAATCTTGAATGCTGACCTCTGATGATGGCTGGTCAAGCGCTAAGCGCAAGCCTCCAAGGTTACCGCTATTGTCGGGTGGGGCGATACCGCGGTAGGAAACACGACAATAGGTAGCATCGCCATCCCAGTTACCGCCACGAACCACGCGGTACGTTCCCGATGTTGGGCCTGTAGGATCACTCTGCGCGCTGCTGCCGTAGGCACCATACCAATCGCTGCACCACTCCCACACGTTGCCACTCATATCGTAAATACCCAACTCGTTGGGATGCTTGCCTCCCACCTCATGGGAACGAGTATCACTACTTCCGGTGTACCATGCCACATTTTCAACAATATTGCTACCTGCATACTTATAACCACGGCTACTGCCACCACCACGAGCAGCATACTCCCACTGCGCCTCGGTGGGTAAGCTAAACCGCCTACCGGTAAGCGAGTTGAGTTGATTCACAAATGTCTGACAATCATTCCAACTCACCCGCTCTACCGGCAAGTTATTACCCTGCATGTAGCTGGGGTTGCTACCCATTACTGCACGCCACAGCGCCTGTGTTACTTCAAACTTACCTATGTAGTAGTCGGAAAGGGTGACCGGGTGGGAAGGGCTTTCATCGCTTTCGCAGTCGCTACCCTGCTCACCGGAACAGCCCATGGTAAAGGTACCACCCTGCACGTACACCATGTCAAAAGTCACACCGTTAACGGTTATGCTTTGTTTGGTATCCTCCGACAGGTCCACGAAGTTTGGCTTTGGTGGTAATGGATCTTTTTCACAGGAGACAATGCACAAAGCTGTAAAAACAGTGATTGCCAGATATGCTACTATATTTTTCATTGCTTAATATGTATATACAAGTTCTACCTCTTCAATAACGGAATATACAGCAAAGGATAAATACATTTTTAATAACTACATGCCTACCTACAAAACAATTTTCCCACTCTTACTTTTTGTTTTTTTGAGCGTAAATTAGTCTATAAAAAACAAATCATTAACCTTTAATTCTTCGGCGTATAGAGGAGAACAGAGGAGGTATAGGTGACACCGACCGAATTCACTGCAAACGCACGAACATAAAAGAGAGCGTCCGCACGTAGCCCCGTGATGGTACTTGAGAAAGTTCCATTTCCGGATCCAACAACTACGTAATCACTATTACCAATCTCTGGAGACACTCTGGTTTGACTCCAACAAAATCCCCGAGATGTAACGACACTACCGCCATTACTAGATATGTTCGCACTTAGAGTAAGAGAAGTGTTAGAGATTGACGTGAATTCTTTAGATGTACAAGTAACTCCAGAGGAAGCAAAAACTGCATATGTAGGCTGAAAATACGTAGCAAAAGAAGCTGTACCGGTATAGCTGATACCGGCTGCATTGGTGGCGTAAGCCCTAACATAGTAGGTAGTACCGGAGGTAAGACCTGTTATGGTCGTGGAGAAAGAACCCGTTCCGAGGCCCAACGAAACTTTACTATTGCTAATGGTTGGATTAGTGGTGGTACTCCAACAAAAACCGCGCTCGGTAACTTCACTACCTCCATTATCGGATATAGTTGCACTTACAGCCAAGGAGGTGTAGGATTGAGAAGTGCTGGTAACTCCAGAGGAAGCAAAAACTGCCAACGCAGAAGATTCTGTATTTGTGTTAAAGAATTGCTTGCTAATAACACCACTGTTTACTCCACTACTACTAAATCCAAGGGTGTAAACCACGCAGCTATTACTAAATCCACCATTCCATGTTACATTTGTATAATTCTGAGTATGAATATTTTTAGACAACTTATAATCATCGTAACACTTAGCAGCCCAATAGATATCCGGGCGACTTAAATGATCATCCGGAAGGTTTATATTACCTCTAAGTACGTAGGATGAACAGTAGCCATTCTTTACTGTTGAGCAAGTAATTGAAGATCCTGATATACTATTGACAGCTATGGTGATCAACGGCTGATTGGTAGAGGGCTTTGTATAAATTTCCTTCTTTACAAGCACACCTTGCTTGTTGCTTGCATCAAATGAAACCACGCAAGCTGTATACTTGGTGTTTACCTTCAAATTATAGGAGTATCCTTCATTACCACCATCTATCTTCATCTTCATCTCCAGCCCATTGCTCTTCAAATCGCTCACTATGGCATCATCGCTGCTTGGGAGTTTATCGTCTGCATAAGTACGAAAATAGTAGTTTTTCACGTTAGCCGAAGGCGAAAAGTAGTAGTATATGCCATCGCTTATGGCCAGGTAGTCATGAATGCTTACTTCGGCTGATGACAGCGTGGTAAACGATTTTACTTCCGACCTCTGGCTTGAGGGGCCGTTAATATACTCATAGTAATAGTAGTAGGTGGTATTGGGAATTAAGTCTGTTATATGAGCACTAAAATTTCCGAGACCATAGTTAGCATTATTTAGAACTGAGGCATTATAAATTGCCGCGTCTACCATATCACCGCCGGAGCCCACATGCACTTTCACATCTTGTACTCCATGAGGATATGCAAAAATCACATCAACATCCACCGTAGTTGCACCCACCGAAAAATTCTCCTCTCTTATATTAACCGAGAAAGCCGAATCACTTGATAGAAATGGATCCTCCTTACATGCGGAAAGGCACAAAACTGTAAAAACAGTGATTACCAGATGTACTATTGTTTTCATAGGCTAGTAACGATATGAGTTGCTACCTCTTCCTGTTAGGCTTCGAAAATCTTTGCTCTCTACTTAAATTAAAAGGCGTAACCAACGCAAAACTTTAGCTCCCAGCGTTCAAAATTGGTAGTCACAATACCTGTAGAAAGAATAAAACCATTAAAATCAAACAAAAAACCACCCTCTACATCCACGCCCGCTTTAGAATAATGCTTCTGCTGAACCCATACGCCATCGGTGGTTTCCCAAAACAGCGCACGATAACCATATCCGGCACCGGCGTAAAAAGCAAAAGGGCGAGCCACTTTACCAATAAAACCTATCGTGGCAGAGATTCTGGTAGTGGAGGTATTGCCCGAGTAAAAAGGATAATAGCCATCAACTTCTCCATCATAATCGCCCACATAATCCGTTCCCATCCCCTCGAAGTTAAAGTTGCTCATAAAAGACGCGTACCAGCCCACCCGTTTGAATCCACCAATAGTAAGTCCATAAGCCATTTGTGGCTCCGGTGACCATGAGAAATTAGCGCTAAGAAATGTTTTTTTAGGATAGGCAGCACCACGAGAACTTGCAACAGAACTTTTACCTGATGTATAGCCGATATTTGTGCTACCTGCAGAGGTGTACGCGTTATACGTGGGCGTTTTAACCTCCGGGCTCAACGTTTGTTTTACCGGAATAATTTTTCCCTCAACCACCTCAACATCTACCTTTAGCGACTTATAGCCCTTGGCACGGAACTCCACAACGTGCTTACCCACAAGGATACGATTAAGCATGGAGGGGGTAGTATGCTGCTGCTTTACGCCATCTATATAAACGTCAGCCTCCACATCGCCCGTTTCCACGTCAAGTGTGCCGTGGATGGGAGTAGCAGCTCTTAAGGCTATATTTTGAGCCTGACCTGCTTTTACCTCAACGCTTTCTACCGTAGAGCGATGCGCTGCCTTTCGCAGCTCCACCTTATACGCACCGGGCGTTAGCCGCCCCTGCCAGCGGTTAGCACCCTTAAGCTCGTCGTTCACATAAATATCACCACCATCAGCGGCGGTGAGCGTAATATCGGCAAAGTTGGGCTTCAGCGTAATGGGTAGCTGGGTGGTTTCGCCATCAACAACTACTACATTCTGATCATGAGACAGGTACAGCATTTTAGTAATGCGCAGCTTGTGCTCGCCGCTCTTGAGTTTTTCAAGAGTAAGCGGCGTTTTTCCACGTCGTTCGCCATCAAGGAACACGTCAGCATCCTGTTCCGGGGCAGTGGTTATGTTCAGCGTACCAAACATGGGCTTGAGCTGTACATCAACCGGGGCAGCCTTTTCGGCCGTAATGCTCACCACACCGCTCATGGGGTGGTACATGGGAGCTTCCACTACGTAGCGGTGCTTACCGTAGCTAAGCGACTTGCGCAGCTGCCCTTTGTTTAGTGGCTCGGGTTCCGCATCGTCAATTTTTACAGTAGCACCATCTACCGCACACCTGATTACAAAGTACTGCAGCGCCACGTTCTCCTCCACCACGGTGCGCACGTTACCCGTTTTAAGCTTCATAATATAAACGGTTGCTTCCTTGAGCGACTCGCCAAAAGGATAGTTTCTAATGATACCGAGGTGCTCATGCTTGATGGTTATGCGCTGCGCCCCCACCGGAAGGTACACCCAAATTTCACCCGTTTTTTGCTCGGTATGTACTACCCCTGCCATTCCTCCATCAAAGAAAAAGTCCTTGAGAGGTAAAGTAGTTTCTACCTTTACCAAGGCACAAATCTTGTTATTCTGATCCCTTTGCTTATTGGTTACCCGCGCGGTTTGATCATTTTCATCCACAACAAAACTCTCAACTCCAAAGTTGCTATTCTGCGCAAGGGTAAGCAAGGCGCAGTGCAGCAGGAGCAACAAAATAGGAAGTAGTTTCTTTGCCATTTTTAGAAATTTGAGATATCATACACACCAAACTCCGGATCCTTTTCGGGCTGCCAAGTTCTAATGTGAATCATAGGTTTTTCGGAATCATTTAAATCAGCCAGAAGGAATAGGTAGCCGGTATCGCCGTAGGTGGTGGAGAAGTAGTCCTGCTGCAGCTGAATACCGTAAATCTCCCCTCCTACTCCCGCTTTTTTTACCGAAATATCGGTAAACTTTAGATTAACATACTCGTTACTTTGAAATACAGAGGAGAGCTGCCGCATGTACTGAGTTTTGGTGTACTGCGTTTTTTTAATGGTGCTGGGCGGGGCAAACTTATTCTCGGCCACGGCGTGGTTTTTTACCACCTTACCCACTATAATCAACGCGTTATCGGAGAAGATAGATTGAATGTAGTCGAGCCTCTTGAGCGCGTAAGCAGTTTGGTAGGTTTCAATGAAGTTGATAATGGCTATGCGCGAGTACTCGTTCCACTGCCCGTTCCGCATAATATCATCGCAGGCTGATTTGGAAAGGCCAAAGGAAAGGGACTGAATCTTTTTTTCCTTTGGCGAAATGGTAAACACCACGTCCTCCATTAGAACGCGTCGGTTATTGCTAAAGCTGAAGCGCATGGGAAGCGAGCGCACCAGAATGCCATCCTCGAACGCCAAAAACGCGTAGCTGGGCTTTGCTACTATTTTACCGTTACCGTACTTAACCAACTTTATAAAAATATCGTAACCTTCAGGGGTGAAGCAGTCCTTAGCGCTCTCATACTGCTTGGTATTGATAGCCTGTTCCACACGCTCCAGCAGCGAGAGGTACTGCCCGCTGTTTTCAACAGCACCCACCTTAGGCTGCTCCTGCACTTTTTCAACGGGCGCTTCCTTGGGCTTTTTTTCCGCCTTAGCCTGTAGCGGAACATCAACGTAGCTCTTTTTAAAAATTACAGGCTCCACTTTTTGCAGCACGTCGTTTACCTCTGGGTCCACCTTCCACTCATTTTCAAAGGCGTATTCAACCTTAACGCGCAGGGTTTTGTGTTGCCCCTCGCCACCCAGCATCTCGGCCACACCCTGTCCGTTTTTGGCGCCCACAGC
Source organism: Bacteroidales bacterium (assembly GCA_031553765.1). Lineage (GTDB taxonomy): Bacteria > Bacteroidota > Bacteroidia > Bacteroidales > UBA932 > JAITMY01. Next base: position 343,986 of record JAVBKY010000001.1, read on the forward strand.
AACCGACCAACTCCTTCCATCGTAAAACGAGTACTCGCAGTTGGAAGCCTCCTGATTGTTGTAGGTAATCTTTTGAAGGTACTGCGTAATATTTTCCTCCTGCTGCCGATCAACTACCTCAAACTTAAGACGGTCAAAAACAGCGTTAATTCTTTGAGGCAAAAAAACGGCAAGACTCCTATCCTTATCTTCAACGAAAAGAGATATGCCCGAGGCGTTAGGGTGGCTTTGCAGCAGCATAAGCGCCCAATAGTAGTAACGTAGCGCGTCGGCCACCTGCAGCTTCTCTTCCGCATGAAGGGCCATTCGGGTAAACTCCTTAATTTTGGTCTCACGCTCCGCAAAAATTTTGCTTACCTCCGACTTTTTAATGAACCTGAAAACGTGCACAGTAGGCTCATCACCCCAGGTTAAGATTTCGGTATTCTTAATGGTTGCATTGGAATAGGTATTTATGACGCTATTCAGCTGCTCGGTGATTTCAGACTTACTTTTGTGCGCTACTTCCTGCTTCAGCAGCGTAAGTTGGCTTTCCACATTCACCGAAATGCTGCTAATAAGCATGGATAAGGCCGCTTTATCAGCCAATGCAGCTGTTTTACCAACGCCCTCGCCCCAGTAGTATACCTGATGCTGCGCCTTCACTTGGTCAACATTTTGAGCTTGCGCAATGCCAAAAGGGAAAAGTAGGAGCATTGCTACCGCGGCAAAAGCAAATTTAAACATATGGTTTATAATAGGTTAAAGTATGCACAACATATCAATCATTTTCACTATGAGGGAGGGGCGAATCAAGCACACTTCTAATTACGCAAAATCGTTAATAAAATCATTTCAAACTCCATTAATAACGAAACAATATACTCACAATAAAATATTTACAAAAATAACAAAATATTTCACACGAAAAAATTAGCAGTAATTTTCTAAATATTTACAACAAAAGTTAATGAAACACTTGTATCACATACTGGCAACCACCTCTACCAAAAAAGTAGATATTCGAAGCTATCTTGCACTGCCAGGGTCTCTTACTTAATTGTAAAAAAAGTCCCCCGCTACATTCGTAGCAGGGGACTAAAGGATTGCGGAGCAAATCCGCAAGGGGAAAATCGTTAGCCTAAGTACGCCTTAAGCAGCTTACTTCTTGAGTTATGGCGCAAGCGGCGAATGGCCTTCTCCTTAATTTGGCGAACACGCTCGCGGGTAAGGCCAAACTTTTCACCTATTTCCTCCAGCGTCATTTCTTGCTGACCAATGCCGAACACATACTTTACAATATCGCGCTCGCGGTCGGTAAGCGTAGAAAGAGCGCGGTCAATTTCGCGTGAAAGCGACTCGTTCATCAAGCCACGGTCAGCGCTGGGTGAGTCGTTATTCACCAGCACATCGAGCAGGCTATTGTCCTCGCCGTCCACAAAGGGAGCGTCAACCGATACGTGGCGACCCGAAACTTTTAGGGTATCCGCTACCTTTTCGCGCGGTATGTCAAGTATTACCGAGAGTTCCTCGGCTGATGGCGCACGCTCGTGCTCCTGCTCAAACTTAGCCAACGCCTTGTTGATTTTGTTGAGCGAGCCCACCTGGTTTAGCGGCAAGCGCACAATACGCGATTGCTCTGCCAACGCCTGTAGAATGGACTGACGAATCCACCACACGGCGTAGGAAATAAACTTGAAACCGCGGGTTTCATCAAATTTTTCGGCAGCCTTAATCAAGCCCAGGTTACCCTCGTTAATCAAGTCGGGCAGGCTGAGGCCTTGGTTTTGGTACTGCTTAGCAACCGACACTACAAAGCGCAGGTTAGCACGCGTAAGTTTTTCGAGTGCTTCCTGGTCGCCCTTTTTAATGCGCTGCGCCAGCTCCACTTCTTCCTCCACCGAAATCAGCTCCTCACGACCAATTTCCTGCAAGTACTTATCCAGCGAAGCACTCTCGCGGTTAGTAATTGACTTTGTGATTTTTAGTTGCCTCATATAATTAGTTTATAAAGTTACAAAGTTCTTAAAGTTTATAAAGTCGCCAGTTTGAAAGTCGTCAGTCAAAAGTTTATAAGGTCTTTTTACTTTATGAACTTTTAAACTTTACGAACTGCATCTTACATTCCTATAGCATAGTACGCTACCATGCCGTTGGGGTAAATACCCTCAATAAGCACCGCTTCATTACCTGCCGTGCTCAACACCTTGCTTACATCGCTTGGCGTATTCACGGGGGTGCGATTAATACGGGTTATAATGTAGCCCTGCTTTACACCCTGCGAAGCCAGCTTGCCGTTTTGCAAACTTTTCACCTGCACACCACTCTTAATACGCAGCGAACGCTTGGTGTTGGCATCTATCTCGCCCAACGTAGCACCCAGCATATTTACCGTGCTATTATCATCGGGTTTTACCAAATCGGTACTGCCCGCGCGGTTACGTAGAATAACGTTTACATGTATGGTTTTATTACTCCTATTAACAGTGAGCGACACCTGATCGTTGGGGCGGAACTTGCTGATTTGCTCCTGCAGCTGCGATACCGTATTGACATCCGCATCATTGACCTTGAGCACTACGTCACCCTTTTGCATTTTTGCAGCCTCGGCTGCGCTACCTTCAAATACGCCTTGCACAAGTACACCCTTGGTTTCCTTTACGCCGTATTCTTCAGCGGTTTCAGAGTTAAGCTCCAGCAGCGAAACGCCCAACACAGCGCGTTGCACCACACCAAATTCTATAATATCAGTAACTACCTTATTTACAATAGTGCTGGGAACAGCAAAGGAGTAACCTTCATAAGAACCTGTTTGCGAGGCAATTGCCGTATTGATACCCACCAATTCGCCGCGAGTATTCACTAAAGCGCCACCGCTATTACCGGGGTTTACCGCCGCATCGGTTTGTATAAATGACTCTATCTTAAAGTTATCCGACAGAATATTAATGTTACGTGCCTTAGCGCTCACAATACCTGCCGTAACAGTTGAAGTGAGATTGAGCGGATTACCCACCGCCAACACCCACTCACCCAAGCGCAAGGCATCGGAATTACCCATAACAACAAAGGGTAAGTCTTTAGTATCTATCTTCAGCACAGCAATATCCGTACTGGGGTCGGTACCCACAAGTTTAGCCGTAAAAGTACGCTTGTCATTGAGCGTAACGGTTATTTTTTCGGCCTTATCAATTACGTGGTTATTGGTAACAATGTAGCCATCCGATGATAGAATAACGCCCGAACCGGCACCCTGTACGGCGCGAGGTTGCTGCTGGTAACCACGGAAACCAAAAAAGTAATCGAACGGAGAAACCTGCTGCTGCATTTGCGCGTAGCTGGTTTTGACGTGCACCACGGAGTTAACCGTGCGCTCGGCTGCCTCGGTAAAATCAACGGCACCTGCCACCGTGCTGTTTTGCGCGGTAAGCAGCGAGGAATAATTAAACGACGGCATGTCGCCCGATTTACCATCATTGTTGACCTTACCCACAAAAAGAGCAGCTGCGGCACCCACGCCCGCCGATAGTAATGCTATGAAAAATACGTTTCTTTTCATTTTTGTAACCTTTTATACGTTAGTTTTTAAGATTTGTTTCAAACAACCCCACGCAAAGACGCAAAGTCGCAAAGAGAAAAACAAAATACAACCTCAATATCAATATGTTATGAAATAATTTATTCAAAATTATTTTCTTTGTGACTTTGCGCCTTAGCGTCTTGGCGTGAGATTTATAGAATCATATCTCAACTACCATGCCGTTGCGCCGCACCTTGCAATTTTGTCACTATCTTGATATTTATTAGCTGAATAAGCTGTAATAATTGTTTATATTTCTACATCTTTGTGCAACTTTTGTCAGTTTTGAGTGCTATGCCGGTAGTAACTTTTACCACCGATTGGGGGACATCCGATTTTTACGCGGGAGCGCTCAAAGGAGCCATCCTATCGCGCCTGCCGCAAACGGTAATGGTGGATATTTCGCACAATATTTCACGCGACGACGAGGCCGAAGCTGCTTTCGCCGTGCGCAATGCCTATGCGCATTTCCCAAAGGGCAGCATTCACGTTATAGGGGTTAGCAGCGAGCTGCCCAACAACGACAATCTGCTACTTATGGAGTCTGATAATCACTACTTTATTAGCGCCAACAACAGCTGCCTAAGCCTGCTGTTTATGCAACCTACAAGCGTAGTATCGGTCACTTCTACAAAAAGGGTGGCGGGATTCAGCATGCTGGGAGCCATACCACATCTTATACACCAGCTGCTGCAAGGTGTGCAGGTAAAGGATTTGGGTACACCTGTTCAGCTACCTGAAAGCACCCCTATAGAACCTGTGGTTAACCGCAAACCCACGGGAGAAGTTATGGGTATTGTGGGGCATGTACTGCACATTGACGCGCACGGAAACGTAATTACCAACATTACTCGCGCACTGTATGATGAGCATGTGCAGGGCCGCGGTTGCACAGTGCTACTCAACAGCACACGCTATAAAGTTCCGCAAATCTTTTCCACCTACACCGATGTGGAATCGGGTATGGCTGTGGCGTTTTTCAACTCGCTGGAGCTGCTCGAAGTGGCCAACGCCCACGGCAACGCTAGCCATCTTTATAGGCTGGATAAGAAGAGTACGATAACGATACTTTTTAATAACTAAAGAGATAAAAGGATAAACGTGCTTCGCACGATAAAAACCACACACATGTCCACACACGATAAATTTTCATCCTTTTATCGCGAAGCATTTATCGCCCGTTAGGGCTTTTATCGTCCCGCCAAAGCGGGATATTTTATCTTTTCTTTTATGAACGACACTTTAAAATCCTTCCAACGCCTGCTTGATATAATGAATGAGCTGCGCGAAAAATGCCCGTGGGACAGAGACCAGACCCTTGAAACCATTCGTCCGCTTACCATTGAAGAAACCTACGAGCTAAGCGAGGCAATACTGGAAAATGACCTGCCTAACATCCGTAAGGAGCTCGGTGACATACTTCTTCACATTGTTTTTTATTCTAAGATTGCATCGGAGCAAAAGGCTTTTGACATAAAAGATGTGATAGACAGCCTTTGCGATAAGCTGGTGTACCGCCACCCGCATGTGTTTGGTAGTACGGAGGCCGACACCGCAGGACAGGTAGTAAAGAACTGGGAGCAGCTGAAGATGAAGGAAAAGGATGGCAACAAAACGGTGCTATCGGGTGTACCTTCTTCGCTACCCGCGCTGATAAAATCACAGCGTGTGCAGGAAAAAGCGCGCGCCGTAGGCTTCGATTGGGAAAAGCGCGAACAGGTGTGGGACAAAGTGCAGGAGGAGCTGGGTGAGCTGCGCGACGAGGTAAAAAAAATGGACGAACGCAGAATGGAGGAGGAGTTCGGCGACCTGATGTTCTCCATGGTTAACGCCGCGCGCTTGTACGGTATTGACCCCGAAACAGCGTTGGAGCGCACCAACAAAAAGTTCATTAAACGTTTTGGCTACCTTGAGCAAAAGACCATTAAGCAAGGTCGTCCGCTAACGGAAATGACGCTGGAGGAGATGAATGAAATTTGGGAAGAAGCGAAATCAATTGAAAATTAAAAATGGAGAATTGAGAATTATCCAACACACATTCTTTCTTTTCATTTTCAGCTTTCAATTTTTAATTTTCAATTAAATGGAGATTGTTTTTCTTGATCATGCCACCATGGGTGAAGTAAGCATGGCGCCGATTGAGGCGCTGGGCTCGCTTACCATATACGACAACACCGCCAACGAAGATACCACCATTGAGCGCTGCAAGAATGCCGATGTGATTATTTGCAATAAGGTAAAAATCACGCCCCGCGTAATGGACGCGCTACCGCAGCTGCGTCTTATTTGCATTTCGGCTACAGGCATGAATAATGTGGATTTAGATTATGCCGCAACGAAAAATATTACGGTGAAAAATGTAGCCGACTACTCTACCGCCAGCGTGGCGCAAACCACCTTCGCGCTGCTGCTATCGCTCATGCACAACACCTGCTACCTCGACTCGTTTGTAAAAAGCGGACGCTATGCGCAGGCTGCCATGTTTACCCACCACGGACATGCCTTTTATGAACTAAAGGGAAAAACGTTCGGTATAATTGGCATGGGTAACATAGGTAAGCGCGTGGCAAGCATTGCTGAGGCATTTGGCGCCAACATTGTATTTTACTCTACTACAGGAAAAAACAAGTCGGTGCCCTACCCTTCGCTTTCGCTAAATGAGCTGCTGCAAACCTCGGATGTAGTGAGCATACATGCGCCCCTAAACGACGCTACGCTTAACCTGATTGCCTACCCGCAGCTACAGCTGATGAAGCGCACAGCGTACCTTGTCAACATTGGTCGCGGAAAGATTGTAAACGAAGTTGATTTAGCCCGCGCCATCAACGAAGACCTCATTGCCGGTGCCGCGCTGGACGTATTTGAGTACGAGCCCATAAATGCCGATAATCCGTTGCTAAAAACAGGCAACCCTCAGAAGCTGCTTATGACTCCGCATATAGGCTGGGCCAGCGTAGAAGCACGAAAAACGCTGATTGAAAGAATAGCAGAAAACATTAGCAACTTCCACACCTAATCATAAATAACTAAAAACACGGGGAATACCTCGTGTTTTTTATTTCTCAAATCCAAGAAAAATATTAACTTTGTTAGTTTTTATTTGCTCCGCAAACAATAAACGCTTCGCAATAAAAAGATAAAGGGATAAAATTTTATCGCGCGAAGGAGTGTGAGAGAGGTTTTATCCTTTTATCGTGGGAAGACACGTGGGCAGTTTTTATCTGACTAATAACTTTATAAACTTTCGAACTTTAAGAACTTTCAACTCAATATGAGCATCATCAACTCTATTCTCAAGGTATTTTTCGGCAACAAGTCCGAAAAAGATATGAAGGACATTGCGCCTTACATTGACCAAATTAAGGAAGCGTACCCACGCTTCGAAAAAATGACCAACGACGAGCTCCGCGCTGAATCGCAACGCCTACGTAAGGTTATAGCCGATGCCATAGCCGAGGACGAAAAGCACATGGCCGAGTTGCGCGAAAAGTTGGAGTCGCCCGAAACCGATATTACCGAAAAGGAAGCAATAGGCAAAGAAATTGACGAGCTGGTAAAGGCCGTTGATAAGCAGATTGAAGCAACGCTGCTTGAAATCATGCCCGAGGCTTTTTCCATTATGAAAGATACCGCCCGCCGCTTTAAAGAAAGCGCGCAGGTGGAGGTTACCGCCAACGACTTTGACCGCGAACTAGCTACCGAAAAAGATTTTGTAACCATTGACGGCGACAAAGCCATTTACGCCAACGAATGGTTAGCCGGTGGCAGCATGGTAAAGTGGGAAATGGTGCACTACGATGTACAGCTCATAGGCGGTGTTGCTCTGCACAAGGGTAACGTAGCCGAAATGGCAACGGGTGAAGGTAAAACTTTAGTGGCTACCCTACCCGTTTTCCTTAACGCCCTTGCGGGAAAAGGCGTGCACGTGGTTACAGTAAACGACTACCTGGCAAAGCGCGACAGCGAGTGGATGGGTCCCATGTACCAGTTTCACGGCCTGTCGGTAGACTGTATTGATAAGCACCAACCCAACTCCGACGCGCGCCGTAAGGCCTACATGTCCGATATTACCTTTGGTACCAACAACGAATTTGGTTTTGACTACCTGCGCGACAACATGTGCAGCTCACCCGACGAGCTGGTACAGCGCAAGCACCACTTCGCCATTGTGGACGAGGTGGACTCGGTGTTGATTGACGATGCCCGTACCCCACTCATCATTTCAGGTCCCGTGCCTAAGGGTGAAGACCAAATGTTTATGGAGTACAAGCCGCTGGTAGAGCGCTTGTACAACGTACAAAAAACGCTTGCCACCAACCTGCTTGCCGAGTCGCGTAAGCTGCTCGCCGAAGGCAAAGAGGACGAAGGCGGACTTGCGCTGCTACGCGCGTTCAAGGCGCTGCCCAAGTACAAGCCGCTCATCAAGTTTTTGAGTGAGCAAGGCAATAAGGCGCTCCTGCTGAAGACCGAAAACTTCTACATGCAGGATAACAACCGCAACATGCACAAGGCTACCGACGAGCTCTTCTTCGTTATTGACGAAAAGTTGAATTCGGTTGACCTGACGGATAAGGGACTTGACCTCATTACCCAATCGGTAAACGAAGATAAATTTTTTGTACTGCCCGATATAGGAGGCGAAGTGGCCGAGTTGGAAAAGCAAAACATATCGGCCGAAGAAAAGCTTACCGCCAAGGATAAGCTCATGGCCGACTACGCCATAAAATCCGAACGCGTGCACACCGTACACCAGCTACTGAAGGCATACGCCATGTTTGAGCGCGATGTAGAGTACGTGGTAATGAACAACAAGGTGATGATTGTGGACGAGCAAACGGGCCGTATTCTCGACGGTCGCCGCTACTCCGACGGATTGCACCAAGCCATTGAGGCCAAGGAAAGCGTGAAGGTGGAAGCCGCTACGCAAACCTTTGCCACCATTACGCTGCAAAACTACTTCCGCATGTACCACAAGCTTTCGGGTATGACGGGTACTGCCGAAACGGAAGCAGGTGAACTGTGGACAATTTACAAGCTCGACGTAATTGTAATTCCTACCAACCGCCCCATTATTCGTCTTGACGCGCAAGACTTGGTGTACAAAACCAAGCGCGAAAAGTACAAAGCAGTAATTGAGGAAATTGAAAAGTTGGTAGAAGCAGGTCGTCCCGTGCTGGTAGGTACCACCTCGGTAGAAATATCGGAGCAGCTGGCAAAAATGCTTAAGCTGCGCGGCATACGCCACAACGTACTTAACGCTAAGCAACACCAGCGCGAGGCCGAGATTGTAGCCGAAGCAGGTCGTGCTGGTATAGTAACCATAGCCACCAACATGGCAGGTCGTGGTACCGACATTAAGCTCACGCCCGAAGTAAAGGCCGCGGGAGGTCTTGCCATCATAGGTACCGAGCGCCACGAAAGCCGCCGGGTTGACCGCCAGCTACGTGGTCGTGCCGGTCGTCAAGGTGACCCGGGTTCTTCACAATTCTTCGTTTCACTTGAGGACGATTTGATGCGCCTATTCGGTTCCGAGCGTATTGCTACCCTCATGGACCGCATGGGATTGAAGGAAGGCGAGGTTATTCAGCACGGCATGATTAGCAAATCCATTGAGCGCGCGCAGCGCAAGGTGGAGGAGAATAACTTCGGTATTCGTAAGCGCCTGCTGGAGTACGACGACGTAATGAACTCGCAGCGTGAGGTGATTTACACCCGCCGTAAGCACGCCCTGCACGGTGAGCGTATCGACGTGGATATTCTTAACATGATATCCGACTACACCGCTACCATAGTAGAACAAATGCACGGCAACATGGGCTATGAAGAATTCTCTCTCGAGCTCATTCGTTTGCTTTCTATCGAACCCAACTTCGATGAAAAAACATGGAAGGGCGCCTCGGCAGAAAACATAGCCGACATGCTACAGGATTACGTATTGGAGGTGTACAAGCGCCGCATGGACACGCTCACTAAGCAAGCCTTGCCCGTTATTAAGAACGTATTCGAAAATCAGGGAAGCACCTACGAAAACATAGTAGTTCCCGTTACCGACGGATACAAGGTTTTCCAAGTGTTGGTGAACCTCAAAAAGGCATACGATACAGAAGGTGCTGAATTGGTACGCTCATTCAGCAAGTTGGTAATTCTTGCTATGATTGACGAGCACTGGAAGGAGCACCTGCGCGAAATGGACGACTTGAAGCAAGCGGCTCACAACGCTGCCTACGAGCAAAAAGATCCGCTGCTAATTTACAAGTTGGAAAGCTACAACCTGTTCCGCGGCATGTTGGAAAAGGTGAACCACGATGTGCTGTCAATGCTTACCAAAGCAAGCATACCTTTGCGTGAAGGCGCACCAGTGGAGCAGCAACGTCAGGCGCCGCGTATTAAAACCGATATGAGTCGTATGCAGACTTCACGTGAAGAGGTATCGGCTTCGAGTTCGGCAGATGGCGCAACACAAAAGCCGGCTCCTGTACACGTAGAAAAGCAGGTAGGCCGCAACGATCCTTGCCCCTGCGGAAGCGGTAAGAAGTTTAAAAACTGCCACGGGAAAGAGTTAGCATAATTATATCATTGCACACAGGTAAATATGCAAAAGGTCGGGATTACTCCCGACCTTTTTAATTATCTCTGCGCCAAAACCTGCGTCATCTATACCCATTATTAGCCTCTGCAAACCTCCCACAGCACCACGCCAACGCTCACCGATACGTTGAGCGAATGCTTGGTACCGTATTGTGGTATTTCAACACAACGGCTGCACTCATCAACTACCTCCTGCGCTACGCCACGCACTTCGTTTCCGAAAATCAAAGCACAAGGTTTATCGGTCAACTCAAAATTGTTGAGCATAACGCTATCCTCAGCCTGCTCCACTGCCACCAGCTCGTAACCGTCGCTCTTCAGCTGCGCCACGGCTTGCGCGCTGGTTTCAAAGTAACGCCACGCTACCGTATTTTCAGCGCCTAAAGCGGATTTATGAATTTCGGCATTGGGTGGAGTAGCACAAATACCGCACAACACCACTTCACGAATAGCAAAAGCATCTGCCGTGCGAAACGCTGCACCAATATTATGCTGGCTGCGCACGTTATCCAACACTAACGCCACAGGACGCTTTTCCTGTTGCTTAAATTCTTCGGCAGTTGCGCGACCGAGTTCTTCGTTTAGTAATTTCCTTGACATACAAAAAAGATAAATGCCCTACGGGCGATAAATGCGCTTCGCGCGATAAAAACAACACACTAGCCAACCCACGATAAAATGATAAAATTACCAAAAACAATAAAGAGATAAAATTTACCTTTTATCTCTTTATCGCCCGTTAGGACATTTATCGCGCGCAGGTGGATTTATTCCGTGCGTAGGAAGTGCTCCATCCGCACATTCACAATCTTGCCATTTTGGTACACCACGTAACGCCCCTTGTACATCTCATTATTATCGTCAAGCAGGCGAACTTGCGCTATATCAGGCATGCGCACTTTAAAGGCGTTATCATCCTGTAATGCCGGAGCAATATCTACCGATTCATACTTATTTTCGGGCTGTAACTCAAGCGTAACCACGCGACCTTGTCCCTCCAAATTTTGCACACCGCTATCCTCCGAAAACTTGAACACGGGGTTGCTATCAGACTCCGAGGTTGGTACAACATCGTAGTAGTAGGTGGCACGCATTTTGGTATGCTTACCCACAAACAGCGCAAGGCACTCACGCTCCATTTGCTTTAGCTCATTTACAGCAACTTTAAGTGCATCATTGCTATTAAAAACGGCATCAATATCGCCCGTAAGCAGCTCATACTTGCGCTTGCGCAAATTAAGCAAGAGTTGTGCTGCCTCCGAAGCGCGCTCCTCCAAAGATTTCGCCTGTATGGTTACGTTTGTCACCACCGGTGCCACCTCCTCCTCTTCCTCACCATCCGCAGTATCGGTGGTTGCTGCAGCTGCATACGTTTTCACCTCACGAAACATCGACTCTACCCCTACGTTAGTAAACATGGGCATCCCCATATCCGATACGTAGGTGCGTGATTTATTACCCGTAGGCTGCGAAAAATTATCAGGCAGCAGCATGAGTCCGTCCCTTGTCATCTTCAAAAAGTCAAAGCGCTGGCTATTCTCCGAATGTTGTACCATATAGAGTTGCCCGGGATCAGACTCGTTGTATGCCTCTACCTTAGCACTCTTAACAGTATAGCGCGTTTTTCCGGCTGTAGCCACCTTGGCCACACCCAAATATTTGTCGGCATAAGCAGCATAAGGACCGGGCGTATACACATCACGCTCCACCACCACGCATACGCGAAATATTGTACGCGGCAGAGCATACACAAAGCTGTTGGAATCCATCTGTAGCTGCTTATCCATGTGTAGCACACGAAGTGTAGCCTTGGGTTTTTCTTCATCATTGCCTTTCTTTTTGCCCCGCTGCGAAAAAGCCGGTTGACAAATCATGACACAAGCAAGAAGCAGTATAAAAATTCTATTCATTTACAAAAAAAATTATTCTATCAATAATTCACCCTCTTCTTCTCCCTTCTTTTCGGTGATTCCGTACAAAGTTAGCATTTTTTCACCACACAATTCACGCCTCATGCTCAAGCACATATAAATATTCAACTATATCAGAAGCAGTAATATACATAGGTGATTTACTATGAACAGCTGCATCACCCGCCGCCCCATGCAGTCCCACACCCAATATTGCTGCCTGCCAAGGCTCGTAGCCTTGTCCCAGCAAGGATAAGATTACGCCTGTGAGCACATCGCCACTACCGGCGGTAGCCATACCCGCATTGCCGGTAGAGTTGAAGTGCACCGAGCCATCGGGCAAGGCAATCGAGGTATGCGCCCCCTTTAACACCACCATCAACTTGTATGTCGTTGCCAACTCCTGCTGCTTTTGTAGGCGTTCTTGTCCACTTTTACACTCCCCTACTATACGCTCAAATTCCTTTACGTGCGGTGTTATTATGGTGTTTTCGGGTAAAAAATTAAGCAGCGTTTTGTTTTGCGCAATAATATTCAGCGCATCGGCATCGAGCAACAGTGCTGTGCTGTGTACCTTATGCAGCAACGCTTGCAGGGCGTTACCAACTTCCTCAGAGCAACCTATACCGCAGCCCACAGCCACAGCGTCATATTTTTTCGAATCAAAATCGGAAACTTCCGTAAATCGGCTATCGTTACGATCAATACTAAGCATGGCCTCGGGTATGGCGGTTTGTAGAATGTTGACTCCACTCTGCGGCACATGGGTGGTAAGCAAACCTACACCTGAATGCAGGCATGCGCGTGAGGCCAATACAGCAGCCCCCATCATTCCACGAGAACCCGCTACCAGCAACACTTTTCCGTAATCACCCTTATGCGAAAATTTACCGCGTGGCTTTAGCATTTTACGCAGCACGTCCTGCGAGGTATAGAAAAAATTCGAAGATACTTGGGCAATGGCTTCGGGGTGTAAACCGATATCAAGCACATGTAATCGCCCTGCAAAATTACCGTATTCGGGCAGCAGCATAGCCAACTTGGGTGCGTTGAGTGCAAAGGTATCATGCGCGCGCACCACGGCCTCGGAGTCATTACCTGTATTATCCTCAGACATCATACCCGAAGGAATATCAATCGAAAGCACCCGATTGCCACTTTTATTTATGACCTGTACCAGCTGCTTTTCGTAGCCTTGCAACGGACGTGATGAGCCTGTTCCGAAAAGGCAATCGACAATAAGCTCATCAAGTTCAAACGCGGGTAAGTGAGCATTGTCCACCTGCTCCACCGTGAGCATGGGGCAGCCTTTTATTTCACTATAAAAATGAAGAGCCTCGGGACATAAATCATTAGGCGAGCAGCAGCACAGTACCCGCACGGTATAGCTTGACTCCCACATTAACACGGAGGCCAGCGCCAAGCCATCAGCGGCGTTTTTACCCTTGCCACATACTATTGCCAACTTCTTACATGTAGGCAAATTCTGTTGTAAGCCTTTGTATAAAGCCTGCGCCACTCGCTCTATCAGGTTTTCTGATGTGGTAGGCTCGTGGGTAATGGTGTACTCGTCCACCATTTTTATGTCTGTAGAACGAAGGATTTTCATTTGAGGGTAAAATGCAAAAGTGTTAAATCCCTTTCGAGATTGAGCAAAATCTATATCTTTGTAAACAAAAATAACAAAAATTCTATACTTATGTTACAAAAACACCCGAGGGGATTGATTCCTGCAGCGTTGGCAAATATGGGAGAGCGCTTTGGCTTCTACACCATGATGGCAATCTTGACCCTGTTCCTAATGTCAAAGTTTGGTCTATCGGAAACTGAGGCTGGAGGAATGTACTCTATTTTTTACGGAGCCATTTACATTTTAGCCTTGCTGGGCGGTTTAATTGCCGACTGGACAAAGAACTACAAAGGTACAATCATTGCGGGTTTGACTGTAATGTGCTTGGGCTACCTATTCTTAGCCATGCCATCGCTTATTACCACACAGTGGATTGCGTTGGCAGCACTTTTGGTTATTGCATTTGGTAACGGGCTGTTTAAAGGCAACCTACAGGCACTTGTAGGTCAAATGTACGATGACAAAAAGTACTCGCACCTGCGCGATTCGGGTTTCCAAATTTTCTATATGTTTATCAACATTGGCGCTGTTATTGCTCCATTTGCAGCCGTTTGGGTACGCAACTGGTTTGTAAAAATGCAAGGTTTTGCTTACCACGCCGACCTTCCCGATTTGTGCTGGCAATTCAAAAACGGAACCATGTCCGAGGAAATTTTGAGCGGACGCTTTACGGAGTTAGCCACAAATGTTTCAGGCGGCGCAACACCCGACATGGCTACTTTTGCCGACAGCTACCTCAACGCTTTCAACACGGGTTTCCACTACGCCTTCTCGGTAGCAATATTTGCCATGCTTATTTCAATGGCTGTTTTCTTTATCTACAAAAAGATTTTACCCGATAAGCAGGTGGCTACAAAAGCTGACAAAGCACAAATTTCGAAGGAGCAGATACATCAGGATGCAAAAGAAATCAAGCAACGCATTTTGGCCTTGTTTGCCGTATTCGCAGTGGTTATTTTCTTCTGGTTCTCTTTCCACCAAAACGGACTAACGCTGACGATGTTTGCTAAGGACTATACACAGCTGAGAATATTCGGATTTGACATTACAGCCGAGATTTTCCAATCCATTAATCCTTTTGTTGTGGTGTTCTTAACGCCTGTTGTCATGGCTATTTTCTCGGCCTTGGCTAAAAGGGGCAAAGAGCCTTCTACTCCCCGAAAGATAGGTATTGGTATGGGAATTGCAGCATTCGCATTTGTGGTAATGGCAGTTGGTTCAATTGGACTACCGACATTAAGCGAAGTAAAGTCAATGGGTGGCTTGGATTTTGGTGCGCGCGTAACACCTTGGTTACTGTTTGCTACCTACTTTATACTGACTATAGCCGAGCTGTTTATTTCACCGTTGGGCTTATCGTTCGTATCAAAGGTTGCTCCCGCTCACCTGCAAGGTTTGATGCAGGGCTGCTGGTTGGGCGCAACGGCTGTGGGTAACTTTTCGCTGTTCTTAGGCGCTATGATGTACAAAAACATTTCCATCTCTATTACATGGACTGTGTTTGTTGCCGTATGCCTACTCTCCATGATTGCCATGTTCTCAATGGTAAAATGGCTGGAGCGCGTGGCGAAGTAATACTTTATTTCAGATTTCAAGTTTCAGATTATCCTGCGCACGGGAGTGCTTGTGAGTGGGGGAATCTGAGACTTGAAACTTGAAATCTGAAACAGTGAGGCCTACAGCCTCACTGTTTGCTTTAGCAGCTTATAGCCGCTGCTGCTAGCCTTAAGGCTTTCACCGTTTTTGAGGTGAACCATGTAGTTTTCCTTATTGTACAGCTCTATTTTTGCCACGCAATCCACGTTGACAATGTAGGAGCGGTGAATGCGCACAAACTGCTGCGCGGGCAGGTGCTGTTCAAAGTACTTCATGGTGCGCTCCTTTAGAAATTTGCCCGAGGTGGCGTGCAGCGTAACATAGTCGCCATCGGCCTCAATATAGAACAAATCGGATACGGGAACCACATGAATTTGTTGGCGATTTTTCACCGCTATGCGTGATAACTTCTCTTCCTGCTCTTCGGCTACCTTGCTTACCAACTCGGCTACCTGCTTGGCTTCGCCACCCTTCTTTATTTTTTCCAACGCCTTGCTCATAGCTGATGTAAATCGCTCCTGCGAATAGGGTTTCAGCAAATAATCTACGGCATTTTGCTCAAAAGCACGAATGGCATACTCCTCGTAAGCGGTTGAAAAAATCACTACAGGAGGGTTATCTACCAGCTCCAACATTTCAAATCCGGTGAGCTTTGGCATTTGCACATCCAAAAATATCAGCTGCGGTTTTTTTTCCTTAATGAGCTTCAGCGCGTCGAAGCCGTTGGAGGCCTCACCAACCAACTCCACTACCTCGGCAAAAGACTGCTGTAGGTAATGCTTTATCACCTCGCGAGCGGGTTGCTCATCATCAATTATCAGTACCGAAATTTTGCTCATTTTATATAAAAAAATAAAACTTCAAACCTCTCCCCGAACCCCTCTCCACAGGAGAGGGGCGTGTGCCCAGAAGTTTGCCCATAAGCATGGGAGTGCTTGTGGGCTGAAAAGTCCCTCTCTTTCGGAGAGGGATTTAGGGAGAGGTCGGAATCTGTAGTACAACCGTAAATCTCTCGTTTTCCTTTCGCACCTGCATTGAAGCGTTGGTGCCGTATAGCAAGCGCAAGCGTTCGCTAATATTGCGTAAACCTGTCCCCGAACCTTTTTTTGAGGATGCTCCGGGTTCGAAGTCATTGCCTATTTCAATAAGAATATAGTCGTCGCGCCTATCAACCTTAGTCCACACCTGCACGGTTTGCAGGCTTTCGCATACGCCGTGCTTTATGGCATTTTCAAAAATGGGTTGCAGCATCATAGAGGGCATTTTTACGGTCAACGCCTCGGGCTGCACATCAAAAGTGTAAGCCAACTTATCACCAAAGCGCAAGTGCTCTATGGAGAGGTAGCGCTTTACGTTCTCCACCTCCTGCTCCACCGTCATCATATTTTGGTTGGTGGATAGC
Organism: Bacteroidales bacterium; assembly: GCA_031553765.1. Classification (GTDB taxonomy): domain Bacteria; phylum Bacteroidota; class Bacteroidia; order Bacteroidales; family UBA932; genus JAITMY01. Next base: position 360,671 of record JAVBKY010000001.1, read on the forward strand.
ACGGTGTAGCGCAAAAAATCGGACAGCGCCACCACCATTTCGCGCGCACGCTCGGCATTTTGCAGGATGAGCGAATTTACGGAATTGAGGCTGTTGAACAAAAAGTGCGGATTGATTTGCGACTTGAGCAAACGTAATTCGCTATCGCGAATAATTTCGTTCAGGCGAATTTCGTTTTTTGCTTTTTCCTTCAACTCGTCTATAAACACAAGCAGGGAGCAGCACAGCACCGCTACCATGTACGACAACACGCCATACACCAACCGCCACGGTAGCGACGAGAAATAAAACTTGCGGTACACCTCATCGTCAGCGGTGAGGATGGACATAGTGACGTAGCCTACGATTTGCCAAAGGGCCAGAAACGCGATCGCGACAGATAGCTGACTAAAAACAATGTTATACCAAGGAGCATTTTTTTTGCGATTGTAGTAAAGCGGATACCATAGGATGAGAACAAGCAGCGCGAATAGGATGTTGAACACTATGGCGTCGAGTGCGGCATAGGCATGGTTGGGCGCGAAGTTATACACCACCCATATTTGAACGATGGTTATCAGCACCCAATACAGGGCGTACACAGCGCGTGTTTTATAGTCCTTCAGCAGCAGGTTACTCATGGCTCTTTATTTCGCCGCCACCAAATATCGAGGCTATTTCAAGCACAAGCCTACGGTTGTCGGCCACCTCAAATGTAGCCTTAGGGCGCTTGTCGGCAAAGCCGCCAAACACGTTAGTTTGGTGCAACTCTACATGCCAATCAGCGGGGATGATAAGCTCTATACCGCCAAATATGGTGCTTATTTCAAGGTAGTTTTCGCCTTCAGCCAGCTGCGCCGCAGTGAGGTCAAGCTTAAGGCTACCGAATATGCAGTTGATTTCACCGCCCTTGAAATTTTGGCTGGTAACTCTTTCACGACTTCCGCCAAAAATACAAGCGCGATCTATGTAGTCAATCCCATTACTATTTTCACGGTCAAATCTACGATTCCCATAGCGACCATAACGACCATGCTTCTTTCCACAGCAGTCGTCATTATTAAAGTGTGGATGTTTTTCCTGCCACTCGCGCATTTTTTCAGGATCGTGAAATTTCTTATGAAAAGCATGGAAAAAGCATGCTTTGACAACAATAAGTATACCTACTACAACCAGTACGGTAGCCCAAATATTTTCGCGGGTAATAAAACCGCAAGCGTAATCCATACGGCGTAACAGGAACAAGCCTCCCACCAACATAAGCACTATGCCGGGAAACGATTTGCGCAGCCCCCCGAAGAGGAATGAGAAGCCTATTGCTATTAGCAGCATGGGCCATGAGAAAATTATGGACCTGTACTCCATAGGTAGCGCGCCGCTGTTGAAAAGCACCAGCAGCACCCCTGCTGCTATTACCAGCAGACCGCTTACCAACATTTGAAGTTTTACGTGTTTCATCTGTTTATAATTTGCTTGAAATTGTTTTTACTGATTTTTACGTTGCAAAGGTATATCACGCAAAGGCTCAATTCAAAAATATTTCGTCTTAGGTCAGCGGTTTTCCGACGAATGGGGGATTTTTCCCGACGAAATCACCCGCTGCGCGCGGATAATCTGATGGCGATACAGCACAAACGCCGCCACGGCATACACAAAGGTGAGTATGCACAGCGCAAGGTATTCTGAGCCCACCTGATTGAGATTAGCTCCCATGGAGCTGATTTTTACAAACCCCTGCACCCCATGCGTAGAGGGCAATAGGTACGCCAAGCCACGCCAGAACCACGGCATGCTGTCGATAGGCCATGCCACGCCTGATAGGAATAGTAATGGCACGGAAAGGAAAAGCAGCAGGAGCATGGGCGTTTCTCTATCCTTAAAAAATACCGATACGCTCATGGCAAAAAATATGGTAGAAAAAAGGAAGGGTAGCAAGAACGCGTACAGCGTTCCCACACGGCCTATGTGCGGCAACCCAAACCAGCGCGGCACAAGTATGAGCACGTAGAAAATGAGCAGCACGTATATGGAGAAATATGCCAGCGCTTTTCCTCCCACAATACGCAGCGTACCGTGGTAACGCTCGTTCATGGGGACTAACAATCGGTAGCCGTTTTTCTCGCGGTTAATTCCTGCCAAAATACAAATACCGAGCAGCAGCGTTTGGTGAATAACCAGCACCAGCACCGCGGGAATAAGGAAGCCCGCGTACCCGCCACCGGGATTAAACAGTGGCGTGTACACCGATGGTATGGGATTGGCTGCGGCCACAGCTTGTGCTTGTGTTGCGCCCGCACCCATCATGCGCTTTACCTGAATTTCGCCACCCATGCCCTGCCCTACATAGTTGGCAGCGGTAAGCAAACCTTTGTAGTATAAAAAGCTGCTCATATCGGCATACACCGAAACCACCGTTTGGCGGCTGAGCATAATATCGTCGCCAAAGTTGGAGGGAATAAGCACAATGCCGTGCGCACGGCGCTGGTCAAGCAACTCCTGCGCTTCGGCCATGGAAATGCACTGGTAAACGACGTTCACATCGGGCGTGGCATCAAGACGGCGAACGTAGTCGCGGCTGAGCGTGCTGTGGCTCATATCCACCACGGCTATGGGCATATCGTGCAACGCCTCGTTATTGTACAGCCAACTGTAGAGCAGCGGGTAAATGAGCGTCCCCACAAAAAACAGCACCAGTATGGTGGAGTCGGAAAAGATGCTGCGCAGCTCTTCGCGAAAGATTAGAAACAGGTCGAATATGGCGCGCTTCATGGGTTTGTTGAACTGTTGATTTGTTGAACTGTTGAACTGTTTGTATCCAGCGCAAGCCTCTTTAGGCGTTTAAATACAGGAAACGGAAACATCATAAGCACTACCAGCATAATGTACGACGGTAAGGCACGGGCAAATGACAGGCCGTGCAACGCCACGTCAATGTAAGCAAAGAAGTAGTAACGTATGGGGAAAATTCTTGAAAATCCTTGTAGGGGCGTATCCATAATTTCGATGGGGAATGTAAGCCCTGAAAACGAAATACCAAGTACGCCAAAAACTCCGGCAATGGTGAGCGCAATTTTAAAATCGGTAAGTAAACCGAGTAGAAAAACGGCTATGGCCTGATAGGCTATTACCATAAGTACGCCAGCCAGCAACACCGCTGCAAAGCTACCCTCGCAGGTAAAATGCAGGTATTTAAAAAAGAGGGTATTTCCCGCAATAGTCATAAGCGAGAAAATAAACGTGTAGGGTAGCAACTTTCCGGTTAGCGCTTTTGCCAATCCCCCACCCGCACGCTCAATCCATTCTTTCGAAGTGCCTTGTTTTATTTCAATACCTACTATATAAACGGTAATGAGCAAAATAAGAATCTGCAACAAGCCGTGCGACAGTATGGTGGAAAGATACATGGAGTAGTTTGTCCACGGGTTGCCCGGCGCGTGAAAATCAAGCGCTATGGGTTGCACGTTGGCAGCGATTTCCTGCATAGATTGTCCCTTACCTGCACGCGCACCAATGTTAAGCGAAGCCGATGATATAGCCGTAATAGTACTCAAATCACGCATAAGCAACGAGCCCGAAATGAGGTAGCTGTTGGTGGTGTAAAACGTAATTTCGGGTTGGCGACCAGCCATAGCGTCAGCCTGCATATCCGTAGGAAAAACAATAAATCCCAACACATCGCCACGCTGCATAGCCTCCTTACCCTCGTTGTAGCTGTTGAGTCGTGTGGTGATTTTTGTTTGCGGCGAAGCATTAAACTTACGAATGATGGAGCGCGACAGAGCGCTATTATCCATATCCACCACGGCAATGGGTAGCTGAGTGGGCATACCGTCGCTCATCATGCTGGTAAAAAACGTATAGCAAACAATGGGCAACACCAACGTCATTACCAAGTAAATGGGGCGACTGAGCATGCGGTTGAATTCACGCTTTACCACTGCTACAATGCCCGTTTCTTGGGTAAAAAGGGATTTTATTTTGGAACGAAATTTCATAGCAAGAATTACTTCTTCTCAAACAGATACAACACCGACATGCCCGCACGTAAGCCTTCTATCTTTTCCACTGGCTTGGCGCGCACCTCAAAAGTTTTGGCATCAAACTCACCCGTAACCTTAGTGGCTTTCCATGTAGCATAGCTACCCAACGCCTTAATGTAGTTTACCTTTAGCGTGATTTCCTGGTTTCCCAACGCGGGAACAGTTACAGCAAATTCTTTACCCATGGTAATCTCCGAAAGTAAATCTTCACGAATGTTGAACGTAATCCACACATCTTCCAAATTAGCAATGCTTATCAGCGGCGAACCGGTTCCTACCAGTTCACCCACCTTGGGATACACCTCGGCTATTTCACCTGCAATGGGCGCCAGCAGGCACATTTCACGCATGTACGATTCCACTTCGTCCACCGCGCCCTTGGCACGATTTACCATTGCTTGAGCGGCCTCCTTATCCTCCGCCTGAGCACCGTTGGTAGCCATATCATACTGCGATTTGGCTGCCTTAGCCGTAGCCACAGCGGCCTTGTATTGCGCTTCGGCTTCGTCACGCTGCTGCGCTGTTACCACCTCTTTTTTGTAGAGGTTTTGCACCCGGTTAAAGGATTTTTGAGCAATATCAACACCCACCTCTGCCTTTTGCCACATTTCGTAGGCAGCAGCAATTTGCTCGCTACGTGTACCACGAAGCGCCTTGCGATTTTGCGCCTTGGCTGCCTCGGTGGCAGCTTGCGCTTGCTCTAACTTAGCACTTAGTTCAGGGCTATCAAGCAACAGCAAGGTATCGCCTTTAGCGACTGTTGCACCTTCGTGCACATACAGCTCCGCAATACGCGCGGCAATTTTACCCGACACACGTACCTCGTTCACCTCCACTTCGCCTTGCAACACCAATGGACCGGGACGCAACGCCAGCCATCCTGCTATACACAGCACCAGTATTAGGCCTATTAACCCGAGAAATCCGACAAGAAGATTGTACTTTTTCATGATATAATGAATTTATAATTTACTTAATGATTTGTGATACTCGACATGCGACTTGCGACAAGAATTTTCTCACGTCGAGTGTCGCATATCGCATGTCCTTCTTATTGTGCACTACTTACCAGACTACCGCTCACCTTGCTCAAGTACACTTGGCGCAGCTGCACCTCAATGCGGGCATCCATGGCTTCGGAGTATGCGGCAAACCACGCGGCTTGCGCTTCAAGCACGCCCGTTACAGGTACCACGCCTTCCTCAAATCCGGTGTTGGCAAAGCGAAGATTTTCCTCGGCCTGCTCCAAGTTTTTTGCAGAGGTCAACATACGTTGGTTGGCTTCCTCTACATGCTGGCGCGCTTGCGTATACTGCAGCTCAATTTTCTCTTCGGCCTCCTGCTTCTTCAACTCCACAATTTTTTTCTCATTGCGTGCCGCCTTCACCGAATTATGTTTTTCACCCCAGTGAAATATAGGCATATTTAGCACTACACCTGCGGTAAAGTTGCCCGAGAAATCATGCGTAAAACCGTTGTACGGATTAGGATTTGAAATAAGGTAACCCGCCGTGAGCGCAATGGTAGGCATGTGCCCCGCCTGCGCAAGGCGCACCTTTGATTCGGCAATCTTATCCAGCTGATTCAAGTTTTGCAACTCCGAACGGTTGCGCCACATTTCGGTAGTATCATTCGACACCACAGCCGTATCTGCACTCAGCTGCTCATCCGCCAACTCAATGTTGCTATCAAGCGGCATACCTATAACTTGGCACAGCGCCATCTTCGACAAGCTCAATCCGTTGGTGGCTTTGGTGAGCGACATATCCACCTCATTCAAGCGTACTTTAACTTTCAGTACATCGTTCTTGGTAGCCATACCTTCCTGCTGCAAGGCATCAAGGTTAGCCGAAAGTTTTTCCATAAGCACCTTGTAGTCGGTTGCAATGCGCACCTTATTACCCACCGACACCACCTGCCAGTAGCTTTGCTCTGTGCTGTACAGCGTTTCGGCCTGCTCGGCAGTAAGCTGCGTGCGGGCAATTTCCTCGGCATAGCCCGCCATTTTATTCATTTGGTAAATTTTTCCTCCCATAAAAATGGGCTGGGTAACACCTACCATAGCAAAAAAGTTATTCTTAATATCCACCGTAAATTCCTCTTTAGGGAGGTAAGCATAGCCCTTCCACTCTATCTTTTCAGGGTTGGTTTTAGGGTTGAACGGTTGCCCGTTGGCGTCAAGCGGAACAGGCTGACCATTTATCATAGTCCAGCCATTGTTCACTTGGTCTTGCGTAAAGCCAAAGCTACCATCGGCCATAATGGAGCCCACCGGTGCGAACTTATCCTCCGATAGCAACGAAATATTTTTGTTGCTATACATGTACGCCGCATTCACATCCAACTTAGGCAGGTAGGCGCTACGAGCCACCTTCTTTTTGGCACCCGCAATGTTCACCTCCTCCTGCTTTACCGCCAAACTCTTGTCGTGCTGCAACGCCATTTGGCGGCACTGATCCAGCGTAAGCTTTGTTTGCGCCATTGCACCCACACTGCTCAAAATTCCAATGAGTAAAAGAATCCGTTTCATACAATTTCGATTTGCGACATGCGATTTGCGATTAAGCGACATTACTATCGCAGGTCACATGTCGAGTTTCTCCTATCTATTTCCTAACAATCTTCAAACATGTTTCTGTTACGCTTACAGCGTTTTCACTATTCAACTCCACATCGCCAAAAAAGCCCTTAAGGTAAAGGCTGAACACTTGCAACGGAATAATAATTACAATAGTGTAAATATCCACCAGCGAACAATTTTCGGGCAGCTCATTATTCGCACTGCTCATCGTCAACAAACGTTCACACAGCGCCAGAATATCCTCCTTAACAGCCGAGCCATTAATATCAAACGTAAAATCGTTAACCAGCTGAATAAAAAATTTGGCGTTATCCGGCATTTCATTTATAATGCTCACCAAGTCCTGATTGTAGCGCGTTACAAACTCCTTAAACGAAGCGTATGCGTCTAGCTCTCTACGCAGAATATCGGTAAACACCTTGGCGCTTTCGTTGAAAAGGTCGCGCACCAATTCCGACTTACTCTGATAGTGACGGTAGAGGTAACCATCGGCTACACCTGCCTTGGCAGCAATAGCCGATATAGATGAACCTCCGTAACCCTTTTCTACAATAAGGGAAATGGTGGCCTTTTTAATGCTATCCAGCTTTGCGGGGTCTGTTATTCTTGCCATTTTATTTTTTTTATTTAATAAATGAGTATTCATTCATTAATTATAGTGCAAAGGAAAAAAAATCATTTTTAACCACAAAGGATTTTGCACATTTTAACAATGCAAGAGGTGACAAAAATAAAGTTATAAAACTATTAATCAAAATATTACATAAATCACGAGCGAATAATTCCCGCTAAATCAGGGCAGGAACATACCGCCTAATAGAAAATCTTTAACATCATTCTCTGTTTTTACGAAAAATATTTTCAATAACTAAATTTTATTTTTTAAAGAAAATGCATTAAATAACGTTGCGCACAACAGCTTCTTAATAAACATTCGTAAATTATTGTATACTTACAATATAATTATCACATAAATTATTTGCCTACACTGCTACAATGATGGCAAAAATTATTTGAAATTTAAAGAAGTAGGAGAGTTGGAAAAATAGCATCGAAAGTAACTTGGGGATTACTACTATTTGGCCTACAAGCAAACGCACAAATTAGTACTCGAGAAGTTCCTATTAGCTTTAGCCATGAGGTTCAACGTGCTTTTACTAAAGCAATAACGCAAATACCCCTGTTCGCCAAAGGTTGTGGAACAGCGCTACGAAGTTCGGCCGGAGGTTTTACCTCGGTAGGTCTATGGGTGACCTGCAAGCGTAGGGTTTGTGTAAAGCAAATGAGTTTTTTCTATGGAAAATACAAGCATTTTTGTAGGTGCAACCAGCACCGATACGGCGACTAAGTACAACCTTGGCCGAACGGGGGCTGCCGTGCGCGACTTTAATAAACTTGATGTTTCATTAAAACTATACATGCGATGAAAACGAAAAAAATATTTTTATTCACCAAGCTACTTGTTGGTGCATGCGTGTTGAACTCTTGCTATACTCCCCCTCCCATAGATATACCGAAGTGTAAGGGTAATTGTGTAGATGTAGTTATAGCTGGAAGGTTGTATACAAAACCGGACAGCCAGCCTATAGTTGATATTCCTCTTGAGATTAGTTTTGCACCCAAGCAGGGAGGGACTGGTTTTAGGTACCTAACTGTCGCCGAAGTGAAATCTGACAAAAACGGTTTTTTTAGGGTGCAGACAACAATAGATTCCTCGTTGTTTGAACGGTATAGTTTACGCGTAACCCTTTTGGCTTTTAGCACGGAGGGTGCATTTATTTGTGAGTCTGGGAGCACTGCTGCTGGTATTTATTTTGATGGCTCCTGCAAGGATTTTTTCACGTTTGACAGAGGTGCTATTGCAAACATCGGGTTTGAGTTTCGCTATTTCGCTAATTTAACTATACGCATGCTGCGAACAACAACAGATAGCATAGAATCTTTGTTTGTATTGGGTTTTCCCGCTTGTGGAGTGGGTGGGATACATTATAATTGGACACATGAACAAGAACCCTTACAGCCTATTGACAGTTTTTCACTAAGAGTAGGTGCTAATGCTTATGCAGAAATTAGCGTTGGAAAAAAAGTATTTGGAAAAGAAACTGTGATTCATACAGATACCATATTTTACAAAAGAAATTATAAAAACATATACACCATTAACTTTTAAGTTAGTAACGCATGAAAACAATTACTCATGCCCTTTTGCTTGTCGCATTGACCGTGGCAAGCCACAATAGCATACTTATCACCCATATTAGCAATCAAAAAGTAGGTAGCCTTCAGTTTTTAAGGTGTCTCCAAGTTGTTGGTAGTGACTTATGACTTTCTCCAACTCCGAACGGTTGCCTTTCGCTTGCCTCAAAGCCTGCTCCACTTCACCAGGCACATTAGAGTTACATGAGAGCACAAATAGCAGCATTGAGAAAACCAGCGCTACATTCAGCGTATAACAACGCATCATAGGCAACCACCATTTAATCGTTAAATAGGATAGTTTCATTATGTTATTTTTCTATTTTCATGCTTGCCTCACGCTCTAAATGTAAAATAGGATAAGGTTTTCCCGCACCGTCAACCTCCGAACGCCCCACAACCGAAAACCCTTTATGCAGGTAAAATCCCACCGCCTGCTCGTTCTGTTCGTTCACATCTACCTTTTTCAAAAGCAATTCATTTACGGCATAATTTAGCAGCACCGTTCCCACCCCTTTTCCACACTCATCGGGATGTACAAATAGCATCTCAATATTATCATCCGACACTCCCATAAATCCAAGTATTTTATTTTGTACATCACGTACCGCAAACAATCGCACCACACCAAGGTATTGTTCGGGAATTATCTTTCGAAAGAATATAATATCTTCTTCACACAAGAAATGGTGTGTAGCACAAACAGAGGACTCCCAAAGAGACATTACCTCCGGATATTCTAACTCTAATATGGAGGATATACTATATTTCATGATATTTATTACAAACAAAATCGCCACAACCTAAGAGATTGTGGCGATCAGCGGAGAGGGGGGGAATTAACCTTAGCCTTTTTTAGCCTCAAGCAAAAATTAAACAATTAAATACCAAGCACCTAAAGTGCAAAAGAACGTTATTTCGTGTTGTTACTGACCCGAAACTGACACCGATACGGTTAGAGTAAAATGCTCACCGCACCTTGGTTTGAGGGGCTTTTCGACCCGATACTAACCCGCCAAAACTGTTTCACTTTCATCAAAAGCAGCCGCATTTTTTTATCCGACTTTGTCCGATTATATCCGATTATTACCGATTTTGTCCGACTACTTTTCTAAACTCGTTGCATATTTGCAAAATATGAAAGCAAAGCACATACCCCTACTTATTGCTATTACCACAGTGGCAGCCGCGGCATGGTATTTTATTATGCGCAAAAAGAACAGCATGCGCACCGCCACACAAAGCACCACAAAGGTTAATAACTCTAATACTACTGCTGCCGGTAGCAGCACAAACAATAGTCCCGCTCAAACCACCAATACAAATGTTTGGCGCAAGGCTACCCCAATAATTGACAGTAATTGGGCAAAGGTATATATTGAGCCCAGCTCAACAAGTGTTGAGTACAAGGAAATAGATGGCACTTTATATGTTCGCGGCCAAATTTGCTTAAAAAAAGAGTTCTCTTATAAGGGGTACGACCCAAATCAAATTGTAGACTCCCACCTATATACTTTTCCTGCTACTATAAAACTTGAACAAATCTCTACCAATAGTGAAAACCGTTACCTGTCTTACGCAACTCTATTTGTAAGTAACGAGGGAGGTTGTGATTATTTTGGTAGTGACATTCCAACAAATCAATTTGTTTTAAATTTTGCGCAACATGATGACGCCGACGGCTGCAAAGTTTTTTACTTCGCAAAATCCTAATCCCCCTTTACAAACCTTGCGCTACACCTTGTCGTCTTGTCGGTCAAAATGATAAGGTATGCACCGCTAGCTAGTCCCGACACCTCTACCACACCCTGCGTCACCCCTTTTTGCTGCAAAACGCCGCTTATGGTGTAAATGCTGTACTCCATTGCCTCGCCCTCGGGCAACTCCACATTTAATACGTCATTTGCAGGGTTGGGATACATCTTTAACGTATTCGCTTGCTCACTGGCTACGGCTGTTGTGCCACCATTATTGCCACTGCTGCTTGTACCCCATATTTTTTCCGCAAATTCAGGAAAATCAACAAACGGATTGCGATTATGTTGAATATTGGCAATTGCATTATTCCTATCTATTTCCTTTTGTGATACGGGGTCATTTTTATGCCACTTGAGTAACATATCCAACTGCCATTTTTTTAATGCTGGATAAGTGGTGCCATCCAAAACACTTTGGTTATTGCAACTTTTCCAACCCACTATATCACTCTCATAGCGTGTTACCACGTAAAAAATAGCGCGCGCCAAATCACCTTTGTACTCGTTAGCCGGCTCAAAAACCTGACCGCTATACCCGCTAACCGAACATGCTCCAAACTTTGCACCATTACTTGAAATGGTTGCTGTTCCACTAACCTCACCATATGGATTGTTGCCCCGTTTGCCATTTATGTACTTATCTGTAGGAAAAATGTGGTGTATATCAGAATATAGTGCTGTAGTTTGGGATTTGCAAAACCATGACTGTGGAAAAGAATGCTCCTTGTTATAGCAAGTCCCCTCAGACGTTGGGGAGCATTTCCCTCCATTATCAAATTGTGTAATAAAATCAAAATCGCAATTTGAGTATATGTCCCACGCTCTACCATTAGGTTTAGCATCTGTAAATTTAAAATATTGGTCATCTATGTCTGCATATTTTCTTACAGTATGTCCCTTAATCTTATCATATAACTTCGTTTTTAATGCTGCCCCGCTCAGCTGCTTGTAATCGCAAATGTTACCGTAATACGAGTATAGAGGGTGCTGCGTACAGGTATCAATAGGTAAGGGTAGTGTAACGCTTGCTTCAGCACTATTGGGGCCCACAAAGGAGCCGTTAACACCCCTTACTACAAAGTAGTAGGTTGTTCCCGCCGTTAATCCGGTCACCGTACAAGAGGTTGCACCACTTATGCTTTTTGCAAGGTAACCCTCAATGTAGTTGCGCCTGATTCCGTCCGTTTTTAAATGTACATCGTCAATAGCTACGTTGCCAACCGATTTGAGGTAAACTAATGAAACGCTCATAATCCCATCAATAGGAATAGGACCGCCAAAGGTGGTGGCAGTGGTAGAAAGTGGCCGTATGGTATCCAAATTTATCCAGCCCCCGGCACGTTCTATGCGAGTAATAATTCCCGAAGCTGCATCGGTTGTTTGCCCCTTGTACCAAAAGCTAAGCTCGGTAATAAACTGCCCCTCGCCTGTAATGCTGATGGATGCCCCGGTTTGCTTCAGCGCCATTGAGGGAGATGCGGCGCCATAGTTCCCCGCGGTAGTGTAAGTATCGGTAGTATTGCTGCCCCAATTAAGGGGAACAGTGCCGCTGTCAAAGCCCTCGGTTCGGTTAATCGGCGTAACGTTTTGCTTTAAGTACACATCAACTTCGTAGGACGTGGCACCCGCAAGGGTGGGCCATGTAGCGGTAAACCCCGTTGATGTAATGTTAGTAGCCGACTGTGCCCATGCCACTATGCCCCCCATACAAAGTAACAAAGCAGCCACCAATCTTTTCATAGCGTTAGTTTTTAGTCGTTAATATTTATTATGTTAATTATCCAGCCTTGCGGCCTGTATTCGCTGCATGAGAACCTTTTTTCACACTGCCGGCTGTTAGCCCCCCAACCTTGGAAACAAGTTCGCTGATTGTTTCCTGTTGGCTTTTTATTATTTCAAGATACGCGGACACATCACCGCTTGCTTGTTTTGGCTGCGCCCCCCTCAATACTTCACCCTCACCTCTTAATAAGAATTCGGCCGAAATATTTCTACATTTTGTAGATACCAATTCATAATCTATAGTATCCCGAGAATACCAACTACTAAGCGTTTTCTCATTTACGCCCAAAAAGGCAGCAAATTCTTTTTGCGTTTTAAACCCGAGATTGATTTTTATCTCGTTTAAAATCAATGATTTGTTGTTTTTTTTCTGCATTTTTCAGATTTTTATTTGTTTTTTCTGCATTTTGTAGATAGTTTTGCATCGTCAACAAAACATGAAACAAAACCCGAAACAGAAAGTTAAACAAGCAAATGTATAAAAAATTATGGAAAAGTTACCGTATGGCAGTATAACACGTATCGCGCACAAGTGTGAAGTAAGCGAACAGTACGTAAATACCGTACTACGCGACCACCACAACGGCGAACACATGATGTACACCGATACACAAAAGGCAATTATTCGCGCCTACAAGCGAATAGTAAAGAAAAACATAAAAAATTCAAAGCATGACACTAACAACAAAGCTTGAATTAGGAGTAAACGTATGGTTTGTGTACCAATCCGTGGTCATCAAAGGATGTATATATAACATAGTTGCTTCTATAAACAGAAACTCATTCAAGGTTGAGTATACCGTAAGTACAGATATAGGTGCACACTTTACGTTTAATGAGACTGAGTTCGGTAAAAGATTTTTTCTCACAAAAGAGGAGTTAATAAAAAGTTTATAATCTAAAAACAGCATGAAACCAACATTAACCAAAGGCAGCAAGATATACTTCATGTATCAAGGCAAGCCAACCGAAGCAGAGGTGTACAGAATTTACCCCAATTCACGCCCCTCGGCATTCTACGAAAGTAAAATCACCACTAAAGGCGACACGTGCGGCTTAAACTACGGCTTTCGCGAACAGCAAATCGGCGTAGATGTTTTCTTGACCGAAGCAGAATTACCCAAAACAGCGTAGCCATGTTTTCAGCAGACGACACAAAACTCATGCTCTACTGCTTGAACGAAACTAATCAAGCATGTAAACGGCGCAGCTACGAAGCCACACACGCTATAAACCCCTACATGGATAGCGAAGTAGCACAAGCCCTACACGACGTACACACGCACTACGAGCGGCGACAAATGGAAATAGCCGCGCTATCGTTCCGCGTAAAAATGCACCTTGAGCAAAACCAAAGCAACCATGACCCCAAAGACGCTAACCGTAAAAATCGTAAAGTGTACCGCCCCCTTTGGGTGGTACGCTTCGCGTGTTGGCTTGCTGGTGCGTGTTGATGCGGTGCCGCATGACAACCTCGGCACCCTGCACTACGCCTGTAAACAAAACGTAAACAAGCGCGTTTACACGGGGTACCATGTAAGAGTTGACGATGTAGAAATCGCAAAAATGTAAATATATGGATATAGAAAAATACGCTGTAAACTATCGCGAGGTGCGCGACCTGCTAAATATAACTACCAACGAAGCAAAGATGCTGGTAGCTGTCGCCGTCGGAGCAGAGCAAGTTAGCGATGTTACAACAAAAACACAAACAGAGGTAAATCGAATAGGCTACCGTAGGCGTTCTGTCGACGAGCGATACCACAAAAAGCGATTACTGCCTATCGTTATTGCTGACCTTGAAAAGAATGGCTTACCGCTAACTATGAAGCAGGAAATATGCGAGGATGACCGATGCGTAAAAAAAATAGGGTTTGTTGGCAGATATGCAACATTTGCCAAGTTTGCTAACAAGGAAAACGTAACCGCGCTTATTCACAAGTTGGCGCGCATTCATGCTTTCAATTATGGTAACGAAACACCACCATACATTGAGTATGAAAATAAGTATTCAAAATAAAAACGCCTAATTTATATGCCTCAAATATCCTACTTTACCAACCTTGCCGACAAGTCACCCCGCAGCATCACGCTCGACCAGCTACACCAGCTGCTGACCATGAATAAGGCGCTGGGTAAAACTATTTCAAAGATACGCGCCGCCACCGACAAGGAGCAATTGGAAAAACTCAAAAGGGGGCTACCCGCCGTAACCCTTAGCGGTGTATTTAAAGGCGGTCACCAAGCCAAGCAGCTGGTAGAGCGTAGCGACTTTATGCAAATAGACTTTGACGGCGTGGACGTGGCGCACGTAAGGCAGCAACTTGTTAACGACCCGTACACCGTACTTGCCTTTATTTCGCCAAGCGGTAAAGGTGTAAAGGGCGTAGTAAGGTATGAGGGCGACCACCTGCAAGCGTTCAACAACCTAAGCCAATACTACGCCGAAAAGTACGGCCTTAACATGGATAAGTCGTGTAAAGACATTTGCCGCCTGTGCTTTTTGAGCCACGACCCGCAAACCTTTTACCACCTCGAAGCGCCCGTTTTTGGCGCACTAATAGCCCCAAAAGAACCACCACAGCCAACACCGCCACCGCAGCACAACGGCGACAAAAACAACCACGAAAAAGTACAAAATATTTGTGCCAATATTGCCGCGCGGGGCGTTGACATTACAGGCACCTATGAGGACTGGCTAAAGTGCGGCCTTGCGCTGGCCAATGAGTTTAACGAGGACGGCCGCGCCTACTTTCACGCCGTGAGTAAAAACAACTCCGGCTACAAGCCCGACGAAACCGACCGCAAGTATAACGATGCGCTAAAAGGACAAAGCACCGTTACCATAGCCTACTTTTTTGCGCGGGCGCAATCTTTTGGGCTTATGGAAAAGAGCCAAGCGCGCTATCAACCTGTGTACATTGCCCCCGCCGCCCCCGTAAAGGAGTACACACCCGCAGAGCTAAAGGAGTTGCACTCGTTTTACAAACCAAAATTCAATAAGTACGGCGAACTTGAGGGCATAAAATTTAACCGACAGCGTTTTCTCAATATTCTCGCCAAGTTGGGCATTTCCGTGTTTCGTATAGATGCCAATACGTTTAAGTTTGTGCGCGTAGAAGAAAATCGGCTCGAAGAGGTTTCTACAGACTTGCTGCCCTCCATTTTTCAGCGCTACATTTTTTCTTTACCACCTGTCGAGGTAGATTGCAAGCAGTACGACAGCGAGGGCAACGCCACCGACACAAAAATGCAGCTGCGCCCCTCATTTATCAACGAGCAATTTTTGGCGAACCTCGAAAACCTGTTCAACAAAAAGCTGCTCATGCTGCTCACTCCTGCGCAGGATTACCAAATGTTTGAGGACACCAAGCACGAAAAGTTTTTCTTTTACCGTAACGGTGTTGCTTGCATTACCAAGGATAAAATCACGTTTAAGCCATACGGGGAGTTTGATAAGCACATTTGGAAAAATCAGCTACTACAGCGCGACTACAAGGAACCCGGCGACGACACCAGCGCCGTTTTTGAAGAGTACGTTAACCGCCTCGCCTTGGTGCGTGAACCCGACGGCAAGGGCGGCTACATTCACAACCAAGAAGCCACGCTTGAACGCTTCAAAAGCCTGTGCAGCATCATAGGCTACAACCTGCACAGCTTCTTTGCGACCAAACTCTTTGCAACAAACCTTACCGATAGCCGCATGGACGAAAACGGCGAGGCCAACGGGCGTAGCGGAAAAACGCTGCTTGTACGTGGGCTTGGCCGTATGCTCAACGCCGACAAGGCAAGCAGCGTTTACGTGGAGTTAGGCGGCAAAACGTTTGATGTACGCGACAAGCACCGCTACGAAAATTGCAGCATTGATACAAGGCTGGTACACCTAAACGACGTGCCGCGCTACTTTAAAATAGAGCCGCTATTCAACGATATTACGGACGGCATGCGCGCTAAAAAGTTGTATGAGGGTACGTTCACCATTCTCACAAAAATGATTATCTCAAGCAACAAAAGCCTGTGGATTGACGGCGATAGCGCCAAAGACCGCGTGCTGGTGTTTGAGGTAAGCGACTACTTTAGCGCCAAGCACAGCCCCGAACACGAGTTTAAGCACTGGTTTTTTGACGACTGGGATAGCGCCGAGTGGGCGCGCTTTGATGCCTTTATGATGCGCTGCGTACAGCTCTACTTGCGCGAGGGCGTACTACGCGCAGCCTCCATTAACATTGAGAAGCGCATGCTTCGCGACCACACGCACCATGACTTTGTGCGTTGGCTTGATTACCGCTTCGCCGAGTACGACGACGACAAAGAGTATAACGAGAACCGTATAAAATTTTGCTACGAGGGTGACAACCCCGCGACCGTGCGCTACGAAAAGCGAACACTATTCGAGGCATTCCGCACCGACTACCCCGACTTCTTAAATGCCAAGTTCACGCAAGCCAAATTTACGTCATGGCTCAAAATCTACATAGATAAGACTTTTGCCGATGTGAAGCTGGTGGAGCAGCGCAGCAACGGTAAGGATTACGTGTATTTCCTGCGTAGCAGGTAAAAAACAAGTCCGTTACGGCCGCCTATTTACCTGCGGGAACGCAAGGTAAATAGCGGGCATAACGGACACCTTTTAGTGCATTCCCCCTCACCACAGGGGCGCTTTTTTTTATTGTGGATTTTTCGGGTTACGGCTCCCCCTTTCAACCCCAAGGCTTTATAGCAAAATGAATGCACTAATGCACTTTTTATAAATAAATCATTAATTACAAATCACTTACGACAAGAACCGTAATGCACTTAAAAAGCACTTTAGCAGCACTTATATACTACTCTTTGCACTTTGCAGTGCATCTTAAGAAAGAATGCACTTGAAAAGTGCAGTAGGTAATTAAGCGTATCACAGCGCCTTAAGTAGCGAAGTGCACAAGTGCACAGGTTTTCTCAAAATGGAAAAATATTTTATATCCGATTTTGTCCGACTTTATCCGATTTTGTCCGAACACATCCGTAAACGTGTACCATATTTGCCAAAAATGTTTAAGCCATGAATACGCCCACATTTGTAAGTTACAAAATTATTCGACACCTCTTTGGCTGTAGCCACAGCACCGCCGCCGAGAAGTTATCACAGACCCGCGCCGCGTTGGGTAAAACCAAACTTCCCACAGGCCGCTACCAACCCGTTTCAGTGGCTGAGTTTTGCGAATACTGGGACGTTAAACCAAGCTTACTATGCGAAAAATCTACTACATCACAGGCGTTATAGCCTTTACCGTGGTTATCACCACGCTTTTTTTGCTCGACTGGCTCAACAAGCGGGCGGGCGACCGGAACACGTATAAAAATCTCAAAGTTGACACCATGACAAACCACACATTCAGCGCGCAGAGTTTAGCCAACCTTAGCACCTGTCACCCCAGTTTGCAAACTTTGTGCTACGAAATTTTAAAAGAAATGGATATTGCCGTACTGATAGGACACCGCGGCGAAGCCGATCAAAACACCGCCTATATGCTTGGCAATAGTAAGCTGCAATATCCGAAAAGCAAGCACAACGTTTTACCCTCAAACGCGGTTGATATAGCCCCTTATCCTATCGACTGGAACAACATTACCCGCTTTCAGCAAATGGTGGATATAGCAAAGCGTAAAGCCGCCGCGCTGGGTATTAGCATTCAGTGCGGTGCTGATTGGATAGCGTTTAAGGATTACCCGCACATTGAATTAGCATAACATTTCAGCCATGACCACACAACCGAAAAAACTCAAGTTCAACGCCGAGGGATACGCCACTATTGGCCGCCTATCCATGACCATTGCAAAGGCCATGCGCCGCAAGTCGGCAAGCATCAGGATGCACCGAAATTACCTCAAGCATATTGAAATAAATCACAAGGTTGAGTTATCCTCAATCGGCTTTGATGCCGAAACCTTTGTAACGCTGGTAGTAAAAAACTTCAACCAAATCCGCGTAGGTAGCGGCAACTCTTTACTGCTTATCATATACAACGGCAAGCCAAAAGTTACAGCAATAGAGCTAGCCTATTCGCCGAAAAGTACATTTTACGAGGTGAAAACAGCTACGATAATGAGCAAAGAAAGGCTAAAGAATAAGGCGGTACTGTGGGTAAAATAAAAAAAGAGACACGCTAAAGAATCAGACTGCAATTGACTTGGTTAGTTTGCTGCGAACCTAACCCCCTTGACCCTCATACAGCGTAATTCGCAGGCTGCACTTCGGAGCAGTAACGGGCTTAACGTATCCCTTTTGTTTTACAAAGATAGCTCATTTTTCTTCGAATTATACCCCCTTATCCGCAAAAACACACCGCTAACAATATCGTTTACGACCATTGTAGCACAGAGGCTTACCCGAAAGGTAAGCCTTTTTTAATGCCGACTTTGTCCGCTTTTGTCCGACTTTATCCGTTTTTATCCGAACATGTCCGACTTTGTCCGACAGGGTAAACGTGGAGTGTACAACTTTGCATCAGCGTAAACCAGCAGGGTAAACCGCCGTACACGTTGCGTGTACGCTTTGTGTACCTGCATTGATTTACAATGTGTCTACATTATTTACACTCAAACTTTTAACAAAGCATGAAAAATGCACCCTACTCAATGCGCTTTAGCCCCGCCGACCAATCCGCTATTGCCGCGTACTGCGAACAAAACGGCATCACGCTACCCACGGAGAGCGCCGATGTAAAAGCCCTATTTATGCAGGCGCTTGCGAAGCCCACGCCTGCCGATGCTGTACCCGTTGAAAAAAGCGAAGCGTACGCTGAATTGCTAGACAGGTACAACACCCTTTCTGCTCACAACGCTGAACTTGCCACCCAACTCGACAAGGTGGACGAAACTGAGGCGCAACACGTGGAAGAAGTAAACGGGTATGTACGCCGCATCACCGAACTCGAAGCACAGGTGCAAACCTTGGCCGCCACCGACGAAAACACGCTCGTAATTCCGCTTGAAGCCAACGTGAAAAAGTTGCTTGATGTAACCGTGGAGCGCCTAAGCGAAAAGTATGCGCACAAGTACCCCAACGGCGTAACACCTGCGCTTATCCTCGTTGATATGTTTTTGCGCTACACACGCCACCAAGAAACGGAGCTCTTTTACCCCTTTGTTATTCCCATTTGGGAAGCAAAAAAGATTTTGAAAGGAGAGTAGCACCATGCTTGAAAAAATGCTTACCAAGCAGTTTGCCCCGCTACTCGTACCCAAAGCGCAGGAACTGGAGCAGCAGCTGCTAAACTACTTAGAAAATATCCCTTTGCAGGACGGCGAAACCCATGCTACCGCGGTAGTAGATATTGACACCGATACAGCAGGCAAAAAAAGCATTGTTTTCGTGGTAGCCACTTTTAAGGTGGGTACGTTTTGCCGCGAAATAATGCGCATACCCGTGATTGAGTTTGTACAAAAGTTGAACTTTTCCGAAATACTAAAGCAGCATGAGCCTATTTAAAGATAACGCCGCCGCGCCACCCGCACAGGCGGTACCCGAACACGAATTTTACACGGGCGAACCCGAGAGCGTTGATGCGCTATTTACGGAACTGGAGGAATCCAAGCAGCAGTTTACCGCACCCGTGCAAATCCCGACCGCCGTCGTTGAAGAGCTGGAGGCATCCGACACCGAAGAAAAGCCCAAAACGGGAGCCGAGCAAAAGCGTGCCGCGCGCACCTCTGCAAAATTCGTTGTCGGCGCGCTTGACGGTGGTATGGCTCACCTTTCGGCCATGATTGCCAAAGCTGACGAAAGCGACACCTACAAGGCCAGCAAGGATGAACGCGAGCAGCTTACCGACCTGTGGGCGGAATACCTAAAGGATAAGGGCACAGACCTGCCCCCCGGTATAATGATTTTGATAATGACCGTAGTTGTATATGGTCCAAAGGTGCAAAGCGCCTTTTCGGACCGCAAGCAAAACCAAGTCGTGCGCGAGCAGCGCGAGCGGCTTCTACAGCAGGATTTGGAAATCCGCACGCTACGCTCGCAGGTAGAACACAAAAAGTTAACAGAAACCCTTAACACCGAAAAGCCATGAGCCTCGAACTATCCCTTTACCTGATCGCCTGCCTTTTTATACTGGGCGGCTTTGGCATCTACTTTGTAAGGCAGTCCCAAAACCTACAACCCGAAGACGAGGCCGAACCTTTTATCGGCCCCGATGATACAGCACCCGAAGCCCCCGCCGCTGTACCCCATTTTGACGGTATTATTACCGCCCGTCCCGCAGGTATGAACTACGACACTTACCGCCGCATAAGGAGCGAACAAAATGCGCGATTACGCCGCTACCGAAAGTACGGTACGTTGGTTTACTTGGCAAGCGAATTGCATCAGGTAGGCGGTGAAGTATATAAGCGTATCTACATGCCCTTTGTGGGCAACACTAAGGCGCTCAAGTTAGGCGAGGTGCTATGCTCGAAACGTAAAAAGGAAAGCCACGCCCTGTAATGAGAACCGCCAAGCAAATAGTAATAATTGGCACCAATGGAACGGGAAAAACTACCTACTTAAAGAAGCTAGCCACAGCCGCCCAAAAGCGTGGCGAGCGCGTGCTGGTTATCACCACGCACATGGAAGAGTGGACAGAGTATCCCGACCTACCGCATACCGCCGCTGCCGTGCAAAGTTTCACAGGCGGCGCACGGCTGCTGTATCGGGATAAAGCCACGCTTGACCTTGCCGCGGAGTTTCGCGGTGGGCTGCTCATTTTCGACGACTGCCGCACCTACCTAAACGCTACCACCGACCCCACGCTGTACAAAATTATGATTTCGCGCCGTCAGCAAATGGTGGATGTGTTCGCCGTGGGTCATGGCTTCACCAACATACCGCCCGCGTTTTTCACCTACACCACCGATATAGTGCTGTTCCGCACCACCGATAACATAAGCACCCGTAAAAACGTACTGCGCGACTTTGACAAAATGCGCGATGCGCAAGCCCGCGTTAACGCCAAGGCAGCAAAGCACCCGCACCACTACGAAATAGTAAAGCAATGAGTAAGGCCGTCGGAAAATACGAGTACGCGCAACGGTTGGGCATTTCACCGCGCACGCTGCGCACGTGGGTCAACGTGCGCTACTTTGCCGACCTCGCCGCGCTGGGCTACTCCAAAAACCAAAAGCTGCTGCTCCCAAATCAAGTAGAGTTTTTAGACAAAAAGTTATGCGTAACGGAATTTTTGCCAGCCTAAACGGGCTGCTTTGCTGCTTTATTGGCTTTGCCCTGTGCTACATGATTTTTGTGTATGAACCAAAGGGAAAAGCCCCTTTTGTTATTCCCGAAATCGAAGTAATACAAACCCGCTATGAAAATCAAATTCGCCACGCTGACACTTGCGCTACTGACGACCTTTTGCGCGCTTGGGAATGGTACACCGGCCCCGCCAACGGACAGCGTAACCGTTAGCGTTACCGACATGCGCGAGGCGGTAAAAATATTTTACCAGCGCGACTACTACCAAGACCTATACAACGCGAACCGCAACCTGTACGCCGCTTGCGAGGCCGAGCGTAAGCGCCTGCGCCGCGAGCGGTGGTTGTACGGTGGCTGCGGTGCTGCGGTGGGGGCTTTGGTGGTGGGTATTATCGCAATTCGGTAGCAAGCGGCAATATGTGGCAAAATGCGGAAGCAAGCGGCAATAAGCGGCAAGTCGCCCTTTCTGCGCCAATACCTTTGCTATCCATATCACACACGAAATTTTTATTTTTTATAGTATATGATTAGGAAGTAATTAGTAAGAGTAGGAAGTAGTTAAAGCGAAGTAGAGGAGTAGGAAGTAGAAAGGTCACATCATTGATGTTTCGCCGTGAGGCAAAAATCGAAAACGAAACTTGAAAAGTGGTACGAAAGAGCGAAATGAACGTGAAAACGAAAGTTACAAATTCGGCCTCCATGCGAAAAGCCCGAAACTGCGCCCGAGTCGTGGCATTGGTCAGACAACGTACAGCGAAGTAGTACGAGGCCGTTAACAGCAAACCATTAACCAAAACCATAAACAAAAATGTTGAACAAAACCAAAACCGTAGCAATTATGCTAATCGTGCTTACCTGCGTGGTGATATTCTTTGAATTCCGCCGCAGCCGTAAGAGCAGCACCGAAACCACGGCGACCACAACTACGACCGAAAACAAGGAAACGGCCGCCTAACCAAACAAAGAACTCAAAAACACAACAAAAAAATGAATCCAAAAAAACACAACCACAACCCTGAAGCAGCCGCTGGTGCTGCTGCATTGTCAAACGCCTTTAGCGGTAACTCCGCTTTTTCAGGCGTAACCTTTGGCAACGAAGAATCCTTTGGTTACACCATTATTAACGACACGCTTAAGCCTATTCTACTAGCACTTACCCCCGGCTACCTTGCTGCTGACAAGGTGAAAAATCAGCAAGGTCAAGTCGTTGATGCTGTTATAAAAGAGGGTGTAGTATTTGAAGTTGACGGCAAGCAGGTAACCTGCTATGGCGACCCTAAGCCCGTTGACGAGTTTCTTGCCTATGCCCAAAGCAACCCCCTTCGATTCAAAGGGCTGACCATGCGCGTTGACGAAGCGTCGCAGTTCGGTCAAGCAATCAACGTACAAAAATTGTCACCCTTTAAGAACTTGGGCGACGAGCGTGTATCACCTGCTAAGTACAAAGACCCGAAGCAAACCAACGATAAACTGGTACAAATTCCCTTGGGTGACTTGCAAATGGACTCAAACACAGTTATTACCTACACCATTAACCCCGGTCGTGAAGTTGAATTTACGTGGTTCCTTGAGTGTCTACATAACCCCTCAGAGGAATTGCGTAAGGCAGCCACTTGCTTGAACAACAAAAAGTAATATCGCATGAATAGCAAAAGCAAAATCAAGGCCGCCATGAGCATACTCGGCGAGGAAAAACTCGGCGAGGTGCTCGGCTGGTTTGGTTACTTTGGCGAACCCTCTGAGGCGTTGGTATGGAAAGCAATTAACCAAACAGGCGAGCCCTTTGTTAAGGCACTCGACAAAGAGGCTAAAAAGTGCGCTTCACGCTTCGGCGGTCAGGTGGTAAATGCCCCCAAGGTTTCACGCATCGACGGGGACGGCACCAAAACAACCGATACGCCAACCGTTACCACTACAAGCGACACGAGCGGCAGCGGCTCAAATGCAAAATCATGGATTGATAGCGCGTTTGGCTGGCTAAAATCGGGTAGTGACATTGCCATAGACTGGGCGAAACTGTACAAGGATAACCCCGGTGCCTATACCGATGCTGCGGGTAACTTGTACAGCGAAAACGGTACGCTTCTTGCCATGGCTGGCACCAACAACGCCAACAACAGCACAAGCAACAACACCCTGCTGTATATCGCAATCGTTGTAGTAGTGCTGGTAGTAGTCGGAGCAGTTTTCCTACGTAAGTAACCAAAATCACCATAGGCTGAAAATGCTCGCTTGCCGTGTGCGAGCGGGCATTTTTCTTTTTTTTAGCATGAGCATAATTTATTTAGATAAGCCGCTATTTGACAGCGTAGCCGTGGTTAACCGCTCTACGGGCGTTATCATGGTCAACGCTGCCGAATTTGAGCAGTACACGCCATTTGAGCAGCGCTTTATATTGCTGCACGAGGAAGCGCACTACAGGCTGAACACCGACGACGAGTTTACTTGTGATGCCTACGCCTTTGAGCGCATGGCAGGCACCGAACACCGCAGCTTAAAGCAGCTGGTAGCGACCGTTGAGCGCGCTTTACCGTTTACTACGCCTGAACACCGCGAGCGCCTTAACGCCCAAATTCGCCGCGCCCTCGAATGGGATTACAAGCATACGGGCAATAAGGCCGCCGCGCGTGCGCTTAAGCGTATGCGCAATGGCTACAGTGCCCTTGACAGTGCCGAGAATGCGCTACTCACTGCCGTGGCTGATGACATCAACAACCGCAACGCCACTAGCACGAATGGTTTGCTTAGCAACTTTAACAAGTTGACCACGGCGCAAAAAATTGGTGGTGCTGGTGCAGTTGTACTAGGAATATTTGCCCTACTTATAATAACCCGATAAGCTATGATAGCAGCAATAACAGCAGGAATAACCGCCGTAGGCAGTGGAATAGCAAGCATTTTTGGTTATAAAGCTCAAAAAAGCGCAAGTGACGCGCAAACTAAAACAGCCGCCGCGCAAGCAGAAATTGCTAAAGCCCAAAAAGAGATAGCGCAGGCCAACGAAACGCAAGGCGTTGTTGGCTCGTATTATAATTTACAAATAACCGAAGCACAGCAGGAAACCATTGTAAAAGTAGTAGTCATTCTTGCTATCATGCTAGTTGTTATAACCCGCATTAAAACCCGTAAGCAATGAAAACACCCAAGTTTATAACCGTTTCAGCCAAACAAGGTGATCCGTCCGTTTTATGGATTGGCGAAAGTGGGCTTTACTACCGCACAAAAGAGGCGGCTGTAATGGACGACCCCGCAGCAGCATACCCCTACAAAAGCCCTATTAGCACCCTCGTTTGGGTAGGTGTAGCCACGCTGTGCGTGGTGGTAATTTGTATTTACCTGTACCTACGCTTCCGCAAAAAGTAATCATAAAAAAACACCGCCTATGTGTCCCATAATTTCCGACATCCGCGACCAGCTAAAAGAGCAACGCGAAGCCAACCAAAGCAAAAGGGTGCGCCGCAAGCGCTCAGCAGCCACGACCCAAAAAGAAGAAAAGCCGCTAAGCAAAAGCGCCTACCGTAAGCAGCAACGCCATGCAGTAAGCGCGGTACCTAACAAAAGTACCCCGTCAGCCGGCACGACCGAAACAACCGCAAAGAGTACCACTGAAAGAACAGGCAAAAAGCGCGCTACAAAGCAAACGGCACCCGTGGTAGTGGTAAATACAACTCCCGCACCCACGCTGGGTGCCTATTTACCCAGCTTACGCACGCTGTGCGCCATTGCCCTTGCTGTTGGTATAGTAATCTTAATCCGTAACCGAAAATGAAAAAGTTAGCAACCGCTTGGGCTATCATGCCCAAAAAGGCAAAGATAATTGCCGTTGTAGTGGTAGTGACAGCGGCATACCTTATTTACCGCACCTACTTCAAAAAAAAAACTGATGCCGAGCTGGCCGCCGAGCAGCTGGAAAACAGCATAAGCAATACGCCTGTAAATAAAAGCAACCTTACGTTAACTGATAACGAGCTAAACATTATGGCTGCGCAGCTGTACAAGGCGATGAAAGGCTTATTTACCGACACGGCCACCATTGATAGCGTTTTCAGCAAGGTACAAACCAAGGACGACCTAAACGCCCTGATCCGCGCCTACGGCATTAAAGACGGTGAAGACTTGCGCATGTGGCTGAAAGGCGACCTTAGCGGTAAAAGGCTGACCGCCGTACAAAAGATTTTTGAGGACTTTGGACTTGTATTTTAAGCCATGAAAAGAAGCACAAAAATAACTATTGGAGTGGTAGCCGCGCTTTCTGCTGTGGCTGCCGCTGCTATTTGGTGGGTGTACAAAAACCGTAAAGAGGTACAAGCGGAAACTGCCAAAGTTCCTACGTACTACGTTAGCGAAATACCCTACACTGACCCCTCATTTTTCCCTTTAAAGAAAGGGAAGCAAAGTCCCTCTATAAAGTTGCTACAGCAAGCGCTTAACGCTATACCACCCATGATTTACCCGGCTATTGCTGTTGACGGCATTTTCGGCACAGCGACTGAAACGCTACTTAAAAATAAGTTGGGCGTTACCGAAGTATCTCAAACGTTGTATAACCAGCTAATAAAAAAGGGATGGCAGACGAGCTAATCGCAACTATACGACAAGCTGTAACTAGCGGTGTAGATGTACGCGTAAGCATTAACACCACCGATGTACGCAATGTACTACTCACTGCCGCGCTAACCGTGGTAGTAAGTGCGCTACTTATTAAGATAATTCTCAAAAAAAAATAGCCGTGAACGACAACAAAAAAAACCTCATGCTGCTCGAAGAGGCAGCCGAGGAACCCACCGCAACAAGGTTCTCAGCCGACGGGCGATTTTGCTATGTAGGCTACTCCTTTGCGGGGACTACCAGCGTAGATAGCCCCACATGGAAAATTAAGCGCATAGAACTTGCTCAAAATGGCGATACATACACGACATTTGTAAATGGCGAAAAGGACCAATATAGCCACGTTTTTGACCGTTGTGAAACCTACACTTACGCTTTTCCACGTTAACCCCTCATGACAAATAAAGTACTTGACATATTCAGCGGGAAACTTCGCATTTTGTGGGGTAAAATCAACGCCGCTTGGCTTGATGGACACGCCGCAGAAGATTTTTTTGATTATACCGACAAAAAAATAAGCGAGGAAACGCTTGCTAAGGTTGTAGCGCGCGGCAATAGCACCAACCATATGCTGCTAATCGGTGAGGGTAACGAGGACGAAAACGCGGCCACCGTGCGACAGGTACGCGAGGTGCTAACAACGGCACGTAGAGAAATGGCCACCAAGCAGGGTGGCATTATTGAGTGCTCGACCAATACCCCCGCTACTACACAAAATAAAAAAATAACCATCGACGGCTACGAACTGACCAAAGGCGACATATTTGCCGTTACCTTCACCGACGGTAACACTGCTAACTCGCCTACCATTGCTATCAATGGTAGCGCTCAATTTGCCGTTATGGTGGCATCGGGTGCACCCTCAGGGAGCACCAATTTTGGTGCTATTAATGCCGCAGCAAATGGTATTGCACTATTCTACTTCAATGGTGTCCATTTTAACCTGTTTGGTAATCAGGATACAACAGATAATACTAATTATGTAGAAGTTGTAGCAAGCGCTGGCAGTCAATATATAATTAGCACAAAAACAGTAGATACCTCCCAAGGAGCTAACCTTTGCTTTGTTGGGATTTGCGAAGATGGCACTATTGAAAAAATAACGGCTACTACTGCATCAGAGGCCACTGATGCAATAATTTTTACACCACAAAAAATATCTCTAAGAGAAAACATACTTGCAGACCATTGGTCTTTAGTGGCGCCATGGATAGGAGGGACCACTTACTCCCAACAATTATTCTCCCGGTGCAATTGGGGAAAAACTTTGTGGAAAAGGAGTATAGGGAACTACTACAACAAATCAAAGGTGCTGGTAACAAATAAAGTGGTCACAGACCTAGCTCAAGCCCCTCTTTACATAGGTGGCACTAAGATTGATGATCATTTTACCCCGAGTGAATTCTCTTTAACGTTGCGCAATACATCATTAGTATATAAAAGGGTTGGCTTCTTTACAACAATTGAAAATTTATACTGGAGTGAGTATCAAGACGTATTTACCTACAACGGTGAAAGTTGGGTTTTGTGGCAGGCCGCCAGTGAGAAAGCAGTGCCTAGTACCCGAAAAATAAATAACAAACCGCTGTCTGCTAATATTGATTTAACCGCTACCGACGTAGGTGCCACCGCTCAATTCGGTGGCTGGACAAATATGAATGCAATTGCGGTTCAAGGGGGTTATGACCTCATTGCAAAAAAACGAGAAAATAACGAGCGCATAGAGGTGTACTTATCAATCCATGGCGATGGCGCCACTAATAGCATGCAAATACAGTTTGACGGTACAGGTGATTTTGGAAAAAAACCAAATTCGGGAGCTACGGCCTTTGATAATCCGAACGGACAACCTGTACACCTAACACATGCCGGAGACAATACTTTTTATGTAAATTCGATTGCCGCCCTTGAAGATAGGTATAATTTTATTATGACGTTTTTAAAGTAACCTTGACCAAAATAAACAGCAGTTGCCAATTATGAAAAAGGCTAACATATTTCTATTTTTCGCCCTATTTGCAATCGGTGGGGCTACTTGGTATTTTTTGAGGTCAAACAAGAGCAAAAGCGCTACCACCAAGCAGGCGAATAGCCGCGAAAATACTGCCGAGCCAAAAAGCGTAATACCTGACACCGAGCAAGAAAATAGCAGCACCAATTCAGCCAGCGCTAAGGCTGAAGAATGGCGAAGCGGCACCCTACTGAGTAAAGTTGATAATAGCCACATTTTCGACTGGGACAATACCGGTATTAAGTACAAAATAAATACCAAGCGCCTAACCGCTAAAGGGAAGTTAACCCTATTGCCGAGCTTTAGTGTTTCGTTTGTTGAAGTTATTACTATTTCCGATTTTTCTGTACCTATAGACTTGGAGCATCTAACCGATGCAGGGTATTACGCCAATCGTTTCAATAAGCAAAACCTAATCGTAGAGCTGAGGTATTACATAGAGGCAAACACCTTTGCTGTTGTTCTATATGATAAGGCAACGAATGGCTACCGCTTTAACCCTCGAATTAATTACAAAATGCAGTAAAAAGATGCTATCACCAACTACCCAAACGATACTTATGGTGGCTACGCCACTGGCTACTACTCTTGGTACGCTTGGAGTTTTAGTTTTTGGACGTAAGAAAACCAACGCCGAAGCAAAAAAAATAGATGCCGAGGCTAACAATGCTGCATTTAATGGGTACCAAATTGCAATGAATTCAATGCAGGGACGCATAACAACACTTGACAAACAAATAGGGGAACTTCAAGACGAGCAAAAAGAAATGCGAAAGCATATTTGTACCGTCCCCGAATGCCCCCACCGTCGTCGCTAAGTGCAAGTAGATGGCTCAAAAGAGCGCAAGCAGTACACGCTTGCGCTCTTTTTATCTCCATCAATATCAGCACATTAACACAAAAAGTGCATGAGTGCGTAAACTTTTCACACCTCAATAACTCTCGCCCGATGCCGTATTGTATCGTGTCCTTCAGGCGTTCGACTCACGACATACTCGTTTGTAATCTCTAAACTGCTATGGTCTGCCTGTCCCTGCACGTAGTTAGCCCCCACCCCGTCGGCAAGCATATTGCTTATACCTGTATCTTTTAGGCTGTAAAACTGCTGTTCTAATCCCCACCCCAAACCCTTTCTTACTACCTCGTCCCAGTAGCGCGCAATTTCTCGGCTATCTACCCGCTTTTGTGCAGGCGTAAAATTTTTATGATGTGCAAAAATGTAGTAGTCTTGCGGGTAATCGTCAAGTTTTAGGCATTCCAAATAAGGCTCTAAGGCGATCGGAATTGTTTTATACGAGGTATTATCATTCTTGGTGTCGTCCGCATTTACCCTAATTACGTTATTTTTTAAATCAATAGCCCCCACGCACAGGTAGCTTAAATCGTCAGGGCGCAAAAAGCAGTAGTAGGTCATCATACACGCGGCAAGGTAGCGCGGGTTATGCTCCCTCAAGAACTTAACCAGCGCGCTCAGCTGCTCGTTTGTAAGCGGCTTACGCCTCTTTTTCGTAAGGTTCTTCGGGTTTTTCTTTATGGTTGTAAAAGGGTTTACCTTAGTGTAATCAAATTGCACCAACCAGTTGAATAGCGTTCGGTAAAACGTAAGATAGTTGTTATAGGTACGGTGGGACACCTGCGGCTGCTGTTTTACCCAAAGCATAAAAGCGGTTGCTAAAGGCTTATCAAACTCATAGGCGTACAAGTCGGGGCGGCGATAAACGTCGGTAAGCCATGCAACTAACCTTTTTGCGTAAGATTTGTAGCAGCGAATGGAGTTAAACTCCCGTTCCTTTTCCTGCACGCTCAGGTAGGTATCAAGCGCATCTAAAAACTTGTGAAACCCCTTAGAACTTTCCTGCTCTACAAAGGGATTCCACCCTGTTTCTAACTTAGCATTAATTTCTCGCACTAGGTTGCGAGCAAACTTCCGGCGCTCTGTAATGCTCTTAATGCGGTTCACTTTTACGCGCCTTAACGCCATGCAACCCTGAAAAGGATTCCAGACGTAATACCTAACATACCAGTCTTTGTTTTCGCAAATTTCCGCCGGATAAAAACGGACGAGGGGAAAATTTTCGTAATTGGACATTTTTTTTTTAGCCTCCGCAACTTTACGCCAAGGCTAAAAAAAATTAGCTATTCCAAATCTGACCCGAAATTTTAATCAAAATCGCCGCAAACTTAGTCTAACTAAGATTGCGGCGATTTCTGCGGAGAGGGGGGGATTCGAACCCCCGGTACCGATTGCTCAGTACGTCAGTTTAGCAAACTGGTGGTTTCAGCCACTCACCCACCTCTCCGTAGGGTGCTTAAAGCGGACACAAAGGTATACATTTTTATGAAAAATGCAAATACCCTTGCCGTAAAAGTTTTTTCAGGTATTAAACCCCGCTATTGCTAACTTTACCGCGATTAAGTAGTAAATACACAATAGACAAAATCCCCACCGTATTAAATACTACAATGCACACATACCACGCTTTCTGTCCCTTGCGAGCGGCCCTCCACATGGCAACGGCCTTCCAAACCAACTCCCAAATAATCAGCAGGATTAGTAGCGCATATTTGCATGAAATTGCTTCCATTTTACTTCCTTTTCAAAGTTACGCCAGTTCATGTATCACCAAGCCGCTACGCAGCTTAGGTTCAAACCATGTAGTCTTGGGAGGCATAATGTTACCCGTATCGGCAATATCAATCAGCTGCTTCATAGATACAGGGTACAAAGCAAACGCTGCTGCCATTTCCCCGCTATCCACACGCTTTTTCAGCTCACCTAACCCACGAATACCTCCCACGAAGTCGATACGCTTATCAGTACGCAAATCTTTCATGTCAAATACCTTATCCAATACAAGGTTGCTCAACACCGTTACATCCAACACGCCAATAGGGTCATTATCATCGTAGGTACCGGGCTTCGCGGTAAGCGAATACCAGCGTCCATCGAGATACATAGAAAAATTGTGCAGCGCGTTAGGCTTATACTCCTCCGTACCCTTATCCTCTACTACAAAACTCTCCTTCAGCTGCTCAAGCAGCTGCCCAGAGGTCAAACCATTTAAGTCCTTTACCACACGGTTATAATCCATAATAGCCAGCTGCGTATCGGGGAAAATCACCGCCAGAAAGTAGTTATACTCCTCGCTTCCGGTGTGATTAGGATTAGCGTTCTTCTTCTCCTGCCCCACCCGTGCGGCAGCAGCCGTGCGGTGGTGACCGTCGGCTACGTACAGTGCAGGAACAGCCTCAAATATCTTGGTAATGCGAGCGTTTACCGCGTCGTCATTTATCACCCAAAACTTATGACCAAAGCCATCGGCAGCCACAAAATCGTACTCGGGCGCGCCCTTTATTACGTTAGCCACAATAGCATCCATTTCAGCTACCGCGGGGTAAGCAAAAAACACGGGCTCCACGTTGGCATTTTGTATGCGCACGTGAATCATGCGGTCCTCCTCCTTTTCGGGGCGAGTTAGCTCGTGCTTCTTTATCTTATCGTTAAGGTAGTCCTCAAAGTGGCAGCAAGCCACCAAGCCATACTGCGTGCGGCTGCCCATGGTTTGAGCGTACACGTAGTAGCGTTCGGCCTTATCCTTCACCAACCAACCTTTTTCACGCCATTTTTTAAAATTTTCCACCGCCTTATCGTACACCTCTTGTGAATGTTCGTCAGCTATGGGTTCAAAATCAATTTCAGGCTTAATAATATGCAACAACGATTTTTCCGTTGCCTCTACCTTGGCCTCCGTCGAGTTCAGCACATCATATGGGCGTGAGGCCACTTCTTTTGCAAATTCTTGGGGCGGACGTATGCCCGCAAAGGGTTTTATGCGTACCATGTTTCTTTATTTTTCAAATTTTAGTAGTAAAAAATCCCGAACCTTACCGACTCGGGATTTTTATTTTTTCTCAGGATTATTGCGCAGAGGCAGCGTCCTGCAGCTGTTGAAACTTATCGTTGTACTTATTGTACTCTTCCATCATTTCCTTGCTATCGTTACGAAGACGGAAGTAGATGTTCTTCACATTCTCCAATACCACCTTATCCTGAGGATGAAGTTCATACGCCTTGATAAACGGATCTAACGCCTTCTTAAACTCAACCAAAGATTGATTCTCCAGCTCCTTAATCTTCGGATCCTTCCAATCCTTAATACTATTTGCTTTATTTATATACTCTACACCCTTATTGTAGTATAACGCACCAAGGTTGTAGTAGGCATTGTAGTTTGTAGGATCAACCTCAATCGTCTTAAGGTAAATACGCTCAGCATCATCAAGTTTACCCAACTTCTCGTACAAAGTAGCCTCGGCAAAAAATAGCGTAGCATTATTAGGCTCATTTTCTTGTGCCTGGTGCAAGTAGGGCAGCACCTTCATGGCATCGTCGCCGGCAGTAAGGTACATGTTGATAAGTTCAATCAAAATACCCTGATTTTTGGGAAACTTCATAAAACCATCTACCAAGGTCTTTTCCTGCATTTCCTTATCCCCTTTGCCTTCGTAGCCCTTAGCTAAGCGCAAGCACACATCACCATCTTCAAAGTAGTTATTTTCAGCGCATATTTTCATGTACACAATAGCGTTATCGTAATCCTTCACCTCATCCATAAGCGACATCAAACCTGCGTAGTAAGCAATAATAGTGTCCAACCTACCCACCAATGGATTCATAGATGCCTGAACCGACTCCATAAAGTACCTTTGTGCAGTCTTATAATCCAGCTGCGTGTATGCATTCACACCCTCAGCGCGATCCTTCTGTGACAATTGTTCTAAGCCTTGCTTAATTTTTTTTGCGTTACTACCTTTGGTATCCAACTCAATGGCCTTAAGGTAAGCATCTAAAGCGTCCGATAGCGGGGCCTCGGTTACCTTTTGAGTTTCCTTCCAGAAAGCCAATCCTCCGGCAGCCTCAAAGTACAAATTAATAGAAGGGAATACCAATACCTCATACTCCTTATCGGCTATGGTTTCTGTTTTTTTCTTTTTGGTCAACGTCGCAAAAATGGTTTTGTGCATGCCCTGCGAAGCGCCCATAGTACTCTTATCGTAAACGCCCACAAA
This sequence comes from Bacteroidales bacterium, assembly GCA_031553765.1. Taxonomy (GTDB): domain Bacteria; phylum Bacteroidota; class Bacteroidia; order Bacteroidales; family UBA932; genus JAITMY01. The sequence continues at coordinate 393,912 of JAVBKY010000001.1, forward strand.
CATTTCCGCGCGCGAAATCCAAGTCTTAGGATTGCTCTCCTTCTTAGGGTTAGCAATATCCTCATTGCTTTTATCAATGTCTTTTTGCATGCTTTCAAGGTTAGGCACCTTAATTTGCACTTGCGCAGCCACCGCCAACGAAAACATGGCACAGGCTGAGAGAAGAAGCAGTCGTTTCATTTTTTATTGTTTGATTTTAGTTAATTATCTTCTGCGTTAAACTCGCTATTTTGCGATTTCAAAGGTAAAAATTTTTTAGGGCTTTTACAAAAATAAACGGGTGGAAATGAGGCTTAATATTTTCACAAGCTAAAATTCAAAAAAATGGACTTTTACCTAAAAAATCGTTTGCCAAATCGGGGTAAAAAAGGTACATTTGTTATTCGTATTTTAACCTTTTGGGGAGACAAAATAGCATGGATGAGTTTGTAGTATCGGCGCGGAAGTACAGGCCGCAGGTTTTTGCATCGGTAGTGGGGCAGACTTCCATTACAGCTACGCTCAAAAACTCCATTGTGCGCAAACACTTGGCGCACGCCTACCTTTTTTGCGGGCCACGCGGCGTAGGAAAAACTACCTGTGCGCGTATTTTCGCAAAAACCATCAACTGCTTCAACCCCACACCCGACATGGAGGCGTGCAACGAATGTGAAAGTTGCCGCTCATTTAACGAAGGTCGCTCGTACAGCATTCACGAGCTCGACGCCGCTTCAAACAACTCCGTAGAGGATATTCGCCAGCTCATAGAGCAGGTACGCATACCACCGCAAATAGGGCAGTACAGCGTTTACATCATCGACGAGGTGCACATGCTATCATCGGCAGCCTTCAACGCCTTTCTTAAAACGCTGGAGGAACCGCCCGCACACGCCATCTTCATTTTAGCTACTACCGAAAAGCACAAAATTATACCCACCATACTATCGCGCTGCCAAATTTACGATTTCAACCGCATTCGCGTAGAGGACACGGTGGAGTACCTTAAGTACATTGCTAAAAATGAGAATGTAACCGCCGAAGATGCGGCGCTGCACATCATAGCGCAAAAAGCCGACGGCGCCATGCGCGATGCCCTTTCTATATTTGACCAGGTAGTTTCGTTTTGCGGAAGCAACCTTACCTACAATCAAGTAATCGAGAACCTCAATGTACTCGACTACGATTACTACTTTCGCCTCACCAAGGCATTTTTAGCGGGTAGCTATACCGAAGCATTGCTCATTTGCAATGAAATTTTAGGTAAAGGCTTCGAAGCACAACACTTTGTAGCCGGGCTATGTACGCACTTCCGCGCCCTGCTGGTGTGTAAGGATGCTCAAACAGTGGAGCTGCTTGAAGCCAGCGAATCCATCAAAAAACAGTATGTTGAGCAAGCCGCCGCGTGCGATGCAAACTTTTTGTTTAACGCGCTCAACCTTGCCAACCGCTGCGATGTAGGCTACAAGGCCAGCGGCAATCCGCGCCTACACGTGGAGCTATGCCTGCTTCAGATTTCACATCTGATGGTTGAAAAAAAAAATCCTGATGTAACCACGCAAGCTACATTAGTAAAAACCTCACCCGCAGCAAGTTCACCTACTACCACAGCATCTAAGATAGAGCAGCCCGTAGCATCCGCTCAACCGGCAGCACTTGCTACACCTGCCGTTGCTGCTCCTCAACAAGCGCCAGCAGCCCCGGTTGTAGAGCGTCCAAAAACCATTCAGCTGAAGAATGTGCTAAGCGGTAACGTAGCAACAAAATTACCGGACGCATCAGCGCAGCAGTCCCCCAACGTCACCAACGAGGTTACCGAAACCGAAGACTTTACGCACGAGCATCTGCATGCAGCATGCGAGCATCTAATAAACACGTTGCCCGACCATAAAACAAGACTCAAGCATGCCATCCAGCAGGCCAATAAGCAAATCAAGGACAAGCACATCATTTGCCTTGAGGTAGCAAATGACCTACACCATAGCGAGCTACAGGAAGAAGAAAAATTACTGACTTCGTTTTTGCAAAAACAGCTACGCAATAAAAACGTAACGCTGAATTTTTCCGTCGAAACCGATCAGGCCAAGGCCAACAAGCCATACACACCTGAACAGCGGTTTCAGTACTTAGCAGAAAAAAATCCTGCACTGCTAAAATTTAAGCAGGAGCTGCATTTAGATTTTAATTAATTCCGAATTCAGTTTTATTAATCATTTAAAATCAAAAAAATTATGCTTACAAAAAAAATGGAAAAGGCGTTGAATAAGCAGGTAAATGCGGAGTTCTACGCGGCATACTTGTACCTATCCATAGCTGCCGACTTCTCAAGCAAGGCGCTTAATGGTATGGCCAAGTGGTATCACATGCAGGCGCAAGAGGAGGTTACTCACGCCATGAAAATTTACAACCACATTCAGGAGCGTTTGGGCGTTGTTACGCTTGAGCCTATTGCTGCCGTTCCCACTAAGTGGGCTACTCCCATGGAGGCCTTCAAGGCTGCTTTGGCGCATGAACAAAAGGTTACGGGCATGATTAACGGTCTTATGGATTTGGCTGTAGCCGAAAAAGACTACGCCTCACAAAGTTTCCTTAAGTGGTTTGTTGACGAACAGGTAGAAGAAGAGGACGACGCAACTGCCAACATTGACAAGCTCACCATTTTGGGCGGTAAGGATGGCAAGGGCATCAGCGGTGGTTCACTTTACCAACTTGACAAGGAAATGGGAAAGCGCGCTGCCGAGTAATTCGACATGCACACAACGAAAAAGGGAGACTATTACGTCTCCCTTTTTTCATTTTCACATTGATCTATATCACTATTCACTTAGCAACGCATTTCTAAACTGCTCTATATCTGCTTTCTTTTCTACCAACTGCTCCACCAGCTGAGTCTTAGTAGTAGCTTTTATAAACGTGTGATGCTTTATAAGATTATTCACCATTGTCAACGACGGGAAGTACGGCTGCGCCTTCTCCACAAGCGCTTCAAACATAGCTATACGTCCATCAATATAAACCACATCCTCCTCAGATACGTAGGGTAAAAATAAATCGGGATTCTGAGAAAGCAAGTATACACTTTCAACAAAGAGCGCTAAACCGCGCATGATATACATATCACCCTTACCCTCTTTCAGCTGATCGGAGAATTTCTCCACCATTCTTTGTGACAACAAAGGAAGGTTCTCTTCATCAACTGGCGTTGAAGTCAGCACAAAATCCGCTCCCACCTCGGCACCCACTTTCAGGTGTGCTATAACCATATCGTAGGGTTCCACAGGCAAGCCATACAGTAATGCTACGCCTCTATCATTATAGTACATCACCAGTGCGGCATTTTTCTGCCTCAATGTCTTTAGCTCATTAGCCCTGTTCAGCGGCAACAAATAGCTTACGCCTTTGGATTTTTCCTCCTCCGTAATAACAATTTTCCCCGTTTTAAGTCCTCTAAACACGGGCATTAAGGGCCTTTCCATATTTGATGCAAATATGGAGTCCAACTCCTCCATCACATCTTTGGGCATTTTCTTGTTCGAAGAACAACTCCCCCCCAGCAACATAGCAAACGTGCTAAACAATAAAATACATGCAATTTTTTTCATCAGGCTATTTTTAGGTGTCTATCACAAAATTATTCAATTTTTCAAAAAAAAGAAGTATTTACAGATTTTTTTTCGCTCACTAAAACATCACTTACCAAACGAGCGTAGGCGAATCTGCGTAAGCATGCGCTTGGTATCAAGCGTAAAATCACCCTTCATTATCCAATCGTAGTAGCTGGGCTCTACCTTCAAAATATCCACCACCTTGCGCCCCTTGTGCTTACCAAAATTGATTACCTCGTCGCCCTTTTCATCGTATACTATGCGCCCCGCGTAGTCCACATTTTTACCCTTGGCCGAAAATTCGGCAAGAAAATCGATATCATTTTTCAAATCGGGATAGCGATCGAGCTGTGCTTGTAGCACCTCGTAGGTGGCGCGAGTATCAGCTTCAGCGCTGTGAGCATTCTCGAGCTCTTTTTGACAGTAAAACTTGTAGGCTGCCACCAGCGTGCGCTGCTCCATTTTGTGAAAAATATTCTGCACATCTACCATGCGGTGCGAACGAAAATCAACCTCAACGCCCGCGCGCAAAAACTCCTCGGCAAGCATAGGAATGTCAAACTTGGTGGAGTTGTAACCTGCAAAATCGCAGCCCTCAATAAACACAGCAAGGTTCTTGGCTATTTCACGAAACGTAGGGCAGTCCTTCACATCCTCATCGCTTATGCCGTGAATTTTGGTGGTTTCGGGTGGTATGGGAATAGTAGGGTTAATACGGCGCGTTTTTACCTCCTCACCTCCGTTGGGAAGAATTTTTATTACCGATATTTCTACTATTCTATCCTTTGCCACATCTACGCCGGTGGTTTCAAGGTCGAGGAATACAATGGGGTTACGTAAAGTTAACTGCATAAAACAATGAACAATTGGCAATTAATAATGAACAATTATAAAAGAAGTGGGGGGTGGAACATGAGCCGTGGGAAGAGGGGGGGGGGTGTGAAACAACCCCCAAAAAAAACACACCCCCGAGGT
>JAVBKY010000005.1:0-218223 GCA_031553765.1 Bacteroidales bacterium
GCCCGCTGTAGTAGTGGGTGCGCAGTAGGCTGCTATTGCGGTAGTGCTCCATTTTGTTGCGCTGCCCTTGGTGGCTGTAGCTTATGCTCACGCTATCGGTGCCCTGCGCTATGGTGGCTACTTTGCCCCAAGCGTTGTAGGTAATGCGCTGGGCTTGCAGGGTGTCTATGGGCGTATTAATAGAGGTAATGGCGTAGGGATTGGCGGTGTGCTCCTCGCTGGTTTCGTTGTAGGCAAAGGTTCCCACGCCGGTTTTGGAGGTAAGGTTGCCGTTGGGGGAGTACTCCATTACGGTGTGAGACTCCGCGTCAACCTGCCCGACTACGTCATTCAGGCAGGGCGCGGAATGACATTCGAGTAATCGGTCGAGGTGGTCGTACTCAAAAGTTTCCTGCTTGCCATCGAAAGCGCGGGAGGTAAGGTTGCCGGTAGCGGTGTTGAAAGCGTAGGCTTGCGTGTGCATGCGCTCTCCATTTGGATTAAAAATGCTTGCGTTTTTTAGCAAGCCTTTCTTGGTGTACTCCATGCTGCACCTGGTGCCGTTGCCTAGGGTGTAGCCCTCTAGTTGCTGTGCCGAGTTGTAGGTAGGGAGTTCCCACCGAGCTGCTTTGGCATCGGCGATGGTGGTAAGGTAGCCCGCGCTGTCGTAGCTGTAGCTAAGCTTTAGGCCCGAGGGGTAAGTGGTGGCTATGAGCTGCTCCAGCGCGTTGTAGTGGTACGTATGCGTCAGCGCCTGCGCATCCACAAACTCGGTTTCGCTGCTCAGTAATCCGCCTGGTGTGTAGTAGTACTCGTGTACGGAGCGCCCATCCTGCTCTACCTTATCAAGTAGCGCGCCGCTATAGTGGTAGGTGTAGGTGGTGGAGCCAAGGGTGGGAGAGCGTAACGTGTGCGTATGGGGGCGGCCATGCTCATTGTAGATGGTGGCGGTGGTGTTGCCTTCGGCATCGGTTTGCTCCAGCAGTTCGCCCAGCGCATTGTACTTGTAGGTGGTAGTGCCTGTGGGGTCTACTAGCTTGGTTTGGTGGCCACGCTTGTCGTACTCCATGGTGGTGGTAAGGGTTTGCCCCTGGGTAGCCACGCTCACAGCTGTGGGTAACCCCAGCGCGTTGTAGGTATAAGTTACGGTGCCGCTGGCATCGGTGGTGGAGGCTACCTGCCCCAGCGGGTTGGTAGTGCGGGTGTGGGTGCGCTTGGTGCTATCGTTGGTGGTAGTAACGGTATTGCCGCCGTAGGCGTAGCGTATGGCGGCGCTGGGGCTTATCTCCTTGGTTAACCGTCCGTAGTCATCATATTCGTAGCGCACCTCCTGCTTACCACCGTGGGCGTTGGGGGTTACTACCTTTTCAAGTAAGCCGCGCACGTTATACTTATGCTCGGTGGTAATGTACTTGTTCCCTTTACCTTGGGTTGTGCTGTGGAGCTCCTGTCCCTGCAGGTTGTAATACGTTTGTACCGAGGGTGTATTTTGCCCGCTGGTAAGTACGGCGTAAGCGGCACCTTCGAGTAGGGCCTGCGTTAGCTGCATGCTCACGGTGGTGCCGTTGGGGTAAGTTGTTCCTGTCGGTCTTCCCCAGCTATCGTATTGATAAGAAGTTGTTCCAAATCGGTCGGATTGACTCATGAATAATCCCCTGGCCTCATTATAGTTATAGGTTATCATTTCATTTGGCAAGTCGTTCTTTTCCGACTTAACAAATCGTCCGCTCTCGGAATAGGTCATTGATAAAGATCGAGCAATATTACTAGCCGTAGTGGTTACCTTCTGAGGATTCCCATACTTGTCGTAATTACTATAGGTGGTGCTATACCCCAATGTGTCATCGGGGTCAACGGCTTGCAGCGTTAAGTTGCCGCTATTGTCATATTCAAATAGTGTAACCTGATTATAATCAGGTGAGCTAGGAGCGCTTTGTACTATTTGCTGCTCTGATATTTTATTCAACAACCTCGAGCCTTTGGATACATAGGTTAGCTTTTGCCTACTTGTAAAGCCATCGCCTAAATCTCTTTCTATACTTTGGGGATTGCGGTCTGCATCGTAGTTGGTGTAGGTGGTGGTTACGTTGGCTCCTTTCAAATAGTCTGTTGAGGTTGTATTCTCTAGTCGTAAAAAATACTTTTTATTACCCTCGTCAACAATGGTATAGTTGCTTTTATTTTCGGAAATAATAGCATTCGACATTCTTAACGTGGTTTTGTATGGGTATAAGAAACCAAAGGAGGGTTCGACTTTACACTCTGTTTTACTTGTTGTTTTATTAATATTATCCTTCTTTTCTATAACTCTAAATCCTAAAAAACCGCGGTCACTCCTTTGCGTAATGGGTTCGGCAAAGGAAAAGGTGGTGTTGGAGCTCGATGTGGTTACCTGCTTTACGACATCTATACGAGGCGACATGTTGCTTATGATAGATGGCAAATCGGGATCATTATTGTAGTTGGCCGAAGATGTGGGGTATGGATTGCGACACTCAGTATACTGAAACTTTATTGTATCGCCCGGAAACGCCATAATCCGCGCTATTTTGTTGAACCAAACACCTTCATTTAGGGAGATAATGTAAGGATTTGCGGCAGCTGCATTGAAATTCATGTACACATCTTGTGAGTGCGCGGGAGTGAACTTTGACGCAATTGTAAAATTACGGAGTAAAGGGATGTTGCTATCTAGTACCTTACTTGTAAAATCCGTTCCGTTGGATAGTAGCATTGTGAGTGTTGCATTGGAAGCAACTCCATTTTTAAAGTTGGGGTAGGTGGTTAGAATATCACTTTTCCCATCCCTATTAATATCCATAACAATCAGCATCCCACGAGATGCTCCGGAAAGTTTCGCTACGTCCACCGGGTCAATAAAATAGCCCCCTTTAGACAAATACAATTTCCAGCTATAGGTGTTCCGTTTATATTCCCCAACTAGAAGATCAGTGTTCCCATCACCATTAAAGTCACCGGTATGTATAGCGCTCTCGTATTGCCAGAAGCTGCATGAATGTATGGCCACAAACTTCCCCGAAGACTCATCATTTTTTTGGAATTCATAAAAAGTCGTCGTTTTATCCTGTGTGTAGGCTATTTCGGTTTTGCCATTGCCATTTATGTCCGTAAGAGTTATTCGTGTTTTATTGGCGTTGCCAAATGCATTTAAATCAAAAGACGGTAGCCCTATCTGCCCCTGGATTTGATATCTTTCTGAAAACAGTATAAACTGAGTGGTGCCATTCCCTAAAAAATCGGCGGGTACAACCTGTAGCCCTTTGATAGAAGATGCAACAGAAGATGACTTATTTTCCTCCGGGTGTGCTATAAGTGCGCCATTTTCATATTTATAGCAATGTAAATGATAGCTAACCTTGTTTTTTGCAATAGGGTTACCCGGAGGTACATGGGAATTCTCCCCCACGTATAATTCATCCTTGCCATCACTATCTAAATCAAGAAATAGAAATGTATGTTGATAATTTTTATCCCATTCATGTTCGTATACATACTGAAACATGCCATTGCCCCTATTGCGATAAACAATCCAATAATTTTCACCATTCTTAAAGTTGGTTCTAATCAACACATCTGTCAGCCCATCTCTATCAATATCGCCATAGGCGTATGCCGTAAAATTTATTGCTTGGCTGTAAGAAGTAAGGTGTGGAGTTGCGGTGAATGTAACCGATGTGTTTATCTTGTGGCTGTAGTTTACATTACTCCACTCGAACTTGAGAAGCGAAGAAGGGCCGCTGGACGTGTTGCTTAACTCTATTTGCTCCAAGAAAGCTACGTTGTCTCTCGTTGTGTGCGTTAATTGATAAATTTCAAGAAGATTATTATCCGCACCCAGTATCTGTATTTCATTTAGAATGAGATTGCTGCTAAACTCAACTCCTCCCACATATTGAGTCGAAACAAAGTCTCTCGGCCGATAGTGAAGGTTGATCTTGCCCACGACCTGCTCTTTCCCGTGTGAGTGGTTGCCATATTTTACCATAGCAAGCCGGTTGTTTGAATACTGCGTGCGATAGCCGTATTCTTGCTTGTCATTAGTGTATATGAATTCAATAAAATTACTATTAGCGTCAATTATTTTGCACAGAGCCCAACCCAAATTAAAGAAAGATTCAGTTTTTGAAGTACCTAAATTAAAGAAAGATTCAACTATTGAAGTTCGCATTCTTAAAGACGGATAATAAGAGGCCATCGACTCCGGATTGCCATATATCATGGTTCTACCATCTTTGGTGTACACCTTGAATGTCATAGGTCCCCAAGAACTTATATTGTATCCTATAACCTTTTCTATGCCACCCTCGGTGCGATACTCAACACTGTCATATCCCCATTGATTCAACTTAATCAATCGCTGCCCATCTAAGGATAGTGGACTAGTTGCATCCCATATAATATTACCTCTATCATTATCGTGGTAGAAATTCTTAGGAACTCTGGATATCATGGACAATCCTGATAGATCCCAGTTCATACCTGCCACGCCGTCCCGAGAGTGGCTATTGTATGTTAGTGAGAGCTGAGGTTGCATGCCCTGTATGCCCGGAGGGCAATTGATGGGAACAGCGTATGTTGCCGCCCCGGTTGGGGTAATATCAGCGACTCCATTAATGATAGGCGGCATCCTTTTTGGCTGCATAAGAGCCTGTTCCCTTTCTATCCAGCCAAGAATAGATGGGTTTTTAATAAATTCTTGTTGAGCTTTTGCTGTTAAGCAGAGAACGAATAAAAGCAAAAAAATATGAATGATTCTTTTCATGAAACCTTAACTTATAGAGTAAAATTCTATTTGCCATTGTCCTGGCCTTCCGAACATTCGGAGTATACGCCTATTTCTTGAGTATCTTAAACGAGGTAGTATTGTGGTTTATTATAATAACCAGCACATACATACCTGTAGGTAAGTTGGTAATGTCTATAGGGTTAGTCCTTTTTACATTCTTTTGCTCTAATAAAAGAACTCCCGATAGGTTGTATATGCTAATGCGGGATGTCATTATCGTTTGAGGTAAGTCGTCTACGTTAACCGTCAGCATTCCCTCTGTAGGAGTGGGGTAGATGGTAAACTTAAGAGCATTAACTTCCTCCTTAAAGATGTCAGTTGAAACGTCTTGGTTGGTTGTGTCCGGAGGTATAACAATGGTAGGAACAACGCGTTCAATACGCTGCCCCGCCTTGTTGTAGTGGTAGTTGATTGTATGCTGCCCGAACGCTCCCGCAGAGAGGCATAGCAGTAAAATAGCTAAGATTTTTTTCATAGCTGAAGGTGGAATTATTGAAATAAAGTATCACCATGTAGAAGAATATTGCATTCTCTTACAGGGTTGATATCAAATGTGTAAAATGAATTAGGCTGACGCGAAAAAATAGCCGAAAAATCAGCCTATAAAATAGGAGGGACAAGTGACAAAAGTAGCTAATATTGCTTTTTGTTGCAATGCTTTTTGTTGTACCTACGAAAGGAAAAATAGGTGGTTATTGAGCACGAGATAATTGCGCTCAATGAATATGTTTTTTTATATTTACGCGTATTTCTATGACGTAAAAATATACGAATTCGAATTGACGGGTGGTATTATTGTGTTGTCATTTTAGCAAAAAAGACCTTCGCAAGTTAACTTGCGAAGGTCTTTTTTTTTGAACGCCATTGGCGTCTATGAAATCTTAAACTCAATACCGCTATCCTTCAAAAATTCTTCAATATCCTTGGTAATTTCCACCTTGAAAGTGCGGGAAAAAAGGTCGGAGCGCACGTTGCTTTCTTGGTCTATAATGTTGATGCTGAGTTTTGCTTTGCCTTGCATTTGACTTATTTTATCAAGTAACTTTAGCAGCAGTTCCTCGCTTACCTCGTCAATGGCAAGATTGATAGTGAGCTCCCTTACATCCTTTTTTACATCACTTAGCAGCTGAATATTATTTACTTTAAACTCCAACTCCTTGGGCTTGTCGCTTGGGGCTTGATTGCCTCTGTTGAAGCCAAAGCTGCGCTCCTTTACCGTACCACGCACCAGTATCGAACATCCTGCTTTAAAATACTTTCCGTATTCAATATAGTCTTTGCCAAACATGGCCAACTCGTAGCTGCCGGAGTAGTCCTCCAGCGTCATTTTACCGAATAGGTTACCTGTTTTGGTGGCACGCTCCTCGGCCTTGGTTACCATGCCCATTACGGTAATGCCCCTGTTTTCGAGTGGCCATAGGTCGTTGAGGTCCGATAGCGCGTGCGTAGTCATATTCTCCGAAATCACTTTGTACTCATCCAGCGGGTGTGCGGTGAGGTAAATACCTATGAGGTCTTTTTCGCGCTTAAGCATTTCAATGTCGCTTACCTCGGCGGGAATATGCGGTGGCTCGGGACGCTGTACAACGTCGGTATTGGTTGCGCTGCCAAAGAGCGACTGCTGCGCCGAGTTTTTGCTTTGCTGAAATAGCGTGCCGTAGCGCAGCAGCATTTCAATGAATGAGCCACCATCTTTACCTTCGATAAAGTAGGCTGCGCGCGGAACCTCGAAGGCATCAAATGCTCCCGAACCTGCCAAGGCCTCCAGCGTTTTTTTGTTGGCCATTTGCAGATTTACACGCTCTATAAAGTCGTATATGCTTTTAAATGGGCCATTATTTTCGCGCTCCTCCACCAGGTTAAGCACCGCATTCTGGCTCACGCCTTTTACACCGCCAAGACCGAAGCGCACATTGCCCTGCTTATTCACGGCAAAAGCAAGGTTACTTTCGTTCACATCGGGGCTCAATACCTCAATGCCCATGCGACGGCTTTCGTCCATGAACTTCGAAATTTCATCGATATTATTCAGGTTGCAGCTTAGCAGACCTGCCATGTATTCGGCAGGGAAGTTGGCCTTGAGGTAAGCAGTTTGGTAAGCTACCCACGAGTAGCAGGTGGCGTGCGATTTGTTGAAAGCGTACGAGGCAAAAGCCTCCCAGTCTTTCCAGATATCGTTCACCACTTTTTCGTTGTGGCCATTTTCCAAGCAACCCTTTACAAACTTTGGCTTGAGCGCGTCCAGCTTTTCGCGGATTTTCTTGCCCATGGCCTTGCGCAACTCGTCACTTTGACCGCGGGTGAAACCACCCAACAGACGAGACAGAAGCATGACTTGCTCCTGATATACGGTGATACCGTAAGTATCCTTGAGGTACTGCTCCATGATAGGAATATCGTACTCAATTTTTTTGCGGCCGTGCTTACGTTCAATAAAGTCGGGGATGTACTGCATAGGGCCGGGACGGTATAGGGCGTTCATGGCAATCAAATCCTCAAACTGCGTGGGCTGCAGCTCACGCAAATATTTACGCATGCCGTCGCTCTCGAACTGGAACGTGCCTACGGTATCTCCGCGGCTGTACAGCTCGTAGGTGGCCTTATCGTCAATGGGGATGGTGTCAATGTCGACTTCAATACCTCGGTTGTGCTTAATATTGTCAACGGCCTCCTTGAGTATGGAAAGGGTTTTTAGTCCCAAAAAGTCCATCTTGATAAGGCCTATATCCTCCACACGTGTACCCTCGTATTGCGTTACGGCCATCTTCTCCTTGGTTTCCTTATCATCGGCGGTACTTATAGGCACTACGTTGGTAAGGTCGTCGGCACCAATAATGATGCCACAAGCATGCACGCCTGTGTTACGCACGGTGCCTTCCAGCATCTGTGCGTACTTTAGCGTTTCGCGCGTAACGGCATCGCCCGATTCGGCGGCAGCCTTCATTTCTGGTACCTTGTCAATGGCGTTTTTTACCGAAACTTTTTCATCGCGCGGTAGCTTATCCACCAAGTTTGTCAAACGAATACTTTCCGCCAACGGTAGCTGTTGTACGCGTGCCACGTCCTTAATGGCGGACTTGGTTGCCATGGTGCCAAAGGTAACAATGTGTGCCACCTTTTCCTTGCCGTACTTGTCGGTAACATACTGCAGCACCTTGCCACGACCTTCATCGTCGAAATCAATGTCGATATCGGGCATGGAGATACGGTCGGGGTTGAGGAAACGCTCAAACAGCAAGTCGTACTTCAGCGGGTCAATATCGGTAATGCGGAGGCAGTAGGCTACCACTGAGCCGGCAGCCGAACCACGCCCGGGGCCTACCCATACGCCCATTTTTCGCCCTGCGGCAATGAAGTCTTGCACAATGAGAAAGTAGCCCGGGAAACCCATGCCTATCATGGTGTCGAGCTCAAAGTCGATGCGCTCCTTGATGGCATCCGTCATTTCGGGGTAGCGCGCGTAGGCGCCGGGTACCCCATTTTCGGGAATGCCGTTGTAGGCTATGTGCCGCAGGTATTCGCCATCGTTGGCAAAGCCTTCGGGCAGCGGAAACTTGGGCATGAGGGGCTTGCTGTTGATATCGTAAACCTCAATTTTGTCAGCAATCTCAAGCGTGTTGGTCAGCACCTCGGGTATATCGGAAAAAATAGCCTCCATTTCAGCGGTGGTTTTGAACCACTCCTGGCGCGTGTAGCGCATACGCCTGATGTCGTTCACGTCGGCGTTGGTGCTTACGCATAGCAAGCGGTCGTGCGCCAATGCCTCGTTTTCGTTAAGAAAGTGAACGTCATTGGTGGCAATAACCTTTACGCCCAACTTTTGTCCCAGCTCCAGCAGCTGGGCGTTTACCATTTGTTGCTTGGGAAATGTTTCCTGTTCAGCGGTGGGATCGGTAGCCCTGTGGCGTTGCAGCTCGAGGTAGTAATCGTCACCAAAAAGATTTTTGAACCACATGACGCTTGCCTCGGCATTGGCCATGTCGTTCTTCATAATGTACTGCGGAATTTCGCCACCCAGGCATGCCGACGAAGCAACTAACCCCTCGTGATACTGCTCCAGAATTTCCTTGTCAATACGAGGTTTGTAGTAAAAGCCCTCGATGTGTCCCATGGATACGAGCTTCACCAAATTGTAGTAGCCCGTTTTGTTTTTTGCCAATAGTACCAAGTGGTCGCCGCTGGCATCTTCCTTGCCCTTTTTGTCGTGTCGGCTACCTGATGCTACATATACTTCGCAACCCACGATGGGCTTAAACATTTTTGCCTCTTCGGCGGCTATCTGTTGCTTTAACTCTGAGATGTCTTCTCCGTTTGCTTCCGCCGCTTCAACCTGTTTTTTTAGCCCCTTTATCGTATCCTTGTAAGGACCGTTTTTCTTACTTACGTAGTCCAAAAACTCCTTTATGCCGAACATGCTGCCGTGGTCGGTAATAGCTACCGCGGGCATGCCGTCGGCTATGGCTTTATCCACCAACTTTGAAATTTTGGTGGCGCCGTCAAGAATAGAATACTCGGTGTGAACGTGGAGATGAACAAACATAAAAAACAGAATTAGGACATGCGATATGCGATACGCGATTTTGCGAAAGAAATGCGGATTAGTCGCAAATCGGTTATCGATTTTTTTTAGTGCACACAAAAATACAGCTGAAAAACTCGTTTGATGTTTTTTTTAACAATGAATTATAAACAACCGAGAGGATGTGCGATGCACCTGTCTGTTTTTAACAAAAAAAGCGGTGATTAAGAAACCACCGCTTTGATATTGCCTATCAAATATTACCAACGATTACCCATTTATCACCCCGCTACCCACCAGCTCCTCGCCATCATACCATGCGGCAAATTGTCCGGGAGTAATTCCGCGTTGAGGTTCGTCAAATACAATGTAGATACCTTCCGTGCGACAGATTAACTTTGCCTTTTGCAGCGGTTGGCGGTAGCGTATGCGCACAAGGTAATCGCGTTCATCATCCGCGTTCATTTGCAGGTTGGGGCGTATCCAGTGTGTTTCGTTATTCTTTATAAATAGTGCGGGACGATTTAGCGCGGCATGTTCATGCCCTTCGCCCACGTACACAAGGTTGCTTTCAACATCAATACCCACCACAAACAGCGACTCTATATGTCCGCCAATACCCAAGCCTTTGCGCTGCCCTACGGTGTAAAAATGCGCGCCGTTGTGCTGGCCTATCACTTTGCCATTGGTGGGGGAGAAAGAGTAGGGGAGTGCTAGCTGTGTTAACCCATCGCCGTTTCCGTCATTGCGAGCAAAGCGAAGCAATCTCAAGTTAGCATTGTCTTCGCCAAGGGAGGAGATTGCTTCGTCGTTCCTCCTCGCAATGACGCTCGAGGTAGGTTTGTAGTCTTTCGGCAGCTCTATAATATCTCCCTTTTTTGCCTTCAATTGCTGTTGCAAAAATACGGGTAAATCTACCTTTCCTACAAAACAAATGCCTTGCGAATCTTTTTTATCTGCCGTAGGTAAATTCAACTGTTTGGCAATGTCGCGTACCTCGGGCTTTAGTAAATGCCCTATAGGAAAAAGCGCTTTACTCAGCTGTTTTTGCGAAAGCTGACACAAGAAATAGCTTTGGTCTTTATTGGGGTCGCTACCTGCCAACAAACGATGTGTTTCCACGCCGTTTACCATAATGCTATCCTTACGACAGTAGTGACCTGTGGCTACGTAATCCGCACCCAAATCCTCACAGGCTTTCAAAAACGCATCGAATTTTATTTCGCGGTTGCACAGCACATCGGGGTTTGGGGTACGCCCTTTTTCGTACTCCGAAAACATGTAATCCACCACCTTTTTGCGGTAGTCCGCGCTGAGGTCGATAAAGTGGAACGGAATGTTGAGCTGCTTTGCTACCAGCTTGGCAATAGTAAGGTCATCCTTCCACGGGCAATCGCCGTGAAGGGTTCCGGTGGTGTCGTGCCAGTTTTGCATAAACATGGCCTCCACATCGTAACCTTGCTGTATTAGTAAATACGCGGCTACGCTGGAGTCCACACCTCCCGATAATCCTACTATGACCTTTTTGTTTGCCAAAAGTTTTTTTTATGTTTCAGACCTCTCCCTAAATTCCTCTCCACAAGAGAGGGACTTTCTTCCCCGCAAGCGCTCTCGTAATTTTGGGCATATGCCCCTCTCTTGTGGAGGGGGGGTAGGGGAGAGGTGTAGCTGTAGATTGTAAAATTTCACCTTAATCGCACCCGCAATCTTCCGGAACCTGTGTTGTTGTTCCCATAGCCTTTTGCTTGGAACTTTCCAGCGTTGTTGAGTCGGGCTTGAGGTAATTCATGCCGTCCGAAGCGCGCTGGCGAATGTAACCCCACCTCAGCGCCACCATTAATCCCAGTAGCGCTATGGTAATTATCATTCCTTTTTCAGCTGCCGTTATCGAGCGTTTTTTCATGCGTTTGCTTTTTGCGAACACGAAGGTACAAAAAAATGAAGGCGAATGCAAGGGTTGACTTTTGCTTGAAAATTTTGTATCTTTGCAGCCTCATTTATGCTTCGAGTTGTAAAACATATTGTTATCATTGCACTGTGCCTGCTTGTTATTAGCGGTGCGGTGGGTACGCACGTGTATGTATATGCTTGCTCGCAGCATCACCATGCCACTCAACTTTCGCTGAGTGATCAGGATAATTGCTACTGCCATTCACACTGCCACGAAGGTTGCGCGCTTGATCATAATGACTGCGGCGACCATTGCAGCATTAATGACGATGACTCTTGCTGTACCTCCACCTCGCAGGTGATTAGCGTGAGCAATTTCGAAGTTTCTAAAATTGTAAAGTTGGATAAAGTTGCCGTTGTGGCAATTCTTTTCAATGCGCTATTGCATACTTGTGATAACGATTGTGGGCATACGCAAAGTTTGGCTTACGCTCCCAACGTCCATTCTCCCCATTCTCCCGATATATACTCTTTCGGGCAGCTGAGGTTATGATTTTTTTGTGAATTTTTTATTACACTAAAAATTACATAACTAATTCAGCATTTTTTTCAATGAAGTATAACATATTTTTGTGGCTTGCGCTGTTGTTTAGCGTTAGCGCAAGTGCTGCCAATATCCGCGGAAGCGTGTTGGGAGCAAGTGAAGGAGGAAAAGACGAACCTTTAATGGCTGCCGATGTGTTTTGGGCAGGCACCAATAAGCGGACTACAACCGATGCGCAGGGTGCGTTCGAGATTCCCTATAATAAAAGTGGTAAGTTGGTGGTGGCCTTTTATGGCTACAATGCCGATACTATTAGTGTGAAGCGTGATAATGAAACGCTGACTGTACGCCTTAAAGGTAATGCTAACGAGTTGGCCGAGGTTCGTGTGCTTGGCAACCAAAAGGGAACCACCATGTCAAAAATCAACCCCATAACTACGGAGATGATTTCGTATGCGGGGCTTTGCAAAATGGCGTGTTGTAACCTTGCCGAGAGTTTTGAAAACAGCGCCACCGTTACCGTGGGGTTTAGCGATGCCGTGTCGGGAACCAAGCAGATTCGCATGCTTGGCTTGGCTGGTATTTATACGCAAATGTTGGACGAAAGTCGCCCTATTATGCGCGGCTTGTCGGCCACCTACGGACTTGGCTACACGCCGGGTATGTGGTTGGAGGGCATTCAGGTTTCTAAAGGTACATCGTCCGTAATAAACGGCTACGATGCTATTACGGGACAAATCAACTTGGAGTATCGTAAGCCTACCAGTGAGGATAAACTGTTTGTAAATGGGTTCTTCAGCAGCGAGTTGCGTGGCGAACTGAATATTGCCGCCACCATAAAACCTACGGAGAAACTCAACGGTATTGTGCTGGGGCACGTATCGTCGGATTTTGAAAGAATGGATATGAACGATGACGGCTTTGCTGATGTTCCCCAAACCTTGCAGGGAAATGTGGCTACACGCTGGATGTACATGTTTAATAATGGTGCTCAACTGCGCACGGGCGTTCGCTTCCTGTGGGAGGAGCGCTTGGGTGGACAAATGAACTTTGACCGCAATACCGATCGCAATGATACCACCAAGTACGGTAGCTATACCACTAACCACAATTTTAACGCTTACGCGAAATTAGGTGTGCCGTTTGGCGATAATCCCAAGAATAGCGTGGCGCTTGTGGCGGACTACACGCTGCATGAGCAAAACTCCTACTTTGGGCAAAAAGCATACGATGGAACCGAACAGTCGACCTACGTAAACGGGTTGGTGCAGCTGGGTTTTGGCGATTTGCATAGCGCAACCTTTGGGCTTGGTATTCGTGCTGATTTTTACGATGAATCGTATTCTTTTGGCAGTAGACCGGTGCAAAATTACGACTACCTGTTGCACAAAAATGAGTATGTAGGTGGCATATTTGGCGAGTACACTTTTCATGTTGATAATAAGTTTAGCGCTATTGCGGGACTTCGCCTTGACCAAAATAACCTGTATGGAACGCTGGTTACGCCTCGTGTTCACTTCAAGTACAACATCTCTGAAACGCTTATAGCACGCGCTTCGGCAGGACGCGGAATGCATTCGCCAAACGTTATTACCGATAATATTTGGATAATGGCTAATCAGCGTGAAATTGTAGCGCAGGAAAAACCTAAAATGGAGGACGCTTGGACTTTTGGCGTGAGCCTTGCCAAGTACTTTAAGGTGGATGATGTAGAGTGGGCTTCTATCACAGCCGACGTATTCCGCACGCAGTTTTCCAACCAGCTGATTGTTGACCAGGAGGTGAGCAATAACCAAATCTGGATTTATAACCTCAATGGTACGTCGTATGCCAACAACTACCAGATTGATGTGGCTGTGGAGCCTATCACGAGGCTGAATATTTTTGCCACCTTTCGCTACAGCGATACCAAGGTTGACCTCAAGGAAATGGGTTTTGTGAATAAGCCGCTGGTGGATAATTTCAAGGGGCTGCTTAACGTGTCGTATGCCACCAAGTTTAACAAGTGGATGTTTGACGTAACGGCACAGCTCAACGGTCAAAGCCGCTTGCCGAGCGACCAATATGTACAGTACGACTCAAAGTATGAGTACAAAGAGTATTCACCCATATACCCCATGTTTTTTGCGCAAGTAACAAAGCGTTTCAAAAGCCTTGATGTGTATGCGGGCTGTGAGAATATTGCCAACTACATGCAGGATAATCCTATTATTTCGGCATCTAATCCCGCCAACGATGACTTTAACGCCAGCGTGGTGTGGGGGCCGTTGGTGGGGAGGAAGTTTTACGTAGGCTTTCGATGGACGCTATAGAATAGATAAAAGTTGCTTCGCAACGATAAAAGGATAAATGTCCTACGGACGATAAAATTGAGAGTTGTGTTTTTTATCGTTTTATCGCCCGCAGGGCAATTTATCGCGCGAAGCGCATTTATCCTTTAGTCACTAATTTCTAATCACTAATAAAAGATGAAAACATTAAAATCAATTCTCATCGCGCTTAGCATTATGTTTTGCGCAGGCGTGGCAAAGGCCGAACTGAAGGCAAATGAGGCCGAAGTAACCTTTAAAGTTTCTGTAGATTGCCAAGGTTGCAAAAATAAGTTGGAAAAGAATATCCCCTTTGAAAAAGGCGTGGAGGATATTAACGTAAACCTTGCCGATAAAACGGTTTACGTGAAGTACAACACCAAGAAAACTACGGTGGAGAAGCTGCAAAAGGCTATTGAGAAGTTGGGGTATACGGCAGTGCCAATGGCGGCGGAAGCAAAGTAGAGAGGTAGCCACAAGCGTCATTGCGAGGAGGAACGACGAAGCAATCTCATGTTTAGCGAAACCAATCATAACTTGAGATTGCTTCGCCTTGCTCGCAATGACGCTTCGATTTAGCTTTGTTGTTAAGCGGCATTTATAATGCCGCTTTTATCTTTTTATCGTTGCGAAGCAACATTTATCTTTTTATCGCGAGCGCCGCGAGCGTTTATCCACTTTCACTTCTTTCAGCAACTCCATCGGATCCCAAAAGAGTTCCTCAAAATCCACCACCTTATCATTTTTCACCTTTATCCCTTCGGCCTCCAGCAACTGTTGCATGAGGTCGGGGGTGGCGAAGTGCGCTTTTCCGGTGAGCATGCCGTTGCGGTTGACTACGCGGTGCGCGGGAACGTCCTCCAAATCATGGGCACTACTCATAGCCCAACCTACCATGCGTGATGAACGAGTCGTACCCAGTGCCTTGGCAATGGCGCCGTAGTTGGTTACGCGACCGCGCGGAATGCGCCGTGCAATGGCAAAAACCTGCTCAAAAAAGTTATCCTCTTGTGCGTGCTTTGGGGACATTGAGATCGTATTCAAAATCTTCGGGCTCCACCAGCGTTGCGTTTTGTGGAAGGTGAAACTGAAGGTAGGTAATGGTATAACCTCTGTCTACAAATATCTTTTCGTAGGTGGTTTGTATTTCAAGCACAGAGCCTTTGCTTGCCCCGTTAGCGTGAATGTCGTTGTTAGCCTCGGTGTACGTCAGTCCGTTTTTTGCCAGTACAGCTTTAGTGTACTCGTGTAGCATTTGGCTGTCGGTTTTGAGGTGAATAATGCCGTCAGGAGTGAGAAATTTGGCGTAGCGGTTGAGGAACATTGGTGAACACAAACGCTTGCGCGATTTGGTTGGTTGAGGATCGGGGAAGGTAATCCACACCTCGCTCACCTCGCCTTCGGCAAAAAGTGAGGTAACAATATCTACCTTGGTGCGCACAAACGAAACGTTTTTTAACCCTTCCTCCGTAGCGGTTTTCGCACCGCGCCACAGGCGTGCGCCTTTTATGTCAATGCCTATAAAATTTTTCTCAGAAAACTTTTTTGCCAACTCTACCGTGTACTCGCCACGTCCGCAGCCCAACTCAACTACAATAGGATTATCGTTCTTGAAAAATTCCTTATGCCACTTGCCTTTCAGCGCGAAATCGCTACCAAATAAATCCTTGAAAACAGGCTGGTGCAGCAGCTCAAAAGTTTCGTTTTCCTGAAATCGTGCCCACTTATTTTTTCCCATGGCTTACTCCGCTTTTTCTACTCGCAGTCCCACGTCCGAAATGTGCGGAAGCACATCGGCACGCATGCCCTGTTGAACTTCAAATTTGTAAATACCGCTGTGAGGAAACTGCACGTACTTGCGGAATATTAAACGGTTGTCCAACATTTTTGAAAAACCTTTGCCTACCCAGTGTCCGTACTGATCGGCCAGCATGTATTCCACCGTGTCAATAGCGTAGGCGCCCGTTGGTGCGGTGGCTTTTACAAAAAGGTAGATGTTGCTGAACGGGTAGGAGCTGGTGTTGCGCAGGTTTATGTATACGTTATTTAGCGATAGCGTATCGGTAATTTTTACGTAAAAAATAGCCGCGCTATCTTTTTCCCAACCTTCAATGGGGAAACTTTTGTACTGCTCGTACACCCGCGCCGGGTCGCATGAACACAGGCCGAGCGCGAGGCAAATGCCGAGTATAAATAGCTTACTTTTGTTCGTTGCTGCCATTGTTGCCATTATTGTTGCCTTGTTGTGGCTTGCGATTCTGGTTATTGTTGTTGTGTTGCGGTCTGCGGTTTTGGTTGTTACTACCACCGTTGCCGTTGTTGCGGTTGGCGTTGTTTTGTGGTGGCCTGTTGTTACCGTTGCCATTGCCATTGGCGTTAGCGCCGCCATTGTTCCCTCCATTCCCACGGTTGTTATTCCCGCTGTTGTTGGGACGATTGCCACCATTGCCTCCACCGTTACGGTTTCCGCCACGGTGGTTGCGGTTGCTATTATTGCTTCCGCCTTGCCTGCGCGACTTATTATCAAAGCGCGTAATGCTATCCTCGCCTGCCGAACTTTGGAAGTCGGGAGACTTAGGCACGGTAATTTTTGGTATGTACTTTTCAGTCAACAGCGCGTCAACCTTAATGCCCTTTTTGTTTTGCTCAATAATTTCCTTTACGCGGTCAACGGGTATTTCGGTAAGATTCTCCATGGAGTTCTTATCGAAGTTGTACCACATCAAACGCTTGAAAATATCGGTTTTGTGATGGTACGCCGTGCCGTCAATGGTTTCAAGAGGAATATTCGTTTTGGGGAAATCCTTTTGCGCATCCATGTAGGTGGAGAGCTCGTAGTTGAGGCAGCACTTCAGCTTGCTGCATTGCCCCGCCAACTTTTGCTGGTTAATGGCAATATCCTGATAGCGGGCTGCGTTGGTCGATACCGATGCAAAACTGCACAACCACTGTGCGCAGCACAGTTCACGACCGCAGGTGCCAATGCCACCAATGCGTCCTGCTTCCTGGCGCGCGCCTATTTGGCGCATTTCTATACGTACATGAAACTCCTCCGCCAGCACCTTAATCAGCTCGCGGAAGTCCACACGCTCCTCGGCTATGTAGTAGAAGATAGCCTTGGTTTTGTCGCCTTGAACCTCTACATCGCCAATCTTCATTTTTAACTGAAGCCTTTCCACAATACGGCGTGAGCGAATCATAAACGAGTGCTCCAAAGCAATGGCCTCGCTCCACTTTTCCACATCGCCGCCTTTTACCTTGCGGTAAATTTTCTTGTACTCGTACTTGTCAGGAACAAGGTTGTTGCGTAGCATTTGCAGGTACACAATATCGCCTGTGAGCGATACAATACCTATGTCGTGCCCGGGCGATGCCTCTACGGCAATAATATCGCCTTTTTGCAGGGGCAGGTCGTTTACGTTTTGGTAAAAACCTTTGCGCGTATTTTTGAAGCGAACCTCCACAATGTCTTTTGGCAAGGCCTCGTTGTGCAAGCCCTTTAGCCAGTCAAAGGTGGCGAGCTTCTGGCACGATTCTTTTTCGTGGCACGTCAGCTCTCCGGTCAGCGGCTTTTTCTTGCATTCGCAGCCGCGAGTATATAGCATTTCTTCGAATTCGTTGGACATGTGTAATATAGGGATTAGTGATTAGAGATTAGTGATTAGGGAGCGTGTGCCCTCAAAATCATCAATCAACAATCGGAAATCATAAATCTTGTAAAGTTACTGTTTTTTTCGTGAACGTTTTGGCTTTTTTTCTGTTGCGATTTCCTCCTCCGCGGTTTCTTCCTCTTCAATCATGAGGTAATCCAGCTGCTTTTTCTCCATGTTTACGCGGTCAACCTTAATGCGTACGGCATCGCCCAGCGTATAAATTTTGCCGGTGCGGCGACCTACTACGCGGTAGTTCTCCTCGTCAAAGTAGAAATAATCAGCCTTGAGGTTGCGAAGCATCACCATTCCTTCAATCTTATTCTCGTTAATTTCAACGTAAATACCACGGTCGGTAACGCCCGAAATAACACCCGCATACTCGCTGCCGATTTTATCCTGCATGTACTCCGCCATTTTGTACTTAATGGAGGCGCGCTCGGCTTCGGCAGCCAATCCCTCCATATCGCTGGAGTGCTTGCACAGCTGCTCGTAGTCCTCCGCGCTGGCCGATTTCCCATCGGCGAGGTAGAGCTCCAACAGGCGGTGCACCATCATATCGGGGTAACGACGTATGGGCGAGGTGAAGTGCGTGTAGTACTCAAACGCTAGGCCGTAGTGACCTACGTTTTTGGTGCTGTAGTGCGCCTTTGCCATGCAGCGCAAGGCCAGCGTTTCCAACAGGTTCTGCGCTTTGCTTCCTTTTACTTCATCCAACAACGTATTCAGCTCACGCGAAATATTTTTCCCCTTAAAGTTCACCTTGAAACCTAATTGCTGCGCTACGTGCGAAAGGTTTTGCAATTTTTGCTCGTTGGGATTTTCGTGAATACGATATACAAATGTTTTGGGTTTGCTTTTGCCTGTGGGCTTACCCACACTTTCGGCTACGCTGCGGTTTGCCAGCAGCATAAACTCTTCGATGAGCTGGTGCGAGGGTGTATCTTCACGGAAGTATACGCCTACAGGTTTTCCGTTTTTGTCAATATCAAAACGGGCTTCGGCGCGCTCAAACCCCACCGAACCGTTTTTGAAGCGCTCACCGCGCAATTTTTGCGCAAGCGTATGCAACGTAATAATTTCTTCGTTGTAGTTGCCATTACCGCTGTCAATAATATCTTGCACATCTTCGTAGGTGAAGCGGTGGTCGGACATGATTACCGTTTTGCCAAACCAGCGCGATACCACGTTGGCCTCATCGTTCATTTCAAATACGGCCGAGAAACATAATTTTTCCTCCTTGGGACGAAGCGAGCACAGCCCGTTGCTCAGACGCTCGGGCAACATGGGCACGGTTCTGTCCACCAAGTACACCGAGGTGGCGCGGTCTACAGCTTCCTTGTCAACAAGGGAGCCGGGCCTTACGTAGTGCGTTACGTCGGCTATGTGTACGCCTACCTCGTGGTTGCCGTTGGGCAGCTTACGTAGCGATAGCGCATCGTCAAAGTCCTTGGCATCCTTGGGGTCGATGGTGAGCGTAGTAATGTCGCGGAAGTCGCGGCGCACCTTCAGCTCCGCTGTAATGTCGTCCTTGATTTTTTCTGCTGCTTTTTCTACCTCGGGGTCAAACTTGTAGGGTAAACCATACTCGGCAAGTATGGCGTGCATCTCAGCGTTATTTTCACCGGGGTTACCCAGCACGTCCACTATTTTTCCGAAAGGTTGCTTGGCGTTACCGGGCCAATCGGTAATGCTCACCAATACTTTTTGCCCATCCTCCGCACCACCCAGTTGGTCAGCAGGAATGGTAATGTCAATGTGCATGTGGCGGCTATCGGGCGTAACGTAGCCGTGGTACTTGCTCTTGTGTAGCACGCCCACAAATTCGGTGCGCTTGCGTTCCAAAATTTCCGTAACCTCGCCTTCGGGGCGGCGTGCCGTTTGGCGCATGAATACCTTCACCGTATCGCCATGCAGCGCATGGTTGAGCGCGTGCGGCGGAATAAAAACATCCACCTCGCTATCCTCGCTTTCAAGGTAGGCAAAACCGCTACCTGTCATATCTATCACACCGATAATTTCGCTACCCTTCATGCGGGTTTTGTACATCTTGTCGGGGGTGAGCACCAGTCGCCCCTCCTTTACCAGAGCATCCAGTGATGCGGCTATTTTGGCGCGCTGGTTGGCGTCCTTTACCCGCATGGACTTGAAAATTTGCCCTAGCGTTACGGGCTTATTTATGCTCGTAAGGTAGTTATTGAGCCGTTGAAGTATATCGCTCTTATATTGTTTTCCTCGTGCCATTTTTTCGTATATTTGTCTAAAATATAACCACGGAGACACAGAGAAATTTGAGAATTGCTATTTTGCAATATTTCGATTTTCGGTGTTCTCCGTGTCTCCGTGGTTAATTTGAGTAGTTTGCAATCTATAAAGATAGTGAAAATATGCTTGATAACCAAATGCAAAAGTTGAAAGTCGGCATAGTTTTTAGTGGCGGAGGCTCACGTGGTTTTGCCCACGTAGGTGTTATACGTGCCTTGGGAGAGCGCGGTATCGTTCCTCAGGCGGTGTCGGGTACTAGTGCCGGAGCTATAGTGGCAGCCTTGTATGCCGACGGTTATACGCCGGATGAAATGCTGGAGTTTTTTGGCGGACGAAAGTTAACTGATTTTACGGGCTGGGGACTTTCTCGCCGTGGTGTTTTTACCTTGGAAAAATTTGGAAAGGCGCTGCACGAACACCTGCGCCACAAAACATTTGAGGAAATGCCTATACCACTTTTTGTGTCGGCCAGCAACCTCAATACAGGGCGCAGCACCTACTTTCACAGCGGCACTATTGCCGATAAAATAGTGGCATCGGCGGCGGTGCCCGTGCTGTTCAGCCCTGTGGAAATTGATGGCTATACGTACGTAGATGGCGGTTTACTTGAAAACTTGCCCGTAACACCGCTACGTAACATGTGCGATTTTGTGATTGGGGTGAACGTAAATCCGCCCGAAAAAGTGGAAAAGTTTACTTCGTTTATGCACATCAATGAGCAGACTATGCATGTGCTGGTGCAACGTAATACGGCAGATTCAATGTGCCAGTGCGACCTTATTATTGAGCCGAAGGGTTTGCTGGAATACCGCTTTTTGGATATGAAAAATCGTTTTAAGATAGCCGAGGCTGGCTACAAACAGGCTAAGGTGCAGCTGGATAAGATGGGGGAGATATTTGCGAATTAGACCTCTCCCCCTGACCCCTCTCCACAGGAGAGGGGAGAGTGCCTACTGGTAAAACTTGCTGCTACTTGACGACCTCACTATCCTCTAGGAATACGCCCTCTCTTGTGGAGAGGGGACGGGGGAGAGGTTTGATGTGAAAATGATTTCATAATAGAGAAAAATACAAATGAACGATCAAATTTTACAGCTACTGTCAGGGGTAATTCATCCCGAAAATGATAAGAGCATTGTGGCGTTGGGCATGGTGGGCGATTTGGAGGTGACGCAGGAGAGAATTGCGCTCACGCTACGTTTTACCAAGCCTCGCGACCCTTTTGCCAACACCATAAAGCAGCAGTGCGAAAAGGTGCTTGGCGCGCAGTTTCCTGGCCATGAGGTGGATATTACGCTTGCTTTTCCAGAGGCAAAGCCTGTGCAAAAGGTGCAAAAGCCTGTTGAAAAAACTCCGCAGCAGCTGGAGAACGTAAAGCATATTATTGCCGTGGTGTCGGGCAAGGGTGGGGTAGGTAAGTCCACCGTGTCGGTTAATCTTGCCCTTTCGCTTGCGCAAAAAGGCTATAAGGTGGGCTTGATTGATGCCGATATTTACGGTCCGTCCATTCCCAAAATGTTTGGAGTGGAGGATGAGAAGCCGTTGGCTAATGAACAGGAGCGAATTTTGCCCGTGGAAAAGTATGGGGTAAAAATGCTTTCTATCGGATTTTTTGTGAAGCCCGATGATCCGCTAATTTGGCGCGCACCCATGGCAACCAGCGCCCTTAAGCAGCTCATGCTGCAAGCGGACTGGGGCGAGTTGGATTTTTTGATGATAGATATGCCTCCCGGAACGGGTGATATTCACCTTACGCTGATACAGGAGCTGCAGCTCACGGGTGCCATAGTAGTGAGCACACCGCAGCAGGTAGCCCTTGCCGACGCGCTAAAAGGAATAAATATGTTGCGCAGCGAAAACGTGAACGTGCGCATTCTCGGTTTGGTGGAAAATATGGCGTGGTTCACTCCCGCCGAACTCCCGCAAAACCGCTACTATATTTTCGGAAAAGACGGCTGCAAAAAGTTAGCAGCTGATATGAACTTGCCTCTGTTAGGTGAAATCCCCATTGTGCAAAGCATCTGCGATGGCGGCGACAGCGGCGCGCCGGTGGCGTTGGGTGAGGGTGTGGCCAAGGAGGCGTTTGCGGCGCTGACGGAAAACGTACTAAAACAGATAAAGGGATTAATGCCCTTCGGGCAATAAAAAGATAAATGCTTCGCGATAAATTTTATCGCTGCGTAGCAGCATTTATCGTCCACAGGACATTTATCATCCCGCTTTGGCGGGATATTTATCATTTTTGAAAATGACTATGGATGACCTTCGTACTCGTATTGAATCCGCCCTGAGCGAAATTCGCCCGCTACTCAAAGCCGATGGCGGCGGTGTTGAGTTGGTGGACATCACGCCCAAAATGACGGTGAAAGTTCGCTTGAAGGGGGCGTGTAAAGGATGCCCGTTTAGCTTCATTACCATGAGTAGCGTGATACGTGAAAGGATAATAAAGGCTGCACCGGAGGTGAGGGAGGTGGAGGAGGTGTAGGGTTTAAATATTTGATTAGTTAAAAGGGGAATTGCTGGTATAGCGATTCTCCTTTTTTGTTTTCCTTTTATTAAGAATAAAGTCATCAGTTTTAATGTGAGTCCTTCTTTTTTTAATTGTGACGTTTTAAATAGTTAATCAATTCTAATTAACAGTTAAAATGCAAAAATATAGTGAGTTTTGTAGATGTGTTAAGTTTTTTTAAATGCTTTATTTTTAAATTTGAAGATATTTGTTGGTATTGCAATCAGCAACGGATATAAAGTGAGGCTTTTGTTAAAGCGAGTAGAAAAATGATAATGTAAATGGGAATGAGATGGTGGTCGTAATTATAGATTTTGATAACTATTTTGGTACAGATGTGAGCAAATTGACTAAAGAAAGCTTAGAGTTAACGCTTGTAGACGTCATTATTCAATGTGAACAATTATTTGCGGATTTTGATAGAATTCAAATAAGGTTATATGGTGGTTGGTATCATGGTGTAACATTAACAAAACAGGCGTCTGTTATCCAGCAAATTTTATCTCAGATTGATGTTTTTCCTAAGATTGAAAAAGGGAAGATAATTAGGGGTGATGTGGATTTGGTATCATCATTATTTGAAATCCCAAACTATAGCTGGCAGCATACATATAAAGAAAAAAATGGGATACCTCGCATACGTATAAACCATGAAGAGGTAGATGATCTATGTAATCTAAGTAGAGATTCTTGCCCAAAATTTATCTTATATAAATTCACTCAGAAAAAGCAGAAGCAATGCCATGTGCCAGGGTGTGATCATTTACATAAGGATGTCTTTAAGGGGATAGAGCAAAAGATGGTTGACACTATGATTGCCTGTGACGTCATATCAACAGTTAAGGACAGCGATATTGAAGGCGTTTTAGTCCTCTCCGATGATCAGGATCATTTTCCTTCATATGCCATTGCGAGCAAGTATAGTAATCGAGATAATAAAATTGTTGTGGGAGTTAAAAATACGGATGCAGAGAGGTTCAATTTAATATCAAATATATTAACTCCATTTAATGTTAAAATAATTACACTGCCATGAATAGAGACGAAATTCGTAAAGATATTCTAGCCTTTGTCGATGATGAATCGGATGTTATTATCGAACCTCAAGGGGATATTCTGTTTTATAAAAATGGACAGGAACAAATGTGTTCTATAAGAACGGACTCTAATGTAATGAAAGTTCATTACAATGGAGAAGTGTTGAGTTATAATGATTTTGTGTCTAAAAAATTAGCTAGGTTGGATATTTTTTCTCAGAAAATAATTGAAAAAAGGAAAAAATTGGAGGAGTTTATTGATGGGCCAGCCCGTTTATATACGAACTATACAAACGAAGATGGTAAAGCTTTAGAGTTGTTGAAAAAGGAATGCGATAACTTCTTTGAGTTTGGTTCGAAGATTACATTTATTACAGCAGATGCTGGGCACGGAAAGAGTATTTTGCTTAAACAATTTCAATATGAACAAGCAGAAAGGTATTCTCGTAAAGAGTCTAATTATCTTTTTTGGCATATTGATTTGCAAGGTAGAGACCTTGTAAGGTTAGCAGAGGCTATAATGTATGACTTAGGAGAATTGAGAATGCCGGGATTATATTATCCGTCAATAATAAATTTAGTTCAAAAGCGAATGATTATTCTGGCCATTGATGGTTTTGACGAGTTAGCCGCTGAAATTGGAGGAACAAATGCTGTTTCTTCATTATCAAATTTTATAAATCAAATGAACGGAAGTGGAACTCTAGTCTGTGCTTCGAGAAGAACTTTTTTTGATACGGGAGATTATTTAAAGAAAACAAATATTATTAATAATGGAAAAAATTTTGATATCTTTTTTAATGAAATAAAGTTGAAAGATTGGAAGGAGGAGCAGGTGGTAGAATATTTTGATGCTTTAGCCTATGACGATCCTGGAAAAATGTATCAAAGTATTCTTGTAGAATTGCAAAATGATGTCAATCATCCTATACTGACCCGACCATTTCTTTTGGCAAAATTAGAAAAAGCACTTGAGAGTGATGCTAGTCAAATTCCGACATTTTTTTCAAATAGGAATGATTGTGATGATGGTGTTGCAATTATAGTTGAATCATTTATGCATCGTGAAGTTGGTAAATGGAAAGATAGAAATGCAACAGATCAAGAGACAGGTAAGCCGTATTTGACGTTTGATCAACATATTCAATTGCTATCTAGTATAGCAAAGGAAATGTGGGAGTCGAAAAGAGATTACATCACCAAAGAGGAAATCGAATTTTATACGGTGATGTTAGTTGATGAGTGGGGGCTTGCAGATGATATTAAAAGGAAAGTGGTAAGATTTTCAACGTCTCATGCATTTCTTATTCCAAAGGATGATTTAAATAATAGAAGGTTTGATCATGAGGAGTTTAGATATTATTTTTTGGCGAGAGCCTTGGCCGAGCTGATAAAGCGTTGCATCGTGAGTAAGGACTTCAGTAGTCTAAGACGCTTTTTATTTATAGACCAACTCCCAGACTCGGTTGCCACGTATTGTTTTAATTATGTGGATAATAGAAGTGAAATTACAGGCGATATATTGGAGGCTTTCACGGAAATGGTGAACAAGGAGTGGAAGCCAACTTATCTTCAACTAAATATAGGAACTTTAATCCCCTTCTTGTTACACAACTTAGATAATTCACGGCTTAGAATAAAATCAAAGATAAATTATTCCAGTCTTGTATTTGAATCAAAAACAATCAAGAATATTACATTTGAAGATGGGGAGTTCGTGAATATCAGTGTTAGAAATACTTCTCTTGAAAATATTGAATTTATTAATTGTCATTTTAATGAAATAAAAATTGAAGAGTCATCTAGTAACACACTTAAGAATGTGAAACTAAAGGACTCAGAGGTGAACTCAATTATTGTTTTGCAAGACGGACAAATAAAAGAGATGGCGTATGCACCTGGTCGAATTCGCTATTTATTGAAGAGGATGGGGATAATGCTTGAAAACAATGATGAACAGGTCGTGGAAAAAAGAAATAATGGTACAACAATATTTAAGAAGACCTTGTTGAAGTTTGTTTTTAAATATAATCAGCAAATGATTCAATATGAAAAGAATATAAGAGAGGAAAAGTATATGGGTAATGACTTTCCGTTAATTTTTGACGAAGTAATTCCCGTTCTAGAGAAATATAATATTATAGAGAAGGTGGATACGAAAATTTCTCGACAGAACAAATCAAATGCTTGGCGTTTATTGATTGACATAGAGGAACTTTTAAAATGCGATAGAGAGGAGGATTCTTGTAGGTATTCCGCTTTTTGGACAGAGGTAAACTCGCACCAATGAAACAGTAGATTTTAATCATGTTGAACGATTATGACCTCACTGCATACAGAAGGGGTGTTGTGTGTCGTGGAATAGAAATTTGAATTGCGAACAATTATGCTCTTTGGAAAATTCGGGACTATCCACTATTTTGTGTAAATGAAAAACTACGGGTAACCGTTTGCTCAGGGTTTAAACCCTGAGCAAACGGTTATCAAAAATAGTCAAAAGCTGGTTAAAAATCATGCCCAATTCCAAATTGGCTGATACCACCTCTTTTCTATCTCAGCAATGGCCGTAGTGGTGCGTACGCCGATATCCTATGAATAAAAGATGCTACTCACTTAGCAACCACTTCCACGCCGCAACCACCTCAATCGTTTTTCCATCTACCTCCAATGTCCTCTCCGCATCCCGAGTGATAATCAGTAATTTTTTACATTCCAGCACTTCGGTAATTTTCAACAGACCTTTTACCTCTCTATCAAGCGTTCCGTCGCTATTGTCAAGGTTGTAGCATACCTGAATGGCGGTAGCGGTATCGGGCACATAGAAGTCAACTTCAACGCCCTTGTTGTAGAAGTAAACGGCATCGCTACGCCCGTACTTACGGAGTAGGTTTATGGCTACAAGATTTTCCAGTAGGGAGGTGTTGCCATCCAGCAGAAAAAGATTCAGAATACCGTTATCCGTGTAGTAGTATTTGGGTGCGGTTTCTTTATCCACCAGCTTGCCCGCTATGTTTTGTATGGGGTTGATAAGCCACGCGTCCTTGGCGTACTCCATGTAGTTAATAACCGTCTGCGTCCCCACTTTTGCTCCGGTTGACGACACAATGTTTGCTATGCGCGTAAACGATAAAGGTTGCTTTATGCTTTCCGCCAATTTTTTGAATAAAATACGCAA
Organism: Bacteroidales bacterium; assembly: GCA_031553765.1. Lineage (GTDB taxonomy): Bacteria > Bacteroidota > Bacteroidia > Bacteroidales > UBA932 > JAITMY01. The sequence goes on from JAVBKY010000005.1 coordinate 26,685, forward strand.
CGCAAACGTGTTTTCTACTCCATGACGGGCGGCAATATCTCCCAAGTAGATTTTTTGATAAACGCTGGTCAGGTAATCCCTTTTTACAACAAGGTCGGCTCCCTCCGGAAATCCGCCAAAGGTGAAGTAGTCGTTGAACTTGCGCAGTACCTCGGCTTTTTTCTCGGTAGATAACACTTGATTACCGTTGGCAGAAATGTCGTTTGCTGTCAAAAATTCTTTGAATGAGTAGGGGTACACGTCAACGGGAATATAGCGTCCTCCCAGGGTGGTTTGAATGTCCTGACTTAGCATTTTGGCGTTGCTTCCCGTAATGTAAACCCGATGCTTAGTATCGGCCATGCGGCGGGCAAACTTTTCCCAACCGGGAATGTTTTGTATCTCATCTAAGAACAGGATGGGCTTCTTGCCATACATTTCCAGGTGAACTTCCAGCAGCAAATTCAAATCCGCGGTTTTCATTCCGGTTAGCCGCTCATCCTCAAAGTTGATATAAAGCATCTCATCCCACTGTACACCTTGGGCAAGCAGTTGCTGCATGCGTTGGTAAAGTAGGAAGGATTTTCCTGCCCGGCGAATACCTACAAAAACGTAGTTCCCGAATTCCTCAAAGGCGAAATTGCGCGGAGTTACTTTATAGTTTGCAACCTCTATTTGGTTGTCGGCAATAACCGTTTTCAGAATATTCTTATCCATAAATCATTAATATTATTTTGTCGACAAAACAAAAATAGTATTTTTTTGTTTTATATACAAAACAAAAATATACAATTTTTATTCTATGAATAAAATGATTTCTGCTTTTGTTTGATTTTCAGTGAGTTGATTTTTATGAGAGTGCGTAAAAAAAGAGCACCACGTTTGTGATGCTCTTTTTTGCTCCTCAACAAGGACTTGAACCTTGGACCCCATGATTAACAGTCATGTGCTCTAACCAACTGAGCTATTGAGGAATGTGTGTTTGGGTGCTTTTTCTCAAAGCGGATACAAAGGTAGTAGCTGTTTTTGAATTGTGCAATACCTTGGGCGTTTTTTTGCAAAAAAAGATAAATGGATGAGGAAAAATACCCTTTTTTCCTGCTGTAGGCTTTTGTTTCAATAAAAAAGCTTAAATTTGCAACCTTGAAAAATCTATGCCAATATTCATAAATCAAATTTATAAGTAAAATGCAAGGAAAAGGAGCTATTAAATTTTTAGCCATTGTGCTCGGATTGGTATGCTTGTTTGAGCTATCATTCTCGGTTGTGACCTACCGCGTAGGAAAAAAGGCCGAGACCTATGCTACCGATGCCAGTGGAAACCTAAACCCCGCTAAGGAGGCTGCCTATCTCGACTCTATGTCAGCCGAAGTGGTATACAACCTTTTAGTGGCTAAGTTCACCTATAAGGAGTGTAAGGACAAGGAAATTAACCTTGGTCTTGACCTTAAGGGCGGTATGAACGTGATGTTGGAGATATCGGTGCCCGATATTATTCGCGCGATGGCCAATAACAGCAGCGACGAGGCTTTTAAAAAGGCAATAGAGCTGGCGCAAAAAAATCAGGCTACTAGCCAGGATGATTTTGTAACCCTATTTGCTAAGGCATTTAAGGAAGTGGCTCCCGGTGATAAGTTGAGCCGTATTTTCGGTACCTACGAAATGCGCGATAAGATTAATGCAGCTACCAGCGATGACGATGTTATAAAGATTATTCGCGGCCAAGCAGATGCTGCTATGGCTAACTCATTCAACGTTCTTCGTAGCCGTATCGACCGCTTTGGCGTAACGCAGCCCAACCTGCAACGCTTGGGTAATACCGGTCGTATTCTTGTGGAGCTACCCGGTGTTAAGGATCCTGAGCGTGTGCGTAAGTTGCTGCAAGGAACTGCTAACCTTGAGTTTTGGGAAACCTACGAAAATACGGAGCTATTTGCTGCATTAAGTGAGGCTAATACCAAGATTAAGGATTACCTTGATTCACAGGAAAAGTCTTCTGCGAAGGATGCTAGCAAGGCTGCTGCCGATACTGCAAAAGCAACGGATGGTGTAAATGACTTACTTGCACAGATGGATGGTGCTGCTGACTCCGCTACAGTTGCTGCCGAGGCTGACTTTGCAAAGAACAATCCTTTGTTCCACCTACTGATGCCTTCGGTTGACCAAAGCACAGGACAGCCCGCTCCCGGCGCTCGCGTGGGTATTGCTCACTACCGTGATACCAGCAAAATTCGCCGTTGGATGGAGCTGGCGCAAGTGCGCTCGCTATTCCCCCGCGACGTTCGCTTCATGTGGTCAATTAAGGCTATTGATAAAGGTTCCACCTACTATGAGTTGATTGCTATTAAGGCCAACACCCGCGATGGTAAGGCTCTGCTTGATGGTGGCGTAATAGTCGATGCTCACAAGGGCTTTAGCGGTACCAGCGCATACGCTGACGTATCCATGTCAATGAACGCTGAAGGTGCCAAGACATGGGCTCGCCTTACTGCCGATAACATTGGCAAGTGCATTGCTATTGTACTCGACGGTTACGTTTACTCATACCCTCGCGTAAATCAGGAAATCAAAGGCGGTCAGTCTTCTATTACGGGTAACTTCTCACCCGAAGAAGCCGATGACTTAGCTAACGTGCTTAAGTCAGGTAAGCTGCCTACGCCTGCACGTATTATTCAAGAGGCGGTGGTGGGTCCATCACTCGGTCAGGAATCTATCAACGCCGGTTTGAATTCATTTGTTATAGCATTTATCATGGTGCTGCTGTTCATGGGCTTCTTCTACAACAGGGCCGGTTGGGTAGCTAACATCGCGCTGCTTGCAAACTTGTTCCTACTGTTTGGTGTGCTCGCATCGCTACGCGCAGTACTTACGCTGCCCGGTATTGCCGGTATTGTGCTTACCATGGGTATGGCTATTGACGCCAACGTTATTATATATGAGCGTGTGAGGGAAGAGTTACGTGCAGGTAAAGGCTTGCGCCTAGCTATATCTGATGGTTACAAGAACGCCTACTCCGCTATTATCGACGGTAACGTTACTACCATAATTACGGGTGTCATGCTGTTCTTCTTCGGTTCCGGTCCCGTACAGGGCTTTGCTACTACGTTGATCATTGGTATTCTTACCTCAATGTTCTGCGCTATCTTTATCTCGAGGCTGATCTTCATATTCCTGTTGGATAAAAACAAGTCGATTAAATTTGACTATAAGTATAATCATAACTGGCTGCAAAACACGCGTATAGACTTTATGGGTTTGCGTAAGTACGGTTACGCTTTCTCTATTGCCATCACCATTTTGGGTTGCGTATCGCTTGGCGTACGTGGCATGAGCTACGGTGTTGACTTTGCAGGTGGTCGTACTTATACTGTTCGCTTTGACCAAAAGGTTTCGCCTGAAGCTGCTCGCGCAGAAGTGCGTGAACAGCTTGAAGACGTGAAGGGTGCTTCGGTAGAAGTAAAGACCTTTGGTCCTACAGGTATGCAGTTAAAAGTTACTACCGATTACCTCATTGCAGACCAGTCAAATGCAGCCGACAGCTTGGTACAAGTAATGCTGTTTAATTCATTTAAACCTTTGTACGTGCAGGATATTACCTATCCCGAATTTATTTCTACGCTTGAGAATCCCTACGGTATTGTCAGCTCAGAAAAGGTTGGACCTACCGTGGCTGACGATATTAAGCGTGATGCGGTAATTGCCGTTGTTTTGGCCGTAATTGCCATGTTCTTGTACATTGCCGTTCGATTCAGAAAGTGGGAGTGGGGTTTGGGTGCTGCTGCCTCACAGGCGCACGATGCCTTGGTGGTTATCTTTCTGTTCTCCGCTATTTCGGGTCTTGTGCCTTGGACCATGGACGTTGACCAAACGTTCATAGCGGCGCTGCTAACCATTATCGGTTACTCCATCAACGATACCGTTATTATCTTCGACCGTATTCGTGAGAACATTGCGAATCACCCCAAGACCAACCTGCGAGATAATATCAATAATGCTATTAATACCTGCTTGGTACGTACTATCAACACCGGTGGCACCACATTCCTTGTAGTATTGATGATTTTCTTGTTCGGTGGCGAATCAATCCAAGGATTTACCTTTGCCATGATGGTGGGTATTTTGTTTGGTATTTACTCTTCAACCTTTATTGCAACCTCACTGGCATACGATGTGCTGAAGAGGAAAGAGGCCAAGGCTGCCAAGAAGGCGCTTAAGTAAATCTTGCGGTAAAGAGTATTAAAAGCTGCCCCTCGCGGGCAGCTTTTTTTGTATATTTATAGAATTATAGGATGCGTCTTGGCAATTTCTGAAAGTAAACTTTCAGAAATGCTCTCGACTTTCACTATATTTGTGTGAGAAACATGTAATGACGCTGAGTTTTCATAATATGATAGAAAGGCTTGGACAAGTGGTTTACAAGCATCAGGCGGGAATTTATTCAACTATAATTTTCCACCTGATGGTAGCTATTTTCTTTGTGTCCATGCAGTTAAGAGGAATAATTGCTGAATCTCCCGTTGATGTGGAAATAGAGTATCAAAGTCCGGAAGAGCAGGAGCGTGTGTTTGAGACTTTAAAGCAAGAAAAACAGAGCATAGAGGAGCTGGTAAATCAAATGCTGGGGCAGGCACGCGTACAGCTGCGTAATGCTGCTGTAAACGAAGACATGCTTGGAGGCACGAAGGAGGGAGGATTAAGTAGTAATGCTAACGGCACAAACTCCGGTAGCGCCTACGATAATGTGCTGGAGGAGAATAATGAGTTGCAAAGGAGAATAGCGGAAACCAAGAACATGATAATGTCGGGTGATGAACCTGTGCATGTTCCGCAAGAAAAAATGCCCGTTAAGAAGGAGCAGTATAACGGCCCATCAGTAATGTCGTATAAGTTGGACAAGCGGCAGGCACTCGACTTACCCGTACCCGTATATCAGTGTGAAACGGGTGGCGTGGTGGTTGTGAAGATGGTAGTAGCGCAGCGTGGCAGCGTGACTTCGGTAAGTATTGATGCTGCTCAATCAGCCTCGGATGAATGCCTGCATGAGGCCGCAAAGCGTGCCGCAATGCTTTCAAAATTTTCCGTCTCCGATTCTCCCAAAAGTCAAGAAGGAACCATAACTTACCGTTTTGTGGCACAATAACCCTAACAGGGTCTCAAAACCCTGTTAGGGTCTTTTCTATAATGGAAATGATTACTCCTATCTTCATACTTCTCGGCTCCAATCAGGGTAATTGCATGCAACTCCTCGAACAGGCGTGTTGCGAGTTGCAATTATTTGGTATCAGTATTGAAAAAAAATCGAAGGTGTACGAATCCGAACCGTGGGGATTTAGCGCGGAGCAAAATTTCTTGAATCAGGTGTTGTTGGTGAGAACGGATTTATCACCACAGGAACTACTGCACAAAACGCAGCTGTTGGAGGAGAAATTGGGAAGATTGCGTAGCGCCTTATGTGCGGGTTATATCTCACGCACGATGGATATTGATATGCTTTTTTACGGAAGTGAAAAGATAGATACGCCTACACTCATTGTGCCTCACCCACGCTTGCATTTGCGCCGTTTTACGCTGATGCCGTTGGCAGAAATTGCTCCCGATTTTGTGCATCCTGTTTTTGGAAAAACGATGAGAGAGTTGCTGGAGGAATGTGAGGATAAAAGTAGTGTCGTCATTGCGAGGACGAGGAACGAGGACAAAGCAATCTCTGATTAAAAAGTAGCAGTCATACGAGATTGACTTCGTCGTGCCTCCTCGCAATGATGCCCGGTTACATCAATCCCCTTGCCTTCTTAGCTAAGCTGTTCGCAAACACAAACTCGTTGAGCTCCTCATTGGTGGCATCCAAAATATCATGCTTGCTGCCTTCCCACCATTTTTTACCCTGGTGAATAAACATCACCTTATCGCCAATTTCCATTACCGAGTTCATGTCGTGTGTATTGATAATGGTGGTAATGTTGTACTCCTCGGTAATTTCCTTAATAAGCGCATCAATAAGAATGGAGGTTTTGGGGTCGAGACCGGAGTTGGGCTCATCGCAAAATAGGTATTTTGGGTTAAGCGCAATGGCTCGCGCAATGGCAACGCGCTTTTGCATGCCGCCGCTAATTTCCGATGGATATAGCTTACGAGCGTTAATGAGGTCCACACGCTTAAGACAGAAGTGGGCACGCTCGCGCTGCTCCCTTTTGGTCATACTTGAAAACATGGTAAGCGGAAACATTACGTTCTCCTCTACCGTGGCAAAATCAAATAGCGCACCACCCTGAAAGAGCATACCTATTTCCTGTCGCATCTCGCTGCGTTGGCGTCGCCCCAACGCGGTGTACTCCACATCGCGGAACCATACCTCGCCGCTGTCGACCTTGTGCAAACCCACGAGACATTTAAGAAAAACGGTCTTACCCGAGCCACTTTGCCCGATGATAAGGTTTGTTTTTCCCTCCTCAAAGACGGCTGAAATGTCATTCAACACCTTCTTTCCGTTAAAGGATTTGCATATGTTTTTTGCGGTAATCATGACAACGGTCATAACGTTACAACGCTTAAACGTTATAACGTTATGAACTAAAAAATTATAGTAAAAGTTCTGTCAATAGTAGATTAAATACCAAGATGCAAATGCAGCTCGCCACTACTGCGCGGGTGCTGTTGCGCCCTACCTCAAGCGTGCCGTGATTTACCGTGTATCCCCAGAATGCTGATATAGTGGTAATGATAAAGGCAAATACCATTGACTTGATGATGGAGTAGGTTACGTAGTAGGGTATGAAATCGCGCTGAATTCCTTCAATATACTGGTCAACCGTAATGATGTCGGTAACCCCCATACCTATAAGGCCGCCTGTGAGACCGAGCGCGACGCTGAATATGGTGATGAATGGAGCAAGTGCTACCAGTGCTATTACTTTTGGGAAAATAAGGTAGTTGGCGGAGTTTACACCCATGAGTTCCAGCGCGTCCACTTGTTCGGTAATGCGCATGCTGCCTATTTGCGAGGCGATATTCGAACCAACTTTTCCAGCCAGTATGAGCGCAATCATGGTAGAGCAAAACTCCAGTATGAGTGAGTCGCGCGTGGCTAGACCTATCATATAAGAGGGAGCATTTTGCAGGTTGAGCCCCGTTTGTATGGCAATTACGGCCCCCACAAAGATTGAAACAATGGACACAATAGGCAATGAACTGATGCCTAAGTCCGTCATCTCATCCATTATTTGATTGTAGAAGATACGCCAGCGTTGGGGCTTGGTAAAAGCTCGCAACATAAGCAGAATGTATCTGCCAATATTGGAGAAAAATCGTAAAATACGATCGTTTATGCCGGATATAACGCCCATTATTTTTGTGAACAAACAATCTAACAAAGGTACAAAAAAATGTGGATTACTAAGGCTGTCATTGCGGGCTTGACCCGCAATGACATATTATTGGCTCACTTTTTGTATCTTTGCGACAATGAAAATTGTAGTTGCCATAACAGGAGCCAGCGGTGCGCTGTACGCTAAGTTGCTATTGGAGCAATTGTGTGCGGTGCGGGAGCAGGTGAGCGAGGTGGCTGTTGTTTTTTCCGATAGCGGACGTGAGGTCTATTGCTACGAGTTGGGTGATGATGCATTTGCTACACTTAGAAAAATGTCCGTAAAAATTTACGACAATAAATCTTTTTATGCGCCCTTTGCATCAGGCTCATCCGATTTTGATGCCATGATTGTAGCGCCGTGCAGCATGGGTACGCTGGCGCGCATCGCTGCAGGAACAGCCGATACGCTTATTTCCCGCGCAGCCGATGTTATGATTAAGGAGCGCCGCAAGCTGATATTGGTAGCGCGAGAAACGCCCTATAACCTGATTCACCTGCGCAACATGACTGCGCTAACCGAGGCCGGTGCTATTATTTGCCCTGCAAGCCCGTCGTTTTACAGTAAGCCCGCCAGCATAGAGGATGCCGCTATGACGGTGCTAAATAGAGTGCTTTCTTTGGCGGGAGTAAAAGCTGATGGATATAGATGGGGAGAATGACCTCTTCCTAAATCTCTCTCCGCAGGAGAGGGATCTTTCAACCCGCAGGCTCTCTCGTATTCATAAATAAATTCTCTGGGTACATGCCCCTCTCCTGTGGAGAGGGGTTAGGGGAGAGGTTTTTAAATGATTTTAACGCTTAATAAGTAGCTATTCCCCGTTTAGCCCCTACCTTTGTGTCTCGACATACGTGGAAAAATTTGAAACGATTGCAACCACAGAAAAAAATGCTAAAGCCGTTAACCTTTCTGTTTTCGTTTCTGTTTAGCTTTATTGTACACGTTTGTCCTTGCTAAAGTGTAGCGAGATGATTTTGCATTTTATGCGAATGAAGGATGTATTCCCTCATTCTTAATTTTCAATTCTTAATTGATACCATGTCTTATTTTTTTACATCAGAATCAGTTTCTGAAGGACACCCCGATAAGGTTGCCGACCAAATTTCAGACGCCCTAGTTGACGCATTTTTGAAGCAAGATCCCGCGTCGAAAATAGCATGTGAAACTCTTGTTACGACAGGTCTTTGCGTGTTGAGTGGAGAGGTGAATACCACGGCCTACGTGGATGTGCAGGAAACCGCACGTCGTGTGATTAACCGCATAGGCTACAACAAGGGTGAGTATATGTTTGAGGCAAATTCTTGCGGCGTAATTTCAACCATTCACGCGCAATCGCCCGATATTAATCAGGGTGTGGTGCGCAAAAAAGCAGAGGATCAAGGTGCCGGTGACCAAGGTATTATGTTTGGTTACGCTTGCAACGAAACTAAGGAGTTGATGCCGCTTACGCTGACTATTGCTCACGAATTGCTCGTGGAGTTGGCTGCTATTCGTCGCGAGGGCAAGGTGATGAAGTACCTGCGCCCCGACAGCAAGAGCCAGGTTACCATTGAGTACGATGATAAGACGAACAAGCCCCTGCGCGTGCACACCATTGTGGTTTCTACGCAGCACGACGATTTTGCAAAGGATGATGTGATGCTGAAAAAGATTAAGGATGATGTTCAAGCCATTCTAATCCCACGCACCATTAAAAAGTTGGGTAAGGGCGTTGAGAAGTTGTTTGACAAAAAATATATTCTGCACGTTAACCCCACGGGCAAGTTCGTTATTGGTGGTCCGCACGGCGATACGGGCTTGACCGGTCGTAAGATTATTGTTGACACCTACGGTGGTTGGGGTGCTCACGGTGGTGGCGCTTTCTCAGGTAAGGACAGCAGTAAGGTTGATCGTTCGGCAGCCTATGCTGCCCGCCATATTGCGAAAAATATGGTAGCAGCAGGTTTAGCAGAGCAGGTGCTGGTGCAAGCTGCTTACGCCATTGGCGTAGCAAAACCTGTAGGTCTGTATGTGAATACCTACGGTACCGCAAAAGTGAAGCTAACCGATGGAGAAATTGCCAAAAAGGTGGAGAAGTTGTTTGATATGCGTCCTTACGCTATTGTAAAGCGCTTCGGTCTGCTCAATCCTATTTTCGAAGAAACGGCATCATACGGACACTTTGGCCGCAAGTCGTTCAAGCGCAAGGTTGATTTCCAAATCAACGGCAAGAAGTCAACCAAAGAGGTGGAATTTTTTGCTTGGGAAAAAACGGATATGGTGAGCGATATTAAGAAGGAATTTAAGTTGAAGTAGTGCTTGTGATGGACCCTAACAGGGTTCTGAAATCCCTGTTAGGGTTAGTCTACAAGTTTGTTTTTGAGGCTTTCTCGTTATGAAGAGAAAGCCTTTTTCATTATCTTTGTTTCTCAAATTCTAATCCTAACAGGGATTCCAAACCCTGTTAGGGTGGGCTAATCAGCACTTGTATGGCAACAACGCTCCAACTCTACAACACCCTCAATCGTAAAAAAGAAACTTTCGAACCTATTCACCCGCCACACGTGGGTTTATACGTGTGTGGCCCTACGGTGTATGGTGATCCGCACTTGGGGCATGCTCGCCCGTCTATTACGTTTGATTTGTTGTTTCGCTACCTGCAACACTTAAGTTACAAGGTACGCTACGTGCGCAATATTACCGACGTAGGTCACCTTGAAAATGATGCTGACGCGGGTGAGGATAAGATTGCGAAAAAGGCGCGTTTGGAGGATCTGGAACCTATGGAGGTGGCGCAATACTACATCAATCGCTACCATGATGCCATGCGTTCGCTCAACGTGCTCCCACCAAGCATTGAGCCACACGCCAGCGGTCATATTATTGAGCAAATAGAGCTGATAAAGGAAATTTTGAAGCATGGTTTTGCCTACGAGGTAAATGGCTCGGTATATTTTGATGTAGTTGAGTACAACAAAAAATATCCTTACGGAAAACTTTCGGGACGTGTGCTTGACGATTTAATGGCAAATACGCGCGAGTTGGACGGACAAAGTGACAAGCGCAATCCGTTTGATTTTGCGCTATGGAAAAAGGCCTCGCCTGAGCATATCATGCGCTGGCCTTCGCCGTGGAGTGACGGTTTTCCCGGTTGGCACCTCGAATGTTCGGCCATGAGCACAAAATATCTTGGCGAAACTTTCGATATTCACGGTGGTGGTATGGACTTGATGTTTCCGCACCACGAATGCGAAATCGCACAAAGTGTAGCGGCTTGTGGTCATGACGCTGCAAAGCTGTGGATGCACAACAATATGATTACCATCAACGGGCAAAAGATGGGGAAATCGTTGGGTAATTTTATTACGCTAGAGGAACTGTTTACCGGCTCGCATAAGTTGTTAGTACAGGCGTACAGTCCCATGACTATTCGCTTCTTCATATTGCAAGCACACTACCGCAGCACGCTTGATTTTAGCAATGAGGCTTTGCAAGCTGCCGAAAAGGGCTTGCAGCGTTTGCTTGCGGCTCAACAAACGCTATCGCAGCTGAAGCCTGCAGATAAATCAACGCTTGATGTAACAAAGTTGATGACCGACAGCAAGGCAGCGCTGGATGATGATTTGAACACGGCAATGGTGCTGGCTGCTTTATCGGAGTGGATTAAAAATATCAACTCGGTAAAGGCGGGAACGGAAAGCCTGACCGCGACCGATATTGAGAAGTTGAAGGCGGATTTTACGGTGGTTATTTCCAATATTTTGGGAATAAAAGACGAGGCACAAGCCGCCGCAGGTGACGATGATTTGACAGGTGGGTTAATGAATCTACTACTTGATTTGCGTAAGCAAGCCAAGGCTAATAAGGATTTTGCCACCTCAGATGCTATTCGTAATCAGCTGCAAGCGCTGGGTGTTACCGTAAAGGATACCAAGGATGGTGCGGAGTGGAGCAGAGATTAATGAATAATTGACAGTGAACAATTAATAATTAGGCTGAAGGCCTTTAAGCATTAGCACAGGGCAACACCCTGTGTTTTTGTTTGAGGGTATTATCTTAAAGCGCTGAAGGCGCGAAAGCATTTATTGGCTTTCGCGCCTTCAGCGCTTTAAGATGGTGGTATTTATTATTCATAGGGTGTTGCCCTATGCTAATGCTCACTTTTTCTACTCCAGCAACTCGCTAATCACCTTCCCACTTGCGGCATTGGGCTGCTGAATGCCCACCATGGTAGATAGGGTGGGGGCTATATCAGTCATGTCGATAGGCGACGAGATGGTTTTACGCTTTACGCGCCAACCGTAAAATGCCAATGGAACGTGCGTGTCGTAGCTGTAGGCAGAGTTGGAGGTGGACTCGCTGGAGGTTTCCACCCAACCCGGCTCAAGGTTAACGATAATATCACCCGAACGCTTTTGAAAGTAGCTGTTTTGCATAGCGCGCAGTATGCCGCTTGTAAACGTTGTGTTGGCAAGCGTGTATGCTGTGGCCGCTCCTGCTACGCCTGTAAATTGCAGCATGAAGTTGGCTGCGCGCTCTTGCACTTCAGCCATGCGTAGATTGGAATCCTCAATGAGCGTGTGGTTCAAAAATATTTGCTTCTGCGAAAAGGCCTTTACCCAATCGCCCTTGCCATAAATAATGCCCATGTAGCTGCGCAAAAGCATAATTGCCTTGTTGTGTTCAAAGGTACCATGCGGCATATTAGCATCATTCAGCTGCTGCTGTGAGAGATTTACGCCATGGTCGGAGGTGAAAATAAAGAGCAGATTTTCCTTACCTACCTGGTCGTTGAGAAAGGCTAGCAGGTGCTTCAGGTTTTCGTCGGTGCGGTAAAAAGCATCTTCCAACTCCACCGATTGCTGCCCGTAACGGTTGCCTACATTGCGTAACGCACCGAAGTAAATAGTAATCATATCAGTGTTTTCGCCCTTGCCCAAATTCTCACTGACAATAGCCGATACTGCAAAATCCTTTACCAGATTATCACAGTAGGGTGACTCGCGCAGCTGCGTGTAGGCACGCTTGGCATTTTTTTTGATGTTATCGGCTATAATCACCATGGGGACTTTTGCCGAGTTGGGATTTTTTGCAAGTGCTGCCGAGTCGGGTGCATAGTTTTCATACTCCCCTGATTGATGTAGCGTTTCCCAACTACGGTTGAGGTAGGTTTCGGTAAACTTTTTGCTATTGAAATCCTGCACCCATGAGGGTAGCTGCTTCATGTAGCCGGTGGTGCTTACAAACTTTCCACTCATTTCGTCGAAAAAGTAGGCGGCATTGGCGTTGTGCCCGCTTAGCAGAATGGCTTCGTCCGGCTCCATTGCTACACCTATTACCTTCGATTTTTTATTGAGCAACTTCAGCTCATCACCAAGGGTTGAGGCCAGTAAATTTTTTGGAGATTTTTTCAGCTTATCATTGCTGCTTTCCAGTGGCGTGGCCTTGCTGTCGTAGCAGGCGTCGCGAATGATACTTGAGGTGCGATCATACCACGCGTCGGAGGGTATGCCGTGTTGTGCGGGCGCAGTGCCAGTGGCAATGGTAGCCAGTCCCGGTGCCGTTTGCGTAAGCATGTGGCTGTAGCGCGCGTTTTGGCAGTATGCGCCTTCGTTCATCAAGGTTTTGAAGCCTTCGTTACCTAAATTCTCCTTGAAGTGCAGTAGGTAGTCGGCGCGCATTTGCCCCACTACTACTTGCACTATGAGTTTAGGTTTTTCGCCCGGCAAACGCTTTTGAGCGAAGACAGTTTGAGTACAGATAATTGAGAGAAGAAGAACGATATGCGATATGCGACGTGCAATATGCGATTGGTAATAAAAAGAGAAAGTCATAATTTGAAAAATTAATCTTTACAAAAAGATGCGATTATTCTTTTTCGCATGTCCTCCTGTCGCAAATCGCATGTCGAATTTTATACGTTAAAGCGGAAGTGCATAATATCACCGTCCTGCACCACGTACTCCTTGCCTTCAACCGATAGCTTTCCGGCATCGCGGCAGGCGCTTTCCGAGCCAAGTTTTATGTAATCTTCGTACTTAATTACTTCGGCACGAATGAAGCCTTTTTCAAAATCGGTGTGAATAACGGCGGCTGCTTGCGGAGCTTTGGTGCCCTTGGGGTAAGTCCACGCGCGCACCTCCTGCACACCTGCAGTAAAGTAGGTTTCAAGGTTAAGCAGGTGGTACGCTGCGCGAATCAAGCGCGATACGCCCGATTCACTGAGTCCTGCCTCTTCCAAAAACATTTGGCGCTCTTCGTAGCTTTCCAACTCGGCGATTTCTTCCTCGGTTTTCGCTGCTACAATTAGGAATTCGGCATTTTCATCCTTAATGGCTTCTTTTACCATATCCACGTACTTGTTGCCGTTTACAGCGCTCTTCTCGTCCACGTTGCACACGTACAGCACGGGCTTATCGGTAAGCAGAAACAGCTCGCGCCCCATTTTTTGGTCATCCTTGTTTTCAAGTACCACCGTGCGGGCAGATTTACCCTGCTTGAGCGCCTCTTGGTAGCGCACCAAAATATCGTACATGCGCTTGGCCTCCTTGTCGCCGCCGGTTTGCGCGGCTTTTTGCACGCGAGAAATACGGCCTTCTACGGTTTCGAGGTCTTTGATTTGCAGCTCAAAATCGATGATTTCTTTGTCGCGTATGGGGTTTATGGAACCATCCACGTGCGTAATATTGTCGTTGTCGAAGCAGCGTAGTACGTGAATAATGGCGTCGGTTTCACGAATGTTGGCCAAGAATTTATTGCCCAACCCTTCGCCCTTGCTGGCACCTTTTACCAGGCCTGCGATATCTACAATTTCTACAGTGGTGGGAACAATGCGTTGAGGCTTTACAAACTCAGCCAGCTTATTCAGGCGCTCATCGGGTACGGTGATTACACCTACGTTGGGTTCGATGGTGCAAAAAGGGAAGTTTGCTGCCTGCGCTTTTGCATTGCTCAAGCAGTTAAAAAGGGTTGATTTACCTACGTTGGGTAGGCCTACTATGCCGCACTGTAATGCCATTACTTAATTGAAAGTTGAAAATTAAAAACTGAAAATGCTATTTGTATTTTTATTCAAAAAGGTAACAAAGATAATGAAAATAAAATATAGTTTCTAATATTTTGTTTTGCAGCGTGTTGTCATGTTTGTGCATTGTAGAAATGAGCGGTTAAAATTATTTTTTAAAATAGTTAGTTATTATTTTAAAATCAGTCGACTTTGTGTTACAGAACGCAAATTGACGTATTTGATTTGTTATAAAAAGTACTTTTGCGACTCGAAAAAATAGTAATCCCTCGGATTAGACTTCCACTATTTCTTTAAAGTAATGAATCCGGATTTTATGGGAAGGTAAAATCCAAAATGCAATTTTATATAGATATGAAAAAAGTATTGCTTACCGCGGCTATAGCGGTTGCTACCGTATTTGCAGCGAATGCGCAATGGTATGTGGGTGGTGCGATTGGTATTCAGTCAAACTCGGAAAAAGTGGGTGACCCTAAGTTTGGTATAAATATTGCTCCGGAGGTGGGCTACTACCTCAGCGATAAGTTTGATGTCGGCCTGGATTTGACGTTTGGTTTTTCTAAGTCACAAGCTGACACAAAGACTACCGACTTTGTTTTTGCCCCTTATGCTCGCTATTCTTTTTTGCAATTTGGAAAACTTGAGGTAATTGCTAAGGGACAAGCTTACATTGATTACACTCACTCTAAAACGGGTAGCGCAGATGGCACCGGTAGTACGGCATTTGGTCTTCGCGTATTTCCACAAGTGGCTTACGGCTTAATGGATAACATTGTGCTGTTTACCAACCTTAACTTTGCCTCATTCTACGTTGAGGGCGGCGATCCCGGAGCTTCATTCGGCATTGGCGTAGATGCCAATAATCTTGCTACGCTTGGTGATATTCAAATTGGTTTTGTGTACAAGTTTTAGTTGTAATTAGCTTATAAAAAAATAAGGATGCCCACAAAGGCATCCTTATTTTTTTATAAGCTAATTTGTGGTTAGAGCAACCTGAACTTAACACCGAAGCTAATACCATCGAGCAGACTGAAACCAAATTCGTGGCTCTTGTAGTTGTTGTTACTATCGTTTTTTCGAGTGGTGAAATACAGTCCACTTCCAAGAGTGCTGTAAAAAGCCAACTTGTCATTTGGGGCAAACTGAATGGCAGGTGCCACGGCAACCTGAAAGCCGGTTACATCGCCAAAATTAAACCCTACTTTACCGGCTCCATATACGGAAACCTTTTCTCCAAAGGGGACATAGTAGGCTGCGCCAATAAACAGGCCGCCAACAGACGTTTTGCTGTCGCCATATTTGTTGTGGTTGTACTGAAATTCACCATACACAGATAGTTGCTCCTGCAAAAAATACTCTGCCTTGGGGGAAAATGTAAACGAAGATGTTTTATACTCGGTACCTCCAGTAGTTGTTTTACCTGTAGAAAATCCAATTGAACCACCAAAGAAAAGGCTTCCAGCCTGCGCGAATGCGCCCGTTGCTGCTAATACCATCGCAGCCACTACGATAATTTTTTTCATATTCCTAATTTTTTGGTTAAGGTTTTTATATAAAAAACAAGGAGAGGCAAATGTCTCTCCTTGCACTTTCAACATTATTATACGGTCATTATTTCCTTTTCTTTTTTCTCCAAAACTTCGTCAATTTTCTTGTTGAAGTTGTCGGTAATTTTTTGCATTTCGGTTTCGCAGTCCTTGGCAATGTCTTCCGACAAACCGTCCTTCTGGAGTTTTTTTATAGCCTCTATCACATCGCGACGTACGTTGCGCGTGCTCATGCGTGCGTTTTCACCTTCGACCTTAACCTGCTTTACCAAGTCCTTGCGGCGTTCTTCGGTAAGTGCCGGAACGTTAATGCGAATATGTTCACCATTATTTTGTGGTGTGAAACCAAGGTTGGCCACTAAGATAGCCTTCTCAATAATGGGCATCAGGTTCTTTTCCCATGGTTGAATAAGAATGGTGCGCGCATCGGGAACGGTAACGCTGGCTACCTGTGCTAAAGGTGTTGGGGCACCGTAGTACTCCACCTGTACATTGTCCAGTACGTGCGTATTGGCCTTTCCTGCTCGTACGGTGAGTAGCTGATTTTCGAGGTGCTCTACCGCTTTTTCCATTTTGCCCTTACCTGTGGCAATTTGCTCTTTTGCTTGAGTTATATCCATGGCTCGTGTGTTTATTTTCTAACAGCAAAGGTATATATTTTTGCTTAATGCGTCAAAATAGGGTGGTGCTTAAAAGCTCACTACCATTTCCAGCGTAAACTTGTCGTGTAGCAGCTCGCCTATGTAAATAGCAGCGGGCGATTGTGACAGTATATACTTTTCGAAGTTAATGCGGAATTCGCCCTTAAATAATTTTGGTGTCATGCCAAAGTTGATACCCATGGAAACACGCTGTGCATTGAAATCCTGCGATACTCCCTCGTATATACTGTTCTTCATGTAGTCGTAGCGAAGTGTGGGCGCAATATATTTGGCAAAAATATTAGGTTTGAGATCGAAAGCGTAAAAACCTTGTACAAACATGGCGGTGAGTGTATGGCTGCCATTTTGTTCAAAGGTACGCTGTGCAACCTCGCTGTCGATGGTGAACTTCTTATTTACATAGCGTAACTCTCCATTCCACATGTGAATTTGTTGCTTATATGGGGTGTCGCCAAAGTAGTAGCTGGCAGCAGCTTGCAACCCCTCTTTTTTGCCATATTCGGCTCGTAGCGAAACATTCAAGTGATCTTGCCAGTTGGGATTGTTTATGCCATCGCCGTTAAATACGCCAAACTTTAAAGCCATGGGAACCCAGCGGTCGAGGTTGACGGTGAATAGTCCGCCTATGTCGCGCGAGCCGAGAGTGCGAACAATAGTACCGGTGGTATCAATGTAGGTAGTGATATATTTTGCTACAAAGGTGCGGTTAGCAAAAATATTATGTGCCGGACTTCGGCCAAGATCTGTGCTAAAGGCGTATCGCTGCTGCCCCAACGAGAATGATACTATGGGTAGCTGATAAGCTGCATAGGCATCGAGTACAGAGATTTTTCCCTCGTTGTTGAATTCTACCTGCATGCGGTAGTTCATATTTTCGGACACATTGCCACGTAGTCCAAAACGTGAGTTGCGCACGTTGAAGCGCGCGTCCCCGCTGTACAGGCTTTGCTCAAATTTCACCTTAACTATACCTTCTATCTGAGGCTTGTAGTCGACCTCTTTTTTAGTGGAGTCGGTTTGAGCCGAAGCAATAAGTGCACCAGAGCCCAGTAGAGAAAGGAGTAGTAACTTTTTATACATGGATTTTTTTTACAAATAACTTTCAATAGGCTCGCATGTACATACTAAGTTCCTGTCGCCATAGCCGCTGTCGATTTTACTAACGTAAGGGAAAAATTTATTTTCGCTTACCCATGGTAGCGGATAGGCTGCGCGCTCACGGTCGTAAGGATGATCCCATGCGTTGCCCACAAGTTCGGCTGCGGTATGAGGTGACATTTTTAACAGGTTGTTTTCCTTGTCTGCTGTGCCGTTTTTAATTTCCTCGCACTCGTTTTTTATCGAAATTAGGGCGTCGATAAATCTATCTAACTCGGCCTTGTCTTCACTTTCGGTAGGTTCTACCATGAGCGTTTCCGGTACGGGGAATGATAGAGTGGGGGCATGAAATCCGTAGTCCATCAGACGGCGTGCAATGTCGCCGCTTTCTACGCCATAGGTGGCGCGGAAGTGGCGGCAGTCAATAATGCATTCGTGCGCAATGCGACCATTTTTACCTGTGTACAGCGTAGCGTAGTGTTGCGACAGCTGTTTTGAAATGTAGTTGGCGTTGAGGATAGCCATTGCGGTGGCACGCTTTAAGCCCTCTTCGCCCATCATTTTAATATAGCCGTAGGTAATGGTAAGTATGCTGGCGCTACCAAATGGCGCTGCGGAAACTGCGCTTGCCCCTCCGCCTATTTTTACCATGCTGTGTGAAGGTAAAAATGGTGTGAGGTGCTTTGCAGTGCAAATAGGACCTTCGCCGGGGCCTCCGCCACCATGCGGTATAGCAAATGTTTTGTGCAGGTTGAGATGGCATACGTCTGCGCCTATGAAGCCGGGGCTGGTGTAGCCTACCTGTGCGTTCATGTTGGCGCCATCCATGTACACTTGACCACCGTTGTCGTGTACAATTTTTACTATTTCGCAAATTTTACCCTCAAACACACCGTGCGTTGATGGGTAGGTAATCATGCAGCAAGAAAGGTTTTGCTTGTGTTGTTCTGCTTTTGCCTTTAGGTCGTCCACGTTGATGTTGCCCTTGTCGTCGCAAGTAACTACTACCACCTGCATGCCAGCCATGGCTGCGCTGGCAGGGTTGGTGCCATGCGCTGAGGCGGGAATGAGTGCTATGCTGCGGTGACCTTCACCGCGTGAAATATGGTATTGACGAATGGTCATAAGCCCTGCGTACTCACCGTTGGCACCCGAGTTGGGTTGAAACGATACGGCATCGAAGCCTGTGATTTCGGCAAGGTCTTTTGCTAAATCGTCAATCAACTCGTAGTAGCCTTGCGCCTGCTCGCGTGGTACAAAAGGGTGTACACTGCCGAATTCGGGCCAACTTAGCGGCAGCATTTCAGCTGCGGCGTTGAGTTTCATGGTGCATGAACCTAATGAAATCATGCTGTTGGCGAGTGAAATGTCACGACGCTCTAGCTTCTTTATGTAGCGCATCAGCTCGGTTTCGCTGTGGTAGCTGTTGAAGGTGCGCTCGGTAAGGAAGGCGGAGGTGCGAGAAAGTTGAACTGTTGAACCGAGCGAAGCGAGTTCACGAGAGCTTTGCTCGAGTAACTGTTGTCCTGTTGCACCGAAAATGGAGGCAACTTCGTTCAACTCTTTTTCGTTTGAGAGTTCGTCGAAGCTGATGCGTACGCTGCTTTCAGTAGGGTAGTAAAAGTTGTAACCTGCGGCTTCGGCTTTCTTTTTTACATCAACAGCATTTACTTTTTGTACTTCTATAGTATCGAAAAAGTTTTTGCTTGCGAGTTGTAATCCTTTTCGTTCAAGCGCTGCTGCCACTGCTGCGGCACAGCTGTGCACGTGTTGCGCAATTTGTTTCAAGCCTTCGGCACCGTGGTAGGTGGCATACATGCCCGCCATAGTGGCGAGTAGCGCTTGTGCCGTACAAATATTGCTGGTTGCTTTTTCGCGCTTGATATGTTGCTCGCGTGTTTGCAGCGACATGCGCAACGCCTGATTACCCAGCCGGTCTACCGATACGCCTATAATGCGGCCGGGCATGGAGCGCTTGAACTCATCTTTAGTAGCCATGTAGCCCGCGTGCGGACCACCAAACCCCATGGGTATGCCAAAGCGCTGGGTATTGCCCACGGCAATATCAGCACCCCAAGCGGCAGGTTCTTGCAGCACGGCAAGGCTCAAAATGTCGCATGCGGCGGTGAGCATAATTTGCTTGTCGTGCAACTTTTTTGCGAAAGCGGAGTAGTCGCGCACTTCGCCGTTAGCAGCGGGGTACTGTACTATGGCGCCAAAACATTTTTCGCTTGGCTCATATCCTGCAAAATTACCAACTACTACCTTTACGTTTAGCGGTGCGCAGCGCGTGCGGATAACGTCCAGCGTTTGCGGGAAAATGTTTTCATCTACAAATAGCTCGTTTTTCTCTGCCTTTACCGCCTCGCGTGAGCGCAGATCAAGCATCATGTGCATGGCCTCACCGGCGGCAGTGGCCTCATCCAATAGTGAGCAGTTGCTTATTTGCATCCCCGTGAGGCTGCATACTACGGTTTGAAAGTTGAGCAGTGCTTCTAAGCGTCCCTGTGAAATCTCGGCTTGGTAGGGTGTGTATGAGGTGTACCACGCTGGGTTTTCCAAAATGTTGCGCTGAATAACCGCAGGTGTATAGACGTCGTAGTAGCCCATGCCTATAAGCGTACGCAACGGCTTATTTTTTGCAGCAATCGCTTTGATTTTATTTAAATATGCTGGTTCACTCAACGCTGCATCTAGCTTCAAGGGCTGCTTTAGACGAATACCTGAGGGAATGGTTTGCTCCACAAGTTCATCCACACTTTTTGCTTCCACTGCGGCAAGCATTTCTTTTGTTTCAGCCTCGTTAGGCCCAATGTGACGATTGTGAAAGGGAATCATATTGTTATGTTTTAAGTTTTAAATTTCGAATTTGATATAAAAAGATAAAAGGATAAATGCGCTTCGCGCGATAAATTTTATCGCGAAGCGTTTATCTTTTTATCGTTCGCGTAGCGAACATTTATCTTTTTATAGTTGTTCATACGTTGGTGGTTGCAAAAACGGATTTTGCCATAGTTCATCACCAATGGTAGTGCTGAACGCGTGACCTGGCAGTACCTTGGTGTCGTGCGGTAGCTGGAGTAGCACTAAGTGCAGACTATTCATCAGCTCGTTAAGATCGCTGTCTGGAAAGTCGGAACGACCAATGCTGCCGCGAAACAACGTATCGCCGGTGAATACCACACCTGCTTCTTTTGCGTAAAGCGCAATGCCACCCTTACTATGCCCCGGTGTATGCAACACTTGTAGCGTGGTGTTGCCAAACTTAACTTCGTTGCCCAACTCCTTTGGCCTAGGCGGCTGTTCTATGTGAATGCCGAAGCGCAGGGCGTGCTCCTGCGCATGTTCTATGTTGGAAAAATCAGCCTTGTGCAGATAGGCGTCAATGCCGTATTTGCGACACAAAAATGTGTTGCCAACAACGTGGTCAAAGTGCCCGTGCGTATTAATTACGGCTACAGGTTTTAAGTTGTTTTCGGCTATGAATGTAGCTATACGCTCATTCTCCTTGCTATTGCTGCAGGTTGCGTCTACAAAAATGCACTCGCCCGTTTCATCCCACACCACGTAGGTGTTGGCCCTAATCTCGTTAAATATAAAAGTCTTAATAAACATAATACTGATAAATTGCGCTTCGCACGATAAATACTTCGCGATAAAAAGATAAAACCTTATCCTTTAACCTCATTCTCAACTCCTTTTAGCATTGGTACAAATGCGCACTTGCCGTATTTGGTTTGCTTGAATTCCGTTTCGCTAAGGCGGTCAATGGCACACATGTCAAGCCATTCTCCGTTACCCACGGGGATAACCATTCGTCCGCCCACGGCCAGCTGCTCCAACAGCGTTTGGGGAATATTACTCGCACCGCAGGTGATAATAATTTTATCAAACGGAGCCTCCTTGGGTAACCCTTCAAAGCCGTCGCCGAAAATGAGCGTGGGGTGGTAACCCATAGCATCAAGTGTGCGCCTTGCTTTTTCGTGCAGCTTATGCTGTCGCTCAATGCTAAATAATTTTACCCCTAGTGCGCAAAGCACGGCGGCCTGATAACCCGATCCTGTACCTATTTCCAATATCTTCTCTCCTGCTTTGACTTGCAGCAGCTGCGTTTGCGTGGCTACGGTAAAGGGTTGAGAAATGGTTTGTCCGGCTTCAATAGGCACGGCTGTATCGTCGTAGGCAAGCCTGTAAAATGCGCTATCTAAAAAAAAATGGCGCGGAACTTTTCCAATGGCACTTAGCACTTGCGTGCTTGTAATGCCTTTGCTCATTAGCGTGTTTACTAATCGTTGGCGTAAGCCCTTATGCTGAAAATCGTCAATCATTATCACTTTTTGGAAATAGTATGCAAAGATAAGATTTGGCTGTACAATTTGCAGCTTATTTGCTGCATAGTTATTCGCTGTGAATAAGTTTTAATTATTTGACAATAAGATATTTAAAATATTAACATGAGTCTTGTTAATAAATAAAACAGGAAAGTAGCATGAGCTTGGTTAAATTTGTGAAACAAAAAGAACGGGCATGATGAAAGTACTGCTGCTGGGTTTTGAAAATCAAATGGAAAGGTACGAAGGCTACTTGCGGCGTTTGGGCTGTATGGTAACAAACGGAGTTTTGCCTGAGGGCGAGGCAGCCTTAGTATTTATACAGAACGTGCGCTCGTTGGCAGAGGTAAAATCCCACGTGCAGGCGCTGCGCCATGTTTTTATCCAACAGCACTCGCTCTCTTCGGTTGATTTGCAAATGCTGTACAAGTTGGCCGGCGAAGCCGGTGTGCAGGTGCACTTTTCGGCGCCGGCGCTTTACCGTTGGAGTATTCCCGATTTGGTGGTGCTGCTGCGTGATGTGAAATTTGTACAGGTGTACAAGGATTTTGATGATTGCAGAAGCCTTTCGGTGAATGACCTGCGCGATGAAATACTTACGGCTGTTCGTGCTTCGCGCGCGCGCGTGGGCAAAACGGAGAAGGTGCGCTCCATTGTGCCGTGTGATTTTGAAGTGCTGGGCTTCCGTGTTGATTTTATCAATGCGGCATCGGCATACTTTTGGCTGGGTAGCGCCGCGCTTTCGGCGCGACATGAGCTGCGCTTGTTTGGCAGCAAGGGCATTGCGGTAGTGGATGTACTTAAGCGCGAAACCAGCATCAAAACGCTCGACGGAAATTTCTTTACCACCCCGTTCATATCAGAAGAAGAAAGCGAAGAAAAGGAGTTGGTTGATTTTGTTGGCAACATTCGTCGCGGAACACCCGCGTTTATTTCGGCCGTGGAAGCCGAAGCTTTGCGCATGGTAGAGGAAAAACTTCAAACAACGAACAACGGACAATAAACAACGGACAATGGATAGTGCGAAATGTCTTAATTGTCCATTGTCAGTTATCCGTTGTCCATTAATTAATAGGTTATGGATTTGTTTACCCAACTTCTAATCGCGTCTTTAGCATCAGGACTGATGCTGTTTGGTGCGGTATATTTAGTGCTGCGCCGTATGATTGCCTCCGAAAATCAACGCCGCAATATAGAACTGCTTAAGTCAACCAGAGACATCACCCTGCCGTTGCGCTTGCAGGCGTATGAGCGCATACTTATGCTCATGGAGCGCATTTCGCCCGAGGCGTTGGTGCTGCGCTTGCGCCGTCCTGATACCAACAACGTTGAGCTGCACGCCGAGCTGATTACGGCTGTACGCGCTGAGTTTGAGCATAATCTCTCGCAGCAAATGTACGTTTCGCCGGAGCTGTGGCGTACCGTTGTGCTGGCAAAAAACGGTATTATTTCAAGCATTAATACTTGTGCTATAGAGTTGCAGGCAAAGGAGTCGTCCATGCAGCTGGCGCAAAAGTTAATCGAATTGCAGGTGAGCAACGAACTTCCCACGGTAGATGCTATTTTGCAAATTAAAAAAGAGGTGGCGAAGCTGTTTTAGAGAGTAGGGGGTTAGAAATTAGGGATTAGAGTTTAGAGAAAAGTTCAGGCGTCATTGCGGGTGAAGCGAAGCAAGCTCTTCTCGCAATGACGCTAGTCTTTTTTGTTGAAAATATCACACTCTTTTAACTTCATTTATTTACAATCCTACATAACACTTCGGGCGTTTCAAACTATTCACTATTTTTGTGTGCTTTTAAAGAATTTAGGATTTAGAGGATTTCTCCAATCCCTAATCCCTAATTCCTAATCCCTAATTTCTAATCACTGATGTCAGATTTTCTTTCCGGTTTAAATGGTGTGCAGCGCGAGGCGGTGGAGAACTTCGAGGGACCCTCGCTGGTGATAGCGGGTGCCGGTTCGGGTAAAACGCGCGTGCTTACCTACCGCATAGCCAACATGCTGGAGCATGGCATAAAGCCGTGGAGCGTGCTGGCGCTTACGTTTACCAATAAGGCTGCCAAGGAAATGAAGGAGCGTATTTCCAAGGTGGTGGGCGAGCAGCGTGGACAGGCGCTGTGGATGGGAACGTTCCACTCCATTTTTGCAAAAATACTGCGCATGGAGGCGGAGCATATCGACTTTACCAGCTCCTTCACCATATACGATACTACCGATAGCCGCAACTTGGTGCGCTCCATACTGAAGGAACTCAATATTGCCGAGGAGCAATATAAGGTGAACGATGTGGCAGCGCGCATATCCATGGCAAAAAATAACCTAATGACGCCGCAGGCCTACGCCGCCAGCGGTAGCATTGCCGAAAACGACGCGCGCGCCCGCAAACCTCGTATGGCGGAAATATATGCTGCTTACGCGCGCCGCTGTAAGAGTTCCAACGCCATGGATTTTGACGACTTGCTGATGTACACTAACGTGCTTTTCCGTGACCATGGCGATATACTGGAGAAGTACCGCAATAAGTTTAAGTATGTGCTGGTGGACGAGTATCAGGATACCAACTACTCGCAGTACCTCATTATAAAAAAGCTCACCGAGAAGCATCGTAACCTTTGCGTGGTGGGCGATGATGCGCAGAGTATTTACTCTTTTCGCGGTGCTAAAATTGAGAATATTCTCAACTTTCAAAAAGACTTTCCCGAGTGTCACACGTTTAAGCTGGAGCAGAACTATCGCTCTACGCAAAATATTGTGGATGCAGCTAACAGCGTAATCAAGCACAACGAAAATCAGCTGAAAAAAAAGTGCTTCTCCGAAGGTGAAGAAGGTGAAAAGGTAAGCATTATTCCTTCATTTACCGATCAGGAGGAAGGCTTGCGCGTGGTGGGTGATATATCCGATAGGCTATATTCCGACCAGGCGCAGTACAGCGACTTTGCCATACTGTACCGCACCAACGCGCAGTCGCGTATTTTTGAGGATGCGCTACGTCGCAAAAGTATTCCCTACCGCATTTTTGGCGGCATGTCATTCTACCAGCGCAAGGAAATTAAGGACTTGCTGTCCTACTTGCGTTTACTGGTAAACCATAATGACGACGAGGCTTTCAAGCGTGTTGTCAACTATCCCAAACGCGGTATTGGCGACACCACAGTTACACGTATTGAGCAAGCCGCTTCGGCCAATACGCTCAGCATGTGGGATGCCATCCTGAGTCTCACGCCCGAGCAGGCCGACCTGCGTGGTGCATCCTATAATAAGGTGAGCCAGTTCATCATTATGATTGACACCATGGCGCAGCAGCTCACTACCATGAGCGCCTACGACGTGGCGTACAGCGTAGCGCAGCAGTCGGGTATGCTGGCTGAACTGCGTGCTGAAAAAACAATTGAGGGTATTGCCAAGTTGGAAAACTTGGAGGAGCTGCTCAACGGTATAAAGGAGTTTTGCGAAAACTACGTGGAGGAAAATGGTGAGCAGCCGCAGCTGGCGCAGTACCTCGAAAACGTATCATTGCTAACCGATGCCGATAAGGAAAAACCTGAGGATCGCAATACCGTTTCACTAATGACGGTACACTCTGCAAAAGGGTTGGAGTATAGCTACGTGTATATTGTGGGTGTGGAGGAGAATTTATTTCCCGGTCAAATGGCGGCCATGTCCAACGTAGAGTTAGAGGAAGAGCGCCGCCTGATGTACGTGGCCATGACGCGAGCCAAGAGCAAGCTCACCCTGTCGTTTGCACAAACGCGTATGCGCTGGGGCAATCTGCAAAGCAACGCGCCCAGCCGTTTTATCAAAGAAATTTCACCTGAATTTGTCGACTTGCCCAGCTACGATGGCCCCGATGAGGAGTCGTACTCGCAGGATCCCGATGATTACGATAACGCGCACTTCCACAAGCCGTCGTTTGCTCCAAAGCCCAAGTTCCGTAGCGCGGAACCTACGCCACCGCAGCGCTTGACTAAACTCCCCTTGCGTACATCGCAGAGTTTTGCCGCTAGCAGTGTTGGAGAAATTGCTCCCGGCGTAACGGTGGAGCACGAACGCTTTGGACAAGGAGTAGTGCAGGAGGTAGAGGACGTTGGTGGAGATACTAAGGTTACTGTACAGTTTGCGCTTGCCGGGAAAAAGAACCTGCTGCTGAAGTATGCTAAGTTGATGGTGGTTAAAAAGTAGAGCTTGGCCACTAAAATCACATAAATCGGATGGGTAGGCTCATCCGATTTTTTGTTTTACACTTTGAAAATTAAGAATTATCTTTGTAGTTATGGATTACAACACGCAACTTAATAAGCTGGCACTACCGGAATACGGTCGCCACATACAACGCATGGTCGAGCACCTGCGTACCATCCCCGATCGCGAAAAGCGTAATGAGCAGGCGCGCGCCGTTATAGCCGTTATGGGGAACCTTTTTCCCTACCTGCGCGATATCAATGATTTTAAGCATAAGCTCTGGGATCACCTTTTTATTATTGCTAATTTCGATTTGGATATAGACTCGCCTTATCCCAAGCCTACTCCTGTAACCTTTGAAGAAAAGCCTCGCGAAGTACCTTACACTTCTCCCGATTCAATAAAGATGAAGCACTACGGGCGCGGTATTCAGGATATGGTGCAGCATGTGGCCGATCTTCCCGATGACGAAAAACGTCGAGCAGCGGTAATGGCTCTCGCAAATCACATGAAAAAAGCCTACTTGAGCTGGAATAAGGACGTGGTATCGGATGAGGTTATTTATAAGGAAATAGAAATTCTTTCCGGTGGAAAGATAAAGCTCAGCGCGGAAGATGTACGCTTGCAAGTAGGGAACTACAATGTAAACAACAATAATAACGGTGCCAATGGCAATGGTGTTAATGGTCATAGTAACGGTAATGGTAACAATGGTCAAAATCGTCAAAAATACCAGCAGCAACAACAGCAGCATCGTCGCAGGCAGCAGCAGGCAAAGTAACAATAGTGGGTGCGTGGGTTATCCTCCGCTGGCGGAGGTGCCCGAAAGGCAGAGGTGGAGGTCCTAACAAAAGCATTCACCCCCGGTTTGCGACCGCCCCGCCAGTAGGGGATACGCCTTGAGCAGATTTTGAATTCTTAATCAAAAAAATATGGCTTCATTTGAAGTTACAGGAGGATGTCGCTTAAAGGGCGAAATTGTCCCGCAAGGTGCAAAGAACGAGGCGCTGCAAATTATTTGTGCCACGCTGCTTACGCCCGAAAAGGTTACCGTTCGCAACGTCCCCGATATTTTAGATGTAAACAAGCTCATTGAGCTGCTGGCCGATTTGGGCGTTGAGGTTACCAAGGAGGAGGGCGCGGGTGTTTTCTCTTTTTGTGCAAAAAATGTAAATCCCGAGCTGCTGCGCGAACAGGCATTTGCTAAGAAATCAGCCAGCTTGCGTGGCTCCATCATGATGGTGGGTCCGCTACTTGCTCGCTATGGTTTGGTATATGCGCCACGGCCCGGCGGTGATAAAATTGGTCGACGTCGTTTGGATACGCATTTTGTAGGCTTTGAAAAGTTGGGTGCGCACTTCAGCTACGAGCCCGATAGCGCTTTTTACCGTGTAGAAGCAAAACACCTTACAGGTACCTACATGTTGCTCGATGAGGCATCGGTTACTGGTACAGCTAACATTGTTATGGCGGCTGTTTTGGCCAAAGGTAAAACCACCATTTATAATGCGGCTTGTGAACCCTACCTTCAGCAGCTGTGCAAAATGCTGGTGCGTATGGGTGCCAACATTAGCGGCATAGGTTCCAACTTACTTGTTATTGATGGCGTTCCACAATTGGGCGGAACCGACCACTCTATCCTGCCAGATATGATTGAGGTGGGTAGTTTTATTGGTATGGCGGCCATGACGCATAGCGAAATGACCATTAAAAATACCTCGTTCGACGACCTCGGTATCATTCCCGATTCATTCCGTCGCTTAGGTATTCAGCTCGAGCGCCGTGGTGATGATATCTACATTCCGCAGCAGGATCGCTACGAAATAGAAACCTTTATCGATGGCTCCATAATGACCATTGCAGACGCGCCATGGCCCGGTCTTACGCCCGATCTCATCAGCGTATTCCTAGTAGTGGCAACGCAGGCTAAGGGCAGCGTGCTCATTCATCAAAAAATGTTTGAAAGCCGCCTATTTTTCGTTGATAAGCTGATTGATATGGGAGCGCAAATTATTTTATGCGACCCGCACCGTGCCACAGTGATAGGTAACGATATGCTGAGGCTGCGCCCTACGGTTATGACCTCGCCCGATATTCGCGCGGGTGTAGCGCTGCTTATTGCCGCCATGTGTGCCGACGGAAAAAGTATAATTCACAACATTGAACAAATTGATCGCGGCTACCAAAATATCGATGGCCGTCTTAATGCGCTTGGCGCAAAAATTAAAAGAATATAGTTTAAAGTTCGTAAAGTAGAAAGTTTGTAAAGTTGTTTGCACGTGATTTTTCTACTTTATAAACTTTCTACTTTATAAACGTTATGAACTCATTGCTATGCAAATCGAAGTTTTAAAATCAAAAATACATCAGGCTACCATTACCGAAGCCAACCTCTACTACGTGGGTAGTATTACCATTGATGAGGATTTGATGGATGCCGCCAACCTTATCGTAAACGAAAAGGTTACCGTGGTAAATATTAATAACGGCGAACGCCTCGACACCTACGTTATAAAAGGGGAGCGCGGCAGCGGTGTGGTTTGCCTTAATGGCCCTGCCGCACGTAAGTGCCATGCCGGCGACATGGTGGTTATCATGTCGTATGCGCAAATGGATTTTGAGGAAGCCAAAAAGTTTAAGCCCTCGGTAATTTTTCCCGATAAGGAAACTAACAGGTTGGTGAAGTAACCTTAAAAGGTGATTAGTGAATTGTAATGAGTAAGTGGGAGGTGCTTGTCTTTGCCGCTCCCAATCACCATTTACTTGTATTTGATTTCTCAATGAATAAAAAATTAAGCACTGGTATAAAGTTTGCAGCCTTTTTGTTGCTTACCGTTTTTCTGCTTTGGTTTAGCTTCCGCAAGGCTGATATGAAGTTGCTGTGGGAGGGAATTAAAGGTGCGCATTACGGTTGGATTATGCTAACCGTTGCTATAGGCATTTCCGCCTACTTTATTCGCGCGCAACGCTGGCGCCTGCTTATTGGTCCGCTGGGACATAAGCCTTCGTTGGGTAGAGTGTATAACGCGGTAATTATCGGCTATTTTGCCAACCTGCTTTTTCCGCGCCTGGGTGAGGTTGCACGTTGTGGAGCGCTTAACCGTTCCGACAAAATTCCTTTTGATAAGCTGGTGGGAACCGTGGTTGTGGAGCGCCTATTCGATATGATTTGCCTTATCATTATTATACTCATCACCTTTTTTCTGCGTATTGAATCGTTTGGGAAATTTGTGCAGGAGAAAGTATTGCTGCAACTATCCGAAGGTGATTACACCTCGTTGGCCATATTTGCGCTGGTGGCAATTGTAACGCTGGTTATCATGGTGTTTTTGCTATGGTACTTTCGCGAGGATTTACGCCGTCACGCTTTTGTACAAAAAGGCTGGAATTTCCTTAAGGGAATTGGCGATGGTCTTAAATCATTTGCTGCTATGAAGCACCGTTGGCAGTTTTTGCTTCATTCGGTACTGCTGTGGACATGCTACTGGCTTATGGCATGGCTGGTGCTCTACTCCATTCCTGCCACGGCACACCTTGGCCCCGTTGACGGGTTGGTAGTAATGGTGCTGGGAAGCCTTGGTATTGTAGCTCCCACCAATGGCGGATTAGGCGCTTTTCATGCTATTACCAGCATTGGCTTGTTTGCTATCTTTGGTATTCCCGAAAACGATGGACTGCTTTACGCTACCATTTCGCACGAGTCTCAGCTGGTATTTATGATTATACTTGGCTTGATAGCGTATGTGCAGCTATTTTTTACGGGCAAAAAAGGTACTACCACAAAATAAAGAAATTTCTATATGGAATCACATCTTAAGAGCAGCAAAGAGTTGATAGTAGAAACATCGCTTGAGCTGGTTCAAAATAAAATAAATTCAAGGGACGAGCTGGCTCGGCTGCGTGCCATTTGGGATTTTAAAGGAAAAAAAGTTGTGTTTACCAACGGCTGCTTTGATATCCTGCACCGTGGACACGTTGAGTATTTAGCCGCGGCGCGTGACCTTGGCGCAACCTTAGTGGTGGGACTTAATAGCGATGCTTCAGTTCGCCGTATCAAAGGTCCCTCGCGTCCTTTGCAGGACGAAATGACTCGCGCGATGGTGCTGGCTTCGCTGCAATTTGTATCACACGTAGTTATTTTTGATGAGGATACGCCCTACGAGTTAATTAAGCAAGTGCAGCCCGATGTGCTGGTTAAAGGCGCCGACTATAAGCCCGAGGATATTGTAGGTTACGATGTGGTGACGGGTAGAGGGGGGAAGGTAGTTACCATTCCTTTTGTTGAGGGATACTCATCATCGAACGTGATAGCGAAAATGAAATGCTGATGCAATGGTTAATGATAAATGCTTAACGAAATACCAATACAAAAGAGGTGCGAACATTTACGTTCGCGCCTCTTTGCATTTACCATTAACAATTATAATTAACCATTAATCATTGTCTTCATTGCTTTAATATGCTCAGGTGTGGTGCCGCAGCAGCCGCCTATAATGTTGGCTCCGGCGCTAACTACGTCCTTTACCAGCGCGCTCATTTGCGAGGGAGTTTCAGGAAAAATATCCACGCCATTTACATTTTGTGGAAGCCCTGCATTGGCGTGAATAAGTATGGGGGTTGAGGGTGCCGCGGCGCGTAGCTCCTTTACTATGGTAACCATGCGTTCTAATCCGTTACCGCAATTAGCGCCAATAATATCGGCACCTGCATCCACGGCCGCATTCGCGGCATCGGTAGGCGAAACGCCCATCATGGTGCGAAATTCGCCCTGTCCTGTTTGGCTGAATGTAAAGGTGGAGATAACCTCCAACTTCGTATTTTCTTTTGCCGCCCTTATCGCCAGCGTTGCCTCGTCAAGGTCGCTCATGGTTTCAATGCATACGGCATCCGCACCGCCTTTTTCAAGCGCTATAGATTGTTCCTTAAAAGCGTCGTACAGCTCTTGCTCGGTTACATCGCCCATCATCAGCATTTTTCCGGTAGGGCCTATGGAGGCAATTACCCACTTGTTGTCTCCAGCCGCTTGGCGCGATAGACGTGCTGCCGCTTCGTTAATTTCGCTTGTTTTATCGGCCAGCCCATAGTGCTCCAGCTTGAAGCGCGAACCGCCAAAACTATTGGTTTCCACCATGTCGGCACCGACCTCAATGTAGCTTTTTGCTATATCCAGCACCTCGTTGGGGTGGGTAAGGTTCCACTCTTCGGGACATTCGCCGGGTTTCATTCCTTTTTTTTGTAAAAAAGTTCCCCATGCGCCGTCCGATACTAATATTTTACCTTGCTTGGTGGCTGCTGTTATACTTGTCCTGCTCATAAAAATATATTTCGTGTGTTTTGAGGCTACTCCATGTCGTCAATGGCTGCATTGAAAAAATCGTTAAGCGGCTTGAGCGACTTGAACGCCTGAATTGTTTGCTTCAAAAATGTGGGGCTGTACAACTCCTCATCCGCCACGGCGCGTGTAACATAAAAATCTTTTTGCTTTAGGAATTCTGCAGCGGGCGAAGTTTTGTCAAAGCCTTGCGGAACTTTTACCAACCTGTTTTCGTCAACAATTCCTCCGAAGTATTTTTTGAAATTCTTCTCCTTCACAATTGCCTCAAACTCCTCCCAGCTTGCATCAATACTTTGGCGAATGGCCTTTAGCGTTTCGGGTATGGGCATGTAAATGCCACCGCTTAGAAAGCAGGTGCCCGGCTCTACATGTACGTAGTAGCAGCCATAGGGCGTTTTCTTCCCACCGCGCTGTACCACTACACCAAGGTTGGTTTTGTATGGTGATTTATCATGCGAAAAGCGCGCGTCGCGGTATATGCGAAACATACAATCTTTTGGCTCCAATAAACCTATACTGCTGTCAAATTCGCCTATGCCTGCTACCAGCTCCATGGCCAGCTGCTCTGCATCGGCTTTGGCGGCAAGGTATAAGTCTTTGTTGGCGTTGAACCACTCGCGATTGTTATTGCTGCGCAACGTGCGCAGGAAGGTCAGCGTAGTTTTTTGTAGAGCCATTTTTCTAAAAGGTGTGTTACGTAAAGTTAGCAAAAAAATACGGAGCGCAAAAGAGTTAATCTTTGTGCGCTCCGTCGGCAGGTGTACTAAGACAAAGGCTAAGTTTTCATACACCTTGCAGTAAAGTCTACTTTTTGGTAAAGCGATGTACTTCTGCTTTTCCCTTACCGGAAAACTTTGCAAAGTATGCTCCTTTATGTAGAGATGATACGTTGTAAATATTTTCTCCGTTTACTACTTTGTAAGTAAGTACAACGCTTCCGTTGAGGTTAATAATTTGCATGTAAGTGTAACCCCCGCCATTGCTCACGCAAAGTTCGCTGCTTACAGGGTTGGGGTATGTTAAGGCAAGATTTGTTTTTCCTCCCTTACCTACGCCGGTGCTTGAGTCATCATTATCATCGTCACCTCCATCGTCATTACCACCATCATCGCCTCCGCCACGTCCGGTGGTGTCGGCTAAGATAATAATGGCGCCGTGTACGTTCAGTGTGCCCGTGGTGGAGTTAACAATTTTTACATACACCTCCGATTGGCTTGCTACATCCTCGCTGTAATCTACCTCCAGTATGCCTTTTTTACCCGATAGGGTGGAAATGCTACTCCAATCGTTGCCGTTGCTGCTTACGCTTGCGCTGCCACCAAAATCGCCACTCCTTGTCAGGTATAGCTTAAAGATAGAGCAGCTAGGTAGCTTAAAGATAATGTCGTTCCCATTTTTCCTTACGCTTATTATACCAATAGGAAAATCACCGATGAAGCTTTCTGTAGCGACATTTTTGGTGGGTTCAAACTTGATGCTATCGCCTGAAATAATGCCGCTGCTTAGCAGCTCGTTTGCCTTATCGGCGTTAGCCTCGTTAAACCAAAAGTAGCCGTTGGCAGTGTTGGTGCCTATGAGCGATTCGCCTTCTTTAATGGGCTCGGGAGTAACTACTATGGTTACCGCACGGCTGCCCACCTTATTTTCGTTATCATAGGCTTTTACCATGAGCGAGTAGGTGCCTGCGATAAGCTCGTTAAACGTATGTGTATACGTACCGGAGGTAAATGTTTGTGCAAGTTCGCCATTAATGTAGAATTCCACCTTTGAAACGCTGCCGTCAGTGTCAACTGCTGTGGCGGTGAGTGTTACGCTTGCCGGCTCGCCAAACGTGGCATAGGCTTCGGGAGAGGTAATGGTAATAACAGGTGCCTTATTGCCACCGCTGCCACTTCCACCTGTACCGTAATCATCGTATGCCGAAATCTTGCCCACGCCCGCATACTCTAATGTCATGGCGGGAATATTGGCTGCCGGATCCAGCACCACATCCGAGTAGTAAGGTGGGTAAAATGGATTGTTGGGTGTGCCTGCGGTTTCAGCCCAACATTTGGTTACATTTTCGCATTGATTGCCGTTAGCGCCATCTCCCCAATGGGCAAACCCGGGTGTGGCTACGTCTTCTAAAGCGCAGTACACCGCTTGGTTTACATCTTTAAAGTAGTTGTTTTCTACCAATAGGTTAGCTCCTTCGCGCGTGTTAATGCAAGTGCCCTGCGGGTTGCCGTTTTCTATCCAGCCCTCGTAGTAGTTGTTGTAAATATGCGCAGTGCCGCCGCGGAACGAGGGTATGCGCGAGTTGATGCGCACAAAACGATTGTGGTGCAGCGTGATTTTACGGTCGTAGGTGTCAGCTGTTGTGAAACCCACCAAAATAGCTTTATAGTGATCGTGGAAGTAGCACCATGATACGGTAATGTACTCGCTGTTCTTTTTCATGTCCAGCAAGCCATCATACTTATCCTTAGTACTTGCGCTGTTGGAACCGGCTACGGTTGGCGTTTCGTTGTAAAATTCGCAGTGGTCAATCCAAATGTGATGTGATACGCTGCTGCTGGTAGTGGTAACTTCAATAATATCTTTTCCGCCTCCGGCGCCAACCATGGTAAACTTAAGGTTGCGAATAATAATATTGCTGGAGCTGGTAATAATAATCGGCATTTTTGAAATAAGAATGTTTTCACCATTGCCATACAGCGTAATGTTGGCGCACTCCTTAATAGCAATGTCTGTACCACCGTTGTCCAGCGAATTCATTATTTTGATAATGCGGGGTGTGCTGCCGCCGTTCTTTTTTGTGCCAATGGCTGCTTCCAACTCAGCTACGGTGCGCACTTCGTATATGTTTGGTGCAACAGCATTGTTGCCACCCGTAGTTCCTCCATTTTCGGAAGCAAATCCGGTGAGAGAGAAGTCAACAGAGGTGGCGGGTGCTACGGGAGTGACGGTCACTGTCCATGTTTTGGTTGTGCCATCTTGTGCCGTTACGGTGTAGGTAACGGGAGATGTGAAGTTTTGTGTAGCACTTGCCAAGGGTAAAATGTTTGCTCCGCTCGATAGGGTAAGCGTTTGCGGTGCGATACTTGTAAGATTTGTTCCCTCGGGAACGCGCACAGCTATGGTACCGGTAGCGGAGTTGATGGTGGCGTTGCCTATCTGCACTTCGCAGAGGCTAAATGCAGTAACTTCTTTTTCGCTCGATGCTTTTAGCGTAACGGTAACAGTCCATGTTTTGGTGGTGCCGTCCTCGGCCGTTACCGTGTAAACTACGGGGTTGGTAAAGTCCTGTGCAGCGCCTGATGCCGGTGCTACACTTGCCTTCGCCGATAGGGTGATGATGGGTACAAGCGCGGTTTTGTTTGTTCCCACGGACATATCAACCGCTATAGTTTTTGCGGTGCTGTTAATAACGCTGGAGCCAACTTGGTTGGGAATGGTAAAAGCGGTTACCTCGGCAGCGCTGCTGGGTGCTGCAGTACCTGCAATAGTAACCTCGGTAATAACGAATGGATTAGTTCCTTCGTTTACCAACTTAAATTGTACGCTGCCAAGCGATGAGGCAATATTATGTGTGTGAGTCTCAACCTTCGCAGTCACCGTGAATAGCACAAGGTCAGTCCAGGAATTGCCGTCGCTTGAGTATTGAACCTGTAACGAGCGGTTAGTAGCACCGCTGTTATTTGTCTTTATGGTGATGCTTGAAGGATTACTTATGCTTGGTGTGGTAACATAGCCTCCTGTACTCTTCTTTGCAAGCTCAATTTTACCTGCGCTCCATGTAGTTTGAACAAGCGTCCATCCGGAGGTCTCCGGGTTTGTTGCAAACGTTTCCGTAACCTGAGCTTTTGCAGTAAATCCAAGTATTGCAAGGACAATTAGTAAAGTTATCTTTTTCATTTCTTACTGTTGAGTTTCTATTTTAGTTTAGCGAAATGTAAAACAGGTTGATAGAATCTCCCTTTTTAATGGTGTGCGAACCTGCTGTAAGTGGAAGAACAAGCTCCTGATTGGCATCTACAGTATGGCTTCCATCATTAACTTTTACCTTCTTTCCATTGGCTGCGGTTGTACCGCCAAATACTAACGTTAACGTCATGGGTGATGTAATGCTAAACGTAATACTGGTGCTGCTTTCCATTTTTACACAAGTGCCGTATGTTGTTCCGTTAACCGTTACAGAACCTTTATCTGTAGAGTAACTTCCTACAACGGCAAAAGAAGAATTTGAAGGAGTCTTGCCGGTAAAGTGGCAGGCTACCGATCCCTCAATAGTTGTTCCACCGGTTTCGCCACCACCGGTATCACCTCCACCATCGGAGCCACTGCTATTACCGCTACCCTCGTTTTGTATAGAAACTAAGGAGGATGTGTAGTTCGTAATTGCTGTTTTTAATGCAGTATTGACAGCATCTGCAGCATCGTCCACAGCATTATTAAATGCCCATGCGAAGTCGCCTTGTTGCATACGTCCCGCGCCAAATACTCCTTTTATAATGCCCGGAACGCTCTCTGCCGCGTCAGCGGTGTAGCTGTACATCTTTGAGTTGTCCGTGTCAAAGTTGTTGTAGGTAGAGCTGCCAACAAGCGTTTTGTACGAAGAAGGTACCTGCTCCGTGCGCGTGGTAGCTTCGTAACAGTCAAAGCTGGTAGGGGATGTTGTGTGAGGTACCAGCTTGAAGTTGCCCGATTTTTCAGCGTAGTAGTTCCCGTAGGCTTTAATCATACCGCCGCTTTCGCCTGAGAATGTGCCGTTGTTAACTCCATTAGAAATATCGGTTCCTTGCAACGAAATCATCATTGGCTTGTTTACGTTGCGGAAGTAGTTGCTTTCCACAAATACGTTCGAGCCGGTAGTGGCGCCAACGCCATATTTTGCAATGCCATCGAAGTAGTTGTTGTAAACGTGTACCGTCATGGTGCGCACGCGGGGGTGGCGCGAGTCGGAGTGGTCAAACCAGTTGTGGTGGTAGCTGATAAAGTTTTCGCCACTTTCCGATGTCATGCCACAAAGCGACATTTTGCCCGAATCCCAAAAATGGTTGTATGAGAAGGTGAGGTACTTTGAATCACCCTTGCAATCCAGTGATCCATCGCCCTTGGCTTGGTCTGCAGCACTACCGGTTTTGCCATAAAAGAAGTCAATGTTGTGTATCCAGCAGTTGCTGTTGTCGGTGTCAAGCGATATGCAATCGTCCATGCAAAGCATTATGGCAAAGTTGCGTACCTCCACACTTTTGCAGTTTCTCATCAAAATTCCAAAGCCTCTAATAACAGCGTCCTTTCCCACTCCCTCTAAGGTTATGTTCATTAAACTGTGCGCGCTCTTTCCTTTAATTTGCAGGCCCTCAGCGCTGCTCGAGAATTTATCCATGTCAGCAGCTTCAATTTTTCCAACAATGCGAATGCTTATGGGCGTGTTGCTGGTTGATTTCGAGTACGCGTCAATAATGGCTTGCAGCCCGGTGAAGGTGGTGCCTCCCACTGTACAAGTTACGGTCTTGGCAGTTTTTGCAGTTACGTAAATTACTTGAGCATTACTTTTTAGCGTGCCATCATCATTATATGCTCCAACTCCGGTGTGATTAAAATGTGCAAACCCGCTGCGGTCATGCGCTTTTACTGTTACGCTTGCGGTGGAGGGCGATGTTCCCTCACTTCCCTCAATTACCGGCAGTACCTTTATGGTGTACGAACCGGCAGCCATTCCAAGTATGTCCGCACGGTAGTAAGAGCCATAGCTGCGGATGAGCTGGTTATCGATTTTCTTATCGGTAACGCCCATGCCGCTATAGTACACATTAAATGTGCTGGCGTTGCTCGGCCCTGTCCACTCCACGTATGCCGATTCAAACCAGCCCTCGGACTGGGTAATATTCGCGGTAGTAGCAAGGTTTATTGCCTCTACCGTGACATTGCAGGTAGCGCTAACACCGCTGCCATCAGTTGCACTCACGGTAATGGTGGTAAGGCCTAAGCCCACGGCGCTTACTACTCCATTGGCTACTGTTGCCACGCTTGTGTTGGACGAAGTCCACGTCAGCGAGTCGTTGGTAACGTGCGAGGGGTTGATGGTTACGCCAAGGCTGCTATTCTTTCCATTATATAAGGAAAGGGTGCTGGCCGAGAGTGTGATGGAGTTTATCAGAATGGGTTGACTTACTATAACAGTACACCGAGCTGCCACATTGCTCCCGTCGGTGGCCCTGGCGGTAATCACGGTGGTGCCGTAGTCTACTGCGCTTAGCATGCCAGCCTGGTTCACCTGCACTGCCCCCTCGTTAGACGAGGTCCATACAAGCGAGTCATTTTCTACATCGTCGGGGTCAACATCAAATTCTATTTGACGAGTTGCTCCTTTCAGCATGTATAGGCTGTCGGTTGAAAAGTTGATGGCGCTCACCAAGCCTGGTCCCGAGTTAATGGGCTCTTCGCCGGTGGGATTTTCCGTCGCGGGATTATCTAACGTCTCCTCTGTGCAGGAGGTAATATTTACAGCTAAGATTAATAAGAGCAACAGTAACCAACTTCTACATTTCATTTTTTTATTGGGTTTTAAATTAAATTTCTTTTTATGTCGTGTTCGTACACGATTTGCTTAAGTTGTGGCTGCAAATATAGTATGTGTTTTCTTTCGTGTGAAAGAATTTAAGTTAAATCTTTTCTTGTATTTGTTATGTATTTATTATTAAGTTGTTATGTATTCGTGTTCGTGCACGAATATTTCTGTTGTCGAGCAATAAAAAACGGTCGGAACTC
The DNA here is from genome assembly GCA_031553765.1 of Bacteroidales bacterium. GTDB lineage: Bacteria > Bacteroidota > Bacteroidia > Bacteroidales > UBA932 > JAITMY01. Next base: position 64,936 of record JAVBKY010000005.1, read on the forward strand.
ATGCTCCGACCGTTCATTTTGTTGAGATTTATGCAGTGGTTACACGGTAATGCCTTGATACATAAATCTTTTGATGCTTCTCTTTGGCGTTTTTTCAAATTCCTCGGGGTACACCTTTACCTTGGATATTTGGCAGTAGGTAGCTAAATCCTGGTTAACAGCTACGCGCATTTCCTCCATAGCTTCCTCCACCTTTTTGTTGGCGGCAGATATGTCCTCGTAGTTGGGGTACACCAGTGCGGCTAACCTGCCGTCAGACTCAATCACCAAACTCTCGGTTACGTATGGCTGGTTATTGATTTTGTCCTCTATCTCTTCGGGGAAAATATTTTGCCCAGATGGACCCAGAATCATATTCTTGCTACGACCGCGTAGGTGTAGGAAACCATCCTTATCCATTACGCCAAGGTCGCCGGTTCTGAGCCAGCCATCCTGAGTGAACATCTCCTTGGTAGCCTCCTTGTTTTTGTAGTAGCCCAGCATCACATTTTTTCCACGTACTTGTACCTCTCCCGGTAACTTTTCCGGGTCGGTCGAATCAATGCGAACCTCCATGTTAAGAACGCTCTGACCGCACGAGTGCAGGCGCGCCTTGCTCCAATCCGCATAGGTAATAATGGGGCCGCACTCCGTCATGCCGTAACCCACGGTGTAGCGGAAGTTCATTTTGTGGAAGAATTTTTCAACCTCCTGGTTGAGCGCCGCGCCGCCAATAATAAGTTCGTAAAAGTTACCGCCAAAGGTTTCGCTTAGCTTGTCGTTAATTCCCTTCATAATTTTCTTGTCAATTACAGGGAGTGACATCAGCGCGCGCACCACCGGCTTTTGCAGCGCGGGAAGAATGGTGTTGCGGTAAATCTTTTCAATAATCAAAGGTACTGCCACAATCAGGCCCGGCTTGCTTTCGGCAAAGGCATCGAGAATGATTTTGGGAGTTGGCAGGCGCGTAAGGAACTGCACGTTACAGCCACAGAGTATCTCGTAAAGAAATTCAAAGGCCAAACCGTACATGTGCGCCGTAGGTAGCATAGCTACTACCGTTTGTCCGGGCTTTAAATCCAGCGACTCAGAGGCAAACTCCATGTTGGAGTGAATGCTGCGGTAGGGGAGCATTACGCCCTTTGAAAAACCGGTAGTTCCCGATGTGTAGTTAATGAGCATAAGATCTTCGGGCTTCTCGGTAAAGTATTCAATGTGCTCCGGGCGGAAGTTCTTTGGGTATTTTTTACCAAAGTACTCGTTGAGGCGCTCACGCACCTTGGTTGCGCTCTTGCACTTTCTACCTCCTAATATGGAGAAATCATTAATAAGCACAATAGCCTCTACATCGGGCATCATACCTTCGTTGAGCCCCTCCCATACCACATCGCCCACAAATAGTATGCGCGAGTCGGAGTGGTTTACGATGTTGTGCACGTTGTCGGCCTTAAACTCGTGTAAAATAGGTACAGCTACAGCGCCATACGTTACCGTGGCCAAAAAAACAGTTCCCCATGCGGCAGAGTTGCGTCCGCAAATGGATACCTTATCACCCTTTTTCAGTCCACACTCCTCAAATAAAATATGGAGTTTGGCAATGCGGCGGGCAATATCTTTGTAGTGAAACGTTGCGCCCTTGTAGTCGCTTAGTGCGGGGAAGTCCCAGTGCTCCTTGAGCGTTTGCTCTATGGCGCGAATTAAGCTTTCATTCATTTTGCAAATTCGACTTTTAGGTTTACAAAAGTTAGGTCATTTAGAGGAACAAAGGTAAATAAAAAACCGCTAGTTGAACTCTAGCGGTTTTAGTTGATTTATCTATTTGATTATAATGTGTTTATGATATCTATTTTATCTTATTGCTCAGCTCTTCTACTTTATTAGTTAACGTTTTGAGTTGCTCTGTTTGAGTAGCTACCAGCTGCTCCAAGTGCTCTCCGTTACTGCTGCCGCGCTTGGCCTCGTACTCCACTATGCTCTCGGATATGCTCTGTGGCCCTCCTGCCGGCAAGTTACTATAATCGCACATCTCTCCCTTGCCCAATAGCAGCCAAATAGGCGATATCTCGGGAAAAGTGGTAATGATTTTTACCAGCGTATCCTCCTTGAGCGGAGAATCACGCTTTAGGGCAGTTTGAATAGTGCCATTTCCTAAACCGAGCAACCCCTCCACTTTAGCAATGGAAAGATTTTTACTTTGCGCAAATATTTTTAGTCTTTCTACAGCCTTCATTTTCAGAAAAGTAAAAATACCCCTTAAAATAATTTAGAAATTTGACTTGTTTTGTTAGAAATTTGACTTATATTTGCAGTGTACTTAATACAAGTATAAGCTACAATGTGTACAATTGCACGCGTGTGATGATTTCACGCTGGTATGGCGCGTAGCAGAACTATGCAAATAGCAAAGGTATAATAAAAAAGTGAATTTATGTGGGGTGATGGTAGTAAGCAAAAGGCAACTCGCCTTCTTGCTGGGCAGTACTACCTCAACCTCACTTTTTTATAAAAGGTGGTATAATGCCACCTTTTTGCTTTATAGCTGAAAAATGTTTGAAACGCACGATGGAATCTCGTGGCGGTAGTGGCTGGTAAATAGCAACGTTTTGTTAATCGATAGCTTGTCAATTAGTAACTTGGAGAACTCTACGAGTTCGTCGTCAAAGCATTGAAAAGGCTCGTCAAGTATGAGCATATCCGCGTTGCGCACCAGCGCGCGCAGTAGCAGCACCAACCGCTGTTCCCCCGACGAAACCTGCAAAAAGTTGCGCTCCTTTAGCCCTATGGCATCGTAGTACTCCAGCAGTATGCCTATGCGCGCTTGCTCATCGTTGCTGAGGTTGCGCTTGGGAATAAACGTGCTGTTAAACCCGGTACAAATGACTTCAAAGCAGGTGAGCGGTTCACGAAAGTAGGCATGCAGCTCCGATGAGCAGTAGCCCACACGCTGTTTTATTTCCCAAATACTTTCACCGCTTCCCTTGGGACGGTCAAATAGCGTAATCTGGTTGGCGTACGCCTGCGGATGGTCGCCATATATAAGGCTCATCATGGTGGATTTCCCCGCGCCGTTGCGTCCCAGCAGCGCCCACTTTTCACCACGGCGAATGCAGAAGTTTACGTTATCTAGCACCGTTTTCTCTCCATAGGCTACATGCACGTTGGTAAATTCCACAGCAGTGGTGAAAGGATTGTCATCCTTGTCATTGCGGGCTTGACCCGCAATCTCCCAATCGGGATGAGATTGCTTCGTCGTTCCCCCTCGCAATGACGCCTTGGATGAAATGTCATATTTTGCAGGTAGCTCTACCACCTTTTTTACATGCTCCGGTATTTCCTCGCGGCGGCTACAAGCCAGTATCAACGTCATGTGCAGCGCGTCACAAATGTCACGCAGCAGCTCTTTTAGCGTGTCGCGCGCGGTGGCGTCAAGCCCCGCAAACGGGTTGTCAAGAAGCAGTAGCGTGGGTTTTCGCAGTAGCGCTTGCGCAATGAGTGCCTTTCGCATTTGTCCGCTTGATAGCGTGATAAGTGGCCGTGGTAGTAGCTCGTGCAGGTTCAGTAGCGTGGCTATTTTGTCAAAATATGCATCACGCTCGTGCTTGATGTAGTCATTTAGCTTAGGTAGGTCGTCAGTTTCTGTGCTGTTGAAGCGCTGCTGGTAGTAGCTCTCCTGGTTGAGAAACTGTGGCTCAAAGGTCACTAACGCCACATGGTCGCGCTGAAAAAGGTAGGCACTTTCGGCTTGTTTCCCCAAACTGTAATAGGTAATGCTGCCCTCGCGTACAGGTAGTTTTCCCGATAGCAGCTTGAGCACGCTGGTTTTGCCTGAGGCTACGCCGCCCAGCAGCGCTGTGTGCTCCCCCTCCTTAATTGCCATGCTGAAGCTATCTATCAGCGTGTGCTCGTAGGTGTGAGCATGCACGTTATTTACTTCAACTAAAGGTAAACTCGTCATTCCGATTTTATCTATATTTGTAGAGTAATAGGATGCGCCTCAGCAATTTTTGAAAGAAAACTTTCACGATTGCATTCGGCTTTCGCTATATTTGTATTACAGTACACAAAATTAGTAAATAGTAATTAGTAAATAGTCAATGGATACAGTTTCGCTCGAAGGCATGGAGTTCTACGCTCACCACGGTTGCTTTGCCGAGGAGCAAAAAATAGGTACTCACTTCACGGTGGATGTGCATGTGGATGCCAACTTAAGCCGAGCAGCAGCCTCCGATCTAATTACCGATACGCTCAATTATCAGGAAATCTATAGCATGGTGAAGGAGGAGATGGAACAGCCATCCCACCTGCTGGAGCACGTGGCGGGACGAATTGCCATGGCGCTTACGCGAAAGATGGAAAAAATAGTGCGGGTAACAGTAAAAGTTTATAAGCACAATCCCCCATTGGGCGGGCAAGTAAGGAACTCCAGCGTATGTATTACGCGTGAGGGGAAAGCTGCTCTTGCATAGTAACTTTTTTTATGCTACCTTTGTCGTCCGTTAAAAATGGTACCATGGCCGAGTGGTTAGGCAGCGGTCTGCAAAACCGCGTACTGCAGTTCGAATCTGCATGGTACCTCTTGATAAATGCTCCAAAAGATATTATTTCTTTTGGAGCATTTTTATTTTAGGCAATATTTTTTGTTACTTTGCAATATATGGATGCTGCAAAGAAAAAGTTGCTGGTGGATTTGAGTAAACTTCAAGGCGCGTATTGTGGCTTGTGGGAGGTTTCGCGTCGATTTGGACAGGCGCTCATTGAGTGCATTGACCATAATCGTTGGGATGTAACTTTTCTAGTGCCTAATAACCATCCTTTTACCGATAGTCGTGTGCGCTACCTGCCTTTAGGGTGGTGGAGCCGCTTCTTTTTGGGTTTTCGTCGCTACGATGTTCTGCATGGATTAGTACAAAATACCCCCTATTTACGTCGCAAAAAGCGTCATAGCAGGTATGTAATTACGCTGCATGATTTGAACTTCTTGTACGAAGAACAGGGCGTCAGACGGAGGTCTCGTCTTCAAAAGACGCAGGATAATTTATTGGGTGTTAATCACTTGGTGTTTATATCGCAGTTTGTTGAGCGCGATGCTCAGGAGCATCTCAACTTAAATGGTATTACACATTCGGTAATATATAATGGTGTGGCAGATAGAAAGTCCGGAGAGGCCCCACAGATGCCGGATGGTTTAAGCTCGTTGCTGCGGGAACGACCCTTCCTCTTTTTTGTTTCCACCTTTATGCGTAAAAAAAATATTCATCTTGTGGTGGAAATGATGAAGTATTTACCCGACTTGTGTTTGGTGATAGCCGGACGCATTATTCATCAGGATTACTACAAAGAGGTGTGTAAAATAATTGAAAAAGAGGGCTTAGGTGATAGAGTTGTTTACATAGGTCCCGTGGTTGATGCCGAAAAATATTGGCTATTTGATAGCTGTGAAGCCTTTGTATTTCCATCGCAGGCCGAGGGCTTTGGAATACCACCTATAGAATCCATGCGCGCAGGAAAAACGGTGTTTGCCTCTCGCTGCACCAGCGTTCCGGAGGTGTGTGGCGATATGGCATTTTACTGGGATACCCTTGAACCCGAAGTTATGGCTGATGTGGTGAAGTGGGGGTTGGCAGATAAAAGTGCTCCTCAAAATAATGCGGAATTGCTTCGAGACTATGCTCAAAAGTATAGTTGGAGAACCTGTTCCGGGAAATATATAAATGTCTATGAATCGCTGGTAGGCGAGCGAAAATTTTAATGAAAGATTTTCTTCTTCGACATAGCTGGCTTTTTCTTGCGTTTATGGTTGTGCTGGGGCTCACAGGTCCGGTAACGGTAGATGTTGTTAAGGGAATTTACCTGCTGGTTGTGGTTCTTTTTTTTGTGGTATACCGTAAGGAACTGCTGGTATGGTGTCATAGCCGGGTGGGTGAGTTAGGCTACATGAAGGGTTTGCTATTTTTTGTCTTCTATGGACTGGCTTTAGTGTTAATTTGGAGCGCTCTACCCAATAAATATGATCTGCACCCATCGTATAGTTGTGTTGAAGAGCTGATGTCCAACTATCTTTTTATGCCGCTCTTTTGCTTGTTGATAGGACAGCAGCTGAGTCAGAGAAATTTTGAGCGGGGGATGATACTGTTTAGCTTGTGTACGGTGCTGTCGGGATTTTTTTTGCTGTACGCCTACTTTGATATATCGTTGCTTTTTGCATCTCCGGTAGAGTTTTTTAGGGGCGTACTTTCCTGTCGTTTTTTAGATTGTGGAAGTAGGGTACTAAATCTTTCTGTTTTTCTCAAAGATTACTCGTTTTACCCAACCTTAGGTGCTCTTCTTATAGTGCCGTTTGTTGTAAAGTATAAGGGCTGGAAGCGTTTCGCATTTGTGGCGCTTTTCTTGTTTAACTCGCTCTTTCTTTTTCTTACTATCAATCGGGGTACAATGCTGGGTTATGCTTGTGCATTGTTGATAATGATTCTCTATTTTTTGAGAACGCTTTCGTGGAAGCAAAAGACGGTGACGGCATTTGTGATTGTGGCGGTATCTGTATTTGTACTACTCTTGCTGCCTCAAAGTATTACAACACGCTTTGGAGAAATAAGTAGTGAGAGTAGTGCCTTTTTTGAATCCGGACATAATAGCGGATCGGTCTCAATTCGACTTACGATATGGAAAGTATTGCTTTCGCATGTGCGGGAATTTTGGCTTTTTGGTGATGGACCTATTTATGCAACCAGCCACCTGAGAACGTACCTTGTTGAGGCAGGTTATCAAGATTATGTTGATAGCGGGTTTATATACCACAATCAATATTTAGCCTACTTCCATCAGTATGGTATAGTAGGCCTGTTACTTGTGCCTTTTGTGCTATTTTATCCGTTATACCACATGTTGCGATTTCGAAAATTTTCAGTTATACTACTTGTTATTATTGTTGTTTTTGCGTTGGCATTAATGGAGGATAGGTATTGGGGAAAAGATAAGGTGATGATGCTATTGAGTGTTTTCTATCTCAGCTTTTTTCAGCTGGATAAGTGGCGTTCTTTAGAAAATAGTAGTAAGAAGATTGCAAAATAGAAAAACGTGAGCTCTCAAAATTCAATAAATATTGCAACTAAAATATTTCCATGCAAGGAAAAATGCTATTTTAGTATTATTATTCCTACATGGAATAACTTGTCAATGTTGAAGTTATGCGTGGATAGTATCTTGAAAAATAGCCGCTATACACATCAAATAATTCTTCATATCAACGAGGGTAATGACGGTACTCAAGAATGGGCAGAGGAAAATGGTATAACCTATTCTTATACACCCATTAATGTAGGCGTATGCTCGGCTGTGAATGGCGCTGCTGCGCTGGCTACAACAGATTACATTGTGTACCTAAATGATGATATGTACACCTGCCCCGACTGGGATTACTACTTGTGGGAAGAGGTAAAGACGCAGCCGGATAATAAGTTCTTTCTTTCTGCCACCTCCATCGAGCCGCGTGATGCTCATAAGCACGTTGCTATTGCACCATATGACTTTGGCACCTCTCCGGGAAACTTCAAGGAAGCCGAACTGTTACAGCAGTACGCCTCTTTACCCATGAAGGAGTGGAGTGGGGCATCTTGGCCTCCCAACATTGTTCATCGTAGCATGTGGGAGCTGGTAGGAGGATATAGTGTGGAGTTTTTTCCCGGATTTTACTCCGACCCCGACTTCTCAATGAAGTTGTGGCAGGCTGGGGTGAGGAGATTTTACGGAGTGACAAGAAGTCGCGTTTATCACTTTCTGGAGGCTTCTACCGGTAAAATAAAGGAGGGTGTTGTTCATGGAGGACGAAAGTTGTTTCTGAAAAAGTGGGGTATTACCTCTCGAGTATTTTATAGGTATTATCTGAGAATGGGGCGGGTGGTCCCGCAACCGTTGAGTGCTCCCAGGAGCGTCGCATTTTATTTGGATAGGTTCATTTGTTTGTTTAAGTAACATGATATCAATTATTATATCTTTCTACAAGCGAAGAGACTTCTTGGATTTGATACTGCAGGCGTTAGAAAAGCAGTCGTATCGAAAATTTGAAGTAGTACTGGCTGAGGATGACAACGCTGAAGAAACTCTTTCGTTTTTAAAAGAGGCAAGAGCAAAATACTCCTATCCTATAAAGCATGTGTCGCAAGAGGATGAGGGATTTAGAAAAAATAAAATTCTGAATGCCGCGGTGCTGGCAGCAGATGGCGAACAGCTCGTTTTTTTGGATGGGGATTGCATTCCGCATCGACACCTACTTAAGGTGTACACTAAGGCTGTGCAGGAAAATCGGATATGTTATGGGAGGAGGGTGTACTTAAGTGAAAAAATTACCTCACGCATACTGGGTGAACACAATATTAAGAGGCTTAATTTCTTTAATGCTCTTTTAGCCGGTTCAACCTCTATGGGAGCAGCAGTTTACAATCCATTCCAAAAAAATATTGATAAGCAGCACCGTGATATATTGGGGTGCAACTGGGGAATACTGCGCAAGCATGTGCTGGAGGTTAACGGTTTTGATGAAGACTACACGCGCGCCAGTGTCGGTGAAGATCTAGATATCGGGTGGCGTCTGAAAGGGCAGGGACTTAGAATGAAGTCGATGAAAAATAAGGCCATCGTGTACCACCTCTTTCATCACAGTAGCTATAATAGTAATGACACGGAGTTGATGTTTGGCTTGATGAGGGAGAAGGTTGAAGTGGGCAACACATACTGCTTAAATGGCATATGCAAGCCGCTGTAGGTATCCTTGTTACTCCCCTATCTTACTAGCTTGTAGTTTCTGAATTCAAAAAAACGCTTTCCCGTTAATCGCTCAATAAAGTCCAAAACACGATATTTTAAAGGGATACTTTTTTGCGTAACATCAAATTCAAAATCCCAATCCATGGCATCCACCCGTGCCTGCATTATCTTAGGGTGCGTATCGGTAAATAGCCTAAGTGACGACACGCTATTATAATCGTACAGCTCGTCCTTTTTTATAGTTAACTTTTCATCAGGTTTGTACAGCGCTTCAAAGTTCGATATCTTTGCCGTCTGAAATCGCGGATTGCGAACCCAACCGTAGTGGTATACGTAGGCGTCAATCAGCTTTCCTTTTAAGTGCTTTTTGCCGCGACGAAACCCCTGAGCATCTCTATATGAGCGAATGCTCTTATCATTCTTTATTATTCTAATCTCACGACGATACCAGTTGCGCGAGTCTGCCACATACTTGTAGTTGCCATAAAAGTGGAGATATTTAAACACCAAGCACTCCATCTGCTTGTTGTCCTTATACTGCTCCATGGCCTGTTTTATTACAGGTAAATATTTTTCGTGCACCACCTCATCGCCCTGAATGTAGAACGCCCAATCGCTATCGGGCGATACTGCGTCAAAAGCCTTGTTGGTTTCCACCGCAAGAACCCTTCCGCCCTCGCGTAGCGAGTCGTCCCATACGGAGCTTATAATTTTTATTTTATCCGAATTTATAGAGCGAATGAGCTCTTCCGTTCCATCATCCGAATTGCCCACGCATACAATAAACTCATCGCATATGGGTAGTATAGAGGTGATAGCCTCTACAACAGGGTAGTCGAACTTTATGGCGTTGCGTACAAAGGTGAAACCGCTTACTTTCATGAGAGAAAAATTGGTATTACTTATTTTTGCAAAGGTAAGGTTTTTATTACCTGCTCTATAACTTTTGGAAAATGCTCATGCTCCAGCCTATGTATCCGCTGCGCTAACGCATTGGGGGTGTCGTTAGGCAGTACAGGACAAGTGGTTTGAAAAATGGCGCTGCCGCTGTCGTACTCACCATTTACGTAGTGAATGGTAATACCCGACTCCTTTTCGCCGGCAGCAATCACCGCGCGATGCACGTTGTCACCGTACATGCCCTTTCCGCCGTACTTAGGTAGCAGCGCCGGATGAATGTTGACAATGCGGTCGGGAAATGCCGCCACAATATCGTTGGGCATGAGCCATAGGAAACCCGCTAGTACAATTAGGTCAATATTGTTTGAGGTGAGCGCATTCTTTATCTTGGAGGTATTATATAAGTCTTCGCGTGAAAATACGAGGCTATCTACCTGAAAATTTTTCGCTCGCTCCAAGGCGTAAGCGTTGGGATTATTGGACAATAACAGCGCCACACGTGCCTCCAGATGATGCTCCTTAAAGTAACGAATAATTTGCTCTGCATTGCTGCCGGAACCCGATGCGAAAACAGCTATATTTTTCATTTGTAAATAGTTAACCTTTTTCGTTGATAAAAAATCATTCAAAAGTATAAAAACTATGGAATAAGTTTATACTTTTGTACCGACTTTTCAGTGAAAGTCGCAAAAACATTAGAAAATTCAATAACTCTAATTTAATCATTAACTAAAAAAAAGAAGTTATGGCAGATGTAGCAGCAAAAGTGAAGGCGATTATTGTGGACAAACTCGGCGTTGATGAAGCTGAAGTAACCCCAACCGCAAGCTTTACCAATGATCTTGGTGCAGATTCACTGGATACAGTTGAGCTCATTATGGAGTTCGAAAAGGAATTTAGCGTATCTATCCCCGACGAGGATGCAGAAAAGATCGGCACTGTTGGTGACGCAGTTTCTTACATTGAAAAGGCTAAAAAGTAGCATTTTGATTTTTTTGAGTGCAAACCAAGTTTTAAAGAATTATGCAGTTAAAAAGAGTAGTTGTAACCGGCCTTGGTACTATTAATCCCCTGGGTAATACGGTTGAAGAGTATTTCGACAATTTGCTGAAAGGAGTTAACGGAGCAGGACCGATTACGCGTTTTGACGCTTCTAAATTTAAAACCCAGTTTGCATGCGAAGTTAAAAATTTCGATGTAAGCCAACACCCCGAGGCGCTCGATAAAAAGGAAGCGCGTAAGCTTGATATGTACACGCAGTTTGCAATGATTGCGGCGCACGAAATTATCAAGAGTTCAGGCATGGATCTCACCACTGAAAATGTGGACGAGATTGGTGTTGTGTGGGCATCGGGCATAGGTGGTATTCGTACCATGTTTGAAGAAATCAAGGGCTTTGTCGAGGGTGATGGAACTCCTCGATACAGCCCTTTCTTCGTGCCCAAAATGATTGCAGATATTGCCGCTGGGCAAATATCAATGAAGTATGGGCTCCGTGGCCCCAACTACGCCACGGTATCGGCGTGCGCTTCTTCAACGCACGCTCTTATTGATGCATTTGACCTCATTCGCTTAGGTAAGGCCAACGCTATTGTTGCCGGAGGCTCCGAAGCTCCCATCGGTGAAGCCGCTATGGGTGGTTTCAACTCAATGCAAGCACTTTCTACTCGCAACGATGATCCCAAAACAGCATCGCGTCCATTTGATGTGGCCCGCGACGGATTTGTTATGGGTGAAGGCGCCGCAGGTATGATGCTTGAAGAGTTAGAACATGCTAAAGCACGTGGTGCAAAAATCTACGCTGAAATTGTAGGCGGCGGCATGACAGCCGATGCTTACCACCTTACCGCTCCGCATCCCGAAGGTTTGGGCGCTGCAAACGTTATGCGCAAGGCCCTTAACGATGCCGGAATGAAGCCCGAGGATATAGACTATATCAACGTGCACGGCACATCAACCCCAGTGGGTGATATTGCTGAAATCAAGGCGGTAGAAAAGGTGTTTGGTGAGCAAGCATACAAGATGAACATCAGCTCTACAAAGTCAATGACCGGTCACCTTTTGGGTGCTACCGGAGCTGTTGAGGCTTTGGCTTGTATCTGTGCCATGCAGCGTGGTATGATTCCTCCTACCATCAACAATCAAAACTTAGATCCGGCGTTGGATAAGCGTCTCAATCTTACCCTTGGAACTGCGCAAAAACGTGAGGTAAGGGCTGCGTTGAGCAACACCTTTGGCTTTGGCGGTCACAACGCATCGGTGATTTTCAAGAAATTTGAATAACCCCTTATTTGTGTGCTTTTGATTTTTCATCAATGGAAGAATTGTATCCTGTCGTGTTCACGTAGCAAGGACGGGGAATTTATTCGAACATTGAGAAAAGTACTTGGGTACACTCCTGCTAATTTATCGTACTATAAAACCGCGTTTACGCATAGTTCCTTGGGCTACGTGCGTGGCATTCGCACGCGCATACCTGTGGAGCATAACGAGCGTTTGGAATTTTTGGGCGATGCCGTTATTGGTGCCGTAGTATCGGAATACCTTTACAATAAATTTCCTAAGCAGCGCGAAGGTTTTCTTACTCAGCTACGCTCGAAAATTGTGGGGCGCGAAGCACTCAGCGCATTGGCGTGGGAGTTGGGCTTGGCTAAGTTCATAAAGGCACATTTGAATAAGCCGCTTTCGCGAAATATTTTGGGGAATACCCTCGAAGCGTTGGTGGGCGCTATTTACTTAGACAGAGGCTACACTTGCGCGAAAAAAACCTTTCTGAACCGCATTTTTCTAACGCACGTAAACGTAGACGAATTAATCAAGCGCGAGTTTGACTATAAAAGCCGCCTGCTCGAGTTGGTGCAAAAGAATGGATACAACGCGCACTTCGAAACTACAGAAGAAAACCCACGGGGAGAAAAAGGTGTGTTGACATTTTCAAGCACGCTACATGTAAATGAGGAGCTGATGGGCAGCGGTAGCGGTCACTCCAAAAAAGAGGCCGAACAACACGCGGCCGAGCAAGCCTACAATACACTTTCGGTAAAATCCGAAGATGAAAATTAAGACTTGCGACATGAGAAAATCAGTCGCATGTCGAGTGTCGAAAAATCACATATCGAACTATGATAACAACACCTATACAAATTCGCTTTAGCGATATCGATGGCATGGGGCACGTAAATAACTCCGTGTACTGGAACTATTTTGACTTAGGGCGTGTAGAATATCTACAGCAATCGCTGGGCGATGACTTTGAGGCGCGCGACGAAACGGTAGTACTGGTACACGTAGAGGCAAATTACATGGCGGAAACCCGCTTAAAAGATACCATTGCCGTACAAACTCGCGTGGTGGGTATTGGTGAACGTAGCATTAAAATGCGTCAAGAAATAGTAGATACACAAACGGGAGTTGTGCGCGTGAGCAGCTACTCGGTGCTATCGGGCTTTAGCAAACGCACGCATCAGTCGTTACCTATAAAACCGGAATGGCGGGAACGAATGACGATAGAGGAATAAAAAACGGGAAGCAGCAACGCTTCCCGTTTTTGTTTTCTAAAGGATTTTAACCTTACTTGCCAGTGTAGCTATTTAGTATGAAAGGGCAATCTTACCATGAAAAAAGGCGTAACTTTATACTTGAAGTAAAAGAGTAAGTATCATTAAAACAATAATATTATGGGACAGATTTTAAACATTCATGCCCGTGAAATACTTGACTCGCGAGGCAATCCCACCTTGGAGGTGGAAGTTGTAACCGACGAGGGAACTGCCGGTCGCGCTGCGGTACCATCAGGTGCATCTACAGGTGTACACGAGGCAGTAGAGTTACGCGATGGTGATGAAGGTCGCTATGGCGGCAAGGGTGTGTTGCGAGCCGTGGAGCATGTAAATACTACGCTTGCAGAAAACCTGCGCGGATTTTCCATCTTCGATCAACGTGGTGTAGATAACGCCATGCTGCAGCTCGATGGTACGGAAAATAAGGGCAACTTGGGTGCTAACGCTATTCTTGGCGTATCGTTGGCAGTGGCGCATGCCGCTTCACAAACATTGGGGCAACCGCTTTATCGCTACGTGGGCGGTGTAAACGCGCACACGCTGCCCGTGCCTATGATGAATATTCTCAACGGTGGTTCGCACGCCGATAACTCTATCGACTTTCAGGAGTTCATGATTATGCCTGTGGGCGCAGAAACTTTTGCCGAAGCCCTGCGCATGGGTGCAGAGGTTTTTCACACGCTTAAGTCGGTGCTAAAGGGGCAGGGATATTCTACCAACGTGGGTGATGAGGGGGGCTTTGCACCTAACCTCAAAAGTAACGAGGAAGGCATAAAGGTTATTTTGGAAGCCATTGAAAAAGCCGGATACAAGCCCGGTGAAGATGTATATATTGCGCTTGACCCCGCGTCGAGCGAGTACTATTTGCCCGAAGAAAAAGTGTACCACCTGAAGAAGAGCAGCGGTGAAAAGTTGACCGCGCAGCAAATGGTGGATTTCTGGAAAGGCTGGACGAGCAAGTATCCCATTCTCTCCATTGAGGATGGTATGGCTGAGGATGATTGGGATGGTTGGAAGTTGCTAACCGATACCATTGGTAGCAACGTGCAGCTGGTGGGCGACGACTTGTTTGTAACCAATAGTGAGCGTTTGCAAATGGGTATTGACAAGCAGGTGGCCAACTCTATTTTAGTAAAAGTAAACCAAATTGGTTCACTTACCGAAACCATTGACGCGGTGAACCTCGCCTACCGCAACAGCTACACGGCCATTATGAGCCACCGTAGCGGCGAAACGGAGGATACTACCATTGCTGATTTGGCGGTAGCACTTAATACGGACTTAATCAAAACCGGTTCAGCCTCGCGTTCGGATAGGATAGCAAAATATAACCAGCTGCTGCGTATTGAGGAGGCGCTGGGTGATAATGCGTACTACTTGGGAAGCGATTTTAAGTATGCTAAGAAGAAGTAATTCTCTTTGCTAAAAAAAGTGCGAGTGGAGATAATTCCATTCGCACTTTTTGTTATTCGGGGCGTCATTGCGAGCGAAGCGTGGCAATCTCAAGTTGGGAGATTGCTTCGTCGTTCCTCCTCGCAATGACGTCTCGGATGAAATTTATTTCTTCACCGGTCTAATTTTATACCCCGCTACCGCAAATAGCAGAATAACGGCGTAGCACGGAGCCATAAGCCAAAATGCTTGTTGATTTCCCATGCCGTCGGCAAGGTGACCGTACAGCAGCGGAAGCAATGCTCCGCCCGCAATAGCCATAATAAGAATGGCGGAACCAACCTTGGTATGCTTGCCAAGCCCATTGATAGCAAGCGGGAAAATGGCAGGCCACATGAGCGAGTTGGCTAAACCCAGCAGCGCGATAAATGCTATGGATTGTACACCCGTGGTATTAATAGCGGCCACGGTAAATATCACACCCAAGGCAGCACAAATAGCCAGCGCGCGCGATTGACTTATGTATTTTGGTATAACAATAATGCCTATTACGTAACCCAAAATCATGGCGAAAAGCGGGTAGGAGGGGAATGTTTTGGTGACCTCAAGGCTATAACCTAAAAACTTTCCGTACTGTGAAAGGTAATCTATGGAGATGACCTCCACGCCCACGTATAGGAATAGCGCCAACACGCCAACCCAAAAGTGTGGATAGTGAAAAATGGCGCTATCACCGCTGTGCTGTGTTGTTTCTTCGTTGTCCTCAGCGTCAATATCGGGCAGCGGCGAAAATCTGACAAAAAAAGCAAGCGCAAGTAACGCCAGCATAATTATGGTGTATGGTAAAATGACCTTATGCGCTAATGTGTCAAGTTCCGCGGCGCGGGAAGCTCCTTCGGCAATGGTGATGCTTTTTTCGAGACTATCCATGCGCTGAAATAGAATGCTGCCAATAATTAGCGGGCTTAGCATACCTGCCACCTTGTTGCAAATACCCATAATGCTGATGCGTTGTGCAGCACTCTCTATCGGGCCCAATACGGCTACGTATGGGTTTGAAGCGGTTTGTAGTAGCGCAAGTCCTGTACCCATTACAAATAGGCCGAGTAAAAACAGCGGATAGGTGCGTAACAACGCCGCGGGAATAAAAATCAATGCTCCCGCCGACATGATCATTAGCCCAATCATCATGCCGTTTTTAAGCCCTGTTTGCTTAAGCAACTTTGCCGATGGTAATGCCATGACAAAGTAGGAAATGTAAAAGGCGAAGGTGACGAAGGCCGCCTGAAAGTTGGTGAGTTCGCAGGCTGCCTGTAGGTAAGGTATTAGCGTGGCGTTGAGCCAGGTAACAAATCCAAAAATAAAAAACAGGATGCCGATAATGAAGATGCCAATCCGGGACGAGTATTGTTGCTTCATATTAAATGGTTTGAAGTTGTTTGATGCTCCGCATTTAACTATGGTTAAACAACCGTCAAACTTTTAAACGCGAAGCATTAAACTATGTCACAAATATAGCGTAAATTTGTGTTTTAAAACCTGATATGGAAGAAATAGAAAAAATAGTCGATATACTGCGTAAGGGTGGTACTATGCTTTACCCAACTGATACGCTTTGGGGCTTGGGTTGCGATGCAACCAACGATGAAGCCGTGGCAAAAGTTTTTGCCATTAAGCAACGTGCCGACTCCAAGAGTTTGATTGTGTTGGTGGACGGTGAAGATATGTTAAGCCGCTACGTGCGTCAGGTGCCCGATTTGGCATGGGATATTGTACAGCTGAGCGATGTGCCGCAAACTATTATTTACCCGGGTGGTGCAGGTTTTGCTAAGGGTGTTTGCTCCGAGGATGGCAGCGTAGCTATTCGTATTGCCGATCATGATTTTTGCAAAAGAATAATTCGCAAGTTGGGTAAGCCCATCGTGTCAACTTCGGCCAATATTTCGGGAAGCGTGGCTCCTGCTACTTTTGCGGAAATTCCTGTCGCTATAAAAAATGCGGTAGATGTGCAGGTAAGCGAAAAGTACGAGGGCCAGCCTACCTGTAAACCATCAAGCATTATTAAGTTGGAGCTGGATGGACGGGTACAGGTAATAAGATAATGGCAAAGATTCTAAATAAAAAAATCTCGCTGGGGAACGATGACAAGTTCACCCTACTTGCCATTTGTTCGACAGAATCCGATACGCGTATGGCATGGTTGCTCAATTGTGCGCTGGGTTTGGATTTTGTGAATAAGGAAGACTTGTTTGGCGTGGAGGTTGACGGGCAGCGCAGGCCTTTTGCCGTGTTTGTTGCTGAGGATAAAGTGCGCGAGTTGACGTACACGCTAATTACTATTAGGCAGGAGAGCGAGGTACTTATTAAGGCATACTCCAACGTCGATTACCTGCTGAAATTTTCACGGGAGTTGGAGTCTGAAGAACTACAAGCTATACGTAGCGCTACTCGTGGCATTTCCGGTGTTACGGCATGTCTTGATGTGTCTAATGATGCTAAGTTGCTTGCGGGATTGTAAGAACGGTACACGGATTACATGGGCTCTGCGACGGACTGTCACAGATAGTCATATAACATAAAATGATTATCTCTACCTCTAAACAGCAAATCTTTTGCCCTGCAAGGGCTGAATGTGAATAACCGTAGGCTACGCTTCGCTCACCTACGGTACCGGGAGCGTCCCTTGTGTTGCGCGCGGAGCAAAAACTTATTTCTAGGTAAACGCTTGCTCCGCGCGCAACGTTGGAGATGTCGCATGAACCACGGGTTACGCTTTGCTCACCCGCGGTTATTCAAATTAACTCCCTTCGGGAGTTGGCGAGTATTGCTGATTGTTGGCAGGGGAGAATTCGGGATACTCATTAAAAAAAATAGCCACTAATGTGCGAATAAAAATTCGCTCATTAGTGGCTAAAATATTTTTCGGTGTTTATCCGTAATGTCTGTGTCGTCTGTGTGTTATTTCTACTTTAGCAGAAACTGTCCGGTTCCACTCATGCTACCATCAATGTATACCTCCACAGTATAGGCGCCTTTAGATAGCTTAGTTTCCTTCACATCAAAGTAGATACAGGTTTCCAAGTCTGCATTTTGGTAGTCCACCTCACGCTTTGCCGA
This sequence comes from Bacteroidales bacterium, assembly GCA_031553765.1. Lineage (GTDB taxonomy): Bacteria > Bacteroidota > Bacteroidia > Bacteroidales > UBA932 > JAITMY01. The sequence goes on from JAVBKY010000005.1 coordinate 82,644, forward strand.
GTACACCAATTTTTCAATGCGCGTATCGAAGCTATCACCGTCAGCGTTGGCAAGTAGTGATTTGTCGGGTGCTATAATGCGCATGTAGGCAATGCGTGTGCCGGGTTTAGCAATGGTGTTCTCATTAATCGTGAAGCAAGTCTTAATCTTCTTTGTGCGGCTTGCGTACTGCGTGTCTTTATCGCGCGTGTTGAGTCCCAAGCCGTCAATGTTGCGCACCTTCAGCTGCGACCCTTTTTCTACCTGAGTCGAAAGATTTTCTTTTTCCTCGCTCAATTTTTTATTTTCCGCACGTGAGGTTTGTAGATTTTGTTTTACTTCTTGATTTTCTGCTATCAGTTGTTGGCTTAGCGTGTTCAGCGAATCAATTTGCTTGATGTAGTTGCGCATGATATCACGTAATGTGTTAGCCTCACGCTCGTACTTACGAATTTCAGCAAAGTGCACCTTTTCGTTGGACCTCATCTTCTCCAGCAGCGTTTGAATTTTGGCCTTCTCACTTTCCAACTCTTGCCTAATGCTATCGTTATCAGTCTGCATTTCGTTGTATTCCAGCAGCATATTGCTCAATTTCCCGGAAAGGCTGTCGCGCTCCATGGTCATTTCTTCGTTCGTTCTGTCCCACTGGCGTGCTTCGCGCACGTACCACATCGTGAGTCCCGCAAGTAGTATAGCCAGTATTACTATAATGAACTTATAACCGGAATGGGTTGATTTTTGTACTTCGTTTACTTCCATAATATATTTATTTTTGTGATGAGTACTAATTTACAGAGTAGTCAGCGTTCTGAATACTTCTTCAAGCGCCTTCTCTTGTTGTTGTATTTTTACTATTGTAATATTTTTATTTACAGAAAACTGGAATATTTTAGGGCGAATATCTTCCTCGTTTTTTGCAGTGATGATGAAGTTGCGCGGGGCTATTTTTTCTACGTGAGAAATAAAATCCGCTTCCGCAAAAATACTGTCGTTCACCTCTTCCAAAAACTCTACTTCCACAACTCCGGTACCTCCCGAAACCTGCTTGCGCACATGTTCGGGCGTATCGTTTGCCACTATTTGCCCTTTACTTATAATAATAACTTGCCCGCACATGGCCTCCACCTCCTGCATAATGTGGGTAGAGAGTATCACTGTTTTTTCCTTTCCTACGTCGGTTATCAGCTGGCGTATGGCGGTAAGTTGGTTTGGGTCAAGTCCTGCGGTGGGCTCGTCGAGTATGAGTACATCGGGGTTGTGCAGCAGCGCCTGTGCCATGCCTACACGCTGGCGATATCCTTTGGATAGCTGTCCTATCTTTTTGTGCTGTTCAGGTCCTAATCCTGTTAACTCTATCACATGTTTTACACGCGTGTTTGTATCGTTGCCTAAACCGTAAATACCTGCGGTGAACTCCAAAAATTCTACCACGTACATATCCAAGTAAAGCGGGTTATGCTCGGGAAGGTACCCCACGGCCTGCCTTGCTTGCAGCGATTGTGTAGCTACGTTGAACCCGTTGACAAATACTTCGCCCGAAGTGGGAGGAATGTAGCCTGCCAGAATTTTCATCATGGTAGACTTTCCTGCGCCGTTTGGCCCCAACAAACCCACCACCTGACCACGCTCCACCTCAAACGATACGTGGTTTAGCGCGGCTTGCGTGCCGTACAACTTCGAAACATCTGCTACTTTAATGGACATATCTTTTATGTTGCTTCCCGCTCAATGTTGTCATTGCGGGCTCGACCCGCAATCTCCTGAAGATAAATATTCCTTCAATTAGGAGATCCCGCGTCAAGCGCGGAATGACAGGTTCTTAAGAAACCTATTAACTACAAATATAGCAAAAAGCAGCCCTGCTTTCTCTCGTGAAATCATTAAATATGTTAACTTTGAAGGTTAGACTTGCCATTAAAATTACCCGAAATTTAAGATTAATAACTACTTAAACTATGAATTGGAACAAATACCCCATACGCGCAATAAAGTACGTGGCCTACTTTTATATTCTCGGCATTATTTTGTTGTACATAATGCACATTGTGAATGGTGCTTCGTTTACTACGCTGCCCGATTTTTCCTCGCTGTTTACGCCACGCCTGCTTATAGGCTTGGGCCTGCTGGGTGTTTGCTACCCCCTGATAGGATTTAATACCATTAGCATGCAGCTGCCCGAGGGTGGCTGGGAGAAGCATGGTAAAGATTTGCACGAGGCTATGGCGTTGTGTAACATGCGTTTTAAGAGGAATGAGGATGGCAAAATGGTGTATGGCGCGGTGGCGCCCGTTCGTCGTTTGCTCACCATGTTTGAGGATGAGGTAACGCTGGAGTTGGGTAGCAATAACGAACTTGTTATTTCGGGCTTACGTAAGGATGTGGCGCACGTGCGCCTGCGTGTGGGTGATTACCTTCGACGACTATCGTAGCTACATAACCCTAACAGGGTCTCAAAACCCTGTTAGGGTCTTCTAGTTTTTTCTTATGCAAAAAAAATACGTTGACATACTAAAGGACTACGGCATTATTTCGTTTGGTCTGCTGGTGTACGTTTTCGGGTGGGTGGCGTTTATTATCCCCAACGGAATTGTGGGCGGTGGCGTTAGCGGTATTGGTGCTTTAATTTATTATGCTACGGGTTTTGAAGTGTCGTACACCTACCTGCTGGCTAACGTTTTTTTGTTGATACTTGGCGTAAAAGTGTTGGGGCGCAACTTCGGTACCAAAACGGTTTACGGAATTGTGTTCAGCTCGCTACTCTTTTATCTTTTACCAAAAGTTGTTCCTCAGTCTTTGATAGAACAGGTGCAGTCCGAAGATAATTTGCTGCTGTGGGCGCTCATTGGCGGCGTGTTTGAGGGCACGGGTATTGGTATTGCGTTTACGCGCGGCGGCAACACGGGTGGCACGGATATCATAGCGCTTATGGTAAATAAGTTTAAGCACGTTAATCCCGGTCGGGTGCTGCTTTACTGCGATATTATTATTATAGGCTCATCCTTGTTCTTACCGCATCGTACCATTCTTTCGGCATTGTACGGCGGCATTATGGTGGCGGTATCTACCTACATGGTCGACGTGCTGATTGTAGGGTCGAAGCAAAGCATGCAGGTACTTATTTTCTCTGAAAAGTACGAGGAAATAGGTAAAAAAATTGATGAAATTTTGGGACGTGGTATGACCTTGCTTACTGCCAAAGGATGGTACACACGTAAGGAGCGTGATGTGTTGCTGGTAGTGGTGCGCAAGTACGAAGTAAATACCGTTTACCGCATTATAAAGGAGGTGGATAAGGATGCGTTTATTTCCACATCCAGCGTAACCGGTGTGTTTGGTGAGGGCTTTGAGCCAATAAAGGACGGGACGGTGCGGTTAAAGAAGGAAAAGCATAAGGGGAAGGCTTGAGCCATCCCCTTATGCTTTTTACACATTTCTCAACTTGTCAAAAGTTCGTTTTCCCATAAGGAAGTAGCCTGCCACTATACTACCTCGATACACCCCTTTCAAGTTTCGCATTTTTGATACCTTGCTGACATCTCTTTTCCCTTTCGCTAACTTGAGAAAAGCAGCGTGCGCTTTAAATACGGCGGCGGTGTAGTTAAACTTTAGCTGTAGCAAAAACATGGCAGCCGAAGCCCAGTCGAGCAAAATACGGAAGGCTATAACCGTGCTATGTAACCCGTGCGGCAGATTTTTATGCAGCATGAGCAGGTTGTTGCGGTAGTTGTAAAACAGCTTGCGAGGGTTGTTATTGGGCAATGTTCCACCACCTACGTGAAATACTTCGGAGTTGCCTACATAGGAAATTTTGTAGCCTGCGTTTTGCATGCGCCAGCACAAATCAATTTCCTCCATGTGGGCAAAAAAGTCATCATCCAATCCGCCTAACTCCTTATATAGCGCAGTGCGTACCATCATGCAGGCACCCGTGGCCCAAAAAATATCGCGCGTGTCGTTGTACTGAGCGTTGTCCTGCTCCAGCGTACCCAAAATTCTTCCACGGCAAAAAGGGTAGCCCAGTATGTCGATAAAACCCCCTGCAGCACCTGCGTACTCAAAGTTGCGGGGTTGTGAGAAGGAGCGTATTTTGGGCATGCAAGCGCCCACGTTGGCGTTAGCATCCATGTGTGCAACCAGCGGTTCAAGCCAGCCTTTTGGAACGTCCACATCGGAGTTGAGCAGCACGGTGTAGGTGGCATCTACTTGCGCTATGGCACGATTGTAACCGCCCGTGAAACCGTAGTTTTCACCGAACTTGATAATGCGTACTTGTGGGAACTTATTTTGCACGTAGGCCAACGAGCCGTCGGTGGAGCCGTTGTCGGCTATCACTACTTCGGTTTCATCGTTAACCGTATTACGTATTACTGCGGGCAAAAAGTTGTGAAGAAACTGTTCGCCATTCCAGTTGAGTATTACAACAGAGGTTTTAATCATGCTTATTCCAGGTGTTGTTTTACTACATTCAAAAATTCATCGTAAATGTTGCCGTTGGTGCACACCATTTCCTTACCGAAAATGTAGTTTTTACCACCGGAGAAATCGCTCACTTTACCACCTGCCTGTTGCACTATGAGTGCTCCGGCGGCTACGTCCCACGGTTGCAGCGAGTATTCGTAAAACGCCTCAAAGCGACCGCAGGCCACGTAAGCCATGTCGGTGGCGGCAGAGCCAAGGCGGCGCGCACCGTGCGAATTTTGCATAAAGTAGGTAAGGCTATTCATATAGCCCTGCATCTTATGAAAGTCGTAGTAGGGGAAGCCTGTAGCTATAAGTGAGTCGCCAATAGTCTTGGCATCCGATACGTGAATTTCCTTGCCGTTAAGGTAGGCCTTGTTGCCTTTCCACGCGTAAAAACACTCGTCGCACACTGCCTCGTATATTACGCCAATTACCACCTCGTCGCCATCCATAAGGGCAATGCTTACGGCGTAGGGTGGCAGACCATGAATAAAGTTGGTGGTGCCGTCCAGCGGGTCAATTACCCAGCGGTAGCGCTCGTTGTTACTTTCCGCGGTACCTTCTTCGGCTATAAATCCGGCTTCGGGCAGCAACTTACGCAAGGCGGCTACAATGCGTATTTCGGCATTTTTGTCCACATCGCTTACAAAATTATGTAGACCTTTAACCTCAATTCTATCAGTTGAAAAGTTTTTTCTTTCGCTTCGCAAAAATGCTCCGGTTTCGCGTGCTAAAGCGCATACTTCGGATGTGAGTTGTTCTAAGTTCATTGTTTACTTGTTGAATTGCTTAACTGTTGAATTGTTTGTATTCAACTTTTTAAAAATCATCTGCTTCATGTTGGCTTGATAAACAGCGTAGCTACCTTTTACTTTTTTCTCCTGAACATAGTATAAGTTGATAATTAAGCGACCCTCTTTATCCTGTCCAATGAAAGATATTGCGGAGTTCGCTTTAGTCATGCTGTATAACATTAAATACCTGTTGCTTCCAATGTCATAGTTTTGATCCACTACACGTTTGAATTTACCTTTGCCTTTTGATTTTTCGTACAGTTTAAATGTGTTTGCTGTTAGCAATAGATAAATATCATCCCCCCATATTGTCATAATTCAACTTCGTGGAGCGATAAATTTTTCTTGCAGGGTACGATGCCGAATCCTCATATGTAATACTCCTATTTACTACAATTCGCCATTCTCCAATAATTGAATCTTTACTAAAAATCCTTGTACGCGGATCAAGTTGAACGTGTGTTCGGGCAGAGGGTATGCACCTCCATGCTTGAACTCCATTCATGTTCGATGCTATTCCTGTTTGCGTTTTTAGAATGTCCGGCGTTAAAAATTTTTCGTAAGAATTGTAATCTTTATCCCATTGCTCAAACGAGGATGAGTCAGGAAATAGATTGCAGTAATCAAGGGGCAAATCAACATGCTCCATGGGTTCTTTGCTCATCCGATTGACGACTTCCTTTGAGACTCCGCAAGAGGTGAAAAATACGCCTACTACTGTGCTCAGAATTGCTATAGTGAAAATCTGTCTAATCATTTTGCAATTTTATGCCCCGAAGGGGCTAAATGTTAATAACCGTAGGTGAGCGAAGCGTAACCTACGGTATTGGTCAAGGCTGCTTTTTGCGCGCGGGTTAATGACTTATATCAGGGAAGTGTCTGCTCCGCGCGCTATGCAGTAATATTGCCTTAACCACGGGTTACGCTTCGCTTACCCGCGGTTATTCAAATTTACTCCCTTCGGGAGTTGATGTTAACTCTTTCCATATGTCCCTAACATTTTCCTCCCCGTCAAAGTAACCTACGGTTGAATCCTTGTTGAATATCTCGTAGGTAGGCACAATAAACAACTTGTTAGAGTCGGGATACTCACAAATGTCATGACCAATATAGGTTCTTATATCCAAATAAACGCAAGGTTCTGCTGTGTGATTATACAGCTGATGCGCTCCTGTTTCGCCTTTTTCGAAAAATACTAAGTCACCGCTATTAACCACTTCTAATCCTTTTGGTGTTCTCAATGTTGCCGAACCGCTGATTATCATAAAAAATTCCTCGGCATGTCGGTGAAAGTGGTATGCCGAAGAAAACTGCTCGGGATTTAGCTGGCGTAAATCAAAATTTAGATTCTTCGGATTTATTCCTTTTTTCACCCGAGAAATATCGGAAAGTAGCCTGAAGTTGTCTATTTTATTAGCGTCCTCCTGAAATTCTCGTTCGGTAGGTTTTATAATTGATGCCATAACGATTTTTCTATTTAAGCCATTCCCAACGTTTTGCCCAATCCAATAGTATGCTTTTTCTCCACTTTGATACGGTTTTACCACCCTGTATTTTTCCGTCATACAGCTGCGGGTCAGCCTTGTCAGTGTACCAATTCTTCCCCAACTTATAATCGGTTGCATGTGTTTTACCCGGCCAGCGGTTGTCGGCGACTAACTTCCCTTCCTGTATTGGAAAATTCGGGATGTTGGAGTTGAGCTTATAGCTGATAACTTCCGCTTGTTTTGGGATATATTTCAGGCCGTATTTGCCTTTGCCAAGGTAGTAGCCTGCCCACTTTTGCACTTCCTTTTTGTACGGTGTTTCCATCCAAAAGCAAATGGAATCGGCAGGTATATCCAATTCGGGGCCTGTTAGGTTAAACTCCACAATGGTGCAAAATGCAACGATGTCCGTTATGTTTGTAACACGATTAAATACCACGCGCGGGCTATGGTCAAATTTCTCAAAGCTGCCGCCCCAACTTTCACGCGAGGGATTGTTGGGATCGCCATCCATCATATACAAAAGCGAGGGCGTGTCACCCATTTTGACATCGCCCTTATAGTAGTTTTTGAAGTCCTTACCCAAATGCCCTGCGGCTTGAATGTATTTATCATAGTAATCGGAATTATTTACGCTGTCCAATGTGTTTTTATTGGAAAATAGCCCATAGTAGGAGGAGTTAACTTCAATAAACCACAATTCCGGAAAGTTGGCAGCAATGTAGGCATAGCTGTTTGCACTCCACTTTTTGTTAGGCCCTCCAATCCAGTATATGCGTATGTTTTTTTGAATTTCGGGGGCATCATGTAAGGCTTGTGCTACATCTTCAAGTCCTCCCCAGCCCAATATCCAAAGAGGCTGTGTACTTTTTTTCTTAGCACACTCAATAATCCACTTTGAACCCTCAGTGGCGGTCGTATAGCCTTCATACGGAGCATTGCCTCGCTTCCCTTGTTTGGTTACCGACCGCAAGTAGTCGGGCGTGGCAAGGTCTTTTTGATGCTTTACTAACTTTGGAAAATCTTTCTCATACAGATCGATCATGCGTAAAATTTCTTCCTTACTCCCATTGCCGTAGGAGGGTGAAGAAACAAGCCCTTCAATAATGAACTTTTCGCTGTACATAAGCAAATGGATCATAGATTGATTGTCATCGGGGTCGGTTCCGCCAATATCTGTGCTGATAAGAATTCGGGGCTTGATGGGTACAGGTTGTTGTGCCATCAGGCTGACCGAGTAGAAGCTGCATAGAAATATTATAATGAATTTACTTCTCATTTAGATTAATTTTCAATTATTTGTTATTCCTATTATTTCTACGATGTGTTTAATTTTATCCAACTCTTCCAATTATCATTTGGACGTAGCGCATTTTTTTACGCTTATAAAATCCAATATATGTTGTAGTGCCTCGGCTTGTTGTTGTTCTCTGCTAATGTTAGCTCTGTTATCTCCCAATTGAAAGCCATAATAGCCAAATTGCGAATGATTTGCTCCGTCTATTCGTGCAAATTTTGTTGTTACAGGTAATTTTGATTTGTTTGCCAATATTGATTTCTCATCCGCTATGCCGTCTTTTGAACCGTAGATTTTTAAAATTGATATTGTAGCGTCAGCAAGAGAAATGTCTCTTGGATGAGATGTCCCAATTAGTATGAGTTGGTCCACTAAACCAGGATTTTCATATGCAAATTGCGCGCACATTTTTGCTCCTTGCGAATGCCCTGAGAGAATATAGGTTTTGGTTGTGTCGTTAAGTAAATTTAGTTCTTTTGGCTTGTTATATCCCTTTGATGCAAGCCCCCAAGGCATTTTTATTAAATATACCCTTATGTTGTTTGCTGCAATCTTTTTACAAAGTGGTGCATAAGCCTTAGGCTCAACCATTGCTCCGGGATAAAATATCAAAATATTTTCACCTTCCTGGGCGGGAGTAAATAAATAGAAGTCATTGGTAATATCAATGCTAACGCTGTTATCGTTTTGAAGAAGTAACTTGTTAACTCCGTGAGATTGATATGAATGAAATAGCCAAAACATAAAAACAATTCCGATCAACATCCAAATTGTTATTATGATTCTTTTGAATGACCATTTCTTCTTTGTCATCTTCTATCTGCCCTAATCCTGTTTATATATCATGTTGCATAGTTACTCTTTCATCTTCTTCAACACCGTCACCGTCCTACTCGGCAAATACAACTTCAGCATATTCTTCTTATTCTCAAACACCGTAAAGTGTTCCGTTTTTTCATCTACCCGTGCAAAGCCGTTGAACTTTTTGCAGTCGCTGCAAAGTAGGGTTTTGTACTTGCCTGCGTCAATTTCAAAGCCGTAGTTGGTAAACGATTTTGAGGGGTTGAAGTTGAAGGCAAATATCACGTCGCCGCGCTTGAATATGAGTACTTGGTCGGCCGTGTTTTGAATAATGGCAAAGGGGCGCTCCTTGTATATCTTTTCCTTTTTTGCCAGCGTAATCATGGCCTTATCCCACTCCTGCAGAAAACGGTAGCGCAGGTTCGTGTCGTCGGCAAGGTGCCACTGGCGGCGGGCGTAGTGGTAACTCCAGTTGTTGCCCTCGCGTGGGAAGTCAATCCACTCGGGGTTACCAAATTCGTTACCCATAAAGTTAAGGTAGCCGTCGCCGGCGGTAGCGAGCGACATTATGCGAATGAGCTTGTGCAGCGCCGTGCCGCGGTCAACCACTACGCTGGGTTCAAACACGCTCATGCCCGTGTACATTTCCTTGTCGAGCAGCCAGAATATAATAGTTTTGTCGCCCACCATAGCTTGGTCGTGACACTCGGCGTAGGATATGGTATGCTCGTCCTTGCGCTTGTTGGTTAGCTCGTAAAACATATCGCCCACATGCCACTCTTCGTCTTTTTTCTTCTTGAGTGTTTTAATCCAAAAGTCGGCTACACCCATGCTCATACGGAAGTCGAAGCCCATGCCGCCATCCTTTGAGGGCACGGCCAGGCCGGGCATGCCGCTCACATCCTCGGCTATGCTGAGGGCGGCGGGGTTTACCTCGTGAATAAGTTTATTGGCAAGGCTAAGGTAGGTAATGGCCTCCTCGTCGGAATTCTCGTCGAAGTACATGCCGTAGTTGACAAAGTCAATGCCCAAGCCGTGGTGCAGGTACATCATGCTGGTAACGCCATCGAAGCGGAATCCGTCGAACTTGAACTCGTCCATCCAGTACTTGCAGTTGGATAACAGGAAGGATATGACCTCGTGCTTGCCGTAGTTGAAGCAACGCGAATCCCATACGGGGTGCTGCCCGCGTGGTCCGCTGTGGAAGTATTGATAGTCGGTACCGTCAAAGTGGCTTAGTCCTTCTGCGTCGTTTTTTACAGCGTGCGAGTGCACTATATCCATAATTACGGTAATGCCTAAACCATGTGCCTCGTCAATTAACGCTTTAAGTTCCTCTGGCGTACCGAAGCGGAAGCTGGGAGCGTAGAAATTTGACACCTGATAGCCGAACGATCCGTAGTAGGGGTGCTCCTGTATGGCCATGAACTGAATTACGTTGTAACCCAAGTTGGCTATACGCGGCAGCACATTTTTGCGAAATTCGTCGTAGGTGCCTACACGATATTCCTCGGTAGCCATGCCAATGTGTGCCTCGTAAATCAGCGGATTTTTTACGCGCTTGGGTTGCTCGTTTTTCCACTTGTAGGGCTTGACAGGATTCCAAACCTGCGCGGAGAAAACGTGCGTTTTTTCGTCCTGCACCACGCGGCGGCAGTGCGAGGGAATGCGTTCTCCACTGCCGTTTTCCCAAACTATAAGCAGCTTGTACAGGTCGCAGTGTTTGAGGGCATCTGTAGGTAGAATTATTTCCCAGTTGCCCGCACCAATATTTTGCATTCCCCAACGGCTGTCGGGTTTCCAGTTATTGAAGTCTCCTATGAGATACACATACTTGGCGTTGGGTGCCCACTCGCGCAGCATCCAGCTGTGGCCTGTGTTGTGCAGACCGTAGTACAGGTGGTTGTTGGCAATATCGGCAAGCGAACCCTTGCCTGCGGTAAACTTTTTCTCGGTTGCCTCAACTTTTTCAATGCGGCGTTGGATAACCTGTTCGTAAGGTTTTAAACCGGGGTCGTTGGTTACGAGTGCGGGTGTTTTCATAGGTTTGCCGATTTTAAATTTACCACTGACCAATAAAACGTGAGGCGGGAAAGACTTTATTTGCTAAGGTTGAGCATTACGCCCTGACCGTTACTGAGCATGTATTGCGGCAGCTTGCCATCCCACTTTTGTATCCACTCCAAGTCCACAATCTTTGGGTTGTTCACCACCGATTGACCCTTGATTTGAAGCGCGCGGGCTTCACCCTCTGCCTTCAAAATGGCGATGTTTTTGTCAATAGCGGCCTGAACTTCCTGCTCCTTTTTTTGCTTGGTGATTTCTATCAGCGTAAGCACGCGCTGCTCCTCCAACTTCTTGGCGTTAATGGCAGACTCATAGTCGTCGTTGTAGTACACTTCGCGAATGTCGATTTGGTTGAGGATGAGGTGGTAGGATTGGATATCCTTCTTCATTTTTTCAAATACCTCGTCCTGAATATTCTGCCTGCGGTTGGAGTACACTTCTATGGGGTTGTACTTCGACACGGTTAGTGCAAGCGCCGATTTCAACTTCGGCTTAATTACGTTTTCCTCGAGCCAGTAAAAACGACCTGAGTTGCCGCCATCCAGCTCGCTCACGTTGTCGTAAATCCACCAAGCGTACTCGGGGTCAATTGCCCATGAAGCCGAAATGTCAAATCCCATCTTAATACCGTCAATGGTGGGTGCCCATACCGTTCCCGTTTGAGTAGCCGAAGCCTTATAGTCCTTGTAGTTTTCATCGCCACGCGATACGCTGGTTTGGCGGGCGCAGGTATATACTTGCGCGGTTTTGTCCATGAGTTTTACCCTGTAAACAGGCAAAATCATGTGCCAACCCGTAGGGTACGACTGCTGTTTTACGCCGCCGGGGGTAATAACCACGCCACAGTTTTGCGCCGGAATAACGGTAAGGAATGAAAGCACTACAATCAACGCTATTGGCAGTATTACAAACCCAAATAGTGAATCGGGCAATTTTGATTTCGTCTTGGGTTGTTTATTGTATACCTTGGCTGCGGCCCAATAAATAATACAGATTACGGCTAGAAAAATGAGAGTCGATTTCATAGAAAAAGTGTGTTTTTAAATTACGGTAATCTTGCTGTCGAGTGCTTCAACCACGAAGCCACTGCGGATTTTAGCGCGCTTGCGCAGCTCCGTTTCGCCGTTAACCTTCACCACACCATCCAGCACCATTTGCTGTGCTTCGCTGCCTGAATAGGCTATGCCCGCGGCTTTGAGCAGCTGAATGAGGGGAATGAATTCTTGGTCTTCTTTGAGGTGAAATTCCATAGTTGTTACTGTTCTTGCCAATACCCTAACAGGGCTTAAAGTCCCTGTTAGGGTTAGTCTACAAGTTTTCGTCTAATAAATTCAAAATATTTCTAACTCTCGCTTGCTGCAAGTTGTGCCAATATTTAAAATTTCCCACATCATCAAAATATTTGATCACTTCTTCACGCTTGATGTTAGTCGGCTTTTGAGAAGTAATTGCGCTGTAAGAAGAATATGGATAATTTACGCTATTGGAAAAATTATGCTTAACAGGATTAAGATGAATGTATGCGATTAGTTGTATTAAATAGCCCGAATCATTGACTTTTATTCGTTTTGGATGCTCTTGAAATAGGCTGCCACGTCGTCCATATGCCTTGTTAATGGCTTGTGTATAAGTGTTGAATAAGTGTGAGAAACCTAAATATGGTTTCTCTCTCCACCTCTCATTTTCTATTTCTTCTTGTTCTTTTACTCTTACGAGAATGTGAAAATGATTTTTGAGCAAGCAATACGCGTAAACATCGGCAATAGGGAGTACATACTTCTGCATTAATTTCAAAAAGTAGATGTAATTCTGCGGCTCCTTGAAAATATCCTCCTTATTATTTCCTCTGTTGAAAATGTGGTAAACGTATCCGTGTTCAAAAAGTTCGTTTTGCACCTAAAAACTTTATATAAATTCTGAGACTAACCCTAACAGGGTTCTAAATCCCTGTTAGGGTTAGTCCACCGCTCTTAACTCTTTGTTATTCCCGTCAGCATATCCTTAATGCCACCCACAGAGCTCAATACGCCCGTGGCTTCGTAAGGCATGTAAACCACCTTGTTGTCCTTGCCCGAGGTGATATCCTTTAATGTCTCAATGTAACGAATGGCAATAAGGTAGTTCATGGGGTCGCCGTTTTTCGATGCCACGGCTTCTGATACTTTGCGAATAGCCTCGGCTTCTGCTTCTGCTACGGCAATACGCGCGGCGGCTTCACCCTCGGCGTTAAGTATCTGTGCAGTCTTCTGACCTTCGGCACGGTTGATTTCCGAAATCTTGAAACCTTCAGCCTCGAGAATTTGCGCTTGCTTCAAACCTTCTGCCTCAAGAATTTTAGCACGACGGTCACGCTCGGCGCGCATTTGCTTTTCCATCGCGTCGCGAATATCCTTAGGAGGATTGATGTCCTGCAGCTCAACACGGTTAACTTTTACACCCCACTTGTTGGTGGCGTCGTCAAGTATCACGCGCAGCTTACTGTTAATGGTGTCACGTGAGGTAAGCGTTTCGTCCAAATCCAGCTCACCAATCACGTTACGCAATGTTGTTTGCGTAAGCTTCTCAATAGCCATAGGCAGGTTCTCAATTTCGTACAGTGCCTTTACAGGGTCGGTGATTTGGAAGTAGAGTAGGGCGTTGATTTCGGTACCTACGTTGTCGCGGGTAATTACGTTTTGCTTGGGGAAATCGTACACCGTTTCACGCAGGTCGATACGTGGACGCTTACGGAAAGCCACCACCGTTTCGCCGTTGTAGCCTTGTAGCGAGTATCGCCATGTTATTTCGCGCGGCTTGTCGAATATGGGGATAAGGATGTTGATACCTGAAGTGAGGGTGCGGTCGTAGCGACCCAAACGTTCAACTACAATAGTTTCGGATTGCTGTACAATCTTGATTCCGGAAAGTACAAACAGCACTGCAAATACGGCAAGTGCGAGTAGGATAATGGTTCCGCCTGTCATGATATTTAGTGATTAGGGGTTAGTGACTAGAGATTAGGGCTTTTTTACTGTGAGAATAACGCTATCAACTTTGGTAATTTCGACTTGCTCGCCTTTTTCAATGGTGGAGTTATCAAGAGAAATGGCCTTCCAGTCATCGCCGTCAACTACTACGCGACCACCGTTGGCACCGTCAATGCGCTCGCTTACGCGGGCGGTGCGGCCTACCAGGCTATCTACATTAGTGCGCACATGCTCATTTTTTTTGTAAAAATACTTTTTCATAAATGGGCGAACGCCTACGAATGATGCCAGCGTAGCCAACGAAAAAAACAGCAATTGCGCAATGGTACCTCCGCCCAGCAGTGCAGTGAGGCTACCCGCCAAACAGCCTATGGCAATGCACGCCATGAAGAAGGAGGGTGCAAATATTTCTAAAATGAAAAAGACAACGGCGGCAATCATCCAAAGTTGCCAAACTTCAATACCCATAGCGATTTTGTGTTTAGGTGAATTTGTTTCTTGTAAAGATAGGAAAAAAAGCCTTTCGCCCGACTATTGACAAAGAGGTGAATTATGAGTATTTTCGTAAGGAAAATAACGAATGCTTTTGCCATATCGTCATTGCGAGCGAAGCGAAGCAATCTCCAGTTGTACTTGGCTTCGCCAAAATTAGAGATTGCTTCGTCGTACCTCCTCGCAATGACGCTCTTGGTAAATGTCTGCTTTTTGAACCTTTGAACCTTGATTTTTTGAATTATCTGGCCCATATATTACTTTCGGGGAGTAACGCTCAGCGCCAGCTGGGCGGTTTTATTGCCGATAATGTAAAGGGTAACCACCTTGAGCGTTTTCCACAGCATGTGCGTGAAGGTATTGTGCTGCACCGCCGTGTGGATGCATTTACCGACGACCATGAGCTGGTGCGCGAGGCACGAGCGCTTTTACGTCCGTATTTCGGGCGCTACTCGGGCATTTTTCTTGATATTTTTTACGATTATTTTTTGGCAAAAAACTGGCGGCAGTTTTCTAAAGTGCCGTTACGACTGTTTGCCTACCGTTTTTACGCGGGAATGGTGTGGAACAGGCGTTGGCTACCGCTGTCGGTAAAGGGGTTTTTGTGGCACTTTATAGGTACCAATCGCCTGTACAAGTATTCCACGCTAAGCGGTGTGCAGCGTGCCTTGTGGATTATGGGCAACTACAGTTCGCTGCCGCAAATGAGTGAGGAGGCTATACAGATTTTGCTCAAGCATGAGCAGGAGTTGGAGAAGGGATTCTTGAAATTTTTTCCGCAGGTGGAGGAGTTTGCAAAGACATTCACACCCCCAACCCCCTGAAGGGGGCTATAACATGCTGCGTTTTTCGTTGGCGTCATTGCGAGTGAAGCGCAGCAATCTTATAATTTGCGCCAACGGCGCAACGAAAAAAGATTGCTTCGTCGTTCCTCCTCGCAATGACGCTTTGAGGCAGAAACTTATATAATCTACTGCGGTTATAGCCCCCTTTAGGGGGTGGGGGGTGAAAAGGGGGTTAATCGTACCTCGAAACGTCGAGGTTGAGCAGGATGAAAATAAGGATGGTGAACGCCCAAAGTGATGATCCACCGTAACTTATAAATGGAAGGGGAATGCCCACCACGGGCATGATACCAATGGTCATACCAATGTTGACAAACACGTGAAAGAAAATGATAGCTACCGCACAGTACCCGTATAGTTTGGCAAAAAGACTCTTCTGACGCTCGGCTACGTTGAGTAGACGCACAAGCAGTAAGAAGTATAGCCCCACTACCACAAACGCACCAATAAAGCCCCACTCTTCGCCCACGGTGCAGAAAATAAAGTCGGTAGTTTGCTCCGGTACAAAATTTCCTTGGGTTTGCGCACCTTCCAGAAATCCTTTCCCAGTAAAACCTCCGGAACCAATAGCTACTTTTGACTGGTGTACGTTATAGCCCCAACCCTTCAAGTCTGACTCTATGCCCAACAAGTCGTTAATACGGCGACGCTGGTGCTCCTGTAGCACGTTGTCAAATACGTAGTCCACTGAGTAACTTGCGCCAATGGAAACGGCAAAGAATCCAATAATAAGAAAGAGGTATTTCAGCTTGCGCCAAAATGCGTAAATCAAGGCAAAGGGTATAATAAATCCATGGGCAATAAGCAGCGCCTCAAATAATGAAAATTCAATATCAAGCATAGCCAGCCCAAAGTGCAACACCAGCGTGATAACAGTAATGATGGCAATAATAATGAATCCTAATTTATACTGCTTGCTGATGGACATAAATATGGAGATGCAAAGCAGTCCCATAAGTATAATAATGGTGTAAGGTTCTACCAGCAGTGATAGAATGAAGAGAAATACAAGGAAAATGCACGATACAACAATCCAAGGCTTGAGTCCTCCGCGATAAAGTACAATAATGAATGAGGAAAATACAAGCGCTGATCCCGTATCATGTTGTCCAAGTGTAAGTGCAAAAGGAAGAATAATAACAAAAAAAGCGTGTAGAAAATTCCTGAAGTTATTTATCCTAAATCCGTGTACGCTCATGACTTTGGCTAACAGTAGGGCTGTAGCTACCTTCATAAACTCTACCGTTTGAATACCCACCGGACCAAACGAAAGCCACGATTTATTGCCGTTGATTTCCTTGCCAAAAATGAGCGTTGCCACCATAAGTAGCAGCATAAATATGTAGAAAAATCCGGTAAAAATGTCGTAAAAACGATTTTCGATAACCATAACTGCAATAGCTATAATAGCCGCCACACCCACCCATATCATCTGTTGTCCGCTACGGCTGGTAAAGTCAAATAAGTTGGGATGCTCCTCGCTGAATCCGGCAGCGTAAACGCTCATTATGCCAATGAGCATAAGTGCTATCCAAATAAGGACAACACCCCAATCCATTTTGTGTAATATTCTACTGCTTCTTTGCTGCAACGCCGTAGGTATTATTGTTCTGAGGTAATAGATTGCCGTTCATTACGTAGCTCTCGAGCCACGTGCGTGAAACGCTCTTCTTTAAATATTTTTCAACCATAAGGCTGGCCGTGGGCGCTGCCCACGTGGCACCCGCACCGCCGTTCTCTACGTATACAGCAAGGGCAATTTTTGGATCATCCTTAGGTGCAAAACAAATGAAAACGGAGTGATCTTTTCCGTGCGGATTTTGTGCTGTGCCCGTTTTGCCACAAATATCAATATCAGCTATCTTAGCTATGCGTGCTGTACCTCCTGCCTCGCTGTTTACCGCAAGGTACATACCCTCTACTACGGGAGCAAAGTGCTCAAAATTAACAGTAGTGGTATGCGCCGTCGTAAAGCGCTTATTCGGTTCTTGACCTTGAATGCTTTTGGCTACGTGAGGGGTGTAGTAAAAACCGCGATTGGCAATGGTAGCAGCCAAGTTGGCCATGTGAAGAGGTGTAACACCCAACTCTCCTTGACCAATGGAGAGTGATATGATGCTGGCTGATTTCCATCGACTCACGCCGTGCATACGGTCGTAGGTGGCTGCTGTAGGTAGCAATCCGCGCAGCTCGTTAGGTATGTCCGAATCAAGCCTTTTCCCTATACCAAAACTCTCCACGTGCTTACGCCATGCGGAGAAGCCGGCCTGTGGGCTGCCGAATTCAGGCTTGTCAATTATGCCGCGGAAAGTGTGACAGTAGTAGGCGTTACACGATACTTGCAGCGACTGTGGCAGGTTTACGGG
The DNA here is from genome assembly GCA_031553765.1 of Bacteroidales bacterium. GTDB lineage: Bacteria > Bacteroidota > Bacteroidia > Bacteroidales > UBA932 > JAITMY01. The sequence continues at coordinate 100,199 of JAVBKY010000005.1, forward strand.
TGAGAAGTGGTGGTGACAACCAACTTTTTTATTGCCAAAGTAGTAACCTCCATCGCAGGTGTGCTTGGTGTTCACTGAAACAGTTCCCTCTTGAAGGGCAATTAACGCATTGATACATTTAAAGATAGAGCCGGGAGGATATTGCGCCATTACCGCACGGTTAAACAGCGGTTTTAGCGGATCAATACTCAATGCGCCACGCTCGCTTGCTCGATGCACATCAATAAATAGTTCGGGGTCAAAGTTGGGCGAAGATACCAGCGTGAGAATCTCACCGGTGCTTGGCTCAATAGCGACAATGCTGCCGATTTTGTTTTGCATCAGCTGCTCGCCATACTCCTGCAGTTCGGCATCAATGGTGCATACAATGTCGGAGCCGGGAATAGCAACTGTGTCATAAATACCACCTGCGTATGATTCGCGTACGCGGTTGTATGCATCGCGGCGGTAAATGGTTATACCGCGCTTCCCGCGAAGTGCCATTTCGTACGAGCGCTCAATGCCAATTTTACCCATGTAGCTACCTTGTACATAGAATGGATCGGTAGAAATGGTAGCGGTATCGGCTTCGCCAATATAACCAATAAGATTGCCTGCCAACTTGCGTGGATAGGAGCGAATGCTTCGTGCTTGCGCGTAAAATCCGGGAAATTTGAACCATTTTTCTTGTAGTAAGGCAAGCGCCTCGCTCGAAACTTGCCTGCGGAAAAGAGCCGGTTGGTAAGCTGCCGTTTTTTTTGCTTTAGCCTTAATACCGTTCAGTGTGGTGAGAATTTGCTCCTCAGTCATGCCTAACACACTTGCTAAAGCGGTAGTGTCAAAGGCTGCAAGTTCGCGCGGTATTACTGTAATATCGTATACCGTTTGATTGCCCACCAGCAGCGTACCGTTGCGGTCAAAAATAAGACCACGCGCAGGGTATTGGATTTCCTGGCGCATAGTGTTCTGATTGGCAGTACGCTTGTAGTAGCTGTCTACAATTTGTATGTAAAAGAGCCGCCCAAGTATAATGGCAAACACTAGAAGAAAAAATCCAATGATATATATTTTTCTATTGGCAAATTCGTTCACTATCGGTAGTGTTTGACTGTTTTTTCAACAAGAAGTTCCAATGCTACCATTAGTAGTGTACTGGCAATGGAACTTAGCAGTGCGCGGAGTATGGTGTAGTAAAATTCGTGTAGTGTAAATGCTTCGAGAAAGCACAGCGCTAAATGAAAAATAAAAGTAAGTGAGAAGGTGTAGGACAAAAACTGGGCCCACCCTAGCATGTATATAGTGGGGTGTGTACCTTTGTCGCGTTGCTCGCGATTAAGCAGCAACTTCAAAGCTGTGGGGCGAAGGAAGGCTATAAGTACGCAGGCCGCAGTATTAATGCCTAATGTACCTGATAAAAGATCAACGGAAAGCCCCAATGCGAATGCGGTGAATTGTAACTTAACCGGTGGAGTGTCCACGGTCATAAATAGTAAAAAAATGATGTAAGCAGAGGGCGCAACAAAAGCATCGAGCAACCCGCGTAGCTGAATATTATTAAACAAGAATACCTGCGCAACGACAAGCAGCGCTGCTACCAACACGTTTTGTAGCGTTTTGTTCATCGTGATTCAAATCTTTTTTCGAGCTCTTTTCGCTCAGTATAGTCTACGAATTTCACCACATTTACGTAGCGCAACTTTTTAAAATCAGTCTCCAACCGCACGCGTACTTCGTGAAAATTTCCCTTTTTAGTTTTATAGGAAACTACCGTTCCTATAACAATCCCCTCGGGGAACATGGCAGAGTAACCGCTGGTTTCAATTGTATCGCCCACAACAATTTCTGCGTGTTGTGGTACCTCCGCTAGTATGGCCTCGCGATAACTTACTCCATCCCACATTAACGTTCCGAGGTAGCCCGTGCGCTTTAGCCTGGCGCTGATTTTAAAGTCGCGGTTGAGTAGCGACATTACAGTGGCGTAATGCGCCGAGGTGTTAATTACCACGCCTATCACGCCATTGTCGGTTACCACACCCATTTCAGGAGTGATGTTGTGCCATTCACCTACGTTAAGTACAAGGTAGTTGTTTTGCTTGTTGGTGGTGCTATTTACTACCTTGGCCGGAATGTAGCTGTACAACTTCCCTGTACGCTGGTCAAGATGCGTGCTGCTGCGCATAGTGTCCAGGTTTTGGTATTGCTCAAGCATGTTGCGCAACTTCGCATTTTCTCTTGCCAGCGCGTCATTTGTACCTCTCAGTGATATGTAGCCAGTGGCTTTCCCCAGCATGTTGTAGTAGTGACCTTGCGCTTTCTGCACTGCACTGTACATTTGTGTTCGCTGGTAGTAAGAATTGTGCGAGAGCAGCACGAACGCTATACTTTCCAACAGAAGAAAAAGTATAAATCCGTGGTAGCGAATTAAGAATTTTAGCAGGTTGCCCATGGCGCAAATACGTGGGAGAAGTTTGAATATCCCGCCTCGCGCGCTGTCATGCTGAGCCTGTCAAAGCATGCGGGGAGGGTAGATTCATTATGTTGCCAACGTCGTACCCCTCGACAGGCTCAGGGTGACAACGCACAGGAGCATTGCTCCTTATTTACCTCATCAAGAATGAGAAGTTACCAATGTTCTTAAGTGCAATACCCGTACCGCGAGCCACTGCGTGTAGGGGATCTTCCACTACGTGGAAGGGGATGTTAATTTTCTCTGCAAGGCGCTTATCTAAGCCGCGTAGTAACGCCCCGCCACCGGTGAGGTACACGCCTTTGGTAACTACGTCGGCGTAAAGTTCAGGAGGCGTCTGCTCCAGCACAGCAAGTATTCCGCTTTCAATCTTTGAAATTGAGCGGTCGAGACTAAAAGAGACTTCCTGATAAGAAATGGGAACCTCAATGGGCAAGGCCGTCATAAGGTTAGGTCCGCGAACAGTAAAATCCTCGGGAGGAGTATCAAGATCGTTAAGCGCGCTACCTACCTTAATTTTAATATCCTCAGCAGTACGCTCTCCAATCTTAATATTATGCTGGTGGCGCATATAAGTTTGAATGTCGGAGGTAAACACGTCACCGGCAATGCGTACACTCTTATTACATACAATACCACCTAGCGCAATTACAGCAATCTCGGTAGTACCACCCCCTATGTCCACAATCATATTTCCCTCGGGTGCCTCTACGTCGAGGCCAATACCAAGTGCGGCTGCCATGGGCTCATAAATCATGTATACATCTTGTCCGCCTGCGTGTTCGGCAGAATCACGCACGGCGCGAATCTCAACTTCGGTGCTACCCGAAGGTATACACACCACAATACGTAATGAGGGTTTGAATAGACGGCGACCTGTATTAATTTTTTTGATCATTCCGCGAATCATCTGCTCAGCAGCGTTGAAATCGGCTATAACCCCATCGCGTAGCGGACGCACAGTCTTAATACTTTCGTGCGTTTTTCCGTGCATTTGTCGCGCCAACTCACCCACTGCAATCAACTTGCCGGTGTTTTGGTCAATAGCCACAATGGAGGGCTCGTCTACCACAATACGGTCATCGTGAATAATTACGGTGTTGGCCGTTCCCAAGTCCATGGCCAACTCTTGCGTAAAGAATGAAAAAAGTCCCATTATAAATTACGAATTATAAATTACGAATTCTAGTGTTTAAAATGGCGTATGCCTGTGGTTACCATAGCCACGTTGTTGGCATTGCAGTAGTCCACACTTTCCTGATCTTTTACCGATCCACCGGGCTGAATCACAGCGGTGATACCGACTTTGTGTGCAATTTCTACACAGTCGGGAAAGGGGAAGAAAGCATCCGAGGCCATTACTGCACCTTGTAGTGAAAAACCGAACGAAGTCGCTTTCTCAATGGCGTGCTTCAGTGCATCCACACGTGAGGTTTGCCCCACACCGCTTGCCAGCAGCTGACCGTTTTTGGCTAAAACAATGGCATTTGATTTTGATTGCTTAACCAACTTATTGGCAAAAATCAAATCTTGTATTTGTTCATCAGTTGGCTTAGTGTTGGTTACCGGATTCATATTCCTTTCGGTTTCGGTAGCCAAGTCACGTTCCTGCATCACTACGCCGTTAAGCAGCGTACGGCTTTGCATGGCGGGTAGCTCAAAGGTTTTAGCAACGAGGATGATTCTGTTTTTCTTTTGTTTCAAAATTTCTAACCCCTCAGCATTGTACGAAGGAGCAATTACCACCTCGCAAAACAGCTTGTTCACCTCTTCGGCTGTGGCCTTGTCTAACTCGCGGTTGCAAATCAGTACGCCACCAAAAGCTGATATAGGGTCACCTGCCAACGCATCTGTCCATGCTTGTAGTAGCGTAGGGCGCGAAGCCACCCCACAGGCATTATTATGCTTTAGTATGGCAAAGGTAGGTTCGGCAAACTCATTGATGAGGGCAACAGCAGCGTCAATGTCAAGTAGGTTGTTATACGAAATTTCCTTGCCGTGCAGCTGCTCAAACATGTCGTTGAACTTACCGAAAAAAGCAGCCTTTTGGTGAGGATTTTCGCCGTAGCGCAGACTCATACTGCCGTGTACGCTTTGCTTGAATGAGGGAATGTTTTCGCTGCGGTTGAAGTAGGAAAAGATAGCGCTGTCGTAGTGGCTTGAAACGTTAAATGCTTGTGTCATCAAGTATTTGCGGTTTTCAAGCGTGGTTCCGCCGTTGTTGTCCTTAAGCATTTGCAACAGCTCCGCGTACTGATCACGAGAGGCTACGATTGCTACGTCGTTGAAATTTTTTGCGGCAGCGCGAATGAGTGAAATGCCGCCTATGTCTATTTTTTCAATGATATCTTTCTCAGAGGCACCGGAAGCAACGGTTTCTTCGAAGGGGTAAAGGTCAACAATAACGAGGTCAACTTCCGGAATTTCGTATTGGGCGAGTTGTTTGGCATCTTCCGGGTTATCGCGGCGGGCAAGAATACCACCGAAAACTTTTGGATGTAGTGTTTTTACACGACCACCGAGAATAGAGGGATAGCCTGTAAGACTTTCTACTGAGGTAGCCTTTACTCCAAGACTTTCTACAAAACTTAGGGTGCCCCCCGTAGAATATATTTTAACGCCTTGTTTATTAAGTTCTTGAATAATTAAATCGAGCCCATCTTTATAGTAAACCGAAATGAGCGCACTGCTAATTTTTTTGCCTTCTGTCATTGTTTTTACGTAAAAAATCCATTGTAAATATTTGATTATTAGTGCAATGTATTTGCAATAAAATTCTATTTTTCCAATTTTTAAAGATAGTTAAATATTTTACAGAAATCAAAGTTTTCTCAATAAATAGTTGTGCTAAATAAGTTTAAAAACAGGGTTGGATAAATAGTTTGCGTTTAAGTGTCTTTTGGCTAATTATTTATACAAAAAATTAAAGCCGAATGATAATTCGGCTTTAATTCTCCACCCTCCACTTTCAATTAGCTAGTCCTCTTCCTTAAAAAACAGCTGGTAAAAGTGCATTCCTGTTTCCTCGTCATAGCCACGGGTAATAAGTTCACGCTTGCCATGCACGTAAATGTGGAAGTTTTTGTCGAGCTTAATTACGCTTTTGAGTACACGTGCCTGTTTTTTTACAGCAGTTTCCGAAAGCTCGAATTTTTCAGGCAGCTTCTCTTCGTTGTCGCGGTCAAATTCACGCTTATAGCTCTTGAACGTCTTTATGGCTTCGGGTTCGGCTATCACCTCTTCGGCAAACTCGTTGAGGTCAAAAGCTTCCTTCTCCTTGAAGAACTTAATTGACTTGTTGAGCATGTCGGCCTGATCGGCCTTGGTGACTTCAAATGATTCGGGCAGTTTTTGCGTAACAAAATTTTTACATAGCGTCATTACCTGTTGCGTCTTGTAGTAATCGTCCTTGCGCTGCATGGCATTGAGAAAGCAATCCATCCAGTACTGCTCCTCGGCTATGTTGCGGCTGGCGCTGTGAGTTGCCACTAAAAAACCTTTTTCTTCTTCAGAGTTGAAAATAAGGCAGCCTCGATCTAACTTGCTGATATTTATGCCACTCTCGCTAGTGATTTCAAAGCGTTCTCCGCGCGGTGCAGTTTGTAAAAAGGAGTCTAAACTTTCGGACTTAAATAAGCCAACGGCATCCACCGATTCTCCATCCACAATGCAATCCTTAAGGTAGGCTACAAAAAAGTCGCCGCCCTTAATCTTGGGGTTAGTACCTTGCTCGTACAGGTGCTTTGCTAGTATTTCCGACTGCTCCATGAGCGTTTCAGGGTCGTCAAAAATTTGCTTTGCACAGCGGTAAGTTACATTGCCGTTCAAGTCGCCGTCCACTGCTTGCAGGTTGTAGTATTCCTGCGCTTTAAAAGGTGATAGAAAGTATTGCAGCAGCAGCTGGTGCATTTCGTCATTTACGCTCAGCAGCACATTCGACATGAGCGCGCCTTCCTCGTTTGCCTTGTTGCCCACGTGGTGCAGGGCAACGGTATCAATGGTGATACTTTCGGTAACTATCATAAATAATGGTTAGTTGTTAATGGTTAATGATTAATTAGACCTCTCTCTAAATCTCTCTCCGCAAGAGAGAGACTTTCGACCCACAAGCGCTCTCTTGCCCACGGGCAAAATTCTATGCGCATGCCCCTCGCTTGTGGAGAGGGGGTAGGGGAGAGGTTTTATTGCACGTAAAACTTCTCTCCAATCACCACCTTTATGCTTTTGGGTACTAGTTCAAAGGTGAAAGGCGAAAAGCCACAGGCCTCTCCGTCAATCTCAATGGGGCTGGACGGGTATGACTCTATGGTGACGGTTTTGCCTTGCGCGGCTTTTACTTTGTAAAAGTTATAAATGGTGCCGTTGTACAGGCGCTTGAAGTTGGTAAAAAAGCGGTAAAGACTCATTTTGCGAATGAGCGTAATGTCCATCAGGCCATCATCGAGCGTGGCAGCGGGCATTTGCAGCATGCCTCCGCCGTTGTACTTACCCACACCCACAGCACCGCTAAAAAGTCGCCCGTCGAAAAACTCTTCGCCATCAACCGTTGTTACAAAGCGCTTGGAGTGATACTTAAAAAGTGTAAGCACGGTGCTGATAATGTACAGCCACTTACCTGTACGCCCCGCCTCCTTCAGTCGGTTGTAGCGGCGATTTACAAGAGCGTCAAATCCAATACCCGATACGTTGGCCATGTAGCGTGTTTGTTGCACGCGCGACTCCTCAAAGGTGATTTTACCTACGTCCTGTAGTATGGTACGTCCGGCTTTAATGCTATTTACTGCATCAATGTAGGTACGTGGAATGCCCAGCATGCGCACCCAGTCATTACCTGTACCTACAGGAATTACGGATAGTGTAACTTCGTTAGGCACAACAGACTTTTGTATAAAGAGTCCATTTACAACTTCGTTCACGGTGCCGTCGCCACCTACTACAATAATCTTGCGAAAGCCATCACTTACCGCTTTTACGGTGAGCTCCACGGCATGAAACTTTTTCTCGGTAAATACGCAGGTGAAGTCTACTCCGCTAAAGTATAGGCGGTTGGAAATAGTTGGCCAATCGTGCAACCCATGCGCGCGTCCCGCTTTGGGGTTGACTATCACCATCCAGCGAGATTGATTGTTGACTTCTGTCATATTCTTAAAAGGGAAACAATTGAACAAAGGTAAGAAAATTTTCACCCCCAACCCCCTAAAGAGGGTTGGGGGTAATCAACCTTCTGACTTATAAACATTTTGCAATCATTAAATAAAATAATAGAAAGAAATTGGAGATTTATTGCTATACTTGCATGATATTCCGGAGTGAAGGAATTTTACGCTCCACAACAAAAATTTATAGAAAACGATGGCAAAAGTTATTGCAATTGCTAACCAAAAAGGCGGCGTGGGAAAAACCACTACAGCTATTAATCTGGCAGCGAGTTTAGCAGTACTCGAAAAAAAAGTGCTGCTTATTGATGCTGACCCGCAGGCTAACGCCACCAGCGGCTTGGGTTTTGTGGAAAGGAATGTGAAAACTACCATATACGAATGTTTGGTGGATGGAGTTAATCCTCGGGAGGCCATTTTGCAAACCGAGTTGAAAACGTTGCACCTATTGCCTTCGCGTGTGGATCTTGTAGGAGCCGAATTGGAGTTGGTGGACATGCAAGACCGCGATACCATTATGCGTGGGGTAATAGGACAAGTGCGTGATGACTACGACTACATTCTCATAGATTGCTTGCCTTCGCTGGGCCTTATTGCGCTCAATGCTTTGGCCGCAGCCGATTCGGTTATTATCCCCATACAGTGTGAGTTTTTTGCACTTGATGGTTTGAGCAAACTACTTAACACCATTCGCATGGTGCAAAGTCGTTTGAATCCCGCGTTGGGCATTGAAGGTTTCTTGCTCACCATGTACGATTCGCGAGGTAAGCTGGCTAATCAAGTGGTGGAGGATGTGCGTACGCACTTTACCACTATGGCGTTTGATACCATCATTGCGCGCAACGTGAAGTTGAGCGAAGCTCCATCGCATGGTAAACCCGTAATATTGTACGACGCGCAGTCGAACGGTAGCATAGGTTATATGAACTTGGCGCGCGAATTCCTGCAGCGCAATAGCGCTACCCAAATTAGTAACGAAGAAAAACAGCTATAAACTGCCATGGCAAAAGAAGCACCAAAAAGATTAGGACGTGGATTGGATGCCCTGCTGGGCGCACAAGTGGTTACTCCGGGAGTACTTAACGAGCAAAGGGGCGCAGCTGCGCAGCTTGTTGTTAAGTCGGAGCTGATAAAAGAAATTCCGCTGTCGGAAATTGAACCGAATCCCGGTCAGCCCCGCACTAACTTCGATGAGGAGCGTTTGGTTGAACTATCGGAGTCAATTAAAAACTTGGGTATTATTCAGCCTATAACGGTACGCGCTATTGGACCTAACAAGTACCAAATTATAAGCGGAGAGCGCCGCTGGCGCGCTTCACGTATGGCCGGATTGGATAGCGTACCGGCCTATATTCGTACTGCCGACGATAAGGATAGGCTTGTTATGGCCTTAGTGGAAAATATTCAACGCGACGACCTTGATGCTATAGAGGTGTCACTGAGCTATCAGCGCCTGATAAATGAGGTACATCTTACGCAGGAAGAAATAAGTAAGCAGGTGGGTAAAAAACGCTCAACGGTGGCTAACTACCTGCGTTTGTTGAGGCTCCCTGATGAAATACAGCTGGCTATTCGTGAGCAGCTCATATCAATGGGACACGCGCGTGCGCTGGTGAATGTAGATAGTACTGAAACACAACGGAGCATAGCGAAGAAGATTGTAGAGCAAGGTTTATCGGTGAGGCAGGTGGAGGAGTTGGTGAAGAACATGGGTAAGCCGAAAGATGAAAAAGAAAAAGCGCAACAAGAAGATTCGGAGGAGCTCTCAGAGTCATTCTTTAAGTTGGCAGAGGGAATGGAGAAGTGCTTTAACGGCACAGTGAGCATCAAGCGAGGTTTGACGGGCGGCGCAAAGTTGACTATTGATTTGAAGACTGATGAAGATATTGCAAACGCCATTCAAAAGTTGTCAAGGTTAGTATAAGAAGAATTTATTGAGAGTGAAGAAAATAGCTGTCGTACTGCTTATGTTGATGCTGTGTGTAAAAGCACAGCCGTTGCGGGCGCAGGTCAAGGACAGCGTTACGCATTCGCCTACCAAGGCGTGGATAATGTCGGCTGTACTACCGGGTTTAGGGCAGGCATACAACGAACGCTACTGGAAAATTCCTATTATCTATGGCGGTTTTGCTGCGTTTGGATATTTTATACAAAGCAATAATTTTAGGTATAAGACTTATCGCGACGCTTACAATACGCACTACCAAATAGATCATTTGGACAAGAGTGCTCCGGACTACGTTGCCCAGAAGGCAGCGTTGGAGGCAACGCTGCCTAATCAGTTTAAAAATACAACTACCGACAGGCTGCTCTACTACAAGAATATATATCGTCGCGACAGGGATTTCTTTATAATTCTCACTTCGCTTTTTTACGTAATAAACATGGTGGATGCAGCAGTGGATGCGCACTTCTTTACGTATGATATAAGTAACGACTTAACGCTAAATTGGCAACCCTACATTAATGACGGATTTTACGTTTCATCGCAACAAATGAAACCTACCTTGGGGGTCAACTTTAGCATTACATTTTAAAAATAGATATTAAACATGAAGCGATCACTGATTGCACTTTTGCTTACTTTGCTTTTTCCGCTTATTTCTTTGGCCGAGCATTCGCATGGCCGTGCTCCTTACACTTCGTTTACCGAGAATGAGATTCTTTCAGCAGCCATTGACACTACCGAAGTGGACTCGGATGAGCTATCGGACGAAGCGGTTTTAATTTCGGACGCCCCCATATTACCTCCCGTAACTTCGGATTCGCTGTATATTGCGCGCCTAAAGCGGTTGCACTCTGTAATGGATTTGCCGTTTAACAGCATTGTGCGCAACTATATTAAGATGTATACCGAACAAAAGCGTGATAAGGCAGAGGCTATTTTGGGCTTATCGGAATACTATTTCCCGCTATTTGAACAAATACTCGATCAGTATGGAATGCCGCTGGAAATTAAATATTTGGCGGTAATAGAATCGGCGCTTAACCCGCGTGCCGTATCGTGGGCCGGGGCCACAGGCTTATGGCAGTTTATGTATGCTACAGGCAGAATGTATGGATTAAATGTAACATCAACGGTTGATGACCGTCGTGATCCCATTGCTGCTACGCATGCAGCGGCACGCCACCTGCGCGACTTGTACAACATATTTAACGACTGGTCGCTAGCTCTGGCTGCCTACAACTGTGGTACGGGCAACGTTAATAAGGCCATTCGTCGTTCTGGACGCAGCGATTTTTGGGGTATATACAACTATCTTCCACGCGAAACCCGCGGCTATGTTCCAGCCTTTATTGGAGCTGCGTACATGATGAATTACGCCACGGAGCATAATCTTACTCCTGCCAAATACGATTTCAAAGACTATTTCAGCTACGATACGGTACGTGTGACACAGTGGATGCACTTTGATCAAATCTCGGCGTTAGTAGGTATATCAAAGGAAAAGTTGCGCGATCTTAATCCGCAGTATCGTCGTGATATTATTCCCGGTAACGAGCGTCCGTACACGCTGAAGTTGCCGGTGAAGTACATGAATGCCTACATTGACAATGAAAAGAAAATATCGCAGTATCTTGCGGAGGAATATAGTCCAAAGACTATGGTGGCTCCAGCAGAGTTTACAGCGTACGTTCCATCTGGAAAAACAAAGATTACGCATACGGTGCGCAGCGGAGAGGTGTTAGGTGGTATTGCTTCGCGCTATAGTGTGCGAGTACAGGATTTGAAGCAATGGAATGCGCTTCGGAATAATACTATTCGTGTAGGACAAAAGTTAAGCGTATATGTTAGCCCCAGCAAAGCACAGCTATATGCTAAGGGGGGGGCTACAACTACAGCCAACAGCAATCCGCAAGCCGATGTGGTAAACAAGGGAGGTTTCCTGTACTACCAGGTGAAGCCCGGTGATACTATTTGGAGCATATCGCAGCAGTATAAATATCTTGGTGTTACGACGTCGGATTTGCTTGCCATAAACAATATGACTAACTCCAGCAAAATAGTGCCCGGTCAAACCATTAAGATTAAGAAGATAGGTTAGAGAACTTCTGCCACCTATCCTCGGCAGAGTTGCAATCCTTTATATTTATTTTCAGTTTTTACGAGTGACAAAGAAACGTTTGACACGAGTGCTGCTTAACCTGTCATTGTTGGCAGCTGTGGTGGTACTTTGTACTACATGCGCTGCGGTGAGCCCTGCGCAGCGGACCGAATGTGATTTTTACAAAAAGCACTCGCAGAAAATGGGAGTGAAGTTTAACGGAACTGAAAGTGAGAAAGTAATACAGGTATCGTCAGACTGGATGGGGACGCCATATAGTTATGGTGGATTAACCAAGAGCGGGGTCGATTGTTCGGGATTTGTATATAACGTGTATAAGGAGGCATATGGTGTTACGCTGCAGCGCAATTCTGCTGCCATGGCCAAACAGGTAAAGCGCGTAAGCAAAGATGATATGCAGTGCGGCGACTTGGTATTCTTTACTATTAAGGATAAACGTGTGTCGCATGTGGGCATTTACATGGGCGATAACAGATTTGTACATGCGTCATCCAGTAATGGCGTGAGCATGGCTGATCTTGGTGATGCATACTGGAGTAAGTATTTTTCGGGAGCAGGGCGTGTGATCGTTATTGTGCAACAACCGCAGAGTGGTGTTGTTATCAATGATAATGTGCTAACTGAAAGTAGGTCGGATAACGGTAAAAAAACCTCGGCATTGCCCAACAAAAAGGCAGCAACAAAGAAGAAATCTGCTGCGGATAAAGTGTTAAAGGATACAAAGAAGCCAACAAGTAAATCTGACGGCGATGATGTTATTGTAGTGTTTGACGAAGAATTTTAAAACAATGTTAATGATAAATCATTAACCATTAATCATTAAAAGTCATGTTGAATAAAATTTACACCGTACTATTTACCATTTACTTTTTAATTACGGCACCTGTACTTGTGGCTATATCTGCCGTGCTATTTGTGCTCTGCTATCCTTTCGATCCAAAGCGCAAAGTGCAGCATAAGTTTTCTAAGTTTATCTCCCTTCAGTATTTTACTGTGTCACCCTTTGTAAAGGTGGTAGTAAAAGGCACGGAAAATGTGCGGAAGAATCAGCCCTACGTAATATGTTCTAACCACCAGTCGATGCTGGATATTGTGTTGTTGTATAAGGTAAATACGTACTTTAAATGGGTGTCGAAAAAAGAGATTTACCGTATCCCGTTAGTAGGGCAGCTTCTTTTGCTGCATGGAGACGTTACCATTAAGCGTGGCGATGCTAAGAGTGCTAAAAAAATGATGCAGGATTGCTCGGCCAACCTTAAAAGCGGAACCTCTATTATGATGTTTCCCGAAGGTACACGCTCTAAAAATGGGCAGGTGGGAAAATTTAAGGAGGGGGCATTTACGCTAGCTAAATCCAACAGTGTTGCTATACTACCTGTTGCCATTGACGGTACACGCCGATTTTCGAATGGCAACGGTGGGTGGCTCAATGCCCGCCAGCTGTTTCAAGTGACGATTATGCCCGAAATTCCAGCCGACGAAGTTGCCGCTACCGATGTGCGCATGATGCAGAGCAAGGTGCATGAACTGATAACGAGCGAGCATCGTAAAATGATTCCAAGCGCTTACTCCTGACGCAAACTTGCCTTATTCAGCAGCTCCGTTTTATTCTCCGCAAGTATTTCAATACACTTATCCACGTTAGTGGGGCGTATTACCACGTTGGCGGTTTCGCCCTGTGAGAAGGCGTACATGTACTCAATAAAGATTTGCTCCTTGGCCAGCAAGTCAAGCACTGTCGATAGTGAGCCCGGTACATTTTTCAACGTAAAGCAAACCACATCGGTTACGTTTACACCAAAACGTGCTTCCTTCAGCACCTTTACCGCTAAGTCCACATTCGACACAATCATGCGCAGAATGCCGAATTCAGCATTTTCGGCAAGGCTGAAAGCCGTCATGTTAACGCCGTTGGCTGAAAGTATCTTCGTTACCTCATTTATACGGCCGGTTTTATTTTCTATAAAAACAGAAAGTTGTTTTATGGTCATGGTGCGTTACTTTAAGTTTCGTTTGTCAATTACGCGCTGCGCTTTTCCCTCGCTGCGCTTCATGGTGTAAGGCTCCACCAGCTTAATTTCGGCGCTAATGCTCAGCACGCTTTGCAGGCGGTGAGCAATTTTCTTTTTCAGCTCCACCATCTTAGTAATTTCGTCGGAGTAGAAACCATCGCGCACTTCCACCTGCACTTCAAGCATGTCGAGGTTGTGCACGCGGTCGATAACGAGCATATAGTGCGGCTCCAGCTCCTCCATTTCCAAAATTACACTTTCTATTTGAGATGGGAATACATTTATACCACGAATTATGAGCATGTCGTCGCTACGGCCCACAATGCGGCTCATGCGCACGCTGGTACGACCGCACTCGCATTTGGCAGGGTTGAGTGAGCACAAGTCTTTGGTGCGGTAGCGCAGTAAAGGTAAACCTTCCTTAGTAAGCGTGGTGAATACCAACTCTCCCTGTTCGCCATAGGGCAGGGATTGTAGCGTGTCGGGCGATACAATTTCAGGGTAAAAATGGTCATCGATAATGTGTGAACCATCCTTTTGCTCGCACTCGTGCGATACGCCGGGGCCCATAATTTCGCTCAAACCGTAAATGTTGTAGGCATTCAGCCCCAGCTTATTTTCAATCTCACGGCGCATATTATCTGTCCAAGGTTCAGCGCCAAAAATGCCTATACGCAGCTTAAATTTTTCGCGGGGTATGCCCGCTTTTTCCATAGCCTCCGCCATGTACAACGCGTATGATGGGGTACAGGCAATAGCGGTTGCGCCAAAATCGTGCATCAGCTGAATTTGCTTGCTGGTGTTACCGCTCGACATGGGAATAACCGTGCCGCCTAAGTGCTCTACGCCGTAGTGCAGGCCTAAGCCTCCTGTAAACAAGCCATAGCCGTATGCCACTGAGAAAATATCGTTGTGGTCGGCACCGTAGGCGCTAAGGCAGCGTGCAATCATTTCCGACCAAACGCTCAAATCGCGACGCGTGTAGCCCACTACTGTGGGTGAACCCGTAGTGCCTGACGAAGCGTGCAGACGAATAATTTGCGTTAATGGTACGGCAAACAGCCCGTAGGGATAGTTGTCGCGCAAATCCTGCTTGGTCGTAAACGGTAACTTCACGATGTCGTCAATGGACTGTATGTCGTCGGGCAGTAGCCCCATTTCTTGCATCTTTTGTCGGTAAAAGGGCGTGCTGTGGTACACCGTTTCCACCAACTTGCGTAGGCGTAGGCTTTGCAGGTGATGCTTTTCATCAGCGCTCATGCACTCCTTTGTTCTGTTCCAAATCATTTTAAAAATAGATAAATACCGCTACGCGGTGATAAATTGATAAATGCTCGCTATGCTCGCGATAAATGAAGAGGAGTTTTATCTCTTTATCGCCCGAAGGGCATTTTATCGCGAAGCGTTTATCGGTTATTAGTGGTCTTTTTCGAATCCCTTCAACCTCTCCTCCAAAATATCGAATAGTTTCTCATCGTTCATGCGTGAGCAACACGCACGAATCCCCTGTTGCTCGCTGCCTGTGGAGGATAGCGCAATGGAACTGATGCCGTAGTAAAGCAGCTCCTGCATTAACTCCGCACAGCTCATGTTTTTGTAGCCAATGGTGAAGAAAAATCCGTCGGAAATCTCACGGTTAATATCCTTGTCGTACACCACATGAAAACCGTGACGGGTAAATATTTCCTTCATCAGTCGGGCACGGCGCGCATATTCGCGGGTGGTTTCGGTGAATTTCAACGTGCCGTCGGAGGCCGCTTTAAGCATGGCGGCGTAGCCAAACTGCGTGCTATGTGTGACACCCGAAGTAATCATGTACAGAATGGATGCTATAAATGTCGGTCCGAAAACTCCTGAGCCATTGTAGCGTTTAGCCAGCGTCTCAAACTTGCGACCAAACAGCTTATCCGAAACGCAGGTTACTGCAACACGCTGTCCGGCGTAGCTGAATATTTTTGAAGCGGATAGCATCAAAATATAGTTGTCGGTATATTTAGCAACCGTGGGAACGTAAGGCGTTTCAAAAGGTACACCGAATTCGGTGCGAAAGTCCATGCCGAAGTAGGCAAGGTCTTCGAGTATAATGGTATCGTACTTTGTTGCCAATTCACCCACAATTTGCAGCTCGCTTTCGGTAAGGCAAATCCACGCAGGATTGTTGGGATTGGAGTAGATAATGCCGGCAATATTGCCTTTGCTTAGGAAACTTTCCAGTTTCTCGCGCAGCTTCTCACCACGGAAATCATGCACGTCAAATTGCTCGTGTTTTACGCCTAAAATTTGCAACTGCGATTTTTGAATGGGAAATCCGGGATCGATAAAAAGGATGGTGTCCTTTTTTTTATCTAGCTGGCTACAGGCAATGAATGAGCCGAAACTGCCTGCTACCGAACCGGTAACGGGAATGCAGGATTTGGCTGCTACATCAACGTTGAGAAATGCCTTGATAAAACGTGAGGCTTCATTTTTTAGTACAGGAATACCTTCGGCGGCGGGATAAATGGCGGGAAATCCTCCATCCAACGCCAACTTCTCCGCCTCAATGCCAACAGGGCATGGCTCTAAACCAGGTACACCCTGATCCATACGAATGAACGGAATACCCGTCAACTCCACCAGTCGTTGTGCGATTAGTACCACTTCGCCAATGGTGGCGTTCTCCAACTTGGGAATTCCTAATTCGCCAACCACTTGGTTAACGAGATCTTTACTGTATATGTAGTTTTGCATTATTTAGTCAAAGTTGTTTCCTCGCGTCATTGCGAGCGAAGCGAAGCAATCTCAAGTTGCGACGGCAAACCCTTCGAGTTGGAGATTGCTTCGTTCTCGTTCCTCGGCCTCGCAATGACGTGGTATTTCTCTATAGTAGTTCAAATTTATCTCTATCATTCAGCGCGGGGAATTTCTTGCGGAAATCACTCAACGCTTGCATATCTACAACTCCCAACACTGCTTGCTCTTTACCAAATTCTGCGGCAACAATAGGCTGCCCGAGGTAGTTGATAAGCGCTGTTCCACCGCTGTACTCGCCCGTTGGTTCGCTGCCTGTGCGGTTCACTCCTGCCACGTAGCATTGGTTTTCGATGGCACGTGCACGGAGTAGCGTATTCCATGCTTCCACACGCGAGGTCGGCCAGCAGGCTACGTAAATTATCATGTCGTAATCGCCTGTGTTGCGAGCAAAGACGGGGAAGCGTAGGTCGTAGCAAATTTGCAGTAAGATACGCACACCACAATGCTCCACTATTACTCGTGAGTCACCACCTATGTACTCGTTATGCTCTCCGGCAAAGGTGAAAAGATGCCGCTTGTTGTAGGTGGTGTAGTTGCCGTCGGGTTTGACAAAGTGAAAACGGTTGTAGTATTTCCCATCTTCCTCTGTAGCCACACTACCTGCTATAGCTGAACTTTTCTCTTTAGCCACAGCGCTCATCCAAGCAAGGGTTTCGGTATTGGACTTTTCGGCTACCCCTTTGGGTTGCGTGCAAAAACCCGTGGTAAACATTTCGGGCAAAATAATCAAATCCGCTGCAGGCGAAGCATCGATTAGCTGCTTGGCGTGGGTGCGGTTTTGCTCGGGCTGCTGCCAGCGCACGTCGGTTTGTAAAAGTAATACGTTCATAATCTAACCTTGACTGTCATCCCGAACTTGATTTGGGATCTCCTGCATGGAGATTGCGGATCGAGCCCGCAATGACAGCATTAATTAATCCTTTTCTCCATCCACAGTTTTACAAATTCGTAAACCTGCATGTTGTTTTTCTCATTCAAAATTTCATGGCGCATGCTGTCGTACAGCTGCAGGGTAACGTCTTTTGCACCTTGCTCTACGAGTAACTTGTACGATTGCTCTACGCCCTTGCCGTAGTTGCCCACGGGGTCTTCTTTTCCCGCAATAAAAAGTATGGGTAGGCCGGTAGATATCTTCTCTGCCCATTCCTTAGTGGTTACTTCTTTTACCAGCGAAAATAACTGGTGAAAGGCGCTGTAGGTAAACATAAATCCCGATAGCTTATCCGCTAAAAACGATTGCACATTCTCTGCGTTAGCGCTTAGCCAATCAAATGATGTTTGCGCGTTTTTTATTTCCTTATTGTAACCTCCAAATGCAAGTTTGTCAATCACTCTACCCTGCGCTTTTTCTCCACGTAATCTCATGCCATGCTTGGATATGCTGATAGCAAGATCTACCAAGGGATTTTCTCCGCCAGTTCCCATAAAAATAGCACCAGTCAGTTCATTGCCATAGCGTGTAACGTATAGGCGCGACAGGAATGAGCCCATGCTGTGTCCCAGCAAGAAGTGAGGCTTGCTGGGGAATTGTTTTTTTGCCGTTTGCGTAAGCGTGTACATATCGGCCACTACATGGTAGCGACCATCGCCTTTTCCAAAATAGCCAAGGTTGCCATCGCTATTGAGCGAGCGTCCATGCCCCGCGTGGTCATTGGCGCACACGGCAAAACCTTGTTGCGCGAGGTAGCGGGCAAAATCGTCATAGCGTTCGGCATGTTCCGCCATGCCATGCGCTATTTGCAGTACGGCGCGTATACGTGATTCATCACTTGGAGTCCATGTAGTGGCATATATCAAATGTTCGCCGTTGGACGAAGGATAGCTGAAATCTTTTTTCTCAATAGTCATTCAGTAAGGCGGTAATCTCACCCAAAGTTAATCATTTTATTGCTAACGATTGGTTTGAAATTTAAACGGTATTTATCCATAAAAAAATAAGTAGTAAGGCGAACCTTACTACTTGATTTGAATTTGGTAAAAAACAGAAGGATTGTTGAAGTTATTAATGCAAATTGGAGTTTATTTTACTTCTCAATAAGTGATATAATATGGTGACTATAGGGAGTTGAGATATTGTTTAAAAACTAAATTTCATTTTGCACATTTTCTTCTTTTTCCTTTCTGGCAATATTGATGTTAAGTTTATCCTCATATGATAATTTGATTTGCTCAAATTCGCTAATTTCAACAGCAATATTGCCTAGTTCAAGCTCCCAATAAGTGAAGTATGTACATTTTTCAAGTCGTACAGCTTGTAGTTCATAACCATCTCCCTCGTAGTAGGGAGTGGAGAAAAATTCATACGAATTTGTTGGAACACCATACTTTTGTTGATACTGTTCTTTGTACGATTGGTAGGTTGATTTGGCCGAATACCAACTTGTTTCTTTTGGTAGATAAACGGATACCTTGTAAACAGTATTTGTTTTAGTGGAGGCAGTAACAAAGATCTCACAATCCTTCCCTGTAAATTTCCCCGTCATTGTGGCTGAGTTACCATTTAATTTGATTAGTGAAAAACCACTATTTTTTAGTTTGTTTACAAAGTTGGTAATGTTTCCATCAATAGGAATGTCTCTAAATGAAAGATGTTTAGGGGGCAAACTAGAGTTGCTCTGAGCGACTCCTATACTACAAGAGAGCGCGATGCAGATGCTGAATAATAGTAATTTTTTCATTGTAAATGGGTTTGATTA
Source organism: Bacteroidales bacterium (assembly GCA_031553765.1). Taxonomy (GTDB): domain Bacteria; phylum Bacteroidota; class Bacteroidia; order Bacteroidales; family UBA932; genus JAITMY01. The sequence goes on from JAVBKY010000005.1 coordinate 119,369, forward strand.
GAATTCGGAGTATGAGAGATTGCTTTTATTTCACATACACCTTGCTTACAGAGCGCCAAGTGGCCTTGGGAGCCAGTGCTTGAAATCCTGTTTGCTCAGCGGGTAGCTTTAGGTTAGGCGCGTTGATAGCCCACGTCTGTGGCTCGGGGCAAATGTAGCCCGCGTCGCCACCGTTGTTCCACAGCGTCCAATCTTTTATCTCTTTATCTACTTCGTAAAATACGCGTAGACCGCTTGGCTCGTGCGTTAGCACAGCACCGTTGTAAGGCTTGCCGTCTACGGTTATGCTCTCGTTGGTGTAGGCATTTTCGAGTGCTTTACCCAGCGGGTTAATGCCTGTAGTGCGCAGTGGTGCCTCCTCGGCTGTGAGGTCAAGCAGCTTGCCTGTGGGCAGCGTGCGGTCGCTTAACTCCCAGCGCCTGCCTGCCGATAGCATAATTTTGTAGCTGTTTTTATCGCTTCCGTTTACAAACGGTACTACGATAGGAGTGTGGTAACCCACGCCCAGCGGCATGTTGGCGCTGCTGAGGTTTAAAAAGGAAACCTTGTGCTCCAAACCTTGTGCCGATAGCTTAAAGTTCATGCGGCACTCAAATTCGTGTGGAAAATCCCTAAAAATTTCGTTGTTCTCAACGTTAGAAATAAACACGGCTTCAACTTCCACCGTGTCGCCATTTACCTCTGTTTTACAAACGGTAAATTTTTGCGATTTGATAATGCCGTGGTGATAGTTGTTTTGCGCGGGAATCGTAATAGGATATTGGTATTTGCGACCGTCGAAGGTGTATGTGCCATCCTCAATACGGTTGGGCGGAAACAGCAAGGGCAACCCGTACAGCTGCGGACGACCAAGGAACGTTTCCGTGTCGCTTTCGACAGGGGTGCGAAGTATGGTCACGTTTTTTTCGGCGTGCGTAAGGCTAACTAAGTTGGCGCCCATGCTAGGTATAAGCAACGTCTTGTAACCCCCTGCTTCCATTTCTACGGCGTCGAGTCCGCGCCAGCTGATTTTGTTGAGTGATGCCATAATTGTTTACAGTAAATAAATTATTGTAGTTTGTTACTTTTTAATTTTACCCCCAACCCCCTAAAGGGGGCTATAACATTGTGCGTTTGCGGACAGTAGTGCATTTTTTGTGAACTTACTGTGGTTATAGCCCCCTTTAGGGGGTTGGGGGTAAAGAATGTTGCTATTGTATTTTTTCTTCCTTCTTCTCCTCTCCCTCTTGCTTTTTGTCGGAGAATATAGCGCGCTGAAAAATAAGTAGGTAAAAAACGCTGACGGTAATAGCAGCATCGGCAAGGTTGAATATGGGGCGGAAGAAAATAAAGCGTTCACCTCCCCATGCCGGAACCCAATCGGGCAGCACCGTGTTGATGATAGGGAAGTAGAACATATCAACTACCTTACCGTATAAGAACGGAGCGTAGCCGCCTCCCTCGGGAAACATTTGTGCTACTTGCGTGTAGGTGGACTCACCAAATATAAGTCCGTAAAACATGCAGTCGATTAGGTTGCCAAGCGCACCGGCAAACATGGCGGCAAGTCCCAGCACCATACCTTTGGAGGCGCCGTCACGAATTTGCTTCCACGTAAACCAACCTATAACGCCAATGAACACGATGCGGAAAAGGCTAAGAAGGAGTTTTCCGGCGTTGCCGAAAAACTCCAATCCAAATGCCATTCCATTATTTTCGGTAAAATAAATAAGCCCCCGATTGCCAAATAACGAAATTTCTTCGCCAAGGGTAAGGTGTGTTTTAATCCATATTTTCAATGCCTGATCGGCGATGAGAATTATGGCAACCAGCAGAACGGCTTTTTTTGTAAGGCTCATGGAGCAACTGCGAAAGTTCAACATTATCTCTTAGTCTTGGCCTCCATGCTTAGCGTTGCGTGCGGTACAGCGCGCAACCTATCGGCGGGAATGAGTTTGCCTGTTTCACGGCAAATGCCGTAAGTCTTATTTTCAATACGAATAAGCGCGGCCTCGAGGTGCTGTATGAACTTTTGTTGACGTTCGGCCAACTTGCTCGACTCCTCTTTTGAAAGGGTAGAAGCACCCTCCTCCAGCACCTTAAAGGTGGGAGAGGTATCAATAGTATCGTTGCTTGTACTTTGCGTAATAGCCTCACGAAGAATTTCAAAATCCCTACGTGCTTTCTCCAACTTTGCTAAAATGAGTGCCTTGAATTCAGTCAACTCCTCATCCGAATATCTTGTTTTTTCTTTTACTTCTTTCGCTTTCATATCTCAGTGTGTTTATACGAAATTTTACATTATGCTAAGATAGTAAACATTTGTCGAAATTCAAACTATTTAAAACCTTCAAGCCTTGTTCGTAGATTATTTAACTGTCAGAAATGTAATAATTTGCGATGTTTAAAGATTGCCTTTCTTTAAACCTTCTCCACCTTAATATTTACGATGTAATCGTCAATTTCTACAGCGGTAGCGTTATTTACTTTTTCTGTCATATCAAGTGTGGTTCCCAGCACTTGTCCCTTGATGTAGTCGGCAAACACATTTACGGCTGTTTCAATCTCGGCACGCTTCTCTACTTGTATTTTAATGCGATCGGTTACTTCAAAGCCGCTATCCTTACGCAGGTTTTGAATGCGGTTCACCAGCTCGCGGGCAATACCTTCTTGACGCAGCTCTTCGGTTACGGTGATATCCAGCGCAAGCGTCAACTTACCTTCGGTAACGCACTCGTAACCGGGAATACTTTCAGTGATTACCTCTACATCTTCGGGAGTGATGGTAACTTTCTCTCCTGACGCAAGAGCAATTTCTGCTTTGCCGTTGCTTTCAAGCGCAACTACATCGGCATTTTGCCATGCTGTAATTTGCGCGGCAACTTCCTTCATGCTTTTGCCGCATTTTGCGCCCAGCGTTTTGAAGTTAGCCTTAGCACGCTTGGTTACCACTTCCATTTCAATTTGCAAGTCCTTTACGTTAGTTTCGGCCTTTACAATTTCCTTAATTTGCGGTGTGAGCAATTTCTCCACTTCAGGGTCGGCAATGGCAAGCACCGCACGTTGTAGCGGTTGGCGTACGCGAATATTTACCTTGCGGCGCAACGCCAAAATCATTGATGTGGCTTGCTGTGCCAGCTGCATCTTATTTTCGAGCTCCTTATTGATTAAAGATTCATCGAATTTTGGGAAGTCAGCCAAGTGTACCGATGTTGCCTTGAATTCACCGCTTACGTTGTTAATATCGCAGAAAATTCTGTCGGTAATAAACGGCGCAATTGGTGCTGCAAGTAGCACTACTTTAGTTAAGCATTCGTGTAGGGTTTGGTAAGCTGCCAACTTATCCTGCGTCATGCTGCCACCCCAAAAACGCTTGCGGTTGAGGCGCACGTACCAGTTGCTGAGGTTGTCGCCCACGAAGTCTTGTATCAAGCGTCCCGCACGGGTTGGCTCGTAGGTTTCGTAGGCTTCTTCCACCTCTTTTACTAAGGTATTGAGCAGCGAAATTATCCAGCGGTCAATTTCGGGACGTTCGCTCACGGGTACCTGCTTTTCGGTTCCCGTAAATCTGTCAACGTTGGCGTATAGCACAAAGAAAGAGTAGGTGTTGTATAGCGTGCCGAAGAATTTGCGGCGTACTTCATCCACTCCGTCAATATCAAATTTGAGGTTGTCCCATGGTTGCGAATTGGTAATCATATACCAGCGCAACGCGTCGCTGCCGAAATCCTCCATTACCTTAAACGGCTCCACGGCATTGCCCAGGCGCTTGCTCATCTTGTTGCCGTTTTTGTCCAGAACAAGTCCGTTTGAAATTACGTTCTTGAACGAAACGTTGTCGGCAATCATGGTTGAAATGGCGTGCAGCGTAAAGAACCAACCGCGTGTTTGGTCAACGCCTTCGGCAATGAAATCGGCCACCTTGCGACCTGTCCCATTCTCAAATGGGTAATGGTCTTGCGCAAACGGCATAGCACCCGAATCAAACCACACGTCAATCAAATCCAACTCACGCTTCATGGGTTGACCGCTTTCGGATACCAAAATGATACCGTCAACGTAGGGACGGTGTAAGTCTATTTTCTCGTAGTTAGCTTTTTCGTACTTATTCGGAATAAATCCTTTTGCCTTATATGGATTTTCTTTCATAAATCCTGCGGCAACGGATTTCTCTATCGCGTTGTACAACTCCTCTACCGAGCCTACGCACATTTCTTCTGCCCCATCCTCCGTGCGCCAAATGGGTAGGGGAGTGCCCCAGTAGCGGCTGCGCGAGAGGTTCCAGTCTTTCAACTCCTCCAGCCATTTTCCAAAGCGACCGGTGCCGGTGCTTTCAGGCTTCCAGCCTATGGTTTTGTTCAGCTCTACCATGCGCTCTTTGCAAGCGGTGGTTTTGATAAACCAGCTGTCGAGCGGGTAGTATAGCACAGGCTTATCGGTACGCCAGCAGTGCGGGTAGCTGTGTACGTGCTTTTCTATTTTAAAAGCCAAACCTTGCTGCTTGAGCATTACGCATAAGTCAACATCAAGCGTGGCATCGTCCTCTGTCAACTTGGGGTCGTAGGCGTTCTTTACAAAACGACCTGCATACTCCTTGTATAACTCAACGTTGACATGCTCTTTTACAAAAGCATCATCAAGGTCTTCTACCTTGAAAAACTTTCCGGTTTTATCCACCATAGGTTGGCGTATGCCGTTTTTGTCAACCAGCATGAGGGGCGGAACGCCGTGCTGCTTTGCTACGCGGTCGTCGTCGGCACCAAAGGTGGGGGCAATATGAACAATACCTGTACCATCTTCGGTGGTAACAAAGTCGCCTGTAATTACGCGGAACGCACCGTTGCCGGGGTTAACCCACGGCATGAGCTGCGCGTACTGCATTCCCTCCAAATCTTTACCCTTGCATTCGCCCACAACTTTGTAGGGAACGAGCTTGTCGCCGGGCTTGTAATCTTCAAAAGGTATTTCAGCGGCTTTCGGGTTGAAGTGTTTTGCCACCAAATCCTTTGCCAGAATTACGGTGATTTTTTCACCGCTGTATGGGTTGTGCGTTTGTACGGCTACGTAGTCAATGTTAGGACCAACGCATAGCGCTGTGTTGCTTGGCAGCGTCCAAGGTGTGGTAGTCCATGCCAAGAAGTAGGCGCCGCCCCAGCCACCGTGTATGTGCATGGCGTTGGAGCCAAATGCGCGGTTGAGCAGCTCCGTATTTTCGTCGGCAATGGGAAGGCTGAACATGCCCACGCAGGTGGTGTCCTTCACATCGCGGTAGCAACCGGGTTGGTTGAGCTCGTGCGTGCTAAGGCCTGTGCCCGCGGCAGGCGAGTAAGGCTGTATGGTGTATCCTTTGTAAAGAAGATTTTTGTTGTACATTTCCTTTAGCAGGTACCACAGCGTTTCAATGTAGCGGTTGTCGTACGTAATGTAGGGATTGGTCATATCCACCCAGTAGCCCATTTGCTCGGTAAGATTTTCCCACTCCTTGGTGTACTTCATCACCTCTTTGCGGCAGGCGGCGTTGTACTCGTCCACCGATATTTTTTTGCCGATATCTTCCTTGGTAATACCCAACATTTTTTCTACACCCAACTCCACAGGAAGACCGTGCGTATCCCAACCTGCTTTACGGTTTACCAAAAAACCTTTTTGCGTTTTGTAGCGGCAGAAAATATCCTTTATGGCACGCGCCATTACGTGGTGAATACCCGGCATGCCGTTGGCTGAGGGAGGACCTTCGTAAAAAACGAAAGATGGACATCCTTTGCGCACCTCCAATGATTGCGCAAAAGTGCCTTCGGCCTTCCACTTGGCCAGTACATCCTTATTTATTTGTGATAAATCTAAACCTTTGTATGTAGCGAATTCTTTTTTCATCGTTTATCATTAACCATTTTCTCTTTACTTTTCGCTTATAGCATGCGTTCCATCGCAAAACGGAAGCATTTGGCTACGACCGCAGCGGCAAATGCTGCAAGGTGTGCTTTGAATCTCCTTGTGTCCCGATTCATGTTCCAACTCGTACACTCCTGTTATAATTACAGGTCCGTCGGGTTGCAATTTTACTTTTACTCCGAAGTTTTTTGCATTGTCGGCAGCCTCTTTTTCCTTGTCGAAGCGGTCAATCAGCTTCGAATCGTGCATTACTTTTTCGCCCTGATCCTTGGCATTACGCTCGGGGTCGTTCCATGCGTACATTAGCGCATTGGTGGGGCAACCATTCACAGTTGCAATTATACTACCCGTATCGGATTGCGACAGGTCAACCCATGGTCTACGACGCGGGTTGAATACGCGCGGTAGCTCAGTGAGGCACACACCTGCATGTACGCACAAATCGGGTTGCCAGTACACGGTAATTTCACCGTTGGTATATTTTCTGTTGTAGGTCATTTTGTCAATCAATAATGAGCAATGAATAATTATTAATTGCTCATTGTGAATTGTTAATTACTTGAACGCTTGCAAATCGCATAGGTGCCTATAGGTTCCGTTGGCTTTAGCATACAGCCCGTCGTGTGTGCCTTGCTCTACAATTTCGCCTTGGTTGAGCACTACAATGCAATCGGCATGGCGAATGGTGGACAGGCGGTGCGCAATTACTATCGAGGTGCGGTTTTGCATCAACTTTGTGAACGCGTCTTGTACCAGTTTTTCACTTTCGGTATCAAGGGCAGAGGTTGCTTCGTCCAGAATAAGGATAGATGGATTACGTAGCACGGCACGCGCAATGGAGAGTCGCTGGCGTTGCCCGCCAGACAGGCGACCTCCACGGTCACCAATATTGGTATTATACCCATCCTCCATATCCATAATGAAGTTGTGGGCATTGGCTACTTTTGCTGCGTTTATCACATCTTCGTCTGATACATCTTCCAATCCGAAGGCAATGTTGTTACGTACCGAGTCGTTAAACAGGATGGCTTCCTGCGTAACAATGCCCATGAGGTTCATGAGCTGCTTAGGCTGGCATTCGCGCACGTCCACACCGTCAATACAAATACTGCCTGAGGTAACATCGTAAAAGCGTGGGATGAGGTCGGCCATAGTTGACTTTCCTGCTCCTGAGGGCCCTACCAGCGCGTACATTTTTCCTTTAGGAATGGTAAGATTGATGTTATTTAATACTGGCTCGTTGGCATAGGCAAACGAGACTTTGCGAAACTCAATGGAGATGCTAAAATCTTGCACGTCAACAGCACCGCGAGATTTGGTAATAGCTATAGGAGTGTCAAGAACCTTGAAAATACGATCGGCGGATGCCATGCCTTTGCGAATGCCTGTGTAGGCCGTTGCGACATTCTTAAGCGGCACCAAAATTTGATAGTAGAATGCAAGGTAAGTGATAAAGGTGCTAATGGTAAATGCTGTATTGCCTGTTAAAATGAAGTAACCACCAACTAATAATATCAACATAGCAACAGTAATGCCCAAAAATTCCGACATGGGAGAAGCTAACTCCTGCCTATTATATATGTTGCGCTGTAGGTGGGTTTGTTGCGTATTTACGTTGTCAAATTTTTTACGCACATAGGCTTGTCCGTTGAATGCTTTTACGATCCGAATACCCGAAATGGTTTCCTCTATCAGCGATAAAAGAATGCCCAATGCCGCTTGTGATTTTGTTGCGGAACTACGCAACTTACGAGTGATTTTGCTAATAAGAAGGCCGGACAATGGTAGTGCAATTACTGTGATCAGCGTGAGTTGATACGACATATAGAAAAGCACAATGAAGTATCCCACAATCAGGAATGGCTCCCTAAAAATGATTTGAAACGATTGCACAACGTTTGCCTGCACTTCGGTAACATCGTTGGAGAGCACCGAAAGTAGGTCGCCCTTTTTTTGCTTGTTGAAAAAACCGATGTCCAAGCGTGTAATTTTGCGGTACAGCGCCTCGCGAATGTTATACACCACCTTGGTTCTGAGTGATGCCATAACCCGCTGACCGGCGTATTTGAAAGCGTTGGCCAGCAGTGATGCTATAACTATGGCTATAGCTACAAAAACTAAGGCTCCCATACGTCCGCTGTGTTGCACCACGTGTGTGAGAAAATAGTTAAATATTTCCTGTGCATAACCTACGCTGAGTACGAATTCCGGACGATCGGCTACTACCTCCATGGCATCGGGGTCAAATATCACATCGAGCAACGGCTTAATAAGGGCAAAGTTGAAAATGCCCATTACCATGCCGAAAAATGTAAAAAACACATACTGTGGCCAGTAGCGTGAGTATGGTTTGGCAAAAGATAGTAATCGCTTTAGAGTTTTCATCCAGCAAAGATATTTTTCGAAACTTACAAAGTTAGCATCTTTTTGAAGATTATCCCTATGCATGGAAATTAATATGTCCAACCTTTTACGTACCTTTGCTTGTTCAATCCAACGTTTGCGACATGATCAGTATTATTACGGCTATTCATAATCAGTTGGCAATGAATGAGATATTTATTGATTCGCTCAGAAAAAACACGAGCAATCCTTATGAGCTCATAATCATTGACAATAACTCTACCGATGGTAGCAGGGAGTTATTTGAAAAAGCGGGGGCGATTGTTATTCATAACGATGCTAACTACTCCTATCCATACTGTCAAAATCAGGGAATTGAAAGGGCTAAGTATGATGTGCTGGCCTTTTTCAATAACGATATTATGCTATCCAAGGATTGGGATGTACACTTGCTAAAAGTGCTTGGAAAGGATAACTATGATGTGGTGAGTTTTGCGTCGAATGATAGGGGGGCGAATCTTAGGGAAACCAAGTCGTCAGAGTTTCGCTGGAAATGGATAAAATACCCGGTGCTAACGCTGTTTGGCGTGTCAAAATTCTCGCTCAAGTTGATGTTTAAACTCATGTATGGAAGTTGGGACAAGTATTGCGCTAAGAAGTTGAGGCAACATGGCTATGCTATGGGTGAAGGTTTCTCGGGATCGGTTATTGCCATGAATCGTCGCGCTATTGAGAAGGTCGGTTTGTGGGATGAAAGCATGCAGGGCGCTGACTTTGACCTGTACGGGCGTACCAAGTTACGTAATATGAAGTACGGCGACATACAGCCGTTAAGTATTATCGCGGGGGTTTATCAGCACCACTTTGGTCGTTTAACAGCTAAGTCAAGAAAGAAGCCCGTGCAATTTTCCGATGCGCATGTGCTGCGCCCATTTGATGAGAAGTGGGGAGCGCAGCGTGAAATGTTTACAAACGGTTTAACACAGAAGTAAGAATATGTCATCACAAAAAATCCGCGTGCGTTTTGCGCCAAGCCCCACAGGACCGCTGCATATGGGCGGCGTGCGTACAGCGTTGTTCAACTACCTTTTTGCCAAAAAACATGGCGGCGATTTTATTCTCCGCATAGAAGATACCGATACCAACCGTTACGTGCCGGGTGCTGAGGCGTACATTATTGAAGCGCTAAATTGGTGTGGCATTAAGTTTGATGAGGGTGTGGGCATTGGTGGGGCACATGAGCCTTACCGCCAAAGCGAGCGTAAGCCTATTTATCTTAAATATGCGCAACAGCTCATTGATAGCGGGAATGCTTACTACGCTTTTGACAGCGCGGAGGAGTTGGATGCGTTGCGTAAAGAGAAGGAGGCAAAAGGCGAAGCTTTTATCTATAACTACGAATCGCGCAATAGCCTAAGAAACTCACTTTCGCTTTCAGCGGAGGATGTGGAGAAGTTAAAAAGTGAGCGCAATGATTGGGTTATTCGCTTTAAAATTCCCGAAAACGAAACGGTGAAAATGCACGATATTATTCGCGAGGATGTGGTGGTAAACTCCAATACGCTTGACGATAAAGTGCTTTGGAAAAAGGCTGATGAGCTGCCTACTTATCACTTGGCCAATATTGTGGATGACCACCTGATGGAAATTTCACATGTAATTCGTGGTGAAGAGTGGCTGCCATCGCTGCCGTTGCACGTACTGCTTTATCGTGCTTTTGGCTGGCAGGATACCATGCCGCAATTTGCGCACCTGTCGTTGCTGCTTAAACCCGATGGGAAAGGTAAGCTCAGCAAGCGTGATGGTGATAAAATGGGATTTCCCGTTTTTCCGCTGCAATGGAAATCATCTGAGGGTGAATTTTCTCGCGGTTACCGCGAAGATGGCTACTTCCCCGAAGCCTTTGTAAACCTGTTGGCGTTGCTGGGTTGGAACCCCGGTACCGAGCAGGAAAAGTTTACCATGGACGAGCTGATTCAGCTGTTCGACCTAAAGCGCGTAATTAAATCAGGCGCACGCTTTAACCCCGATAAGGCGAAGTGGTTTAATCAGCAGTATTTGAAAGAAAAGAGCAACGCGGAGTTGGCGCAGCTGTACATGCCTATTCTTACGGCACAAGGAGTGAAAACTTCACAGGAGTATGTGGGGAAGGTGTGTGGTATGATTAAGGAGCGTGCGACTTTTGTGAGTGATTTCTGGAATTTGTCATCCTACTTTTTTGTAGCCCCTACATCGTATGATGAGAAGGTGGTGCAAAAATACTGGAAGGCAGAAACGCCTGCTATGCTTCAGAATTTAGTGGTACAGCTAAAGAGTGTTTTGCCTTTTGAAAAGGAAAAAACGGAGCATGCCGTACACGAATGGATTGCTGCAAGCGGTCTGAAAATGGGCGAGGTGATGAATACCTTCCGCTTGTGCCTTGTGGGTGCCAGCATGGGACCCAGCGTATTTGATATTGTGGAAATGATAGGAGTGAATGAGGCGATAGCACGTATTGAGCATGCCGCTGCTCACCTAAAATTTAACTAATAGTTTCGTAAACAAAAAAATGGAAAAACAACTTGTGGAAGTGAAAGATGTGACGGCTAATCCGGCTCCGCTGGGGCTCTTGGGTTTTGGCATGACAACGGTGTTGCTTAACCTGCATAATGCGGGTTGTACGGAACTTAACAGCACTATTTTGTCAATGGGAGTTTTTATGGGCGGCATAGCGCAAATGATTGCCGGTGTGCAGGAGTGGAAAAAGGGAAATACATTTGGCGCTACAGCCTTTACCTCTTACGGAGCGTTCTGGCTATCGCTGGTGTGCATTTGGCTGTTGCCAAAGTCTGATGTGGGTGCAGGCTTGCAAGCCTCTAGGGTTGAAATGGGCTGGTACTTGTTGCTGTGGGGTGTTTACACCTCTTTTATGTTCATTTCTACATTTAAGCATACTCGCCAGCTGCGTCTTACTTTCGGATTACTTGTGGTTCTCTTTTTCTTGCTTGCAGCAGGAGATTTTACAGGTAACGAAACGATTACGCGTATAGCAGGATGGGATGGCCTTTTATGCGGACTGTCGGCCATATATGGCTGCGTTGCACAAATTATTAATCAGGATTTTAAGCGCACGGTATTGCCTTTGTAAGGCGCAACAAAGTTTTATAAAGTCAAAAGGGGCGCACCAGAATTGGTGCGCCCCTTTTGACTTGCAGAATGAAGCTACTTTGTGTTTAAGAACTCCAAAAATTTATCTGCTCCTGCAGTGTAGCCTACGGGATTTCCCAATAGTTGCCCATCGCTGTTAAGCGTAGCAAAGTAGGGTATGGCATTAACCTTAAAGGTAGTCATCATGTAGTCCAGATTCTTTTGCCCAAGCGTTTTCTTCTGCTTGCCGTCAAAAGGAGAGGCGTACCACTCGCTCATGGGCAACTCTGTCTTGTCGTCAATGTAAAGCGTTACTATAACATATTTTTCCTGTAATACATGCTGTACTTCTCTGTCGGAAAAAACGCTTCCTTCCATCTTTTTGCAGTTGCTGCAGTAGTGTCCCTTGAAATCCACCAGCACCGATTTTCCCTGCTCCTTAGCGCATGCCAATGCCTCATTTAAATCGAAAAAAGAGGGAAGCCCCGCGGGGCCATGCAGATTTAGTTCGCTATATTTTGGTGTGGTGTTGCATAGCATTTGTGCGGCATCGACAGTGCTTGTCGTTGCGGGTGCATCACCTTTGGTGACGTGCGTTGTTGCTTGTATTACGCTGCTCTGCGGCAAAAATCCCGATAACGAGTTCAGTGGATTGCCCACTAATCCGGTGGTAAGGTATAGTGCAAAGCAGAATGAAATAACGGCAAGTAGGAAGCGTGGTACGCTAATGTGCTCAATTTTGTCATCGTGTGCAAAGCGTAATTTGCCAAGAAAGTATACGCCAAGCAATACAAATAGTACCACCCAAATGCAAATAAACAGTTCGCGCGAAATAATGTTGAAGCCCAGCGCCTGGTCAGCAACGGATAGGAACTTCATGCTGAATATAGCTAGTACGAAGGCAAAGAAAACCTTAATGGTGTTCATCCATCCGCCTGATTTTGGCAACTTCTTCATGGCTGACGGGAATAGTGCGAGTATGGTAAATGGTGCGGCAAAAGCTAGGCCAAAACCAAACATGCCTATAACGGGTTTCAACACCGCACCTGAAGCGGCTGCCACCAGTAGCGCGCCTACAAATGGTCCTGTGCAGGAGAATGAAATAACCGTTAGCGCCAACGCTACAAAAAAAGTAGAGAAATAGCCACCCTTATCGGCTTTTTGGTCAATGCTATTAGCCCATTTGGTGGGTAGCTGTATTTCCATGGCGCCAAAGAACGATGCGGAAAATACAATGAACAGCGCGAAGAAAATGAGGTTGGGAAGCCAGTGCGTGCTGATTATATTGGTCATGTCAGCGGTTTTGGTAATGGCTACAACGGCACCAATGAAGGTGTAGATGGCAACAATGGAAATACCGAACACTACGGCTTTGCGTATGCCCTTGCGGCGGTTGTGTCCGCGCATGAAGAATGAAATGGTCATGGGCAGCATGGGGAAAACGCAGGGTGTGAGTACGCCTGCAAAACCTGCAAGCAGCGCCAGCAGGAAGAAGGTTACCATTGAATCATTGCTTGCTTGTGGAGCATCACTTTTTGCAAATTCTGTTGTGGATTGTGTAGTTACAGCAGTGGCAGAAATAGTCTCGGATACTTTACTTTCTTCAGTCGGAGTGTAGGTAGTTAGCTGCGTTGAGAAATCATTGTTGAGCAGTAAGCACTCCTTCTCATTGCAGCATTGGTACTCTATACTTCCCCTTATAATTATAGGACTTGCTGCATTTTCTTGTAGCGCGATGCGTTGCGAAAGTTTCACCTCTTTGGCAAAATACTTCACCGTCATGTCGAACATGGCGTCGAATTTTTCCTTGGGCTTATTTACCTCCGACAGGTTGCCCATAGGCTTGTAGTCTTTGCTTTGCTCCAGCGCGATTGATATGGGCATGGGGCCATCTTCGGGCACATTTACAGAGTATACTATCCATGAACCCTCTATGCGGCCTGTTAGCTGTACCTCTGCCTCGTGTGCTGATATCTTGCGAACGCTTGCGCTCCATTTTACCGGATTTTGAATGCCCTGCGCAAACAGCGAAACGCTGAAAGCGGTAAGAAAAAGAAAGGAGAGAATTTTTTTCATAAGATGCTATTCTGATTTTATGCTACTGTTGTATTATGTCATCCTGAGCGAAGCGAAGGATCTCAAGTTGTGCAAAAATATAGAGTGTGCAAATCAGAGATGCTTCGCTTTGCTCAGCATGACACTCTATCCTCACATTATTTCAGCGTTTCCCGTTGCGCCTTTGTCAACTTTGCCATCACCAAGTCGTAGGAGTGATCAATCCATTCGTAAATTAACTTATCCGTCAAAGAGCCCTCCAGCACTATGGTGTTCCACATCTTTTTGTTCATGTGGTAGCCGGGTATAACTTCGGAGTGCTGTTCACGTAGCTCAATTGCTTTGTCGGGGTCACACTTTAGATTCAGCCAAGCGTCATCGAGAGATACCATGGCAAACATTTTATTGCAAACCTTGAATACAAGCGCTGTGTCGTCAAACGGGAAACTTTCTGTAACTCCGTTTTTCTCTATACAGTATTCACGTACCTGCTCAATATTCATGACAAAGTTCTTGTTTGCGAAAAATATTGTATTTTTGTCTTTTACGCTTTATGCAAAGGTACATTCTGAGCTTCTATTTTTAATCATATTCGCTTTAAATAATGCAAAATACAAACTACGGAATTATTATGGCCGGTGGTATCGGCAGTCGCTTTTGGCCCCTTAGCCGCAATGCTAAACCCAAACAATTTTTAGATGTTTTGGGCGTTGGACGCACCTTTATTCAGCAAACTTTTGACCGACTGGCTAGGATTATTCCTCCTGAAAATATAGTGGTAGTAACCAGCCAGATTTATAAAGAGTTGGTAATGGAGCAACTACCACAAGTAAAGGAGGAGAATATTTTGTTGGAGCCTCTTCGCCGAAATACTGCGCCTTGCATAGCCTATGCTACGTATAAGTTGCTAAAGAAAAGCCCTAATGCAACAGTAGTTGTGGCACCTTCCGACCATTTGATATTGAATGAGGCAGAGTTTGAAAAAACTATTCGTAAAGCCATGCAATTTGCCGAGCAGGGTGAAAACTTGGTAACGATTGGTATTAATCCCAGTCGCCCCGAAACAGGCTATGGCTACATTCAAATAGTGGAGACCGTAGAAGAAGCTCGTAAAAAGGATATTTGCAAGGTAAAGACATTTACCGAAAAACCCAACCTCGAAATGGCAAAGGTGTTTATGGAGAGCGGTGAGTTTTTCTGGAATTCAGGTATATTTGTGTGGACGCTGCAAAGTATAAAGTCTGCGCTGGAGGCGCATTTACCTGAGGTGAGTCGCCTATTTGAAAGTGGTGCGGATGCTTACTATACAAGTGGTGAATTACAATTTATTCTTGATACGTACGCTGAGTGTAAGGCTATTTCAATAGACTATGGCGTGATGGAAAAATCAGAGAATGTACATGTAATTTGCGCTGATTTCGGTTGGTCGGATTTGGGTACATGGACATCGCTATACCTACAGTCGCTTAAGGACGAAAAGAATAACGTAGTTATGAGCGATAACGTGGTGCTGGATAACGTGAACAACAGCCTTGTTCGCACACCTAATGGAAAATTGGTGGTATTGCAGGGATTGGACAACTACATGGTGGTGGATACCAATGATGTGCTTATGATTTGCAAACGTGGCGATGAAAATGAACTAAAGCAGCTAATTAATAATACGTTGCTGGGTAAGGGTTCGTCAATGGCGTAACGGTGATGTTAATCAAGTCCGTCTGCGGATTTTACAATGGAACGCGCTATCTTCATCACCATTTCATACCCGTATCCTCGCGAAACGCCGAAACGTAGCAGCTTGGCAACGAAATCCTGAGGCGATTTTGCCTTTACTGTTTTTGCTTTTTTAGAGAGCAATTCTTCAACCGTCTCTTGTTCGTTAGCAGATTGTATTTGGCTTATCGCATGGCTAATATCTGCTGTAGAAATACGTTTACTCTGCAGGTAAATGCGTATTTTTATGGCTCCCCACTTGGCAATGCGTGATTTCTCTCGCACAAAAGCCTCCGCGTAGCGACGGTCATCAATCCATTTTTCGGAAAGCAGCTTCTGCATTACTAGGGCAGCATCGGCGGGTTGAATTTTCCATTGTGCCAACTTTTGCTGTGCCGCCTGCGAACAGGTTTCGCGTAGCGCGCACGAGTGTTGTAGCCTTGCTAATGCTTGTTCGGGAGTAATATCTTTTTGTTGTTTTGTCAATCTTCTATCAAAATTCAAAATTTGCAGCGAAGAGGTCCCACTTCGAAACACAAAAATCTTCGCTACGCAAATGACCCTTCTCTTTCAAAATACGCATAGCCTTTGTTAAGTTTTTACGCTGTACCTGTACCAAAGTTTTTCCGTTCAAACCTTTGTATTGGGGGGTGTTGGGCGATGTGCGCTCTTCCTGTACGTGGCATGGAATACCATTTGACTCCAATATCCCATGGGCTATGGCTGCATCAGTAGTATCGCCAAAGGAGGCTATGGAAACAAATTTGCTGTTCATGGTTTAAATAGTTGTGCTCGCACCATGCGATTTTTGCTGTTGATATCCTGCCTTAAAATAATATTTGAAAATCCCCCTTCCTTCAACATCTCTACAACTTCTTCCCCAAACATGGCATTTATTTCAAAATAGATAAATCCGTTTTGCGTAAGCGCTTTTTTTGCAAAATCTGCAATAGTGCTATAGAAGATAAGCGGATTATTGTCGTCTACAAATAGAGCAGTGTGCGGCTCGTACTTTAGTACATTATTTTGCATTTGTGCTTTCTCGCTCTCACACACGTAGGGCGGATTGCTGACTATAATGTCGAATTTTTGATCCCAAATTCCGGGACTCACCTTTAAAATATCATGTTGACTAAAGTTGATTTTCACGCCGTTATTGATTGTGTTTTTTCTTGCTACGTCAATCGCATCAGATGAAATGTCCCAAGCATGCACCTTGCTTTGAGGTATGTTTTTTGCTAGAGAAATAGCAATACATCCGCTACCCGTGCCAATATCCAGAATTCTATAACTTATGACTTGCGACTTATGACTTGTGACCACCCATTCTACTAATTCCTCCGTTTCCGGCCTTGGTATCAGCGTGTGCTCATTAACCTCAAAAACCATTCCGTAAAATTCAGCTTTGCCTAAAATCTGTTGAATAGGACGCATTTGCAGTAGTTGTGTTATGGCAGTCTCTATTCTTTGAAATGGTTTTTCGTCAACACACTTATCTAACGAAATGTAAAGCGTGGCGGGTGTGATAGCTAAAATTTCGGAGAAAAGTATGTGGCATAGCGCCTGTACCTCCTGAGCAGGGTAGAGGAGGGTAAGGCTTTGCTTGGCAAAATCAAGTAGCGATTTTACGGTATGCGTCGAATTTTGCATTAACTTTGGAGTGTCTTACAAAGGTACAAAATATGTCAACGCACGAAACATACATGCGCCGCTGCCTGGAGATAGCCCAAAACGGGTTGGGACGCGTTGCGCCCAATCCTATGGTGGGTGCGGTATTGGTGCGTGATGGTGAAATTATTGCAGAGGGCTACCATTGTGGTCATGGTTTGCCGCATGCAGAGCCCGAGGCCATACATAAGGTGGAGGATAAGGCCCTGCTGCGTGAGTGTACGCTGTACGTGAGCCTTGAACCTTGCAACCACTTTGGTAAAACACCGCCTTGCAGCGAACTGATTGTTACTTCGAAAATTCCGCGTGTGGTGGTGGCCACAACCGATCCTTTTCCCAAAGTTAACGGTTCGGGAATACAGCGCTTGCGTAATGCGGGGGTAGAGGTTACTCTTGGTGTGCTGGAAAAAGAGGCGCGTGAGCAGAATAAAAGATTTTTTACCTTTCATGAGAGAAAGCGCCCGTACATTATTCTAAAGTGGGCGCAAACTCTTGATGGCTTTATTGATGTGGCCCGCACGGCTGATGAACCTGCTGCCAAGGTGAGCAATGAGCAGGCGCATCGCCTCAGCCACCGTTGGCGCACCGAGGAGCAGGCTATAATGGTTGGCACCAATACGGTGCGTATGGATAACCCTTTGCTTACCGCACGGCTGTGGCCGGGAAAAAATCCTACCCGCATAGTGGTGGATGAGAAAAATACCTTGCCACACACGCTTAATCTTTTCAACTCCGAGGCCCCAACGCTTGTATTGAATACCACGGATGTGGGCGATTGGATGAAAATATTTTATGAAAACAATTTGCAATCAGTAATTGTAGAGGGAGGAGCAAGGTTGTTGCGTAGTTTTATTGAAGCGGGCTTATGGGACGAAGCCCGAATTTTTACCTCGTCGCAGCAATTTGGGAAAGGGGTGAATGCACCAAAAATTGAGGGAGTAGTACGGAATGAGGAAAGGGTGGGGGATAATCTTCTTCAGGTGATGGTACCGTGACTTTAGTAAACCCTAACAGGGTCCAAAACCCTGTTAGGGTCTTAGGTTTATAAAAAGAAAAAGGGCGATTATATCGCCCTTAATTTTTTCTCAATGTTACTTACTATATCGGCAAAGCTGCGGTCGGTTTCCATTAGGTTGTTTACCGTTTTGCAGGCATGCAGCACGGTGGCATGGTTCTTCCCGCCTATCTGTGCGCCAATAGAGGCCAGCGATGCCTTGGTAAGGCTTTTGCTAAAGTACATGGCAATTTGACGAGCCTGTACAATCTCACGCTTACGTGTTTTGGATTGTGCGCTATCCGATGCAATGTTGAAGTACTCGCATACGGATTTGTAGATATTATCAACCGATAGTTCCTTTTGCGTGTTCTTAATATTCTTGTTTACTACGCTCACCACCATTTCCATCGAAATGGCCCTTTTGTTGAACGTAGCCTCGGCCAGTAAGCGGTTGAGTACGCCTTCAAATTCGCGCACGTTATTGCTTACCTTGTCTGCCAAATATTCAATAATATCATCAGAAATTTCAATGGCATCCTTGTACACCTTGTGCTTATATATGGCCAAGCGGGTTTCGTAGTCGGGCGAGGTAATCTCAACGGGTAAACCCCACTTAAAGCGTGACAGTATACGAGGCTCCAAACCTTCTATATCGACAGGTGCTTTATCTGAGGTAAGAATAATTTGCTTCCTTGAGCGGTGTAGCTGATCGAAAATGTGGAAGAACGTATCCTGCGTTTTGCTCTGTCCAGCGAAGTCGTGTACATCGTCGAGAATGAGCACATCTACCATTTGGTAAAAGTGCAGGAAGTTGTTTATCTCGTTCTTTTGAACTGCGCTTGTGTACTGCTCCTTAAACTTGTTAGCGTTTACGTACAGAACAATCTTTTCAGGATGTAGCTTCTTTGTTTCAAGACCTATGGCTTGCGCTAAGTGCGTTTTGCCAAGTCCTGTACCACCGTTTATAAATAGCGGGTTAAACGCACCTTCTCCCGGATTTTGTGCAATTGCTAAGCCTGCGTTACGCGCCAACTTGTTGCACTCTCCCTCAATGTAGTTTTCGAAAGAGTACTTAGGGTTTAGCTGCGGGTCAATTTCTAAGTTGCGCAGACCCGGCATTACAAACGGGTTGAAACGATTTACGGGCTTATCGGTATTAGGTGAAAGGGGAACCGGTTTATTGCGCGGAGCCTTTTCCATTTGCGGCATAGGGCGCGATGGCGCGCCGGCTACCATTACGCTGTACTCCAACTTTGCATTTTCGCCAAGTTCCTTACGAATGGTTTTGCGAAGCAAGTCGAGGTAGTTCTCCTCCAAGTACTCGTATATAAAGTGGCTCGGTACTTGAATAGTGAGGGTGCTTTCCTCTAACTTCAATGGGATTATTTTTTCAAAAAGGGCTTTATAGCTCTCCTCGCTCACGTTGTCCTTTATTATCTGCAGGCACCTATTCCAAACTTCTTGATATCCGAACATATTTTTACCTAAAAACGAAGAGTTTTGAACAAAATATTATCAATGATTTCCGAGTAGCAAAGTTGTGAAAAAACTTGTGGAAAAAAAAATGAAAATCACTTGTTTTTCTCGTTTAAATTTTAAAGCTCTGATTTTCTAAGCTATATTTTTTCTTGTTGTAGAACATAGCTACAAGCCCTAATTTTTTTAGCTCTCCGCGTAACTTTCTATAACCTGTTGAGGTTGCAAACACTGCCTATTTTACCTCAAGAGTCGCTTCCCTCGTTCATCAAAAAATCTATTTGACGACGATCTTTTTTTGTTGGTCGTCCACTTCCTTTTTCGCGGTGAACGAATAGCGTGAGGTGGTCAACATTGAGTTTGTCGAGCTCCTCTTGCGGAGTTTGATTTTCGGCAAGCTCGGGAACCAACCTTGCTGCTACGCGTGAGTGGGGAAACGCCAGAACTTTATACTTATAGACAACGGGTGTTTTGCGAAAGGAGACCACATCGTCCAACTTCAAATCGCGCGATGCCTTTGCCTCCATTCCATTTACCTGCACGCGTCCGAGCTTGCATGCCTCGGCTGCTTCGCTACGTGTTTTGTATGCGCGAATGCACCAAAGCCATTTGTCTATACGACAGGATTCAGACATAAAAATTACAAAATTGCAATTGTTACTTTGTATTGGCAATGTTCATGGCTCTTTCGAGCCCAATGGTAGCAAATGCTTTTACGGCGTTAGCCACTTTTTTTAGGAAATCGGGCAGGACTTTTTGCTCATCATCGCTCCATTCGCCCAACACGTAATCTATTTGTTGGCCTTTTCCAAAATCGCTTCCCACTCCACAGCGCAGGCGGGCATAGTTTTCATGTCCTAAGCAGAGGGTAATATTTTTTAGGCCATTGTGTCCGCCATCGCTACCTTTAACGCGCATTCTTACGCAACCAAAGGGGAGCGCAATATCGTCAAGCACTACCAGCAAATTTTCTACAGGTATTTTTTCAGCCTGTAGCCAGTAGTTCACGGCCTTTCCGCTTAGGTTCATATAGGTGCTGGGTTTAAGCAGCAGCAGCGTACGTCCCTTGTACTTCAGCTCGGTTACGCTGCCATAGCGGTCGCTGCTAAAGCGCAGGTCAGCCTCATGTGCCAGCGCATCGGCAACTTTAAAGCCAATGTTGTGTCGCGTATTTTCGTACTCGACGCCAATATTACCAAGGCATGCAATGAGGTACTTCATGAGGTTGTGTGGTTTTTTATAAAGGGCAAAAAAGCAAGGCCGGAACTTCCCAACCTTGCTTTCTTATTTAGCGTTATGCTTATGTACTACTACTTCTTCTTTGTGTTAGCAGCGGCAGCAGCTGAAGCGGCAGCACCGATAGCGGCACGTGTCATCTTCACAGCGCAAATAACGGTAGTTTTTGGTGTAAGGATGTTTACGTTGGGGAAGCTTACGTCACCCACAAAAATGCTCTTACCTAAACCAAGTTCGGTAATATCTACTTCGAGTGTATCGGGCAGGTCCTTAGGAAGTGCTGATATCTTAATTTTGCGAATAGTTTGTTGCAATTTACCACCTTGCTTAACACCTTCAGAGCTACCCTTAAGTGTAATGGGGATGTCAATAGCAATGGGCTTAGCAGCATCTACACGGTAAAAATCAATGTGCAAAACTTCGTCGCTAACGGGGTGGAATTGTAACTCGCGCATTACACCGGTTTCTTTCTTACCCTCGATGTCAATATTCACCAGGTAGGCGTTAGGTGTGTAAAGCAAACTTTTCAACGCTGCCTTTTCAACAGTGAAAAGTACGTTTTCGCCGTTACCGTAAATAGTGCAAGGAACGAATTCTTCCTTACGCATGTTGGCGGCTTGCTTCTTGCTGAGCGCCTGACGGGCTGTGCCCTTAAGATCAAATGTCTTCATTTGTTTGTTTTTTAAGTGTTACTCAGAATTTTTAATTCCCCATTACACCCTTACGGTTTTGACACCATAATGAGAGAGGTCTTTTTCTAAAGGATTGCAAAGATAGCTAATTAATTACGAGTTGCAAATTATGAATCATGAATAGTTGCAATCGGTTGTTTGTTAAATAGTTATAAAGTGCGAGCTGATTGATTGACACTGATACACCTTGTTGATAACATCGGCAAGCAAATCGGCCGATGAAAGAATTTTAATTTTGCTGTTCGGCTTATCTCCCCTTAGCGGAATAGAGTCGGTAAATACCGCTTCGGTAAGTGCTGAATTTTCAATACGCTCGTAGGCCGGACCTGAAAGCACTGCGTGAGTTGCAATAGCGCGAACGCTCTTTGCACCCTTGCCCATGAGTACGTCGGCGGCCTTAGTGATGGTGCCGGCAGTATCAATCATGTCGTCAAGAATAACAATGTTGCGTCCCTCCACATCGCCAATGGCCGTGAGTTCACCTACCACATTTGCCTTCTCACGATTTTTGTGGCAAATAATCATAGGAGCCGCTAAAATCTTGGCGTAGGTATTGGCACGCTTGGCACCACCCATATCGGGAGCTGCTATGGAAAGATTATCGAGTTTGAGGTCTCTTATATAAGGTACAAAAATACGGCTGGCGTAAAGCAAATCCACTGGCACATCAAAAAAGCCCTGAATTTGGTCAGCGTGCAGGTCCATAGTCATTACGCGGTCAACACCTGCAGCGCTGAGCAGGTTGGCTACTA
Organism: Bacteroidales bacterium; assembly: GCA_031553765.1. Taxonomy (GTDB): domain Bacteria; phylum Bacteroidota; class Bacteroidia; order Bacteroidales; family UBA932; genus JAITMY01. The sequence goes on from JAVBKY010000005.1 coordinate 141,298, forward strand.
GCTTAGCGCCAATGGAAACACGTGAGCGATCCTTCCTATCCTGACGTGCCCAACCGAAGTAGGGAATTACGGCTACCACCTTGTATGCAGATGCACGCTTAGCTGCGTCAATCATGAGCAGTAGCTCAAATAGGTTTTCGGTGGGGGGAAAAGTGGATTGAATGATAAACACGGTACTTCCGCGAACACTCTCGTCAAACGAGGGTTGAAATTCACCGTCGCTAAAATCGAGTACGGAGCATTGTCCGAGTTCGATGCCAAAGCTGGCAGCTATTTTTTCGGCAAGGTAGCGCGATGCGCGACCGCAAAAGAACTGGATTTTGTGTGTTGGGAGCATGGGGTACCTTTGTGTGATTTTCGTTTTTTTGAAAAGCCAAACAAAAGTAGCTGAATTTTTTATGAATAGAAAGCTAATGGTGTATATTTTAAAATATATACTATAGAGATTTGATATTCAGTTGCTTGTTTTTTTGTTGAGGGAGGCTTAACTCAATCCCTTATTTACTTCTTCTATGTACTTTACAACTTCCTCTCCTCCCATCTTCTTTTCTGACGAGGTGACGAACATTTTTGGTAACTCCTCCCATGATTCCAATAGGGTACGCTTGTATTGCTCCACGCTGTTGCGCTTTGCGGCGCTTGTTACTTTGTCGGCTTTGGTGAATACCAGTGCAAAGGGTACGCCGTTTTCACCCAGCATTTGTATAAAGTCAAGATCGATTTGTTGTGGTTCATGTCTAATATCAATCAGCACAAATAGCAGGGTGAGTACCTCACGTTTAGTTACGTAGTAGTTAATCATCTTTGCAAAGCGTTCGCGCTCGCTTTTCGACAATTTTGCAAAGCCGTAACCCGGTAAGTCTACTAAATACCACGCATCATCGACCAAAAAGTGGTTAATCAACTTTGTTTTTCCGGGCTTTGACGAAACCTTGCTCAACTTAGCATTACCCGTGAGCATGTTGATCAACGATGATTTCCCCACATTCGAACGCCCTATAAAGGCATATTCGGGTAAGTTATTGTCGGGGCACTGCTCTGTTCTTTCGCTACTTTTTATGAATACGGCGTTCATTATTTACTCTAAATTTCAGGTAATGTAATCTGCTACAAAGATAAGGAGAAAATCTAAGTTGTATTTTTCACTCTTCTAGGCTCTTAAGATTCCTTCTAAAAGTTTGGTAAAAATAGTGTATCTTTGTGTGCTTAAAAAAATTCCTTCCAAAAAAATGAGCGATCAACTTAAGCACGAATGCGGTATTGCCATGATTAGGCTGCTCAAGCCGCTTGACTACTACCATAAGAAATACGGCACATGGCAGTACGGTCTTAATAAGCTGTACTTGCTTATGGAGAAACAGCACAACCGTGGTCAGGAGGCGGCGGGTGTGGGAGTGCTTAACCTTGGCGCCCAGGCAGGCGAGGAGTACATTTTTCGTGAGAGGGCGCTTGGCTCCGGAGCTATTAAGGAAATTTTTGAGCGTATAGGTTCACAGTATCCCGATAATATTGAGGAGGGGTCTGACGAGTGGCTTAAGAGTTGGGGAGGGGCGTCGCTGCTTATGGGGCACCTGCGCTATGGTACCACAGGAAAAACGGGCTTGACGCATGCACACCCTTTTCTGCGCCGCAATAACTGGCGCACGCGCAACCTCATGCTGGCGGGTAACTTTAACCTTACTAATACCGATGAACTTTTTGACCACCTTTTAGCCAGTGGACAGCATCCGCGTCACTACGGCGATACATTTTTTCTGCTTGAATCCATTGGACACCACCTCGATCGAGAGGTGCAGTACCAGTATGATAAGTTCAAGAGTGAGGGGTTGAGAGGAGAAGAATTACACAAGCAGATTGAGCAGAAGTTGGACGTGTCGAACATTTTGCAACACACCGCCCCGCAGTGGGATGGCGGTTATGCTATGTGCGGCATTATAGGTAACGGCGATGCTTTTGTGTTGCGTGACCCTGTAGGAATTCGCCCTTGCTTTTACTATTGCGACGATGAAATAGTTGTAGTGGCATCGGAGCGTCCCGTAATACAAACGGTAATGAGCGTATCGGCTGAGGCGGTGAATGAGCTGCAGCCCGGACAGGCTATGGTGCTTAAGCGTAACGGGATTTTTGATTTAGAGCAGGTGATGCCTGCGGCAGAAAGGCGCGCATGTTCGTTTGAGCGCATTTATTTTTCGCGCGGTAGCGATCAGGATATTTACCGTGAGCGTAAGAAGTTGGGTGAGCAGCTTACAGAGCACGTTCTCTCAATGGTGGATTATGATACTGAAAATACGGTATTCTCATTTATCCCCAATACCTCGGAGGTAGCATTTTATGGCCTCCAGGACGGGTTGAATGGCTACTTGAACGATAGAAAAATAAGACTTATTCACGAAGGTGGAAAAGCGCTTACTACCGGAGAACTGGATCAGATTCTTTCGCAACGTATACGTTCTGAAAAGGTGGCCATAAAGGATATTAAGCTTCGTACTTTCATTGCACAAAATAAGAGTCGCAACGACCTTGCTGCGCACGTGTACGATGTGACCTATGGAACCATCAATCCAGGTGTGGATAACCTTGTAATAATTGACGACAGCATTGTCCGTGGAACCACGCTTAAGCAGAGTATCCTAAAAATTCTGGATAGGTTACATCCCAAAAAAATTATTATTGTTTCCTCATGTCCGCAGGTGCGTTACCCCGACTGCTATGGTATTGACATGTCCAGCATGGATGAGTTCATTGCCTTCAGAGCAGCAGTAGCGTTACTAGAGGAAAAGGGTAAAACTTCGCTTATACAGGAGGTGTATGAGCAGTGCAAAGCACAGCTCAAGTTGCCAAAGGCAGAAATGACAAATCCGGTGAAAAGCATTTACGCACAGTTTACCGATGCAGAACTTTCGTACAAAATGGCACAGATGCTTAAACCCGATGATGTGAAGGCAGAGGTGGATTTTGTTTTTCAAACGATGGAGGGGTTGCATAAGGCTTGCCCTGATCATCTGGGCGATTGGTATTTCTCGGGTGATTATCCCACGCCCGGCGGTACTAAGTTTGTGTGCGAGGCGTTTATTCGCTATGTAGAGAAGAAGTAAGTAGGCAATAGGGAAAGGCGGAGTTCAAATTTTGAACTCCGCCTTTTGTTTTGGAAAATATTTTTACAATTTAAACCTGTAGTTAACTGATAAAAGTCCTGAGGTACGGCCACCCAACAACCCAATTTCTGTGCGGAATTGCCATGCGGGATTTAGCTGGTACTGTGCACCTACGCAGGCAGTCCAATAGCTCTTTGGATGCTTATTGAGCGAGTACATCACGGTGGTGTTATCAATGCCTTGATTGATGTCAGGGAGCTTGTCGGATATGGTTTGTGCCAAGGTCTTCATGGTTTGATATTGCAGTGGCGACAGCGTGTGGTCGGGGTGGTATTGATTCCATTCACTTGCGCTATTAGTGTTGAGAATTACATCCAACTTGTCGCCCGTAAGATCGGGAACAATGCTACCTAAATTAATGTTACCTGAGGTGGTACGATTGAGAAACATGCGAGTTCCGCCTACCCATAACGCAATATTACTTTCCTTGCCAAGCTGAAAGGTGTGCCCTACGCGCGGCGTAAGCATCATGGTATGTATGTCCTGATTCATGGAGCTGAAGTGTGTCCATACGCTATTGAAGTCGAGCGTGAGGAAAACGTACTGTAAGCCCGATGCTGCAGTGAGTCCAAAACCGTAAATGTAGCCGTCGAACTTGGCGGTAGTACTCATGTGTACAGGTGCGCTTAGCGTTACGCTGGTTTGTGTCCATGCCTTACCAAATATGCCATATACGTTGAGAAAGGGGAATAGCCATACGTCAACGCGTGCATTCACATTTTGAATATTGCCGTATACGTTACTGAAATTCACAATGGAGTCGATGTTATACATCTGTTCGCTATTGGGAAGATTGGGATTTCTAAAGCCTATTTCTACATCAGATATGGTAACATCCTGTTTGCCCACAAGCCCGTTGATCATAATGCCAACACCATCGGGTACGGAAAAACCACGCTTGATAACGCGCTCACCCAACAGCGGAAATATGTAGGGGTAGGTGAGTTTGCTGAGGCTATCGCGCAACGCGGGGTCGTGACGTGTAATGGTTTTAGTACCTGCGCCTACCTGTGCTTGTGCAACACCGCACAACGCTACCATGAGCGTTGCTACCAGTAGTATTTTTTTCATGGTTGCTTATTGTTTTGGTTAGTTAGCAGCCTTACTTGCGTCGCTTGACCCTTTTGCTACAATAGGAATAGCAACGCCAATATGTACCATAATATTTTGCCCATTGGTAATATTAGCGCTTGATTTGTATACGTGGGTGAGCCCCTGCGTGTAGCGCAGGTTGAATTTTAGCCCGTGAGCATCACCCCCCATAAGCCGGTACTCCAAGTCAGCGCAAATGCCAAAAGCAATAGGGTTAATGTATGAGTTAATTTTCTGGGTGTACTCGTAGCTGCCGGTATCGTCCTTTTTGGAGTAAATATCCTTAGCAATAATACGCGCTTCAAGTACAGGTCCCATACCCACAGCCCAAGAGTTGGTGATATCGTAGCGCATTATGGGAGTTATTTCAAAGTAGGTAATTTTGCGGTTGAACTTAGTGTAATCCGTGGTAATAGATGCATCGGCAAAGGCCTGATCCATATCTAAGCCGTGACCACCACCGGGGGTTTTAAATACCATGTAGTTTTCGAAACGCCAACCATTTGCGCCAAACTTTCCCAACTCCAGATTAGTGTACGCGCCGATGGCAAGACCAACGTTGGGTACGCCAACTCCAGAGTTGGTTATCCACGTATTTTGCTCTGCAAGGAATAGGCCCACTTGTACTCTATCGGTCGAAATTTTTTTGCCGAAAACCAGCGCAATTAACGCCTGCGATTGTCCTGTAGTGCTGAATACAAGGCAGATCGATAGCAGCAAAAAGATTTTTTTCATGGTTGAAAAAAGTTAAATTGAATAACTCAAAGGTAGTTAGAAAAAGTAAAGAGAGGGCAGTTGTAACGTATTTTACACTTTTTTTGTAAATTTGTCAGCATTCGTGCCATGAACTGTGAATTAATAACCATACTAGGACCAACCGCCTCTGGAAAAACCAAGGTGGCGGCGCACTTGGCTGCGCGTTTGAATGGTGAAATTATTTCGGCTGACTCACGACAAGTGTACCGTGGTATGGATATAGGTACAGGTAAGGATTTGGTCGATTATACGGTGGATAAAAAACTCGTTCCTTACCACCTTATTGATGTTGTAGATGCTGGCTATAAGTATAACGTGTACGAGTATCAGCAGGATTTCAGGCGGGTCTTTAAAGATATTCGCTCACGCGGAAAAATGCCTGTGCTGTGCGGCGGAAGTGGCATGTATATTGAGGCGGCGGTGGAGGGTTATGCGCTGCCCGAGGTGCCCTCTAATCCGGAGTTGCGTGTGGAATTGAATTTGCTGTCGGACGAAGAGCTAGAGCAAAAGTTGGAGCAGCTGAAGGTGACGCACAACCGCTCAGACTTTGACACCCGCAAGCGCGTTATCCGTGCCATTGAAATAGCATTGCACGAGCAAACTACGCAGGTGGATAAGTTGGAGCCTATAAAAAACCTGTACGTGGGTATAGCTGTTGACCGTGAGGAGCGTCGAACCCGTATTACAGAGCGCCTGCATGCACGCTTACGTGAGGGGATGGTACAGGAAGTGGAACGAATTCTAACCTCAGGCGTAAAGCCCGAAGACTTAGAGTATTATGGACTTGAATATAAATTTGTAACTGAGTATGTCATCGGTAAATTATCGTATGATGAAATGGTGCAAAAGCTTAATGTTGCCATCCACCAGTTTGCCAAGCGGCAAATGACCTGGTTTAGGCACATGGAGCGAAAGGGAGCAGTAATCTATTGGATTGATGGATTTCTACCTCTTGAGCAAAAGTTGAAAAAGATAGAGATTTTACTCGATGGCGCAAAACATGTATAGCTTATTCAAGAACGTTTTTAAACGATACTTACTGTTAGTCTTGCTGCTTTTGGCGAACATTGTAGTAACCTATGCCGCCGGCGATAGAATTACCTTTACGTGGTATGCCGCTGCCGGCGACGAAAAGGAATTTGCTATTTATGCAACAGTGGGTGAGGTGTTTACTGTTTCTTGGGGTGATACTGCTGCATCAACACCTCACAACGATGGTTATGGGGGCGGTGAATTCCTCTCCCATGTGTACTCCACAACCGGAAACTATACTGTGACCATTGAGGTGCAGTCGTCCGAATGCTATCTTAAGGGGCTAGAGTTAGAAAATATGAGCGTGACAGCGCTTGATGTGCACCGTGCACCGCACTTGACACGTTTGGACTGTGCCGGAAATTGGATGGAGAGCCTTGATGTAGATGCTGTTCGAGGCCTTAAAGTGCTATACTGTTTTAACAACCCTATGGTGAAATTGCGCTTGGGGACCAACGAAAGTTTGAATAAGTTATACTGTTTCGGTTGCTGGATTGACACGCTTGATGTAAGTGGATGTCCTGTTTTGACCTACCTCGACTGCTCCGAAAATGCATTACGTTCGCTCAATATTAAGGGAGCAAAGTCGCTATCACGCTTGGATTGCTCGGGAGGTTGGCTAACCTCGCTTGATGCAAGCGGCAGTGACAAGTTGAGTTTTATTAATTGTTCCAGTAATTATCTTGCTGCGCTCAACGTGCAAGGTGATACATCGCTATATCGTATAGAATGTAGCGATAATCAGTTGACTAATATTGACGTAAGCACCAACAAAAATCTGCTGGAACTTAACTGCTCCAATAATCGCTTGACATCGCTCAACGTGCGTGGAGCAGAAAAACTCATGCTCTTGTACTGCCACAATAATCGCTTGTCATTGTCGGATATGTATGCTGCTTCGCAGGTAGTAGATAATATTGAGGGAAAGGAATTTGGTCCGCAGTTGCATGATATGCAGCATGCGTTATTAGATGTGCCTGTGCGCCCTACGGTAAGCATGCAACTGGGTAAAATACCTACCAAATTTGTTGTGAAGAAAGGTAATGTACTTGCGAAGGAGGGTAGAGATTACCAACTAGTACAGGGCGAAATTATATTTCGCACTCAAGGGGTATATGCTGTAGAAATGAGTAGTGGCGCTATTGCCGCTGCCGACTGGCTTCCCACCAAGGAGGTGATGCGTTATGAGGTGGTGAGTGCAGAATTAGCGTCGCACATTTTGTACGTAAAAAGTGCTGGTAAAGATAATGCCGATGGTAAGTCATGGGCTACCGCCAAGCGCACCCTACAAGCTGCGATGAGCGCTGCTGTTGCAGGAGATACGGTATGCGTGGCTGCAGGTACGTATTATGGTGGGTTTTTTATGAAGGAGGGCGTGCAGGTGTTTGGTGGTTTTAATACCACGCAGCCGGAAGGCATTGCCGAGCGTAATCTTCAGCAAAATGTTACCGTGCTAAATGGAGAAAAACGAAGGCGCGTGATCACGCAGCCTCGTAATTTTGCAGACGTGACTGCGTGGGATGGCTTTGTCCTGCAGGGTGGTCGAGCATCGGTAGGGGCGGCGGCCTACTTAATGGAGGGTGGCATGCTGCGCCGCTGCTCGTTTGCTGATAATGTAAGTGGAACACCTACTGTAGGTGAATTTCAACCACAGTATGGTGGGGTGGTATACCACGTGGCCAACGGTAAAGCGCATGTTATGGCGCTGTGTGACGCGGGGGATGGCTTGCTTTACCCTTACGACAATGGTTGGGGGGGAGTTGTGCAAGAGCTGACCTTGACTAAGGCCAACACCTGTGATGAGGTGACTTCAACACTGTCAACGGGAGCTATAAATACAGTTTTGCTTGCGCGACAGAATAGCCGTGCAGCGATGGCAGCGCAAACTTATAGCCAACGTGCATACGGATTTACTGATCCTCCTTCGGGCTGGTACCTGCCTTCGGCAGCGGAGTGGAGGCTATTTGTAAATAGTTGTACAGCTGATATTGTATCGCATGCCCCGCTTTTTGACGTAGTGAACGAAACGTTAACGGCGTCCGGTGGAGTTCAACTGGATACGTTGGAGTACTACTCCTCTACATTGCACGATAACCTTGAACCTTGGGTTGTGAACTTCCTTCCCGATTCTGGTTTCTATAAGCATGTTGCACCTACCTATGATGACGATCGCTGCATGTACACTCCTATGAAAGTTCGTCCTGTAACGCTGCTGGACGTGGCGTCGTCTCCCTCTATCCTTTCCGAGAGGCGTAATGGATTATTTTATGTGAATGAAAGTCAGATAGTTGACTAATATGTTTTTGCTTGAAAATATATTTCTTAAACCGATTACCAAGATGAGAAATTTTAGATACATTTGTGTTAATATTTTATTGATTATTAGCACTTTTGTATGTCGATAACGAGGGTTAATCTACGCGCTTTGCGCACTCAGGATTGGTGCGATTTTATTGGCGCTCTGAAGTCATTGGTGGAGGAATTTTCCCCAAAGGTGTTGCAGGTAGAGTCGAACTATGCACAATTGGTTACTTACCATGCTGCTGTATGCAACATGGTGGAGCACGTCGACTTCGGCCCGCTAGGTGATACCATTATTCATGCCGATAGTAGGCGCAAGACCGCATTGCGTAAAGTGAATGAGCGCTTGGAGCAGCAGCAGCAAAGTGCTAACCTTAGAGTAAGGTGGTCGGCTCGTCGTATACATAAGTTGCTGGTGCGCTATGATGAAGCTGCGTACATGTCCTACAAAGATGAGTTGGCAGCTCTGGCAAAAGTGAAGCAAAAGTTACAAAGTAAGGCTGATAAATATAGACCAATGGTGAGGCGTGTAGGAGTCGCTGACCTGCTACTTGATCTGCGAAACAGTGTGGAAGATTTTAAAGTGTTGATGGGGGCACACCATGAGGAGGGTGCCGCACAAGCTTGCGAATCGCTACTCAATATGCGTAGACAAGGAAATACCTACTATCGTGCACTAGTAAAACGGCTGGATAAGTTGAGCACGAGTCGGAGGGGGCGAAGCGAACTTTTGAACAACTTCCTTGAACGCTACGAGGAACTTGTAGGTAAATATGTAGAAAAGGAACTTTGGAGGTAAGTTAATGCTAAGCCAACTTCTTTAAGCACTCCTCTAGCAGCTGTTTTTTGTTGATGGGCACAACGCCAACCTTTTCGCAAACCAACCCGCCCGCAAGATTTGATACCGAAGCAATCATTTTAGGCGCAAGGCCTGCCACCAAGCAAAGGCTTGCCACGCTGATTACCGTGTCGCCTGCACCCGATACGTCGGCTATGTTGCGCAACTCAGCAGGAATGGCATCGTACTGCTCTCCATCTGATATGAGCACACCGCGCTCAGAAAGCGTAATCATCGCATACTTTACCTTCATCCGTTTATTTAGCTGGCGTGCCGCTTCAAATATGGAATCGTAGCTCTTTTTATCTACATCTACCTTTAAACCTTCACATAGCTCCTTAAAGTTAGGCTTAAAGAGCGTTACGTTGTTATAATCCAAAAAATTCCTCTTTTTGGGGTCAACCAGTGTTGGTATTTTGCGAGAATTAGCAAGGCTTACCACCCACTCAATGATGTTTGGAGTGATAACTCCCTTGTCGTAGTCCTCAAAAATAATGGCATCAATTTTCTCGGTTTCAAGCAGCTGTTCTATATGTGCAAAAAACTTTTTTTGCAATTCTTCGTGCAGCGGCTTGGTAATTTCCTCGTCAATGCGGAGTAAATGCTGAGTGCCCGAAATGATGCGGGTTTTGGTAGTGGTTGCTCGCGTGCTGTCCGAAATAATTCCTACATCGGTAAGACCATAATTTTCAAGCAGCTGTGCAAAAATTCGAGACTTACTATCGTTACCCACTACTGAGCAGAGTATGGGACGAGCGCCCAATGCCTGCAGGTTGAGCGCCACGTTGGCAGCACCGCCCAAACGATTTTCGAGCTGTGTGCTGGCTAAGATGGGTACGGGCGCTTCGGGTGAGATCCTATCCACCTTTCCCCACATGTACGAATCAATCATCACATCGCCTATAACCAGTACTGATAGCGAGTTGAACTTCTCAAAAATATGCTGAAAATTGATCATTCTTTTGCTGCAAAAATTATTTCTTTTCCTTTAAAATGTCGCGAATTTCGGTAAGCAACTTTTCTTCGGTAGAGGGTTCTGCTGGAGGTGTGGGTACCTCCTCTTTTTTGCGTTGAAGTTTAGCAAGTAACTTAATCACCATAAACATGGAGAGCGCCACAAGCATGAAATCAATTACATTTTGTATAAACATGCCGTAGTTGAGGGTAGCGCCTTTTACACCCTCTATAACAGTAGGGATGGTAAACGATAGGTCTTTGAAATCAATATTGCCAATCATCATACCTACCAGTGGCATAATGATATCGCCAACCAATGAGCTGACGATTTTACCAAATGCGCCGCCGATTACCACGGCCAGTGCAAGGTCAACTATATTACCTTTGAAGGCGAATTTCTTAAAGTCGTCCCAGAATTTTTTTGATTCTTTTGCGGCGCCATCCATGTGAATGTGGGGAGTCTTCATGTTTTTATAGTTTAGATTCTTGCAACAAAGGTACAAATTATTTGAGCAGCTCACAATTCATATACCCATCGCTACTCACAGCGGTGAGCTTTACCGCGGCTATTTTATTGACCAACTCTGCTGTATAGAGTAGCGCAACTTTTATGTAGTTTTCGGTAAAGCCAAACATCATGCCGTTTTTGCGCGTGCTTTCAAATAGCACCTGCGCAGTCTGTCCTACATTTTTTTTGTAAAAATCGAGATGTAGTGCTTCGCAAAGTTCGCCTAAACGTTTTGCACGTTCGGTAATTTTTGCGCTTGGCACCTGCTGCATTTCTGCGGCAGGCGTATTGGGACGTTTGGAATATGGAAAAACGTGCAGGTATGCAGGGTGTAGTTCTTTCAGGAAGTTGTATTCATCCTCAAATTCCTCATCAGTTTCGGTAGGAAAACCTACAATAACATCCACACCAATGAATGCCAGCGGCATTTTAGCGCGAATGCTATGAAGTCTTTCGGCAAACAGCTCACGCGTATAGCGGCGGCGCATGAGGCCAAGCACGCGATTGGTTCCCGCCTGCAGCGGAATGTGAAAATGTGGTAGGAACTTTTTTGATTGCGCCGAAAAATCGATTATCTCGTTGGTAAGAAGATTGGGCTCAATAGATGAAATGCGGTAGCGCGAAATGCCTTGCACTTTTTCCAGTGCCTGCGCCAGCTGGTAAAAATTTTCGCCGGTTGACTTTCCAAAGTCGCCAATGTTTACCCCCGTAATAATAATTTCGTTGGTGCCTTGTGTGGCCACTTCCTCGGCTTGTGCTACAACTTTCTCAATGGCAATGTTTCTACTTGCGCCGCGTGCCAATGGTACGGTACAGTATGCACAGTGGTAGTCACAACCGTCCTGCACTTTGAGAAACGAGCGGGTGCGATCACCCGATGAGTAAGCTGCGAAAAAATTGTTAGTAGGCAATTGGCAATGAGCAGTGGACAATGAAAAGTGTTCGCCTATTTTTTGAGCAATCTCACCCTTGTCCGCCACAATATTTACCTCAGGCATTTGCTCCAACTCAAAAGGTTTGAGCGAGGAATAACACCCTGTTATGCATATGATTGAATCGGTGTTGTCTTTGGATAGCTTACGAATGGCCTGCCTGCATTTTTTCTCCGACTGCTCGGTAACAGCGCAGGTGTTTACCACGTATATATCGGCACCGTTTTTTGTGAAAGCGTGCTCAAAGCCCATGCCGGTGAGTTGACGCGCAATAGTAGAGGCCTCGGCAAAGTTAAGCTTACAACCAAGGTTTACTACTTGAAATGTTTTGTTGTGAGAGTTGGACATAGCGTGCAAAGGTACGGATTTTTCATTACCTTTGGCTTTCATAATCCTGGACGTCATTGCGAGAAGGAACGACGAAGTAATCTCATGCCTCAGTTTTGAGACCGCCTTGTCCTCGTACCTCGTTCTCGCAATGACGTCCTCATTTGTATTATATGCAACCTGTTAGAGCCAAAAAACACCTTGGTCAACATTTTTTAGTTGATTTAAGCATTGCCGAGCGCATAGCGCAAAGCCTTGCGGCCACTGTGGCGCGCGATGTGCTGGAAATAGGACCGGGCACAGGTGTGCTTACACAGTTTTTGCTCAAACGTGACGACATCAATCTGTACGCTGCTGAGGTGGATGGCGAATCGGTGGAGTACCTTAAGCAGAACATGCCGCAGCTGACGCCTAACCTCATGTTTGGTGATTTCCTGCGAATGGATTTATCCAAAATATTTCCTGATAAATTCTGCGTTATAGGTAATTTTCCCTACAACATTTCATCGCAAATTTTCTTCAAAATTCTTGACTACAAGAATAGCGTGCCCGAGGTAGTATGTATGCTGCAAAAGGAGGTGGCGGAGCGGTTGGCAGAAAAACCGGGTACCAAAACCTACGGCATATTGAGCGTATTGTTACAAGCGTACTACGATATTGAATATCTTTTTACGGTGCACGAGAATGTTTTTGCACCTCCCCCCAAGGTTAAATCTGCTGTAATTCGCTTGGTGCGCAACAATGTTGAGGCGCTTGACTGCGATGAAAAACTGTTTAAGCAGGTAGTAAAAACTACGTTCAACCAACGTCGAAAAACCATTCGCAATTCGCTAAAACCGTTGCTGGGTGATGTGAAATTGGAGCATGCACTATTGGATCTGCGTCCCGAAAGATTAGGTGTAGCGGAGTTTGTGGAGTTGACTAATGCTGTGGCAAAGGTGAGGGTGGTGCAGTAGGCTCTATCCTACGCCATAGGTTATTCCAACGTTATCAACAAGGTGAAAGTGTAGCAGGTATTGCTGCACTTTTCCTTTTCCTGTGAATTGCGCTGAAATTTCTCCCTCCTCCTGCTCATAAAATTGTTCAAGCACTATCTGATCTGCAAATTCAACACCTTGTTCGTCGGCTAACTTAAAAACGGTTTCCTTTGCGCACCACGAAAGGCATTGCAGCGTTTGTGTGTTGAGGTAATTTTGCTCCTTGGTGGACAAAAATCGCTGTGCTACGCGGGCAAAATTCCGGCTCGTATTCTCGATATCAACTCCCACTTTTTGCGAAGCGTGAATGGCTATGGCAATTTCGTGCTGGGTATGCGATATGCTGATGTGGTTTGAAATGCCCTCAAGATACGGACAGCCATTGGTGTGATGGTGCAACGCCGATTTTATGCCTAAAAAATCGTGAAGCAGGAATAGCGTGGAGGCACGTTCACGTTGACGTTTTTCGCTTTTCAGTAGTTCAAATTCCTCCCGCTCTTGCTTCGAATAAAACATTTGCGGAAGAAGATTTTCTACTCCCGCCATTTCGACTACAACTACTTGTAGCCCATCTTTATTTATATGTAAAAGGGTGTTTAGCATGTTTTTTTGCCCAAAACCGCCTAAAGGGGGCTATAACCGCAGTAAATTTGTATGCAGATGTACGCAATATGTTATAGCCCCCTTTAGGCGGGTGGGGGTAAATGACTTTATTTCCACTCGGTACTCTCCATTAACCGCCAAATGTCCTCGGTGATGTACTGAATTACAGGTTGTAGCGAGTCGCGGTTAGGGTGCGTGTTGAAGTAGAGCGATCCGCGTAGGAAATGGCGTGAACTGTCGGTAAGGTAAAACTGTACGTTGCTGGCCGCGTTACCGCCAATTTCGTAAATGTAACCAAAGGTATGCAGCTCGTTGTTTTCAAAGCGCTCCCAAATAATGCCATCAGATTTTACGGTGTGCTTATATACAAGAAAATGCGTATCTTCTATGTACTTATCTAGGTTGCTATTTACACGCTTATAGCTTACATGAATTTTAGCGTTGAGGCCCGGATAGTCGATATTTACCCAGTAGGGTTCGCTATGCTCATCTGTTGTAGGTGCCACCTTGGTGTACTGTGATACTTCAAACGAGTAGGGGTAGCCTTTGAGTGCTGTGCGAGCGTACTTACGGTCCTGTGGTAGCTCTATGCGATAATATCCGCGAGGCTTGGGCGCAGTGCGCTTACTATTGCAAGATGTGGTAAGTACAAGTGCAGATAAGACTATGATAAAAAGATGCTTCACTATTTCTTCTTATTGGCTTTTTTTGCGTCGTCAAATACGATGCGAATTTTTTGAATGCGTCGCCCCTCAAATGCTGCTACGGTAAATAGCGCATGGCGATAACGAATTTCTTCGCCCTGTGCGGGAAAGTTGCCTTTGAGTTCGAGCAGCACACCTGCCAGCGTTTCCGAATCACCCTCTACATCATCAAAAAATGTATGGGGCAAGTTCATTACCTTGCAAAAATCGTTGAGCAGCGTTTTTCCCTCAAAAATATAGGTGCCATCGCTCTGCTTTTTGTACAACGATTCATCCATATCCGACTCGTCCGAAATTTCACCCACAATTTCCTCCAGAATATCCTCCAGCGTAACAATACCAAAAGTTCCGCCGTACTCGTCCACCACTACGGCAAGGTGATTCTTCTTCTGTTGAAACTCCTCCAGCAGGTCGTTAATCTTTTTATTCTCGGGAACAAAGTAGGCGGGACGCACGAGCGATTGCCATACAAAGTCCTTCTCGTTTAAGTGGCTGAGCAGGTCTTTTATGTACAGCACGCCCTTCACATTGTCAAAACTCTCCTCGTATACGGGCAGGCGTGAATATTCCCACTGCACTATCACCTCCAGCAGTTCATTGAACGTGTTGGTAATGTCAATGCCCACCACGTCTATGCGCGGAGTCATTATTTCGCGTACGTCAATGTTGCCGAATTTTACAATACCCTTGAGAATTTTTCTATCCTCGGCATTGTCCGTTTTGGTTACGTTGAGTGCGCTCGAAAGGTCGTCCATCGAAATATTGTCGGCATGCTTGGTCTTTATGCGGCGATTCATGCGCGAGGTGGCGCCTACCAGCAAAAAGTTAAACGGACGGGTAATTGTTGTAAGCACATACAGTGGCATAGCTACAGCCAGTGAGAACGATAGCGGGGTGTAGCGTGCAAAAATTTTAGGCGTAATTTCACCAAATAGCAACAATAAAAAGGTAATAATTATAACCTCGAAAGTAAACCCGAAAACCTCGGAGTTGAACACAATGGTATTGTGCGTAGTATAGGTGGATATAATGACTATAGATACATTTACTACGCTATTAACCAGTAGTATGCAGCTAAGCAGGTGGTTGGGGCGATCCAATAGCTGTAGCACTGTTTTAGCTGATTTGCTATCGCTGTTTTTGAGCGTATTAATGTTGCTTGGCGTGAGCGAGAAGTAGGCTGCTTCGGAACCCGAAACCAGCGCTGAGATAGTAAGTAACAGCAGTATTATAATGCTGCCTGTGATGGTGAACAGAAGTGAAAAGTCGGGCCTTAGCGCAATGATGCTAAGCAGAGAGGGAACGTCTTCCAAAGTAAAAATTTTAAGTTAAACATGCGAGCAAATAAATCGCTCTTTTAAAGAAACAAAGGTACGAAAAAAACTATTCGTAGGGTAAAAATAAAATGCTTAACTTAGCTTGCTAAAAGTTGTTTGTGTGGTGCTCTCATTTGGAAATTTGTAATAAATTGATTTTAAGACTTATAAAAAACATATTTTTTCTACTGATACTTGTAGTGACAGCCTATAGTCTACTGTTTACCACGGGTTGTGCGAGTATCGGCCATCCCAGCGGAGGGCCTAAAGATACCTTGCCTCCGGTGTTGCTCAAAACCATACCCGAGCAAGGCGCGCTTTTTTTTGATAAAAAAAGGGTGTCAATTACTTTCGACGAGTATGTGCAGCTGAAAGAGGCCGATAAGCAGTTCATCATGTCGCCACCACCTGAGAAGCGGCCAACATTGGCTGTAAAGGGCAAGAGTATAGTGACGACCTTCAATAGTCCGTTAAAGGATAGTACCACCTACCAACTTAACTTTGGAAATGCCATTGTTGATAATAACGAGGGTAACCCCTATGAAGCATATCGCTTCGCATTTTCTACGTGGGCGGTGCTGGATACCATGCAGGTGGATGGCCTGGTGCTTGATGCCTATACCGATCAGCCCGTAGGAAAAATGTTGGTATATCTGTATGAGAACTTAAGCGACAGCGTAGTGCTGAAGTTGCGTCCCGACAATATTACGCGCTCTAATGAAGAGGGTAATTTTGTTGCCGAAAACCTGAAGGAAAAGCCCTACAAAATAGTAGTAATTGACGATGCCAACAAAAACTACAAGTACGATATAGGGCAGGAGGCCATTGGATTTCTTGATCTCCCGGTGGAGCCGATTGCCGGATCTATAGAGCGACATCATCATCATGATGGTGAAGGTGGAGGTGAGGAAAAAGACAAAAAAGATGAAGCTGCGAAGCCCAAGCCCCAATCCGAACTTCGGCAGGAAAAAGAGCCGAAGTTGGTGCTGCGTATGTTCACGGAGGATGTGCAAACACAATACATGACATCGTGCGAGCAACCGGAAAAGCGCGCGCTGAAAATGACGTTTAATGCACCGTACCCTAAAATCGATAGTCTTCACATTGATAGCATGGATGTGCGAAAATTTGTAGTGGAAAGTAGCCCTCGACAGGATACACTGCTTTTTTGGTTTGCTGATACCGCTGCTCGCATTCCCGATACGCTGAAGCTGAATTTTAACTACCTCAAAACCGATACCCTGGGGCAGCTGAGTCCCTCGCGTGAAAAACGCAAGTTTGTTTTTATTGATAAAAAAGCGCCGGAAGAAAAGTCATCCAAGCCCTCAGCTATTGGCGGATTCTTTTCACGCTTGGTTGGTACGGAGGAAGCGGTAGATACCACTCCCAAAAAACCGGTCAACTGGACGTTGCAGCCAAGTTTGAAAACCTCTAATGCGGGCCCGATTGAGCATGTTTCGGTTAACTTCGGCGCGCTGCTTATTTCTGCCAATCCGCAGCAGATTACGTTTGAGGAGCGGCAAATTAATCCTCGCTCCAAAGACACTACCTACGTTAAGGTGAAGTACGAATTGCAACGCGACTCCATTCGCCTGCGTACGTATCGCTTTGCTGCCGATTGGAAGGAGAATACGTTCTATCGCTACTCCATTTTACCTAATGCGTTTTGGGATATTTATTCACAAACTAACGACACCATGAAGGGGGAATTTACCACTGTCGATCCCGAAAAATTGTCAAGTTTAGCTATAGACTTTAGTAATGTGGAGGGAGACTACGTGGTGCAAATTACCGATAGCAAGGGTAAGATCGTTTTAAGAGAGTATACTTTGAGCGAGAACAAAAAAATGGAGTTCAAGTATGTCAATCCCGGTAGCCACTGCATTCGTGTAATAAAGGATGAAAACGGCAATGGTAAGTGGGATACCGGTAACTACTTTAAGCGCATTCAACCTGAGTATGCTACCTTCTTAAGGACGAATGACGGCAAGTTGGAGTTTACCTTCCGCCAGGGCTGGGATTTGGAGTTAAGCGTGGATATGAAGGTGCTGTTCCCGGATTAATCAACCCTAACGGGGGCTTAATTGAAAAATGTTGATTGTAAAGCAGACCCTATTAGGGTCTTTTCGTCCCGAATGAAGAAGTTACTTATTGTCATATTTTTGTTGGCTGCAAGTATTGCGTCGCGTGCCGAAATTTACCTTGGGGCCCGCTATGGTGCAGGGTTATCTATGACGTATTTTACTCCTTCTCTGGACGAAAATGCTATCTTCACCCCTGTCAACGCAGCGGTAGCATTTCGTTACTGCCGCGATAATGCCGATGATTACGAGCGCTACATGAACCTGCTGGTGGAGTTTGGCTACGGTGAACGCGGTTACGCTCTGGGTGACTCGGCACCTACACAAGTTAGGTCGCAGGTGTTGGAGGTGCCCGTAATGATGCAGGCGCGTATTCCGGTGGTAAAGCACGTTAATGTATTAATAACGGGTATTGTGTACGGAGCCTACTACCTAAACAATAAGCGCACCGAAGAGACTCCCGCAGGCAAGGTAACCGAATCATTTTCCTACAATAATTTAGGCGGTTTTGAATACGGTGTTGGTGGCGGTTTGGGTCTGTGCCTCAATTTTGGCAAAACTGATTTTGCGGTAGATGCCCGCTATATGGCAAGCATGTCGTACCTTATAAAACCCACAGTTGACCTGTACGAGTCAATGCCCATGCAAGTAATTGTTTCGTTTAGCATAATGCGAAAAATAGGGAAATAGTAGCTGATGAAAAATTATAATACCTCTCAGGTTTTTATTGGCGGTATTCCCATGGGCGGCAGCAATCCTATTCGCTTGCAGTCTATGACCACCACAAGCACGCTTGATGTTGAGGCTACCGTTGCGCAGTGCATAGCCATTGCCAAAGCAGGTGCGGATTACGTACGTATAACTGCTCCCGGAGTGCGTGAGGCCGAGGCCCTACAGCAGATTAAATCCGAGTTGAAAAAGCGTGGTTACAACATACCCCTTATTGCCGATATTCACTTCAATCCCGCTGCGGCAGAGGTAGCGGCATGCTATGTTGAAAAGGTGCGCATTAATCCTGGCAACTTTGTAGACAAAGTGGGCAGCGCTGACGAGCCGACCGCGCTACGTGAAAAGTTTGTCAACCTTCTCGATATTTGCAAGGAGCACAAAACTGCCTTACGTATTGGCGTAAACCACGGTTCGCTCAGCGCGCGCATGCTCGATAAGTACGGCGATACGCCGCGGGGCATGGTGGAATCGGCATTAGAGTTTTTACGTATCTGCCGCGATGAGAATTTTACCAACGTGGTAGTATCCATGAAGTCGAGCAACACGCGCGTGATGGTGTATGCAACACGTATGCTGGCGCAGCGCATGACTGACGAAGGTATGAGCTACCCCCTGCACTTGGGCGTAACCGAAGCCGGCGAAGGCGAAGATGGCCGTATAAAGTCAGCAGTGGGTATAGGCACGTTGCTGGGTGAAGGCATTGGCAATACCATTCGCGTATCGCTTACCGAAGAGCCCCAGAACGAAATTCCGGTGGCAAAGAAGTTGGCGAGCTATTTTGAAAAAGGGCAATCTCGACCTACCGCATGTCATCCCGCGCTTGACCACAATTTCTTCGACTATAGAAAAAGAGGAACCGCGCCAGCCTCTGCTGTATCCATTGGTGGAAATAACCCTGTGGCAGTAGTAGCGGACTTATCACATCTAAGCCCTATCCACGAAAAGGATATTGAAAACCTTGGCTTTGCTTTTGACGGCTCGGAATGGAAAAGCAACGGTCAAACGCCCGATGTGCTATACGTAGGTTTAAGTGAAGTGGATGATTTTTCGGTAAGAGGGCTTAAAATTATTGACGATGAGCAGGAGGATGTGCTGCATTGCACGCTCAGCTACCTGAATTCCGAGTTTATTGCTTTCCTGAAAGAAAATCCGAGTATGCTTTTGCTGCTTGATGCCGAAGGTGAAAGTGGAATAGAGGAGCAGCTGGAATTTTTCTTAGCCTTAGAAAAAGAAGATGTAAAAAATCCGGTTGTAGTACATCGCACTTATAGCGAAACGGATTATGAGGGACTACAGCTTAAATCTGCCGCCGATTTTGGCGCGCTGCTTATCGACGGCTTTGGTGACGGAGTAATGCTTACAGTGGACAGGGACGTGAAGATACAGGAGGTGGTAAAGAGCGTTCGCGTAAATGATGAAGATGCGTCATTGCGAGGAGGAACGACGAAGCAATCTCTAGAGGGGATTGCGAATCAAGTCCGCAATGACAGCAATACTATTAGAGTAGTGGAGCAAACTGCCACTTTTACCCGCAACGCCACTCCTGCAGACTTGTGTCACACCAGCTTCGGTATTTTGCAGGCGGCGCGTGTTCGCTTTAGCAAGACCGAATATATTGCCTGCCCGGGCTGTGGACGCACGCTATTTGAGTTGCAAAGAACGCTACAGGAGGTGAAGCTGCGCACCTCACACCTTAAGGGGTTGAAAATTGCCGTAATGGGCTGTATAGTAAATGGTCCCGGTGAAATGGCCGATGCTGACTACGGCTACGTAGGCGCTGGTCCCAGCCGCGTGTCGCTATATAAAGGTAAGGAGTGCGTGGAGAAAAACATTGATCAGGAGCGCGCGGTTGATGCGTTGATAGACCTGATTAAGAGAAATGGAGATTGGAAATAGCCCTTTAGCTAACGAATTATAGCTAAACTTTTTACCTCAGGGTAAAAAAACTTTTCGATATTTTTTTGCAATCCAATAATAAGAGCTATCTTTGCAGCCCCTAAAAGTGGGGGAATCGTGTGCTCGTCCGGTTTGAGTAACTGATTCTTAGATAGTTAGAATATTTGTAAAATTTAATATGGATACTTTAAGTTACAAGACCGTATCGCTGAATTCGGCTACGGTACAGAAAAACTGGGTGGTAGTGGATGCTACCAACGAAGTGGTGGGTCGCTTGGCCGCTACCGTAGCATTTATGCTGCGCGGTAAGCACAAACCGGGATTTACCCCTCACGCAGATTGCGGTGATAACGTAATTGTTATCAATGCCGATAAGGTTCGCTTTACCGGTGATAAGTTGACCGATAAGCAGTATGTGCGTCACACCGGTCACCCCGGTGGTCAGCGTTTTGCTACGCCGGCTGAAATGCTGAAGCGCAAGCCTATATTCGTAATTGAGCATGCTGTAAAGGGTATGCTTCAAAAGAATCGTTTGGCTGATCAGCAATTCCGCAACTTGCACGTGTATGCTGGTGCAGAGCATCCTCATGAGGCTCAAAAGCCAACCGCAGTAAAATTAAGTGAAATTAGGTAATATAATAGATAATGGCAGCAACAATTATAAACGCTACAGGAAGAAGAAAGTCAGCCGTTGCCCGTGCTTACATGACTGTAGGTACAGGTAAAATTACCATCAACGACCGCGAACTTGACAACTATTTCCCTTCAGGAATTTTGCAATACGTAGTTAAACAACCTTTGGTAATCACCGGCAACGATGGTAAGTACGATATTAAGGTTAACCTCGATGGCGGTGGTATCACCGGTCAGGCAGGAGCCTTGAGCCTTGCTATTGCTCGCGCGCTGTGCGAAGTTGATAAGGAGGCTTTCCGTCCCGTTCTTAAGGCGAAGGGCTTGCTTACCCGCGATTCACGCGAGGTTGAACGTAAGAAACCGGGTCAACCTGGTGCACGTAAGCGCTTCCAATTCAGCAAGCGTTAATACTATACCTTTACGGATAAATTGTGCTTTGCGTCTCGTCGTCTTTTTTGGTGGACGGCGGCTTGATAAAAGGAGTTTTTGGGTTTATATCCTTTGTCGCGCAAGCCTTTTTATCTTGTAAAAAGAATTAAGCACGGCTTTAATTGCAAATAGGGCAGATTGGCTTAACGCCGCTACCGACCCTATTGTTGAGCCGCGATAAAACCCGAGGGACCAAGAAATTTGCTACCCAATGGGTTGATGAATGAGGTTTAAAACAATTTTTCAAACATTAAAAACAAAACATGCCACGTACAAATTTTGATCAGCTCCT
Source organism: Bacteroidales bacterium (assembly GCA_031553765.1). Lineage (GTDB taxonomy): Bacteria > Bacteroidota > Bacteroidia > Bacteroidales > UBA932 > JAITMY01. Next base: position 162,856 of record JAVBKY010000005.1, read on the forward strand.
CGAAGCAGGCTCGCACTTCGGTCACTTGAAGCGCAAGTGGAATCCCAAAATGGCTCCTTACATTTTCATGGAGAAGAACGGTATTCACATCATTGACCTGCACAAAACCGTAGTAAAGATTGACGAAGCCGCCTCGGTGGTTAAGCAAATAGCAAAGTCAGGTCGCAAGGTACTGTTCGTTGCAACCAAAAAGCAAGCTAAGGACGTAGTTGCCGAAAGCGTAGCAAAGGTAGGTATGCCTTACGTTACCGAGCGCTGGCCTGGTGGTATGCTCACCAACTTCCCCACCATTCGTAAGTCGGTGAAGAAGATGGCAGCCATTGATAAGATGAATACCGATGGAACTTTCGCAAACTTGTCAAAGCGCGAGAAGTTGCAAATTTCACGTCAGCGTGCGAAGCTTGAGAAGAACTTGGGTAGCATTGCAGACTTGTCACGTCTTCCCGCTGCTCTTTTTGTTGTTGACGTTATGAAGGAAGCTAATGCAGTGCGCGAGGCTAACCGTCTTAACATTCCTGTGATTGCAATGGTTGATACCTGCTGCAATCCTTCACCCATTGACTTTGTTATTCCTGCTAACGATGACGCTACCAAGTCTATCGCTTGCATTGTAGACGTTATGTGCGGTGCAATTCAAGAAGGTTTGGAAGAACGTAAGTTGGAAAAGGATAAGGAATCAAAAGAGGCTCCTAAGGGCGAAGGTGAAGAAGGTGGCGAAAAGGCAACCAAGTTGCGCGCTCGCAAGCCGAAGGCTGAAAAAGCAGAATAAGCAGAATCATTTATTATTTATGATAAAAGAAGAGGCTTAGTCCTCTTCTTTGTCATTGAGGGCTTAACCCTCAATGATAATTTAACAAGGAGAAAACGAAAATGGAAATTAAAGCATCAGATGTAGCAAAGCTGCGCCAAATGACCGGTAGCGGCATGATGGATTGCAAAAATGCGCTGGTAGAAGCAAATGGTGACTTCAATCGCGCTCAAGAAATAATTCGTGAAAAGGGTAAGTTGGTTGCCAGCAAGCGCGCTGACCGTGAGACCAAGGAAGGTGCTGTAATAGCAAAACTTTCGGCTGACGGTAAGAAGGGTATTCTGGTATGCCTTGGCTGCGAAACCGACTTCGTATCACAAAATGCCGAATTCCAATCATTGGCAAACTCAATTGCTGACTCCGCTTTGACTAATATGCCTGCAGACTTGGCTGCTTTGTTGGCTATTAAGGTTGGAGAATTCTCTATTGAGGATTTGGTGTCGCAACAAACCGGTAAAACCGGAGAGAAGCACTTGGTGGCTTGCTACGAAAAACTCGAAGCTCCTATGCTGACAGCCTACAACCACATGAACGGTAAGGTTTCTTCATTGATTGCCTTTAACAAGGAATTTGATGCAACCGCTGCAAGGGATGTAGCTATGCAAGCCGCAGCTATGAAGCCTATCTCAGTAAGCAAGGACGACTGCCCTGCCGAAGTTCAGGAGCAGGAGTTGAAGATTGGCCGCGAGCAGGCAAAGGCGGAGGGTAAGCCCGAAGCCATGATTGAGAAGATTGCTCAAGGTAAGTTGAACCGCTTCTTTAAGGATAGCACGCTGCTTGCTCAGGACTTCATTAAGGATGGCAAAATGAGCGTTGAGGCATACATTAAGAGCGTTGATAAGGACGCTACCGTAACTGCCTTCAAGCGTTTCGCTTTGAACGACTAATATCGTTTAGGTATATAAAAAGAAAGCCGAGGAAAGAAATTTCTTCGGCTTTTCTTGCCTTATTCATTGCCGTCAGTTTTAGATGCCGGCAATGAGGTTCAAGTCTCAGTGGAAGCGGAAACTTTTTCTTTGTTGCATTGCTGTATTAAAATATGGGGCTTTTTCTTAACTTTGTTAACCTTAAATTGTCAATTGTAAATCGTTAAATTGTAAACACAATCATGGTAAAGTACAAAAGAATTCTTCTGAAGTTGAGTGGAGAGGCATTGCAAGGTGCGGCCTCGTATGGTATAAGCCCTGATGTCCTCAATACCTATGCCGAACAAATAAAAGAGGTGGTGGATATGGGTGTGCAGGTAGGCATTGTGATTGGCGGTGGCAATATTTTTCGTGGATTGAGTGGTGTGGGTAAAGGATTCGACCGTGTGAAGGGCGACCAAATGGGTATGCTGGCTACCGTAATTAACAGCATTGGTTTGCAATGTGCGCTTGAGGGCAAGGGCTGCAAAACAGTCACTTTTACCTCCATTGGGATGGAGCCTGTGGGTGAACGTTTTTCTAAGGATAAGGCGCTTGCTGTGATGGCGCAAGGCGGTGTAGCTATTATTGGCGGTGGTACAGGCAATCCGTTTTTTACTACCGACAGCGCATCAGCACTACGTGCTATTGAGCTGGATGCCGATTTGCTACTTAAGGGTACCCGCGTAGATGGCGTGTACACTGCCGACCCCGAAAAGGACAAAACGGCAACTAAGTATATGGACGTAACCTACGATGAGGCTTATGCCAAAAAGTTAAAGATAATGGACTTATCAGCCTTTGCGTTGTGTCAGGATAACGCTATGCCCATTATGGTGTTTGACATGAACGAGGTGGGTAACCTGAAGAAGATTGTAGAGGGTAACAATGTTGGTACGCTGATACATTCGTAATATTTAAAGTGCTATGTGCGTTGTTATGCTGAGCCTGTCGAAGCTCGCCTGCGCCGCAGAGCGGACAGGGGGTGCGGCGAGGGAAAATCTACTCCGCATACTTCGACAGGCTCAGCATGACAGCCCACGGTATAAAGTTTTATGCTTTCTCCCTATTTTTCTACCGATAAAGTTGAAGCAGGGTGCGATGAGGCGGGGCGTGGATGCCTTGCCGGACCTGTGTTTGCGGCAGCCGTAATTTTGCCGCGCAACTTTTCGCATCCGCTGCTCAACGACTCGAAACAGGTAACCGAAAAACATAGGGTAGAGTTGCGCGCCTATATTGAGCAGCATGCTGTGGCGTGGGCTGTGGCGCAGGTGAGCAACGAGGAGATTGATAAAATAAATATTCTAAAAGCCTCGTTTCTTGCCATGCATAGGGCAGTGAAACAGCTAAAGTTGCAGCCCGAACTTCTGCTGATCGACGGCAACCGCTTTGCTCCTTATCCCAATATTCCACACCTGTGCATTGTAAAAGGCGACGCGAAATTTGCCTCAATTGCAGCGGCTTCTATACTTGCTAAAACTTACCGTGATGATTTTATGGATGCGCTGGACGAGAAGTTTCCCCGATACGCGTGGCGCGGAAATAAAGGATATCCTACCAAGGAGCATCGTGCAGCGATAGCCCAACATGGCGTCACAAAGTGGCACCGTAAAAGTTTCAACCTATTGGGTAGTGATGCAGAGCAAATGAGTTTGTTTTAATCTTCTTGTGTTTTTTGGAAAAAAACTACTGCAAGTGATTAATTTCTTCGCTTAGGCATTTACTTATGGGGCTTATTGCTATGCGCTTTTGTAGCTGCTTTTTTAATGAGTTCGGTGGGGTCAATTTTTCGTGACACCTTGATGTTGTCAAAGCCTTGACCGAATCCCATAACGTTAGCTACAGAGATAAATGCTCCGCTGTCCACCTCCTTTACAATGCGGTAGAGGTCATTAGTCTCGTTTTTGCGAGCAACAATCATTAGCACCTTCTTGTCTTGCTTGGTGTACCAACCTGTGGCGTTGAGTACCGTTACACCACGGCGTTGCTCATTCATTATACGATTGGCGATGGCTTCAAAATGCTCCGAAAAAATAAACATTTGTACCGACTGCTTATTACCCGATAGCATTAGGTCTACACAGTAAGAGCAAATGCCCATAAGCACATAACCGTACGCAACCATTTCAATGCTGTGATACAGAAAGTATGATGAGCCTATAATAACGAGGTCGCAGTACAGGAATACACGCCCGATGCTCATGTTGCGGTACTTGGTAATAATCATGGCAACTATATCGGTACCACCCGCGCTACCGCCCTGTGTGAAGATAAGTCCCATACCAGAACCAGCCAAAATGCCCGAGATGATAGCGCTCATAAGGGGTTCGCTTACATGTGGATCGGTGGGTATAGGGACTAACTTCAGCATAAGTGTCATAGCTAGTATGCCGTAAATGGTTTTGAAGCCGAAGTTGCGCCCAAGCACTATAAAGGCTATGGTGACCAACACCACGTTAATGGCAAGGTATGACATGCTGACTTCAATAAGACCATCGGTTACGTAGTACAGCAATGCGCCTATACCGCTTACGCCGCCGCCCACAATTTTGGCCGGCAATACAAAGTGGTTAATAGCCATTACGTACATCAACAAACCAAAGGTAATGATGAAATATTCGCGAATGGTGCGCCAGATACGTGCTGAACTCAACATGCTATGTTTACAATTTTGCCCGGTACAAAAATGAATTTCTTAATGGTTTTTCCCTCCAAAAACTTTTCAGTGTTGGGGTCGCTCATAATTATCTTTTGAGCTTCTTCGGTGCTAATGCCCATCGGCATTTCTTTTTTGAAGCGGAGTTTACCGTTGAATGAAACGGGGTACTCAAACGAACTTTCCACCAGCATTTCGGGGTTGAATTCGGGGAATGTTGCATCGCATACGGTAGTGGTATGTCCTAAACTTTCCCACAACTCCTCGGCAATGTGTGGTGCGAATGAAGCCATAAGGATGGTAAGCGGCTCCAGCACTTCACGCTTGTTGCACTTCTGCTCTGTCAGCTCGTTTACGCAAATCATAAATCCGCTTACTGCGGTATTGAACGAGAATGCCTCAATATCATCTTGCACTTTTTTAATCAACTTATGCAGCGATTTCAACTCCTGTGGAGTGGCCTTATCGTTGCTTACAGCAAGTTTGTTGTCCATGTCGTGGTACAGCCTCCATAGCTTGCGCAGAAAGCGGTGTACACCGTCAATGCCGTTGGTATCCCAAGGCTTTGCCATTTCAAGCGGGCCGAGGAACATTTCGTACAGGCGCAACGTATCGGCACCATACTTTTCCACCACATCGTCGGGGTTCACTACGTTGTAGTACGATTTCGACATTTTTTCTACTGCCCAACCGCACACGTATTTCCCGTCTTCCAGGATGAATTCGGCGTTGGTATACTCCGGTCGTGAGGCTTTGAATTTATCGAGGTCAAGAATATCGTTTGAAACGATATTTACATCTACGTGAACTTCCTGTACCTCATATTTATTCTTGAGGTTGTACGAGACAAACCAATCCCTATTTGTGTTTATCTGATTGTTTTCAAATGTGCTATCGTTATTCTTAATAAAGTCCGACAGCCTGCGAACAACGCTATTCGCATCGAGTAAAATATCAGATGCGTAGGCTAAGAATAATTTATATCCTTTTTGCTTTGCTTCATGCTGAAGGTTCTTTATTCGGTCTGGATTATTTGCTTTTCCTATAACTTCTACTGCACAATTTGCACCGGTATTTATAAAGTCGAAAGCGCGCTTTTCTAAATCGAAATACGCTTCGAATCCCATTTCTTTCACGTGATATTCTAGCACAACTGCTGCATATTTTCCAATATCTACGCGGTATACAAAGTTTGAACGACCTTGTATCATGCCTTGGTTAATCAACTTTTGGAAAGGTTCTGCTTCGCAAATTTCATTTAGATCGTACAGGAACATGTTCCAAAAACGAGAGTACATCAGGTGACCTGTAGCGTGTTCGGTGCCGCCAATGTAAAGGTCAACATTGCGCCAATACTCGTTTTTGTTTTTATCCACAAGACCATTGTTGTTGTGCGGATCCATGTAGCGCAGGAAGTAGGCGCTGCTGCCCGCAAAGCCCGGCATGGTGCTCAGCTCGTAGCTGTACTTGCCTTGGTATTTCCACGAGGTAGCACGACCAAGAGGTGGCTCACCTGTTTCGGTGGGCAGGTATTTATCTACCGATGGCAACTCCAGCGGAAGTTCGCTCAGCGGCAACATTTGTGGAATATTATTCTCATCGTAGTACACAGGGAATGGTTCACCCCAGTATCGCTGGCGGCTGAAAGTCGCGTCACGCAAGCGGTAGTTTACCTTGGCGGTGCCAATCTTCATTTCTTCTACTTTGTCAATGGCGAATTGAATGGCGTCTTTTACTTGCATACCGTTAAGGAAGCCTGAGTTTTCCATTTCGCCCTCTTTGGCATCAAAACTCTCTTGACTTACATCGCAACCCTTAATAAGTGGAATGATTTCAAGTCCGAAGTGTTTAGCGAAAGCATAGTCGCGACTATCGTGCGCAGGTACTGCCATAATAGCGCCGGTGCCGTAGCCTGCCAGCACATATTCGCTCACCCATACGGGAATTTGTTTTTGTGTAAACGGATTTTCGGCGTATAAGCCCGTGAACTTTCCGCTTATATTCTTTACCTCGGTTTGACGCTCGCGTTCCGAACGATTTTTTGCCCACGTTACGTACTCCTCTACATCCTTCTCCAACTTTACCTGCGATAGCACGGGATGCTCGGGAGCAATAACCATGAAGGTGGCACCGAACATGGTGTCGGCACGGGTGGTGAATATTTCTAAATATTCACACCTCTCCCCTATCCCCTCTCCACAGGAGAGGGGCATTTGCCCCGATTCAATTTTTTGCTGAAGCGTACCGGAGCCACTACGCCCCTCTCCTGTGGAGAGGGGTTGGGGGTGAGGTAGCAGCTTAAAGCGAACGTTGGCGCCCGTTGAGCGACCAATCCAGTTGCGCTGAGTTTCCTTAAGGCTATCGCTCCAGTCTATGTTGTCAAGCCCAGCCAACATTCTATCGGCGTATGCCGTAATGCGCAGGTACCATTGGCGCATCAGCTTTCTTTCCACGGGGTAACCGCCACGTACAGAAAGTCCGTTGCTCACCTCATCGTTGGCAAGCACTGTACCCAGCTGTGGGCACCAGTTTACCATGCCATCCTTTTGGTAAGCCAGCCTGTACTCCATTAAGGTGTGGTGCTTGGCTTGCACGTCCATTGCCTTCCATTCGTCGGCAGTGAACTTCATGTCGGGGTTACCGCATGCAGCATCAATATTGGCGTTGCCATTTTTTTCAAAAGCGGCAACCAACTCGGTAACAGGCTTTGCCTTTTGCTCCTTAGTATTGTAGTAGTGCTCGTAAAGGTCAATGAAGGTTTTTTGGGTCCACTTGTAGTATTCAGGCTCACATGTTTTTACCTCTCTATCCCAGTCGAACGAAAAGCCAATCTTATCCAGCTGCTCGCGGTAGCGTGCAATATTTTTATCGGTAGTAATGCGCGGGTGTTGCCCTGTTTGAATGGCGTACTGTTCGGCAGGAAGACCAAAGGCATCGTAGCCCATGGGGTGAAGTACGTTAAAGCCGCGCAGCCTTTTATAGCGGCTGTATATGTCCGATGCTATGTAACCCAGCGGGTGTCCTACGTGCAACCCCGCGCCCGAGGGGTAGGGGAACATATCAAGTACGTAGAATTTTTTCTTGGAGGGATTTTCAACGATTTTATAGGTACCTTTCTCTTTCCAGTACTGCTGCCATTTCTTCTCTATGGCCGAAAAGTTATACTCCATAATTTTTTTTTCGAAATTTTGTGCGAAGTTAGCAAAAATAAAGGGTTTTGCCGAGTGTTTTTGGCAAAAGATGGATTGAGATTTTGGCATCGTTAAGTTTTTTCTTCTTTTTTAGTTTTAATATTTTCAACTTATTATAAAAGTTTGTTGTCATTTTTTAAGAAAAATAAACTCGAAGTTAATAAAAAGTACAAAAAATTTGCTTTTGTTAAGAATTTGTATTATCTTTGTACTTGAATTTAGAAGGAAGAGTTTCTCAGTATTGAGATTAAAGAGTATATGATGAAGCGTTTGTTTACCATAGTAGTGTTGTTAGCGGTTATGTTACCGTTCTCATACACTGTGGCTGCACCTCGCTCTGAGAGCACCCCCACGGTTTTAGTAGCCGATGGTGATGTGCGTCTTTTTCCCAATCCCGTAGAGAGTGACTTAAATGTGCTTTGCGAGAAATATGATATTGAGCGCCTGATGGTTTTTGGAGCCTCGGGTGAAGTTGTTTTCAACAGCCCTATGGTCATTCCGCAGGGTACTCGTATGACTATTAACATGAACTTATATCCGTCGGGATACTACACCGTAAAGGTGTGGGTGAAGAAAGCAAGGCAACCGCTGACGTATAGAATTATGAAGGTGTAATTTCGCACTTGATAAAATGTAAAAGCCAACGCTGAATTTAGCGTTGGCTTTTTTGTTGAAATATGTTACCTTTGTGTGCCTTTTGCCACATGTCATCCCGAACTTGATTCGGGATCTCCCAAGGAGATTGCGGGTCAGGCCCGCATGACAGTAGATACTATTGGCCCCGTAGTTCAGCTGTATAGAACGTCAGATTCCGGTTCTGAAAGTCGGGGGTTAGAATCCCTCCGGGGTCACTACAAAAAATCCCTGCTAAATTTTAGCAGGGATTTTTCATTTCTACTCTTGTGATTTTGCTATGCCCATTTCCAGGCCTCGTAGTTCGGCTAAGCCTCGCAGGCGACCTATGGCGGAGTAGCCGGGGTTGGTTTTTTTCTTCAGGTCGTCCAACATTTGATGACCGTGATCGGGACGAATGGGGATGCTCTCATGACGCTTTTGCATCACGGCTTGCAGGTTTTTCACTACGTTGAACATATCTACGTTGCCCTCAAGGTGGTTGGCCTCGTAGAAGTTGCCTTCGGCATCGCGCTGTGTGCTGCGCAGGTGCGCAAAGTAAATGCGCTCGCCCAAGCGGGTAGCCATGCCGGGAAGGTCATTGTCCGCACGCACGCCAAATGAACCTGTGCAGAAGCAAAGCCCGTTGGACTTGTTGGGCACGGCATCAACCAACTTGCAGAAATCAGATTCGGTGCTAAGAATACGCGGTAGTCCGAGAATAGCATAGGGAGGATCGTCGGCGTGAATGGCCAAGCGAACGCCAACCTCGTCGGCTACGGGCGCAATTTTTGCAAGGAAGTAAATAAGGTTGCTACGCAACTTTTCGGCGTCAATATCCTTGTAGCGGTCAAGTGCTTCTTGGAATTGCTCTACTGTAAAACTTTCTTCCGAACCAGGCAAGCCTGCAATCATATTGCGCGTGAGCGTGTGCTTTTGTTCATCGCTCATGCTATCGAACTTTGCCTTTGCCTTTGCTTTATCTTCGGCGGAGTATTCGCTTTCGGCGCCTTTACGCTTCAATATAAATAGGTCGAAAGCCATGAAAGCGGCGCGCTCAAAACGCAATGCTTTTGAGCCATCCTCCAAAGTGTAGGCAAGGTCGGTACGCGTCCAGTCCAGCACAGGCATAAAGTTGTAGGTTACCACCATTACGTTACACTTGGCAAGGTTGCGTATGCTTTGCTTGTAGTTCTCAATGTACTTTTCGAAGTCGCCCGTTTGGGTTTTGATATGCTCGTGCACGGGTACGCTTTCTACTACTGTCCACTGCAAACCAACTTCCTCAATAATTTTCCTGCGCTTCTCAATTTCCTCTACTGTCCACACTTCACCGTTAGGGATGTGGTGCAGCGCGTTTACTATGCCTGTTGCTCCGGCCTGCTTAATATCCCACAGGCTCACAGGGTCGTTGGGGCCATACCAGCGCCATGTTTGCTCAAACATTACACGCCCGCTTTTTGATATATTGTTAATCATACGTTGAACTGTTGAATTGTTTGTTTAATTTAGAAGTTTAAGAAGATTAAGAATTTTAAGAAGTTAAAAGCGAATAGTACTAATAACGCCTTTTCTTAGTCTTCCTAAACTTCCTAATCTTCTAGACTCCCTTCTTATATCGCAAATGCGTCAAAGCCGCCATCAATCACTGTTACGGTGCCGCTTACAAATTTTGAAGCGTCGCTGGCTAACCACTGTAGCGTGCCCAGCAACTCATCGGGTTCGCCTAGGCGACCGAAAGGAGTGTGCGTTACTACGGATTGTCCGCGTGCGGTCAACGAACCGTCGGGGTTGGTCATCAGCGTGCGGTTTTGCTCAGTAAGGAAAAATCCCGGAGCAATAGCGTTCACGCGTAATCCCTCGCCGAACTTTTGTGCCAGTTCGCCGCACATCCACTTGGTGAAGTTGCTCACAGCAGCTTTGGATGCAGAGTAACCCACTACGCGCGTAAGCGGACGAATAGACGACTCGGATGACACGTTAATAATGCAGCCTTTCTTTTTCTCCACCATTACCTTGGCAAAAACCATAGTAGGAATTACGGTGCCAAACAGGTTGAGGTCAACTACCTTGCGGAAGTCGTCAATTTTTAAATCGAAAATAGTTTTGTCGGGGGCTACGGTAGCACCGGGCATATTGCCACCCGCGCCGTTTATAAGTACGTCAATGGTGCCGTACTTAGCCACAATATCCTTGCAGTTTTGCTCCAACACCTCTTGGTTGAGCACGTCGGTTTTGAAGAAGCTTGCTTCGTAGCCCTTGGCCTTAATATCGGCCACCAGCTTGCTACCAACTTCCTCGTTACGGTCAAGGATTACCACTTTTGAGCCTTCTTTGGCAAAATGGTTTGCCATGCTTGTGCCCAGTATACCTGCACCTCCGGTTATGAGTACTACCTTGTCTTTTACGCTAAACAGTTCGTTTGCCATTTTCTGAAAAATATTTTGTAATGTTGGGTTTCGCTAACAAATGTACAAAAAATAGCGGGATTTATGCCCCGCTATTTTTTTATCTACCTGTCCTGCAACTTCAACAGAAAGCTAAAATTTACTTTCTCTTGACAAAATAAACACAAATGATTTCGAATTCAACTACTTAAATAAAAATCCGATGCTCAGCGTTAAACGATTGACATTAGTACTGAGGTTGTTAATGGCGTACCTCGGGTAGGATTGGCTTTTAATTTCGCTCTCTAATTTTTGGTAGTAGTAACCTACCGTTAACACAAAATCGAAGTTCGGATTAATGGTAGTTTTAAAACCTATTTCAGGGTTGCACATCCAGCCGCCTGAGTTTTTGTAGGTGGCGTTGTAGTCGTAGTTGGTAAGATATTCCTTCTCGCTATTGGCAAAAGAGTAGCCGCCACGAAAGGCAAGTACCGGTGTGAACCCATCTTTGAATACGTGCCAACGCAAATCGGTAAATACAGGGTATACCATGTAAGAATATGCGGCAACTCCCACGCCAATGCCAGCTGAAATGTGCTCATTGAAGCGATACCCGTTGACCGTAGTTATTGATGGTACAAGATTGGCCCCCGTTGGGGATAAATATTCGACTTCTCCAATGATAAAGGATAGCTGCGTGAGGTTGTAGTAGCCTGCAGGTTTGTCGCTTTGTGCTACCGCAGAAAGTACGATAAACGTATATATTGTGAGTAGTAGTAGGCGTCTCATCTTACTTTGCTTGTACGTTTAATGTGCTTAATAGGCTTATATTTTGTTGGTCGGAGTAATCGTATTGGCGTAATCCATCGCTGCCGATAAGTATCAGCACGTTGTTGTATGGAATTACGTCAAAGCCTGCAATGTCGTCGAAGTGTTTTACCAGGCGGTCACCAACCATTGCTGGAGTGCTTGCATCGAATACTTTCAGCCCCTTATCACATACAAAAAGTGAATTGCCGTCGATACCTAATCCGTACGGACTTTGCATGATAAATGATGCTCGCGTAAATGGCGCGCTGGGATTGCTAATATCCACTACGTTGAGCTGACTTTGAATTTGTCCACACGTATTCCCGCCCCGCACGGTAACGTAAGCGTAATTGTCCTGCACCACCACGGGATCGCAACCAAGTATGTGAGTTACCGATGATAGGTATTTTGGCGTAATGGGATCTGTAATGTCGTAAATCAGCATGCCGGTGGTAGTACCGAAAAATAACTTACTGTTGTACGCAAAAATAGTTTCAACATTCCACGCAAGGTATTGATCGTAGATTTTGCTAATGTCTTGACCCGACAAGTCAAACACTTTGAGCATGCCCTCGTTTACCACGTACAAGTAATTACCGCACGCAGCAAAGCGAGCCATAGAGCCGGTTAGCGCGGTGGAGGAACCGCCACCACTTGTGGGTGCATTACCTCCATCTGCCGAACTTGCAAAATCCATGTAATATTCATAAAAATAGTGGCGAGTTTCCACATCAACCGTAATGTCTTTTACCTTCCATCCAACAACGACACCTTTCGTGTTATCAATTTCTGCTATCGGATAGCTATTATCAATGGTAGGATATATGTTGCGAAATGCGTCGGGTAGCCGTCCAACTTCTACAGGGGCGGATGGGTTGCTGATATCGAACCACACCAAATCAATGTAGCTGTCGGCGTAGAGCATGTTATTGCGAACAGTAATGTCAATATTCCCCTCCAGCTCAATAAATGCTATTGGGCGTGGGGCGGCAGGGTTGCTGTTGTCAATGATGTGAATGCCCTTGCCGACTTCGTTGATGAAAAGATGGCTGCTGTAGAGGCAAATTTTTCCCGGGTTTACCATTGCCTGCGTTGGTTGAGCAACGCGCTGTGCGCGAAACTGAGCAAATGGCATGTACACCGGCTCGTTGACCGTGTAGGTTACCGTGTTTTTTACTTCGTCTTGGCAGCTGACGATTAGAAGGCTTGCCACCATACAGGGTACGCCTATAAACAGAAGTAGGTCTAAAATGCGAATAAACTTTTTCATAAAAATGAATTTTAAAAATTTATTTTTTGCCTCAAACTTTAACGGATGTTTCTAAAGTTGTCTTACCTATAAGATGCAAAACCGGATGAAAACGCTGCACGAGAAGTTAAAAATCAACTCTTACCCCCACGTTAATGTTGAAGTTAAGTGGCTGCTCTGTGCGAATGCTTGTGGGTTGATTACTATCGGGCAAGAAATACCGCATCCCCGGTTCTATGTATATATTAAATCGCTTATAAAAGTTATACTCAACGCCAAGTTGTCCGTTTAACGACCATTGTATGCCGTCAATGGCTTCGTGTGTGGTATTTTTTTCTGTAAGGTGGCTATAGGTGTAGTTGGCGGTGAGCCCTTTTTCCATCATGCATCCGCCCGATGCGTATAGAGAAAAACGTTTTCCCTTGGCAAGTTGATAAGCAAGGCTGATAGGTATACCCAAGTAGTGCAGTCGCTGTTTTACCTCGGCTTGATTTGGAAGTGAATAACTCGATGCAAGATAGCTGTAAACTAGTCCAGACTCTACAGCACAGCGCGATGTAAAGTAAAAACGAAATGTGATACCTGCCGATAGCGGTACGTGATGCTGCGAGGTGATAGCCTCTTCTAAATAGTTTTCAGCGGCCGATGAGGGTGATAATCCATTATTGCCCTCGTAAGAACCTCCATCATTGGGAGAACTACTGTATGAATGGTCTGCATTGCTGCCGTTAAGCGGCTGATTAGAATAGGCGGATTGACCCGCCAACAACGCTATTGCCCATTTTTGTGAGTTTTTATTCTTGTCGGGTAAGGGGGACTCGAATAGCGGAAAGGCAGATAGCGAATCGGGGAATGATGGAGCTGCTTTCGCGATAGCCTCGACAGCATCTGCTATTTTTTCTGTCCGGGTAGTTGTTGTTTCTGTGGTTGTAATGGTGTCTATCTCGTTGATGTCGGAGTTAATTTTGGGCGCAGATGCTGCTGTTGGCAGTTCGTTTTTTTGTTGATTTTTTGCATATAGAGATGCATGTGGCACAGCAACTGGCTGTGATTTAGCGGTAGGAGTAGAGGCAACCATTTGAATTGGTTCATTGGTCGGCTTTGGTGTGCAATTGACGGTTGCTGCAGGTGTAGCGGTTGGAGGTAAAGGATTTTCCATTGATACCGGGTAGCGCAGCAGCAGCAGGAACACTGCTACTGCCGCTGCTGCGGCAGTAGCAGAAAACCAAATAGCAGCAGATTTCCGTTTCTTTCGCTGCTGTAGTTGTCGGTTGATATTCCCCCAATCATTAGCGTCAACGGGATATTCATAATTTAGCAGCACACTCTGTAAGTGGGCAACTTCCTGTCGATTGTTGTTTAACGATAGTTGCTCGCTAATGATTTCCCAATCATCGGGTGCTACAGCTGCTTCGTAGTTTTGCAATGCGCGAAATATGTCTTTTACATCGTCGTTCATCTACGAAACTTTTTTACTGTTTTTTGTAAACAACTACGTGCGCGAGCGTACTGTGAGCGCGAAGTACTTTCAGTGATGTGCAGCATTTTTGCAATCTCGGAATGTGTATAACCTTCTACTGCGTATAGATTGAAAACTATGCGAAATCCTGTTGGTAAGTCGGCAATGAGCGCTACTAATTCATCAGCCGACAACTTTTCTAAAACACTAAAATCTGCGCTTCGCTCTGTCAAAGAATACTCGCTGTACTTGACCAGCGCATCTTTTTTGCGTAGGTGCATTAATGCTGTGTTGATGAACAATCGTCGCATCCAACCTTCAAATGAGCCGTCTCCTTTATAGGTGTTTATCTTTTCGAATAAGCTAATGAAACCGTCATGCAATAAATCGCGAGCGGTTTCACGATTTTCCGCATAGCGTACGCATACGCCCATCATCTTGTGAGCGTACTTTTCGTATAACATCCGTTGTGCTGCGCTGTTTCCACGAACACAACCGGCAATCAATTCGTTATCGTCTATTAAATGATACGTATCGATTTCTTTTATGGTTTTAGGTAAAGGTAAGATGCAAGATTTTATTCAAACGCTGCACTAAGCGATTGTTTTTTTAATAGGAAAGATACACATCAAATTTTAGCAGCTATTGGGGGAGAAAAAGTGCAGTAGATTAAAAGTTGATCGTGTAATCTATTGATGAATAGTAGTTTGTGTTGATGTGAAAATGAGAGGAATCAAAATTTTATAATACCTGACGCTTGTTTGAAAAAATGAAAGTATCAGGTATTATAAAGTTTTGGTTCGCGAGTGATTTACAGGTTACCTGCCCTCTGTAAAAACAGAAATGATGTTAAGTATAACTTCTACAGCCTTTTCCATAGATTGCAACGGCACAAATTCATACTTGCCGTGAAAATTATGTCCACCTGCAAAAATATTGGGGCAGGGCAGGTCCATGTATGAAAGACGGCTGCCATCGGTACCGCCACGAATGGGGTGTACCAACGGTTTTACACCTGCCATCTTCATGGCCTTTTCAGCCTTTTCTACAATGTGAATATGTGGTTCTACCTGCTCACACATGTTGTAGTACTGGTCTTTTAACTCCACGCTGATAGTGTCCGCACCGTACTTGGCATTGATGCCGTGAGCACATTTTAAAATAAACTCCTTGCGTTTTTCAAATATTTCACGGTCGTGATCGCGGATAATGTACTGCATGGTGGCTTTTTCTACTTCGCCGCTGAGGTGCACCAGGTGGTAAAACCCTTCATAGCCATCGGTGTGCTCGGGCCTGTCATTGACGGGTAGTAGAGCGTTGAACTCGGTGGCTACGTGTAGTGCATTTACCATTTTATTTTTGGCGTAGCCGGGGTGAATGTTTCTACCTTGAATGGAAATCTTTGCGCCTGCAGCGTTGAAGTTTTCGTACTCCAACTCGCCTATTTTACCACCATCCATGGTGTAGGCGTAAGTCGCGCCAAATTTCTTCACATCGAAGTGGTCAACTCCTCGACCAACTTCCTCGTCGGGGGTAAAGCCTATGCAAATGTCGCCGTGCTTAAATTCGGGGTGTGCCATTACGTGCTCTACAGCGCACATAATTTCTGCTATACCCGCCTTGTCGTCGGCACCCAGCAAGGTTGTGCCATCGGTGGTAATTAGGGTTTGCCCTACATAGTCGCGCAGTTCGGGAAACTCGTTGGTTGATAGTACTACCTTTTTTTCTTTGCTTAAAATAATGTCGCTACCATCGTACTTTTCAATAATGCGAGGTTGCACGTTGCTGCCCGGCATATCGGGCGATGTGTCCACGTGAGCAATGAAGCCAATAGCGGGAAGACCATCACAACAGTTGCTCGGAATACGTGCCATTACGTAGCCGTATTGGTCCATGCTAACTTGTGGTACGCCCAGCGCGCGCAGCTCATCGGCTAACAGCGTGAGCAACGTTTTTTGCTTCTCGGTGCTGGGAAATGTTTCTGAGTTTTCGTCTGACTGCGTGTCGATAGCAACGTAGCGAAGGAATTTTTGAAGAACGGATTCCATAATTTATTATTTACAAATTACGATTTACTAATTGATGACCTCTCCCTAAATCCCTCTCCGCAGGAGAGGGACTTTCTTACCCACAGGCGCCCTCGTATTCACATCTAAATTTCTTGGCACATTCCCCTCTCCTGTGGAGAGGGGGCAGGGGAGAGGTTAACTTTATTCGGCAATAAGCGTGGCCGAAGTGCAGCGGGCAACAGTTACATCTACGTAATCGCCCGGTTGGTGGTCTCCGCGCGGAAATACTACCACCTGATTTTGCGTGGTGCGCCCAAAGAGCTGCTCCTTCGATTTCTTTGAAAAACCTTCGGCCAGTACTTCTACGGTTTGTCCCACGTAGGGTTGCTTTGCTTTTAGCGACAGCTCGTTTTGCAGCGCTATAATTTCGTTGAGGCGCCGTGTTTTTACCTCCTCTGGTACGTCATCTTTGTAGTGCCGTGCGGCCTTAGTATTGGGGCGCTCGGAGTACATGAACATGAAGGAAAAGTCGTAGCCCACTTTGCGCATGAGCGAAAGCGTTTGCTGGTGGTCCTCCTCCGCTTCGGTGCAAAAACCTGCAATTAAATCGGTGGATATGCTGCAGGTGGGCAGTATTTGCCGTATGGCGACTATGCGCTCAAGGTAATCTTCGCGCGCGTACTTGCGGTTCATCAGCTCCAGCACGCGCGTGCTGCCGCTTTGTGCGGGCAGGTGTATGCTTTTGCAAATGTTGTTGTACTTCGCCATTACGTGCAGCACATCGTCGCCCATATCCTTGGGGTGCGAGGTGGAGTAGCGCACGCGTAGCGTAGGCGACAGCTGCGCTACTTTTTCAAGCAGCATGGCAAAGGTGCAGTCCTCGCCACTATCGGTTGTGTAGTGGTAGCTGTTTACGTTTTGTCCGAGTAGCGTTACCTCCTTGTAATTTTTATCGATAAGTTCCTGCACTTCGTGTAAAATGCTTTGCGTGCTGCGGCTACGCTCGGCTCCACGGGTGTAGGGTACCACGCAGTAGCTGCACATGTTATTGCATCCGCGCATAATGGATACAAAGGCGGATATGCCGTTGCTGTCGTAGCGTACAGGGGCAATCTCGGCATAAGTTTCCTCACGCGATAGCTCCACGTTTACGCCCTTTTGCCCACTCTGTGCCATGCGCACAAGGTTGGGCAGCTCGCGATAGGCATCAGGCCCTACCACTATGTCCACGGTTTGTTCCTGTTCAATGAGACGTTCCTTCAAGCGTTCGGCCATGCAGCCAATAATGCCCAACATGAGCCGCGGATTTTTGCGCTTTAGTGCGCGCAACTCTGCCAGCCGTCCCCAAATACGCTGTTCGGCATTGTCGCGTATGGAGCAAGTGTTGATGAGAATAAGATCGGCATTTTGCGGTGCGTCGCATATAGCGTAACCATACTCGCGCATGACCGAGGCAACAACCTCGCTGTCATTCACGTTCATTTGGCAGCCATACGTCTCAATATAAAGTAGGGGTGCTGAAGTTGTAGTCATTAATTCTTAAAAGACTGGAGATGTGGTTGCTCAACTTTGTTGACAGGGTTATTGTTTTTCCTCTCAACAACTTTTATAGCAACAAGTAATGTGTTGTCAATTTTTTCAAGGAACGGATAAAATCCATCATCGTCTAACGGTGTGTTACGGCCAATATACGCGCGTATTTGCGCGTACAGTATGGAGCGGCATGCTTGCATTTCTGCATCGCTTCCTGTAACACCATTGCGTATGGCATAATCTGTAAATCGTCCCATGAGTCCTTGGCGATTGAGGTAGCTGCTCAACTCATTAAATGTTTTTATGCTGTGTAATTTTGCTCTATTTTTATCGGCAAAATTGAGCGCAAACTTGTACACTAAATTTTTGCGCGTAACGCTGCGGTAGTAGCTGTTAATGCCAATTGTGTCAAGTGGTACAAATACGTCGGGAGTGATGCCACCACCACCATATACTGTTCTGCCGCCGGGGGTAATGTAGCGCAACGAATCATTTTGCTTAATGCTGTCGGCTACTTCAAACTCGCCGTGTTCGTAGCGACGCTGGAATTCCGAGTAGTATTCATCTTCCTGGCCATTAATGTAGGGGCGCTGTATGCAACGTCCTGTGGGTGTGTAGTAGCGTGCAACGGTGAGGCGTAGACCGGAGCCGTCGTTAAATACAATGGGCTCTTGCACTAAGCCTTTGCCAAAAGAGCGACGACCTACTATGGTACCGCGGTCGTTATCCTGTATAGCGCCTGCCATAATTTCGCTGGCCGAAGCAGAACCCTCATCAATCAAAATGGCAAGAGTAATATCGTGCAGCTGTCCACTATTATTAGCCAATAGTTCCTTACGTTTACGTGCCTTACCCTCGGTATATACTACCAGCGTACCCGTAGGTAAAAATTCGTTGGCTACTTCATACGCTTGATCTAGGTATCCACCTGTGTTGCCGCGCAAGTCAAGTACCATGTTCTTCATACCTTGAGCAAGCAACTTTTTTGATGCTTTTTCAAATTCTTCGTAGGTGTTGCGCGAGAACTTCGAAATCTTTATGTAGCCTGTTATAGCGTCTGACATGTATGCCACGTCCACGCTTTTAATGGGTATCTTGCCTCGGGTAATGGTAATGGGTACAAGCCTCCTTTCTCCATTGCGCTGCACGCCTATGGTTACTTTGGTGCCGCTTTTTCCGCGCAATAATTTTACTACGCTGTCTTGTGCAATCTTTCGTCCGGCAATTACGCTGTCGTTTACCGTAATAATGCGATCTCCCGAAAGCACGCCCACGCGCTCCGATGGACCGCCTACTATGGTGTTGATTACAACTACCGTATCGGTAAACATGTTGAAGGTGATGCCTATGCCGTCAAAGTTGCCGTCAAGCGATTCATTGGCCTCCTTCATATCCGAAGCGGGGATGTAGGTGGAGTGGGGATCGAGCGTTTTTAACGTGAGGTTAATGGTTTTTTCCTCCAGCTCCTCGCGCGGTACTTCGTCTACGTACTCCTTATCAATGTAGTTAAGTACAGCGTTCAACTTGTTCCACTTTTGTACCGACATGTACTGCCGTTGCAGGTCCGACTCCTGAAAGCGTCGCCCCAACATAATACCCAACGCCAGCACCGCCAGCAGTATTAGCGGCAGCATAAGGCCGCGCTTGTTGACCTTTATTCCCATTTTGTCTTAATCAATGCAGATTTGTTCTACTTGTATTCCGGCGCGCTCCAGCAGTGTTACGCCTTCGGTGCTATGGTAGTGGTCGGCAAATACTACGCGCTTTATCCCCGCTTGAATAATGAGTTTGGCGCATTCCAAGCAGGGTGATGAGGTGATGTAAAGGGTTGCTCCCTCGCTACTGTTGTTCGACTTGGCTACTTTGGTAATCGCGTTAGCCTCGGCATGCAGCACGTAGGATTTAGTTTTGTTGCTATCGTCCTCGCACTCATTTTCGAAGCCCGAAGGAGTGCCGTTATAACCATCGGAAATAATGCTGCGATTCTTCACCAGCAGTGCTCCCACCTGACGACGCTTACAGTAGGAGTTACGTCCCCACACTCGCGCCATTTCCAAGTAGCTACGGTCAAACTGACGTTGCTTGCCTGTAGATATATTATTGTTTAAATTGCTCATCTTTAATTTATTGCAAATAAATAGACTTGGTTGCAATGTAATTTACAAGTTTAATGAAAAAAAGCGAGATGGCAAAAATTTTGTAAAACACTATATTCTAACTAAGTTTGTACCTTAAAAAAAAGCCCCTCCCAACCCTCCCCAAAGGAAAGGGCTCACTAACGCACAAGCCTGCTCCCCTCTCTTTTGGGAGGGGTTGGGGGGAGAGGCCAATTGATAATATGAATTCGGAACAAATACTAAACATACAGAAGGACATTGTGCGTGTATTGCGCAATATATATGACCCCGAAATTCCGGTGAGCATATATGAGCTAGGACTTATTTACGAAGTGAATGTGAGCGAGGATGGCAAGGTTGAAATAACCATGACGCTCACTGCGCCTAACTGCCCCATTGCCGACGATATTGTGCGCGATGTGCAGGAGCAGGTGGCATTGGTAACAGGGGTTACATCGGCTAACGTAAATCTTGTGTTTGACCCGCCCTGGAGCAAGGATATGATGAGCGAAGAAGCGAAGTTGGAGTTGGGATTTTTATAGGTGCTATCAGTAGATTACATAAAAAACGCTGCGCAAAATCTAAATTTTGATGCTTGCGGGGTGGTAACGTTAGATTGCTTACCAAGTGAGCAGCTGCAACGTTTCTTGGATTGGATAGCGCAGGGTTACGCTGCTAATATGACCTACCTGCACCGCTTTATTGATAAGCGTGCTGATCCTCGCCTTATGCTGCGCGATGGCGCGAAAACAGCGGTAATTGTCCTTTATTCATATAATACGCACCTGCAGCAACCGCCGCACTTACCGCAGGTTTCACGCTATGCCTACGGCATGGATTACCACGAGCTGCTGAAAAAAAAGTTATGGGCATTGCTTAAGGTTTTGCAAAAAGATGACCCAAAGTTACGCGGTCGTACTTTTACCGATACCGCCCCGTTACAAGAGCGCTACTGGGCTGCTGTGGCTGGTTTAGGTTGGGTTGGCAAAAATGGAATGCTGATAAATAAGCAGCTGGGTTCCTACGTTTATATAGGCACATTGCTACTGAATGCCGCTGTGGAAAATGCTTCGCTGATGGAGGTGAAAAACTACTGCGGCACATGTACCCGATGTATAGATGCATGTCTCACGAAAGCCATTGTTGGCAATGCTGTGGTGGACGCACGCCGATGCTGGTCGTACAAAACCATTGAAGCGCATACTTATGAAAAAAATAGTGCATCTGTGGATAATGATAATTTAGGTGCGCCAAAATATATTTTCGGTTGCGACATCTGTCAGAATGCGTGCCCGTGGAATAAAAAGGCAAAGGTGGTATTGCATGACGAAATGCAAATTCGGCTACTGTTGCAGACTCTAACGTGTGAAGATTGGCAGGAAATGAGTGCGGAAGATTTTGAGAAAAACTTTGAGCATTCGGCTATCAGAAGGGCAACGCTGGAGGGGATGAAAAGAAATATAAGTAGGCAGTAAGCAGTTGGCAATAGGCAATGTGGGCTGTCACACTATCCTGATATTTATCGGGATATCGAAGCGGTGTGGTGAAATTGTAAATCGTAATTTGTAAAATTGTAAATCCAAATGAATATTCTTCTTCTTGGTTCAGGTGGTCGCGAGCATGCGCTGGCATGGAAAATGAAGCAAAGCAAGCTGCTCACACAGCTGTTTATTGCACCAGGAAATCCCGGTACGGCACAGCTGGGCACTAACATTAACATCAATCCCAACGATTTTGCAGCGGTGAAAAGTACCGTGTTGCAAAATAAAATCGATATGGTGGTAGTGGGCCCGGAGGAGCCGTTGGTGCGTGGCGTATACGACTACTTTGAGGCTGATGCCGAACTGAAAAATATTCCGGTAATTGGCCCGTCGAAGGTGGGTGCGCAGCTGGAGGGTAGCAAGGATTTTGCCAAGCAGTTTATGGAAAAGTACGGCATTCCCACCGCGCGTTACAAATCGTTTACAAGTAAAAATGTGGCGGAAGGTTTTGCGTTTTTAGAATCGCTCAAACCTCCTTACGTGCTTAAGGCCGATGGTCTGGCTGCTGGTAAAGGTGTGCTGATTTTGGATGATTTGAACGAGGCTAAACAGCACCTGCAGGAAATGCTCAACGGTATGTTTGGAGAGTCGAGTGCTACCGTGGTGATTGAAGAGTTTTTGAGTGGGGTAGAGCTATCCGTTTTTGTTTTGACTGACGGAAAATCCTACAAGATATTGCCCGAGGCCAAGGATTACAAACGTATTGGCGAAGGAGATACGGGGTTGAATACAGGTGGTATGGGCAGCGTTTCTCCGGTGCCATTTGCCACGCCCGACTTTATGGAAAAAATACGCACGCGAGTTGTAGAACCTACAGTAAAAGGTTTGCAGGCAGAGAATATTACCTACAAAGGTTTCATATTTATAGGTTTGATAAATGTAGGTGGTGAGCCTATGGTAATTGAGTACAACGTGCGCATGGGCGACCCTGAAACCGAAAGCGTAATGCTTCGCCTTGATGCCGATTTGGTGGATTTGTTTGATGGTGTAGCTAAGGGTAATCTTGCTGAGCGCAAGTGTGCCATAGCGCAGCAGGCTGCTGCTTCGGTGGTATGCGTTAGCGGTGGCTACCCCGGCGATTATACAAAGGGTATTGCCATAACCGGATTGGAAAATGTGAACGGTAGCATTGCTTTTCATGCCGGTACACGCAGCAATGGTGGCGTGATTGAAACGGCAGGAGGTCGTGTGGTGGTGGTTTCTTCTACCGCGGATACGCTGCAAAACGCTCTTGCAAAGTCGTATGCTGAGGTGGAGAAAATTTCCTACGAGGGTAAATATTTCCGCAGGGATATAGGAAAGGATGTGATGTAGAAGTTGAAACCCTCCGCTCGGCGGCATGTTGCTGCTGTTGCTGAGCGCAATTTGCAATTGCGCTCGAAATACTGTAGAATTTGTAATTCGGTGCATACCCAGGACGTTTCTTGTTGAATATTTTTTTCTCGCCCATATGCAGTTGTAAACCGCTTCGTGTAGCGGGCACGATTACCGGCCACGCTCAACCCTCATGCCGCCTTGCGGTGCAAATGAACATGCCGCTTAGCGGAGGGGCTACTGCACCAAGTATTAGTTGCACGTAGTGTAGGGATTTCCACATAAATACTTAAACTCCACCCAACCCTTGATGCTCTTTTTATCTACTGTAATTTCTAAAAAAGCAAAGCCTTTATATATGTCATACACTCGTCCCACATAAGATGTATATAAATAATTACAAGCGAGAGAGGTCGTGTCAGGATGTATGGACATTGGAATTCTAAGAGAGTCATAATTTTGTACTGTCAATCCCAATTCTCCAGCCCTTATCCACACATCATTCAATGATAAATCGCTTATGCTGATTTCAAAATAATCTTTTCCCTTCCTCTTTACTTCCGCAATCCATCCACCCTCAGTATCTGAATCAAGTTTTTTATAATATTTACCGGGTTTTGAGTATATACTGATAGACTTTAAATCAATAGCGTGTGTATAAGCCTCGATATTGCTATAATGTGTTGTACATCCGTAGAATAAAAGTTGAGTCAGATAAATTATAGTAAAAATTCTTCTTTTCATAATACAATTTATTGTCGATTGATTCTCAAAAAAATATTTGATGATTTTCCTAACTGCTTTTCCACCTTTTTCCAATTCTGATTGCTACCACCCCGTTCGCTTTAGGCTGCAAGTGGCACGGATGTTCGGCCAAGGCTGTGCCTTGGTTGCTGTATCTGTGCTGGTTGCACCTGCAAGAACGAACAGCGGCCGCACGTAGCTACAGCCTTTTTTCGCACAACCCACGCATGTAGGCACAGCCTACCCCCATAGGCTGACGAAAGCAAAACTTCTTGTCGAACGCGGGTGCGTAACGTTACAGCCTTAGCTGAACGGGGTTTGCTTACCAGCCGCTGCGCACCCGCGTAGTAGTGCTACCAATACATTACCCAATACATTTTTTTCCAGCCCGTCGAATCTTGGTAAACTCCAATACCCCTCGAATAGCCATTTTTCCATTTACCTAAGCATAAGGGGCGTTCGGTAGTATTGGGTATTTTCCAAAAATCACCATATTGAGAGTCACAAAATAGGATTTGCGAAAAATGCAACCCTGTCCTGTAGGTTACATAATTTATATCTGGAATGGGTATTTTCCCTTTTAATAAGGCATCTGTATCAAAAAGAGAGCAAAATGCAGTATCCTTAAATCCCAAATAAAAAGGAACATATTGGCTATAAATACTACTATCAATGTCCAGAGGTACCTCATCTTTGAGTATCAAAAAAGAATCCCCTATTTTATTCTTCATTTTACTTAATGGAAGTTTTAACAAGTTCCCCTTCAATGACATTACGGAATCTAAAGAGTACTCCCTAGGGAAATGGGAAAACATATCCTTTATTGTATAATAATCATTTGCATTTTGCTGCATTTGATGCAACGCCTGATAATATTCTCTTTTATATGGGTAGTGTTGCTCACATGCATAAAAAACAAAACAAATCAGCATTAAGAAAAAATTACTTCGTACCATGTTGTATTCTAAAATTGTTTATAGTTGAATTATTATTCGGGTACTCCCCCCATGAATTATAAACTTGAGGGTTAGTATAATCATGGGTTCCTGAAATACCATTGGAGAAAGAGGCAAACTTATCCAAAAAATTGCACACCTTACTTGATGTATATTTTGTAAATCTTCTATCTACTCTTTCTACACCTAAAAATGGATTAAAATCACCAGGTGTATTTCCCAATGTCCCAGATCTAGACTTTGTCGCACCCTTTTTAAAATACCCATACTTTTCGTTAATCTGCACTTTCTTTCCAAAGGTTATGGAAAGTTGTCTTCCACCTCCCATAGGATACTTACCTTCACTCTCCTTGGAGTATTCCGTATACTGCGTTGGCAACTTATCATATCCCTGATCACCCATAAACGACTCCGCTTCTCCGCCTCCCTCCAGCATCATGCTCATGGTAACATTAGTGGACATGCTGCCGTCCGTGAGGCTGCCGCTTGTGCTAGTGCTAATGTCGCCCCCATTTTGAGTAACCAGCTGCACATCGGAACCCGTAACCCCATCTTTTTGGGTAAACATACCATTCTTTCCAAAGTGATTCCAGTCCTCACCCGCCATTGCTCCTTTGCCTGCATCATTCTTACCCATGGCGCTATTATAGTACACCGAACCGGTTTGCTCATTTTCATACCAATCCCTTCCATCCGGGTCAACTAGGCGCACAGGGTTATTATTGCAGTATACGTATGGGCTGGTGCTGTAGTATCGCGCGGCATGAGGGTCAACAGAAAGAAATAGGCTTACCGTATGCGGTGCGAGTGTGGCAGTAGAAGTGTCGGGGGTAATGTTGCCCACAATCTTACTGGTTTTAGTGTTGAATAGCACGTTGCCAATTTCCACAACCTCCTGCCGGTCATGGAACTCAGGCAAGTTGCCGTTGCTCATGGTTGCCACGGGTACGTTATAACCATACGCGCTAAAGGGGTTGTTGGCGTGTAGTAGCGTAAAACTTAGTAAACAAATTGCAACCAGCATGTATTTTATTCTTCTCATATTTACTGCATGTTTGAATTATTAAAAAAGACCAAATTCTTGTTATGGTACCTCTCCTTGTGCCGCTGTAGCGAGCTTAGCCAGCTGAGGTACATTTGAGCGGGCATTTTGCGATAGCCTAACGCGTGTATTTGAGCATACATAGCTTCTGCTTGCGAGAGTAATGCATTATCCTGCCTGTGCTGGTATGCTTGCATGGTAGCTTCGGCTTGTAGCAGGAGGGCGTTTATGCAGTTGGGGTAGTATTTCAGCGCTTTGCTACAGCACTGCCGCACAAAATTGCCATCACTGCTACTATACTTTTTTTGATACCCTTGAGCTAAATCCACCAGGCAAAGTGCTATGGATTGCCGCTGCGATAGGGTATCCATGTATATACCGCTGCGCACAGCATCTAGGTGAATGTAGCCGGAGGCCATAAGCCATGCATCCACGGGGAAATCACCGCTGGTTAACTCTGTGTTGTACCAGCCGGATTGCTTATTCCGGAGCTTAATGTACATGTGGTTGGGAGCTAAAGCAAGCCATGCCTGCTCACCCATTTCCTCTGCAATTAGCTTATATAGCATGGGGAGCGAGTGGCAATTACCCTTACATGTTTGCATTAGCTTCGTTATAAACATATTATCCCACGATTCCGTGCCGGAAAAATCGTCAAAATTATAGGTAAAGGGCACGCTGTAATACACGCTCCCGTCGCGGTCGATGTAGGGCACGGAGTCCACCATGAAGGTGTATATGGCGGCATGCTTCCGCACGCTGAGGCTATCTTCTTGGGTATAGCTTAGCTGTTTGGAATGTGAAATTTGCAAGCAAAGATCTTTATACTGTGCTATAACTTCACAAAAGTCGTTATAGCTGTTTTTATTGTCGTAGTAGGCGTTTTCAACAAGAAATACAGCTCGCTTAAAATTTTGAGGTTGCCTGCAGGCAAGCATGCTGCACAGCTCATTATAAGATTCGTGGTAGCATGAAGCAAAGGGCTGTCCACAAGATTTGTGTGCGGACAATATACAAATTGCAATAGTAATATAGCGTGCTAAGCACCTCATTTTATCGTCTGTTTCAATTTCATTCTTTGCTGATTTTCGGACTTTGATTTTTCCTTTTTTACTTGATTAAGCCAGTCAGCATATACACCATCGGGCATCTCCTCATAGCCCAAGTTGTCAATGGTGGCGTATGAATCCAGCATTAACTTATACAATGCGCTGGCTTGCGGATAGAGGTTTAGCTGCTGAACCGGGGGAAAGTTGTTGCGCTCGGCGACATAGTGAAAGCGTGCCGTATGAAAGTTGGCATATATCATTCGCGCGTGGAGACAATCGGGATAGTGTGATAAAACCGCATCCAGACATTGCTTAACAAATTCATCGTATCCATACTTTTTCACATATCCTCTTACCAGATCTACCATAACATTTGCCACCACTTCTTTAGTACTTAGCGTGTCCATATATAGCCCCTTGCGCAGCGCCTCAGATTTTATAAATCCGCTGTTGAGGTAGTGGTAGTTGCTTAAAATAGCTCCGGATGTCAGCTCCAGATTATGCCAATATCTCCGGTTGTCCTGAATTTTGATAAAAGTATGCTTGGGAGAGAGTGATAGATTAGCCTTAGTTTTAAGCTCATTAGCTAATATGAGGTACAGTAGCGGCAGGGAGTGGCATTGACCTGTGTTTTCGTCTACTAATTTGGTGACAAAATACTTGCTAAAATTCTTTTTCGCGCCGGGATCATCAAAATCATACCGCATGGGGTAGTGTGTTAGGGTTTGCTCTTTATTGGGAAGTTTGACCTCAAACGTATCTGTCATGAAAGCAAAAATCATCATGTTTTTTACTAACTCGTCATTAGGATTTAACTTCAGCTGCTTCATTTTAAGCCTGCACAAGTTGGCCATTTCCTGAATTTTACGATTGTATGCCTCGTAACTCTTTTGATTGTCATAGTATGCGTTTTCGGCATAAAATACGGCATCTTTTATGCTAAGAGGGGTTTTGCCCGATAGCATATCGTTTATCTTTTTGAAGGCTTGAAAAAAAGAAGATGTGCCTTTAGAGTGCCTGAAATCGGGAAGAGGAATGACTGGTGAGCGTGAATCCGGCTTCTGCTTGTATTGCTGTCTCATCATTCTTTCGTGCTGCTCCCTATGCTGCATAACCATTGAGTGATTCTGCGCCTGTGGCGATACGAAAGTTGCGGACGGTAAGTGAAGGGTGTGTGATACTTGTTGTGGGGTGAGGATGTCCACAAAAGAGCTCTGTGCAAAAATTAGATTACTAAAACAAATGCAAAATAGGAGAAGCGTGTATGGTCTTGAAAAAAACAATATATTCAATGCGTGTGTAGCATTGTAAAGTTAGTGTTTTTCTTGAAAAAATGCAAGAGTAGTTCCGGTATGAAAACTAACGGTTTAACTTTAAAACCTCAAATAAAAATCTTTGGTCAGCGCTTGATATTCGGAAGTAAACGAGTTGAGGGCGCTGTTTTCTATGTATAGGGTTTGCTCATCCAACTTTTCTTTGTTGCGCGAAAACTCCATGAGTAGGCGCTTTGTGGGGCGGTCTTTTTTTGTGGAAACATTCAGCTTGCGGTTGCAATATAGCCCTGCTTTTGCAGCTAGCGCAATAAAAATATTCCCTTCTACATAGGGCATGACAACTGCTAATCTTCCTTGTGGAGTGAGCAGGCGTGCGCTACCGTGAATTAGCTCCTCGTGCAGCAGCTCCTCTGCATGGCGTGCTGTTGTACGCCCGCTATCGGGTGAGGTGAGCGATTGCTTAAAGTAGGGTGGGTTGGATACAATGAGGTCGTAGCGTGAGGTTTTTTTACTAGCAAAGGCGTTGAAATTTTGGTGAATGGTGTTGAGACGCGGTGCCCACGGGCTTGCTTCTGCATTTTGCCTTGCCTGTTGTGCCGCGTCTTCATCAATCTCTACCCCATCTATCTGTGCGGTGGCTACGCGCTGTGCCAGCATAATGGCAATAAGTCCGGTGCCTGTTCCTACATCCAATATGCGCTGCGGAGCTTCATCTACATTCACCCAAGCGCCAAGCAGTACGCCATCGGTACCCACTTTCATGGGGCAGGCATCTTGGTGAATGGTAAATTGCTTGAATTTGAAGTAGTCGTTGGGCATAATTCAAGATAAAGGCTTCGCGATAAAAAGATAAAGAGATAAAAAATACGGACAAATTTATTGCGAAGCATTTATCGTGCGAAGCACATTTATCCCTTTATCGTTGCGAAGCAACATTTATCCTTTTATCTTTTTGTCGTTTAACATGTTTTTTGCTTTCACCTCATCCTCCCTCAGCTGCTCTTGCAACTCCTCCAGCGAGGCCATTTTACGCTCATCGCGTAGGCGGTCAATAAATTCTATGGTAATTTCTTTGCCGTAAATATCTTGAGAGAAATCAAAAATATGCACTTCGGCGCTGCGGCTTTGGCTATTGTTTACAGTGGGACGAGTGCCAATGTTGAGCATGCCACCGTATTGCTGATTGTCAATAGTTACAAGTACAGCGTATGCGCCAATTTTTGGGAGCATTTTTAGTGAGCATTCGGGCTGAATATTTGCCGTGGGAAAGCCTATTTGCCTGCCTATACGGCTGCCGTTAACCACCTGCCCGCGTAGCGTGTAATTGTAGCAAAGCATGGTGTTGGCTGTAGCAATATCACCTTTATGTAGTGCGTTGCGAATGCTGGTGGAGCTTACCTCCTCCCCATTTTGTATGCAAGCCGGTACGCGCAAGGTGTCGATGTTGTGTAGGCTGCCCAGCGCCTGTATCTTACCAAAACCCGCTGAAGCTCCACGACCTATGTTGTGGTCAAAACCCACAATTAGCTTCTTGGTGTGGAGCGCTTGTACAAGGTATTGCTCAAAAAAATCCTCAGCCTCTAAAGCCGCCAACTCCCTGGTAAACGGAATTACCACAAGGTGGTCAACGCCAAGCAGGGATAAGCGTTGTTCTTTTTCCTCAAAGCAGGTGAGCAGCTGTAATCCCTCATCCTTACCCAGTACTACGCGAGGGTGGGGGTGGTAGGTAACCACGCACGATGGTAGCCCACCCTCATTAGCAACGTGTAGCAATTGGCGTATTACGGATATGTGACCGCAGTGAATACCATCAAAAAATCCGGTGGTAACCGCTAGCGCATCAAATACAGGTATGTTGGGGTAGGTATGCGTTTGCATAGCGTGCAAAGGTAGCAATTTTTAGCCTTTCGGAAAATTGGCGGGATTTTTGTACTTTTGTAGTTTGTACTTATGTCATCCCGTTTGCGCGTCATACTCTTTTCGGTGCTAATGGTTCTGTCGTGCGTTGCGCTTGCGCAGCCTGGCAACGAGCCTGAGCCCGATCTTGTCATGCCCGATGCCGCCGAGGATGTAGTGTTTCCCGATAGCGTGCCGGCGCGTATTGATACTGCGATTTTCTCCTTTGGTGATACAGCCCAACTTGAAAATGTTGTTTTGCGCAAAAAGGAGCGCAGGCTGGAGTTGCCTAAGGGAGTTGAAACCACCGTTTCTGACACCACCAATACATCCCGCATTTTTCACTATAACGTTAATCGGTTCACTAATGATGTCGAGCTGCTGGGAATTGATACTAGCTTGTCCTCCTATCGTACCGACTATCCCTTCTTTCGTGCCGATGTGGGGGCATTTTTCTTGGGAAACTTAGGAAGTCCGGTGATGTACTATGATTTTTTTAAGCGTACAAACGACTACGATTTTATTTTCCAACAACCCTACGCCGCCTACTTCTTTTCTCCAACCAACGCTTCGTTTTATAACACCACTACGCCTTACACGTTGCTTTACTACGATTGGGCGGGTTCTAAAGCGCAGATGGAAGACCAGCTGAGGGTGCTGCACGCGCAGAATATTTTGTCGAACCTAAGCTTTGTGCTGGAGTATAACAACATGGGAACCAAAGGGCAGTATCCGCGTCAGTACATCAAAAATAGGTCATTGAACGTGGGTATTTCCTACTTGGGAAAATATTACAAAGCCAACATAGGCTATATTTTCAACGATGTGGAGGGACAGGAGAGCGGTGGTATTGTTGACGATAAAATGATTACGGATACCGTGGTAGATCCGCAAATGCAGGTGGCGCGACTGCAAAATGGAAAGAATACGCTGAAAAACCATCGTTTTTATCTTACGCATTCGTTGGATATTCCCATGATTTATTTTGGTAACGATAGCGTAATAAATAACGTACTCATTGGTCGCATAGGGCACTCAATGGAGTACTCCACCTACAGCAAACTGTACACCGATCAGTCAGATACATCGTACTACACCAATAGCTATTACAGCTATGCTAATACGCGTGACTCGCTTGGTTTGCGTAACTTTGAAAATAAGTTGTTTCTGCAGTTACGTCCCATGCGCGCCTTTATTTTTGAGTCGCTCACAGGAGGGGTGGGCTACAAGAGCATGCACTCGTATATGTTTGAGCCCGGCATGTACCTTACGGGGGCTTCAGACCAATTTTTGCACACCGGCTACTTCTACGCCTCCGCATCGGGGTGGTACAAGAAATACTTTCAGTGGAACGGCTTTGGAGAACTCAACTTTTTGGGTTACAAAAGTGGTGACTATAAGTTGGGTGGCGACCTTACGTTTTCTGTGTATCCTGGTATAGTTAAAAAGGGAATTCACCTAACTGTTAGCGCAATGTTTTCGGGTACATCACCCGATATGTTTATTGAAAACTACTCCACCAACCACTACAAGTGGACTACTGATTATAACCGTGAAACGGAGGGGCGTTTGCAGGCTAAGTTGAGTATTCCCTCATGGCGCTGCGAGGTAAGTGTGAGCCAGAGCGTATTCAATAACTACATCTATTTTGCAGGGGAAAGCACGGCAAAGTATGGCGATAATATTACCCCGGAACAGTATGATGAAGCGCTTAGCATAACGGGCTTAACGGTAAGCCAGAATTTGGAGGCGGCGGGTTTTCATTTTAACCACAGGCTGCTGTTTCAGCTCTCGTCAGATGAAAAGATAGTATCGCTTCCCAAGTTTGCCCTAAGCGCCTCGTACTACTATGAGTGTGATATTGTAAAAAAGGTGCTACGCATGCAGCTGGGAGTGGATTTTCAGTATGCCACCAAGTTCAATGGCTACGGCTACAACCCCTCGGTGGGTATGTTTTACACCTCGCAGGTGCAGCAGGGTAACTACCTATGGACCGATGCTTTTATTGCCTTTCGCTGGAAGCGTGCTACGCCCTTTATCAAGTGTGAGCACGTAGGGCAAGGCCTGATAGATGGTAATACCAACTACTTCTCAGCCGTTCACTACCCGCGTAATGCGCGCGTGTTTAAATTCGGCCTTTCTTGGAAGTTTTTTGACTAAAGGGTCAGCTGTAGGGCAATATTGCGCCGCTTCACTTTACTTACTACATTAGGTTATGCTTCAAATAGATGATAAAATAGTTTCTGTGGATTTGCTTCGTAGGCATTTCTGCTGCGATCTTGATGTGTGCGCCGGCATATGCTGCGTGCATGGCGATAGCGGCGCACCGCTGGACCCCGAGGAAAAGAAAATATTGCAGCGCGAGTTTGCCAACTTTCAGCCTTACCTGACAAAGAAGGGTTTGGCAGCCGTGGTTGAGCAAGGCGTTGCCGTGGTGGATAGCGATGGTGATTTGGTTACCCCGCTGGTGGGTGATAGCGAAGAGTGTGCCTACTCCTACTTTACCGAGGATGGTTTATGCCTATGCGCTATTGAAAAAGCCTATTTTGAAAAAAAGACTACCTACCGTAAGCCTATTTCATGCCATTTGTATCCTATTAGGGTGAAAAAATTAGGAGATAATTATGCCCTTAACTACGACCGTTGGAGTATCTGCCAGTGCGCGCGAGATAAGGGGGAACGTGATCAGATTCCGGTATTTAAATTTCTTAAAGACCCGATTATAAGGAAATTCGGCGAAGGGTTTTACGACCAGCTGGAGGAGGCGTATAAGCTACTGGATTTATCATAGCTGAGAACGGTCTGTTAAAATAAAGGACTTGTTTTGAGTATTAGAAATGAGGTTGTTAAAAAATCAAAAATGACGAATAATCTACCTGCAATAGTAGCTAAATTTGTTGTCATTTTATTTAGGAATCAAAGAAGAACGATGAGGAAAACGGTACTTATTTTAGCTGTATTGATGGGGCTGTTTGCCACACCATTGTGTGCGGCGTACCGCATTGAAGCCACTGTTGTGGGCGCTGAGAGGGTAATGGCCTACCTTGCCCGTTATGAGGGTGTGACCCCCGTAAATATTGATTCAGCTAGATTTAACGAAAAGGGCGTGGTAGTATTGGTTAATGCTAAGATGATTTTACCAGGAGGTCTGTATTTGCTGCAGTTTAATGCAGGTAGCCAGCCGTATATAGAGTTTCTTGTCTCGGGTGATGCCAAATTTGATCTGAATATCTTTGCTAACACGCTCAATATTGAGAAAACGTTGAAGTATAGCAAGTCTGACGAAAACGAAGGCTCAAGAAAGTATATTGAGGGCCAGCAGCGCATAAGTCGTAAAATGCAAATCTTGCAGCAGCGCTTTCAGCAGCTTCAAAATAATCCTGATTCTGTCTCCTCCATTCAGAAACAGTATATAGATTTAATGCAGGAGCAGAAGTCGCAGTCAGAGGCTATCATTGCCGAGTATAAAGGTAGCTTTCTGGCCACCCTGGTCAGGGCGGCTATGGAGCCGGAAGTTTCTCAGTTTGATGTACCCGAAGGTAGCTCCAATCCTGACTCTATTCGTCAGTGCATGTTTATGGCCTATGCCGAAAAACACTTTTTTGATAACTTCGACTTAGCTGATCCTCGTATTATCAACGCCCCGATACTTGATAATCGTTTGATGGTTTTCTTCCAACAAGTCATGCTGCGTGAGTCGGCTGACAATATTGATGCTGCTATTGACGAGTTGCTTGCTAGGGCAGAGAAAACGGAGCCGGTATATCGGTATATACTTACATGGTTGTACGAGCGCTATACGGATTCTCCTATTGAAGGACACCATGTTGTTGGCATGCACCTGTGCGAGTTGATGTCCGATTCCACCAAGGTAACTTGGCTCACCGATAGGGACAAAACGAGGCTAAAGCAGAATATCCGCAAGTATAAGCTCAACCCTATTGGTTCGGTAGCAACCGACCTTACGCTACAAACTATTGATGGCGAATTTAAAACGCTACATAAAGTGAATGCGCCTGTTACCGTGTTGTACTTCTTCAACCCGGGTTGCGGAAATTGCCGTACGACAACGCCCGTATTGCACAAGGTGTACGAGAAGTATAAGGATCAAGGTGTGGAGGTATTTGCCGTGTATCCCGATAAGGATGTTGCGGCATGGCGGAAATACGTGGAGGAGAGTGGCTATACTGATTGGACTAACGTATGGGATGCTGAGGGAACGTCCGATATTTACGAAAAATATAGCCTGCACGCTATACCTCAAATATACGTGCTCGATGAGAATAAGGTGGTTAAGTATAAGGATGTGTATGTGGATGATTTGGAACGTGTTATTGCGGTAGTATTTAGTCAACTACCCAAGTCGGAAGTGCAGGTGCAGCCTGCGCCACAGCTCCAATTGCAAGAAGACGTTAAGGCTAAAAGTAAATCTAAGAAATCAAAAAAATAATTACATTTTTAATTCATAAATAAAAAAATGAAAAAGTTTTCACTATCAATGGCGCTCGTGGCAGCGCTGGCATTTGTAGGTTTTGCACAAGCGCCTGCAGCCGAAGAACCACAAGCTGAAATAACCTTTGTAACGACGGAGCATGATTTTGGCGCAATTGCTCAAAAGGGTAATGGTACTTATGAGTTCGAGTTTACCAATACGGGCAACGCTCCATTGGTGATAAGCAATGCAACCTCATCATGCGGCTGCACTGTGCCTAACTACCCTAAGGCTCCCATCGCTCCGGGAGAAAAAGGTAAAATTACGGTGAAGTATGATACCAATCGCATGGGGACATTCCATAAGTCGGTAACGGTAACTTCTAATGCTAAGGCTAGCGTTACGATTTTTATTAAGGGTGAAGTGAAGGCTGCCCAATAACATTTAGCCGAAAAATAAAATGGTAAAAGCAATCTTTCGTAGAAGGGTTGCTTTTATTTTTTATTTTTGTAAAAAATGAAGAAGATGAATTTAATTTTTGCTACCAATAACCTTCACAAGCTGGAGGAGGTGAGTGCAATGCTGAATAACAATATAGCGTTGTCTACTCCAGCTCAACAGGGTATTACAGAGGATATACCGGAGGAGCAAGAAACGCTCGAAGGCAATGCGCTGCAAAAAGCGCGCTATATTTATGAGCGTACCCACCTTAGCTGCTTTGCCGATGATACGGGGCTTGAAGTAGAAGCCTTAAATGGCGCTCCGGGCGTATACTCGGCGCGCTATGCAGGTGAAGCCAAGGATATGAATTCCAATATGGATAAATTGCTGCATGAACTCAATGGAATAGAGAATCGTAATGCGCGTTTCCGTACTGTAATAGCGTTGATTTTGGATGGTAAAGAATACATCTTTGAGGGGGAAGTGCAAGGTGAAATTATGCGGGAAAAATCCGGGGCTAAAGGCTTTGGTTATGATCCTGTTTTTCGCCCTAAAGGCTACGATGTAACATTTGCGGAGATGGATTTGGAGGAGAAAAATAAAATTAGCCACCGTGGCAGGGCTGTGCAGCAGCTGGTAAGTTTTTTGAACAAGATGTAGATCACATGTTGTCATCCTGAACGAGGTGAAGGATCGATCTCCGGTAGTAATACTTTTGCGTAAATGCGGCAAACTTGAGATGCTTCGCTTTGCTCAGCATGACAATCTATCTACCTCAAAATATATTTTCAATGAAAACAATAGTATTCTTTTTCATATCACTACTCCTTACTTGTAATGCGTTTGCAGCCGATGTTGTGGTGGGGGCAGCGCGTTTGAATGAGTATTTACCACTACTGTCGGGTAAAAAGGTGGGCTTGGTAGCCAACCATACATCGTTGGTAGGGAGTACGCACCTGTTGGATACGCTACGCTCGCAAGGTGTAAACGTGCTACGGGTTTTTGCTCCTGAGCATGGCTTTCGTGGTACGGTAGAGGCGGGGGCAAATGTAGCCAGCTACGTTGATAAAAAGAGTGGGGTAGAGGTAACTTCCATTTATGGAGCGAGCAAGAAGCCTTCGGCAGAGCAGCTGCGTGGTGTGCAAATCATGGTATTTGATATGCAGGATGTAGGGGCGCGCTTTTACACCTACCTTTCCACTATGCACTACGTGATGGAGGCTTGCGCCGAAAATGGCATTCCGTTTGTAGTGCTTGATAGGCCTAATCCCAACGGGCATTACGTTGATGGTCCTATTTTGCAGCCGCAGTATCGCTCGTTTGTGGGTATGCATCCTATTCCCATAGTGCATGGCATGACGCTGGGCGAGTTGGCGCAAATGATAAATGGCGAGGGCTGGCTGAAGAACGCTGTGAAGTGTAACCTGACGGTGATTACCTGCTCAAATTATACCCATGTTACACCCTACGATTTGCCTGTAAATCCGTCGCCTAACCTTCCCAACATGCGCTCCGTTTACCTGTATCCATCGGTGTGCTTATTTGAGGGTACTATTATGAGCCTTGGGCGTGGTACCGATGCACCGTTTCAAATATATGGGCATCCGGATTGGAAGGTAAAAAGTTTTACATTTACACCTCGTAGCATTAAAGGTGTGGCAAACAATCCGCCGCACGAAAACAAGTTGTGCCATGGCGTGAGTTTGGAAGGTATTAACATTGATACGCTGAAAAATTGGCACGGGATACACTTGGAATATCTTGTAGAATCCTACCGCTATTTTGCAGTAAAGGAGAAATTTTTCACCAACTTTTTTGCGAAACTGGCAGGCACAGCAACCTTGCAGGAGCAGATAGAATCGGGGATGAGCGCAGAAAAAATTCGGGCCTCATGGAAGCCCGAATTAGATAAGTTTCAAAAACAAAGGGAACCGTACTTACTTTACCAGCTCCAGTAGGTATTGCCCGTACTGCGTTTTGTCCAACTTTTGTCCGAGTACACGTAGCTGTTCATTGTTAATCCAGCCGTTGCGCCAAGCAATTTCTTCAATGCATGAAACGTAGAATCCTTGACGGTTCTGTATTGTTTCTACAAAGTTAGAGGCCTCAAGCAGGCTGTCGCAGTTGCCCGTATCAAGCCAGGCAAATCCACGTCCGAATAGCTCCACCTTGAGTGAATTCTCCTTTAGGTATTCTTTATTTAAGTCGGTAATTTCATACTCTCCTCGTGCCGAAGGTTTCAACTCTTTAGCGCGTTTTACAACGGTATTATCGTAAAAGTATAATCCTGGAACAGCGTACTGTGACTTGGGTTGTAGAGGCTTTTCCTCCAACGAAAGCACCTTGCCATCAGGTGCAAATTCTACCACGCCATAAGCGCGAGGATCTTTTACGGCATAACCGAAAATACAGGCGCCATTTTCAACGGCTGCAGCACGCTTGAGCATAGCGCTGAATCCTTGTCCGTAAAAAAGGTTGTCGCCTAATACCAGCGCTGCTTTGTCATTGCCAATGAAGGGTTCGCCCAGTGCAAATGCCTGCGCTAAACCATTGGGTTTTTCCTGCACTACGTATTCAAACTTCATGCCCAACTCCTCTCCACTTCCCAGCAGCTCACGAAACATGGGCAAGTCGCGTGGGGTGGAAATAATCAGCACCTCACGAATACCTGCCAGCATTAACGTTGATAGTGGATAGTAAATCATCGGCTTGTCGTACACCGGCATTATTTGCTTTGAAATGGCTTTAGATAAGGGATATAGGCGGGTTGCGCTGCCTCCGGCGAGTATTATTCCTTTCATAATGTAATGATGTGGTTATGAATTTTACAAATATAATGAATTATTTTCAGGCTTTAGTCTTGACTTAAAGTTTCTTGCAGAGCCTAAAAAGCGCTGTTTTTTAGGCGTGTTTATTGATTTTTTTGCTATCTTTGACAGATTTTTCAATAAACTAAAGTCATGAATCAAGAGGAACTCTTTAAAAAGTTGATTGCGCACTCCAAGGAGTACGGTTACATTTTTCCGTCAAGCGAAATTTACGATGGTCTCAGCGCTGTGTATGATTACGGTCAGTATGGCTCGGAGTTGAAGAATAATATTAAGCGCTACTGGTGGGAGGCTATGGTGCGCCTGAATGAAAATATTGTGGGTATTGATGCCGCTATTTTTATGCATCCCCGTACATGGGAGGCTTCGGGCCACGTGGGCGCTTTTAATGACCCCTTGATTGATAATAAAGACTCGAAGAAGCGTTACCGCGCCGATGTGCTGCTTGAAGAGCATATTGCTAAGCTGGAGGATAAGATTGAGAAGGAAGTTGAGAAGGGACGCAAAAAGTTTGCCGATGGATTTGACGAGGCACAGTTCCGCGCAACTAATCCCAACGTGCTACGTAATGTGGAAAAGGTAAATGAGGTGCGTACCCGCATGGTGGATGCACTTACGAAAAACGACCTTGAAGCCGTACGCCAGCTGATTTTGGATTGTGAAATTGTATGTCCTATTTCGGGCACCCGCAACTGGACTGAAGTTCGTCAGTTTAACCTGATGTTTGAAACCAAAATGGGCTCGGTGAGTGAAGATGCCGGAACTATTTACCTGCGTCCCGAAACGGCTCAGGGTATTTTTGTGAATTTCCTTAACGTGCAAAAAACGGGTCGCATGAAGCTTCCGTTTGGTATTGCGCAAATTGGTAAGGCATTTCGTAACGAGATTGTTGCACGCCAGTTTATATTCCGTATGCGCGAATTTGAGCAAATGGAAATGCAGTTCTTCATCCGTCCCGGAGAGGAGATGAAGTGGTATGAGCACTGGAAGGCTACCCGCATGAAGTGGCATCAAACTTTGGGTATGGGAGCCGAAAACTATCGCTACCATAACCATGATAAGTTGGCGCACTACGCTAATGCTGCCTGTGATATTGAATTTAACTTCCCATTTGGCTTTAAGGAGCTTGAGGGTATCCACTCGCGTACTGACTTTGACTTGGGTAACCACCAAAAATTCTCGGGTCGTAAGTTGCAATACTTCGACCCCGAAACCAACGAAAGTTACGTGCCCTATGTGGTGGAAACTTCAGTAGGTTTGGATCGCTTGGTATTGTCTGTACTTTCAAACTCATACTGCGAAGAAAAAGTACAAAAGGATGGGGAGGAAGCCGGAGAACGTGTAGTACTGCGTATTCCCGTGGCTCTTGCGCCTGTGAAGTTGGCTGTTTTACCTTTGGTAAAGAAAGATGGGTTGCCCGAAAAGGCTCGCGAAATTCTTTCTTCACTCAAGTACGACTTCAACTGCCAGTACGATGAGAAGGATTCTATAGGTAAGCGTTACCGTCGCCAGGATGCTATTGGTACTCCGTTCTGCGTAACGGTTGACCACCAATCGCTCGAAGATAATACCGTAACCATTCGCCACCGTGATAGCATGGAGCAGGAGCGTGTGGCTATTTCGGCGCTTCGCGGTATTATGGAGGAAAAGGTAAGCATGAGGACGCTACTGGAGCAGCTGTAGTTTTTTGCTTTTAAAGAAGGGTTGTGTTGATGTATCTTAGACCCTAACAGGGTTTTGATACCTTGTTAGGGTCTATTTTTTTTATACTTACAAATATTTTTTTGCATGAATAAGCTCGAAAGTTTTGGTAAAAAGTGGTGGCACTACTTGCTACCCATCGTTTTCTTTGTGGCTATATCAATGGTATACTTTAGCCCAATACTTAAGGGCAAAATCTTACAGCAGGGAGATATAACCAAATGGGAGGGGATGTCGCAAGAGTTGAAGGAGTTTTACGAAAAAACAGGAGAAGCATCGTTGTGGACGGGCTCCATGTTTAGTGGTATGCCTGCTTACCATGTTGCAAGTTATGGTATAGGACAAACAAACTATGTGAACTATTTGGCAAAGCCCTTGTCTGCTTTTGACTCCAGGTCAATGGCGCCGGTTCTTCTTTCTTTAATAGCATTTTATATTTTGCTGCTGGCCATGGGCGCCAATATTTGGATTGCATCTGTTGGTGCTATTGCCTTTGCATTTGCCTCATATAGTTTTATTATACTGGAGGCCGGACACGTTACCAAGGCATGGGCTATTGCGTACATGCCATTGGTGGTGGCGGGTGTAATTATGGCGTATAGAGGGCGAGTGCTGTTGGGGGCAGTGGTGGCAGCAGTGGCGCTTTCATTACAAATTGTTAGCAACCACTATCAAATAACATTTTATCTTGCGTTCATAGTTGTAGCGTTGGCCTTAGGTTGTGGCGTCTATATGTTTAAGCAAAAGCAACTAAAGCAATTCCTTATTGCCTCCGGCGCGTTGATTTTGGCTGCCGGCTTTGCGGTTATTACTAATGTAAATAACATCTATGCAAACTATGAGCTAGGTAAAGAAAGTATTCGCGGAAAATCGGAGCTGACGCCAATTAATGGAGCTCTTCAAGAGGAGCAGGGGTCAGGTTTAGATAAGGATTACGCATTTGCCTGGAGTTCGGGCAAGGTGGAAACGTTTACGCTGCTTATTCCTAATTTTTACGGTGGTGGTTCCGGGGGCACGTTGAGTACCTCATCGGAGGTTTATAAAGTTTTGCGTAAGAATGGAATGCAAGTGGGTAGAGAGGGAGTGCAATCGTATACCTACTGGGGCGAAAAAATGTTTACATCGGGTCCTGCCTATGCCGGTGCAATTATATGCTTTTTATTTGTGTTGGGCTTATTTATTTATAAGCATTCCATAAAATGGTGGCTATTGGGACTTACTATTCTTTCATTTTTCTTATCGTGGGGGTATAATTTAGCGTGGTTTAACGATTGGCTTTTTTACCACCTCCCATTTTACAATAAATTTAGAACGCCGGATATGGCGCTGGTGATAGCGCAGTTTACCATGCCGCTGCTGGCATTGCTAACGCTGAAGGATTTATTTGAAAAGAAAGTTTCAAAGGCTGATTTTATGCGAGGCTTTAAATACGCTTTGGGAATAGTTGGCGGATTATGTTTAGTTTTTGCTGTAATACCGGGAATGTTTTTTGATTTTACTTCCTCGCTTGACGCACAATATAGTTTGCCTAGCTGGTATTACAACGCCTTGCTCAGCGATAGGGAGAGCTTGATGCGTGCTGATGCACTCCGCTCGTTAGTATTTATCCTGCTGGCAGCTGGAGTTATTTATTTTTTTGTAAGAGGCACAATAAAGTCGGGCGTGTATGCTACGTTGGCTATTGCTGCACTGGTTCTTGTGGATATGTGGCAGGTGGATAAACGCTATTTGAATGACAATAATTTTGTGTCGCCCAAAAGTCAAAAGCAGCAGTTTGCCAAGAGTAAGGCGGATGAATTTATTTTGCAGGATAAAGATTTATCGTACCGGGTTCTAAATTTAAATAATCCTTTTAACGACTCCTTCACCTCGTACTACCATAAGTCAATTGGTGGTTATAATGCGGCTAAGTTACGTCGTTATCAGGATTTGATTGAGCGTCGTATTACACCCGAAATGCAGCTTTTTGTCTCACAAGCTAACAAGATGGGTAGCATTGAGGAGATGGGTATGCTGATGCAAAGCCTTCCCACGCTCAACATGCTTAATATGCGCTACATCATTCACAGCAAGGATGCGATGCCAATTGCGAATGATGCCGCGTATGGTAACGCTTGGTTTGTTGCTGATTTTAAGGTGGTGAAAAATGCCGATGCTGAAATGACTATGCTGGGCGAGGTTGACTTAAAGAAAACCGCAATTATAGATGAGCGCTATGAGCAGCATCTTGATATGTATCAAAATCCGCAGGGAGGTGAGGCTTCAATTCAAATGACGGGATACAAGCCGAATGCTGTGACATATGCTGCAAAAACGGATGCGGATAGGTTGGCCGTTTTCTCAGAGGTTTTCTACGATCATGGCTGGAAGGCGTATGTGGATGGACAACTTGTGCCGCACTTTAGGGTTGACTGGGTTTTGCGAGGAATGATTATCCCGAAAGGGGTGCATGAGATTGAGTTTCTGTTTTACCCTGATAGCTATTTCAACACAATAAAGGTTGCAAGAGTGTCGTCGGCGTTGCTTTTGATCCTCCTGGGAGGAAGTATTTTCTTTGCTTTGCGCAAAAAGAAGCAAGAAAACGTATAGGCTTACTTTGCTACTGTTTTATAAAATCCCAGCTCAATGGGGTTCCGGCCTTGATTAAATTTGAGGCTTGTAACCCCATTAGCTGTTCGAAGTAGCGGGTGTGCAATCCAAGTGAGGGTCTTATGGAGCGTACGTTCTCAGGAGTAAATTTTTCGCCGGCTTGTATGTCCATAGCAGCGTAAAGGGAACGTTTAAACAGCGTACTCTTTTTCTCCCCTTCTGAAAGTTCGTAGGATATTTTCCCTATGGCAAGATGGGCTCGCTCGCACTCCTCCACCAGCTCTTTTAGCTCGTGTGGTTCCATCGAAAAGGCAGAATCCACACCTCCGTCCGCGCGGTTTAGCGTGAAGTGTTTTTCTATTACGCATGCTCCAAAAGCAACTGCCGCAATTGATACGCCAATGCCCATGGTATGGTCGGATAGGCCAACGGAGCAGCCGAAACGCTCCCGCATATCGAGGATGGTCTTTAAATTAGTGTTTTCCGGTGAGGCCGGATAGGTGCTGGTGCACTTAAGCAGCGTGATATCTAGACATCCATTATTGCGTAGAACGTGCAGCGCTTCTTGAATATCTTCTAACGAGGAAACTCCCGTTGACATAATAACGGGCTTGCCGGTTTGCGCCACTTTCTTTAGTAAGATGTGGTCGGTGTTTTCAAAGGAAGCTATTTTGTAAATAGGGTTTCCCAATTCCTCCAAAAAGTCAACAGCAGTGATGTCGAATGGTGAACTAAAGATTACTAATCCCAACTTTCCAGCGTAATCAAATAGCGGTTTGTGCCATTCCCATGGTGTGTGCGCCTCGGTATACAAATCGTATAAATCCCTGCCATTCCACAACGACTTCTCGTCGTTTATGGTGTACGCGCCTTTCATGGTAATGGTGTCGGCGGTATAGGTTTGCAATTTTATTGCATGTGCTCCCGACTCGGCTGCCGCTTTCACTATTTGCATGGCGCGTTCGAGCGAGTGGTTGTGGTTGCCGGACATTTCGGCTATGATGAAGGGGGCGCTTTGAAGTCTTTCCGAAATAGAGTTGCCCATTATTTTATTAGTTTTGAGTAGAGTATAGAATTCGGATGCTCTTTGTCTTCTTGTTTTATAAAAT
The DNA here is from genome assembly GCA_031553765.1 of Bacteroidales bacterium. GTDB lineage: Bacteria > Bacteroidota > Bacteroidia > Bacteroidales > UBA932 > JAITMY01. Next base: position 205,508 of record JAVBKY010000005.1, read on the forward strand.
GTAAAACGTCAAAGATTTTAGCGGATGCAATATTATTTTGCTTTACGTGGGCTAGAATGCTGCCCTTAAAATCTGTTTGCGCAATAAGCTGTTTTATCCCCTGGCTTACTATTTGCTTCCCGAGTCCCTTGCCTCTAAATGAAGGGTCAATGAGGTAGCTGAGCATGGCACATTCGCTATCTACATCAAAACGAATCATGCCTATGTTCTGCTCTTGATAGGATGCAATGTATATAAAACTTTTTCCATTACTCAGCTTCTTGGTTAACCAGCGTATGTGATCCTCGTATGAAATTGCATCTGTGGAATACGATTGCGCACGCACAGTGGAGTCATTGGCCCAAGTAAGTAACAGCTGGGCATCAGAGAGGGTGGCTTGCTTTAAAGATAAATATTTGATGTCAATGCTATTGAATACATCAATAAGTCTTTCTTTACTTTTTCCGTCAACAATTGGTTCAACTTTTTGCTTTATGCCGGAGGAGCTGAAAAGTGCCTCATAAGGTAATGCATGCCGATTGTTAATTATGTTTGCATAAATTTCCTTCTGATTGTCGGCAATAACCTTAAGGTATATTTGTCCTCCTGTGCATGAATACTCCAGCGTGACGGTGCTGGGCGGAAGTACGGCTTGCGGGCACTGCTGCATGAGCGCAAGCATTTCGTTGGCATTAAGGTTTTGATGAATAGTAACGGAAAGCATTGTATTTGCCAAGAAAGTATCAAGGCTTGCTTTGTGTCGGTACGCATTTCCCAACACTAAATGATAGTGGTACTCGGTATGTGCGTTTTGCAACTCTTGCAGCACTTTTAAGGTATCGTTATTGGGGTCAGCACCTCCCAAACAGATAAGTAAGTTGTTGTTGCTTGTTTGTTTGGGTGCTGATGCGGCTTGTAAGAAGATTGGACGGAGCAGCGCGTATTGTGGGCCTAAACAAAGACGTGTATATACTTCTGCAGAGTACATGTTGGGTTGTGCTCCGTAGGCATGATTAATTACCACATCAGCTACAAAATGCTTGTCGTGAATATCATCTATGCATACTAACTTGCAGCCCTTATTTTTTATGGTCTGCTGGTAGTGGGTATTGTAAAAATAGTTATCAAGTACTACAATCTCATTGCCCTGCAATATTTGTAGGAACTGATCAAAATGACGAGCGTCCTCCTCCAACTTAATTAAATCGTCACAAGTTGCTAATATTTCTTTACGCAGATAATCTGTAACGAAGCGGGTTGCAAAAATGCACGAGAAGTCTGCTTTAAGCATTTCTGCTAAAGCGAGACTGCGGATAGTGTGTCCCAGCCCAATATCAGAATTGCCATCTGCTCTAAATACTATTTTTCTTTTCACAAAATCCTACTTCTCTTTTGATAACAAAAACCATGTGATGTCGTCTTGCTTGAAATTACTGTCTCCATGATAGGCAAAGCCATAGTCAATCAATTTCAACGGATATTTTTTTAGCATTTCTCCTGCAAAGTCACGCTTAAATAAGTAGCCTTCGTGTCCTCGATAGGGAATGCTTGTGGGTGACGGGTTGTAGTATTCCGCAATACAAATGTATTTTTTAGAAGACTCATATATTGCTTCGTACGCAGAATTAAGGGCATCGGGAGCTAGGTGTATCAGGACTCCCTTGGTGAATACAAAGTCTCGTTGGTAATCAACTTTGAAGTTTAAGATTGACTGGTGATACACATGGCCTTTGTTGATGTTGTTCTTGAGCACTTCAACGGCCTTTTGATTGATTTCGATGGCGGATGATTCTGCTTTTGGTAATATTTTCTTCAAAGCAAGCAAATTCATTCCAATGTTAGCACCAAACTCCAAGATGTTTTCCACGTTGGTAGTGTGCGCTACTATTTTCGAAAAAAAAGAAATGTTACTGGCTAATAATTCCTCACTCATATTTCGATCAATGTACTCATTGCCGAATTCTCCTGCCCAAAAACTTTCTTGTTGTGTCCTAAAGTTCTGCATGACAATTTATTTATATATTGTTGTGGATTATCGAGTATTTTACTTCTGCTATTTTCCAATCTATCTCATTGTCAATGTCTTGCCCGTCCATTTCGTTTATCTCAATTCCTCCCATATTGTCAGTCATCAATGTTTTCTTTTGCAAAAAAGTAGGAACATTGAAAAAGTAAAACTGTCCGGCATCGTGATATGCTTTGGGCAGGTCTTGAGAGCGCGCATTTTTATACTCCTTCCAATTCATACTTAATTTTCCCTCTTCCATTTTCAGGGAACGTAGTATAGGGAAGCTGAAGGGCATTATAGGAAATACGGAGTCTAACTTGTCGTCGACCAACTTATTGTAGGCGCTTGTTAACCTTTCGGCTGTAACAAAGGGGGCGGTTGGATATAAGCAGCAGGCGTATTCAAAAGTTTTGCCAATAACTTTATAGCTGTCCAGAACATCTAAAAGCGCGTCGGCGGTAGTAGCATGGTCGTTAGATGCATCAATGCTGCGTAGAAAGGGAACGCTGGCTCCATACTGTTTTGCAACGCTTGCAATTTCGTCACTATCTGTTGACACCATTACCTCGTCAAATAGCTGCGACTCTAAGGCAGCTCTAATGGAGTAGGCAATGATAGGAGTTCCCAAAAATGGTTTGATATTTTTCTTGGGTATTCTCTTGCTTCCTCCGCGCGCAGTAATAATTGCTAATGCTTTCACTTTGTAATTTCAATAAGGGATTTTATGACGTAGTCAACCTCTTCATCTTTCAACGTAGGAAACATGGGTAGGCTTAAGCATAAATCATAGTAGGCCTCAGCATTTGGATAATCTCCTTTTTTGAATCCTAATGACTGGTAGTAGGGTAGCGTGTGTACCGGAATATAATGTACCTGTGCAAAAATGCCCTTTTCGCGCAGCTTGTCGTACACATTCTTGCGATTATTGATTTTTACCACGTATAAATGGTAGGCATGGCTAACATCATTAGATGGAGCTAAGGGGGTAATATTGGTGCCGGCAAATGCATTGTCATACTTTTTCGCAATTGACTTGCGGCGTTCTATGCCATGTGATGCCTGCTGCAGTTGAGAAATCCCCAAGGCAGCATTCATGTCAGGCAGGCGGTAGTTGTAGCCTAAGGTCTGCATTTCGTAGTACCAGCCACCATGATTTTCATGCATTAGCTGTGGGTCTTTAGTGATGCCATGCGAGCGCAACATGAGCAACTTTTTATACAACTGCTCATCGTTGGTGGTAATCATACCACCTTCGCCTGTAGTAATATGCTTTACTGGATGGAATGAAAAGATGGCTAGTTCGGCAAATTTACCATTACCACATAGCTGTTTTTCTCCGTGTGAATCGATGAAATATCCTCCGGGTGCATGGCAGGCATCTTCTAATATCCACAACCCGTATTCGTCGGCAAGCTTGCGTAACTTTTCTAAATTTATAGGGTAGCCTGCGAAATCCACAGGTATAATACCCTGATACGTTCCTTTGGGTGAGGTTTGTAGTATGTTTTTTACCGCTTCTATATCAACTAATGCGGTTACCGGATCAGTATCGGCAAAGGTAACGTTTCCTCCACAGTAGCGCACGCAATTAGCTGATGCGGCAAAGGTAATGGGGGTAGTTATAACATTACTCTTATCGTTAACACCTAAAGCCAGCGCGGAGAGGTGTAGCGCTGCGGTTCCATTGGTTACGGCCACAGCGTATTTAGCGCCAATATAGCTGGCGAAGGCGGCTTCGAACTCTCCAATTTTTGGACCTTGTGTCAAGAAATCAGATTGTAATGTAGCTGTTACAGCTGCAATATCAGCAGGAGTAATCTCTTGTCGTCCGTACGGAATGCTATGTTGATTAACTGTATTCATTGAGTGTATTTACTTCAATAATTTCTTAAGCGATTTTTTATCTTTGATATGGTTGAATCCAAATATGTAGGATGTCTTTTGCTGAAGTTCCTCGCTAATAGGGATATTGAAATTTTGGCAAAGGCTTGTAAACTCATTGCGTATAGCGTCTACATCTTGCCATTCTTTTGTTGTTCGCTGATTGATTTCCTTGTTAAAATCTTTTTGGGACAAGCCCGCCTGTCGCTCCACTGTTTGCGAAAATAGGCAGAACGGCTTCTGCATATACACGCAGTATCCCAAGTTGGTACCTAAGTCGTTTGCAATTACGGTATCGGATAATTCTATAATGGTTTTGAGGCGCGACATGAAGTAAATGTCATACATGTGACCTGCTGTTGCAATAGAGTACCCCATTTTCTTATAAGGCGCATCTTTGCCTAGCTGAATGTCTTTCCAAAATAGGCAAACTACTACCGTGTCAAATTGTACTCTCTTTTCCTCTATAAAATTAATGAATTTTTCAACATCATACGTGCTGGTCAGTGCATCAATGGAATGTGTTGGGAAAATCAGCAGTACTTTTCCTAACTTCTTCTTTAGAGCGCTTTGCTCCAATTTATTCAGTAAGGGGGGCGCATAGTGAATATAAGGTCCGATTTTTATTGCTTTACTATGAGCAGTCAGCAGGAATTTTTCCCTGTAGTCGCTAAATGTTATGATGTTTGCATCGCTTTTTCCGGACTTGGAAAAGTACAGCCCATGCTCAATCCCCAAGCGACTGTTTACGTTTTTAATGCCAGCATACTGTGAGAGTATGTGCGAAAAGCCGTACAAGTTCATGCCTTTGGTAATATGCCTTGCAGCATAGGGTAGTGATTGGGCAAGCGCTTGGTACTCAAAAATGCTTAAGCCTTTTCGTCTATTGCATTCCTGAGTTAGAGTTCGCCTAACTTTGCGATACTTGAGCAGGACAAGTGGGGTGGCTATTTTTTTAATTATAGCCCATCCCTTGCGAATTGCGAGATGTAGGCAGAAAGTATACAAGGTGTTGTTTTTTAGTTGCGGATGTATCCCAAAAGCATTTTATACATATAGGGTATTAAGTAGCTTCCTTTTTCCTTCTTGAACTGTATAAAGTAACCGCAGCCAATGGCTATGGATGCGCAAAATTTTGCAGCTAGCTCAGCCAATTTTAGTGCTTTTGTTATTGTGCGGCTATCTTTTAATCTTAAGGCCTCAAACCTTCCATTTGAATATCCGATTTTAAGAATGGATTCGTAAGTTATTCTATCCTCCGGAATATGGTGGTAAACTACAACATCTGCTGCGTATAAGACTTTCTCTCCGTGCTTTTTTAATCGTAAAAACATATCCTTATCATCGGAGCGCGAGAGTTGCCCGTTGAAGTTGCCATATTTTTCGAATAGAAACTTGCGAAAAACCATGTTGCATCCGGCAGGGTACTTTGTTGGAAATTCTCTCGTTACATCTCCGTAATCAACCTTAGATATGGGCCCCACCATGTACTTGCTCATCCATTTAGGCTCCATGCCTCCCTCAAATACGGGCAGTACTTTTCCACCCAACGTATTGTAGCGCGGTAGCTTGTCGAATGCGCTGATAATTGATTCTACAAAATTGGGTGTGGCCTCTGCATCGTCGTCAATAAAGGAAATGATATCCCCTTGAGCCTCAGCTATTCCTTTGTTTCTGGCGTGTCCCAGCCCTTGCTTCGTCTCTATAACTTGTCGAAAGGGAGTGTTGGGATAGGTTTCAGCGAAGTTTCTGCAAAGGATATCAGTGCCATCGGTACAGTTGTTGTTAACAACAATGATCTCGTACAATGAGGTATCAGCCGTGAGCTTTGGGATGCTGTTTAGGCAAACTTCAAGGTGCTCTTTTCGGTTGTAGGTGCAAACGATAATGGATACTTTGGCCATGCTGGTTGTGTAATAGTGAGGTTCGAGCCTAGGCGATAAAACCAACATGTTGCTTAATTAAATTTCTCATTTCTTCAACAGTAAGAAATTGCTCATTGGTTCCGGAGTTGTACTGAAATCCTTGTGGTACGGGCTTCGCATTAAAATGCTTATAGAAGTCCTCAAGTTTCCAAACGGGTACTTGAGGTAGTATGGCGTAGTAGGTACCGAGGTCAACAGTGGAGTAGGAGTCAGAAGAGGTAATCATTTCTTCGTGTATCTTTTCACCGGGGCGAATTCCTATTATCTCCTGCTTACATTCGGGGGCTATGGCTGTAGCCACATCGGTAATGCGATATGAGGGTATTTTGGGAACAAAAATTTCACCACCCCAAGCATGCTCTATTGCGTGCAACACCATATCTACGCCTTCTTCCAACGAAATATTGAATCGGGTCATGGTGGGGTCGGTAATGGGGAGTACACCTGTTTTCTTTTTCTCCATAAAGAATGGGATTACGGAGCCTCGTGAACCCATAACGTTGCCGTAGCGTACCACTGAAAAAGAAAGGGAACGACTACCTTTGATGTTATTTGCCGCAATAAACAGCTTGTCGGAACATAGCTTAGTTGCTCCATATAGGTTAATAGGGGCAGCAGCCTTGTCTGTTGATAGGGCTACCACTTTTTGAACGCTGGTTGATAAAGCCGCATTAATGACATTCTCTGCACCAATTACGTTGGTTTTAATACATTCCGTGGGGTTGTACTCGGCTGTAGGTACTTGTTTTAGCGCTGCCGCATGTATAATAACTTCAATGCCTTCGCAGGCGCGCTTCAGGCGTTCACCATCTCTTACGTCGCCTATAAAAAATCTTATTTGTGGGTACTTATCCTTTGGATACAGCTGTGCCATCTCGAACTGCTTGAGCTCATCGCGAGAGTAAATAACCAAACGCTTTACTTGCGGATATTTTTTGAATATAATTTCAGTTATTTTTTTGCCAAAGGAGCCTGTGCCGCCGGTAATTAAAATCGATTTGTTGTTGAGCATGATATTAGATTATAAGAATTGTTGATATTTACTTGTTAAACCATCGCTGTATTTTTTGTGTAACCATCTTTGCCGCTTCGTTCGCTTCCTGGCTAAGCTTAAAACGAACGGATACAAAAATAATAAAAAAAGTAACGACGCTGGATTGTAATAGTATGTTGAGGTAGGGGTTATAAAGTTGAGGCAGTACCAAGGAAAGTACGAAGGCGCCGCAAATGGCAAGCGCTATTCGTAGGCATGACCATGTAAAGGGCTGCATGTGTAACAGTACTTTTACCAATACAATCATTAAGCTGTTGTATATAAAAAGGGATGCTAACGAGGCAATGGCTGCGCCTGTGATGCCAAAACGAGGAATTAGAATCAGATTGCTTACAATGGCCAGAACGCCTAAAAGGATAGTGCAGAATGGAGTTAGGTAGTAGTACTTGGAGTAGCCTATAATATTACTGTTAATTCCTGTTATCAAGTCCACAAACTTGCCAAGTCCGATGAAAAGGACTACATACTTCCCTGCGTCATAAATATCTCCATTGGGCATTATGGTAAATAAACTGTCGATATTAATCCAAATTAGCAAAAGTAGCGTTCCCGAGATGAGCAGCTGGTTTTGAGTTATTTTTTTATATAGTTCGCTAACCTTGTGCATGTTGCCATTGTGAAGTTCGGCTGAAACTTGTGGTACCACGAGTGAGTTGATGGAGCGCGCCGGAATTTCAATCATGGTGGCAATGAAGAAGGCAATGGTGTAAATGCCGGTGTTGGTGAGGTTGATTTTACTGCTAATCATTAGCACGTCTATTTTACTAATGAGCATTCCGCCCAATCCCGCTAAAATAGTGTTCCCTCCAAATTTACTCATGCTCCATGCCAACGAGCGGGTCAATATTTTATCGGTCGGACGTGTTAGACGAAAGGCGTCGATATGGTGATAGTACATGCAGTTGACTAAAGCGGCAATGAGGTACACCAGCGAGAAGCCTGCTACAAAAGCGGTAGTGTTGATTACTCCGTAAAAATATAGAAATATGAGTCCTATGGTGAGTATGCGAATGAGAATGTCGCGGATAAAGCGGGAGGCAAAGATGCGACGGTAAATGGTGCTTAGTGTTTCAAAGAAAAGCAGTACTACCGTGGCCAGTGCCAGGGGGATGGTGTAGAAAAAGTTGTTGGAAAATAGCTGTGAGTTGCTCGAAAAAACATTAATTATCTGCTGGGAAAATAGACATATTATACCGCAAACAATAAGAAAGCCTAGCAGTGGGATGAAGAAACAAAATGAGATAAATGTTTTTTCGTGGTGACGTTGTTTGAAGTAGGGGAAAAACTTTACCATGATATTGGTAATCCCCAATAAAGAGAAGAAGGAAAATATGGTGGCTACATCCAGCAGCAGCCGAATTAGTCCCACTTCCTCCGGTGTTAAGAAGTAGGGGTAAATAAATAGGGTGGTAATAGCGCCTATGCCAGCCCCAATGTATGAAACAATGGTGCCCTTCAATCCCTCTTTAATAACCACTCCCATTTATTGTTTTTTTGATAGTTTACCTTACATTGTTTGCAATCAATAGCTACTATGTAGTACTAGCCTTTTTGTACGCGTGAACTAAGCCCCTTCGAAAGTTGTAGGGAGGTTCTAATGAATAGCCCGGTTTAAGATCAAAAGAAAAGAGCATGTACCCGGCTGAGAACTGTGTTTTAAAATTTCTTTTTTGAAGCCAATCTGGTAATATTTGAGAGTCTTTTTTCTTATGGTATGTGCAAACTAAAATATTCTGAACGCATTCTTTAATGAGCCGGTCGGATCCGTTAAGTACATCTTCTTCTGCGCCCTCCACATCTATTTTTAGGATGCTGGGGTAATTTTGATTGTTTTGGAAAAAGGTATCAAGTGATAGAAAATGTTGATTATTAATATTCCCAACATACTTGTTAACAACTACAACCTTTTCCTGCCATGGTTTAAATGTGTTCTCCAGTGCCTCTACCCAATTTCTGTCGGTTTCAAATATGTATGCTTTCTTGATAAATTCAATATGTTTAAGGCTAAAATTACCTTCGGCTGCACCAATGTCTGCAATGATAGAGTTTTTGGTTATACTTAAGTTGTCAAAGTTGTAGTTATGCGGAGATGACTTATCCTGCTCTAGACATAGTGCATTATATGAGCTGCGAATATGTTTTACGGTCATATTCCGCTTAAAGTATAGACGTTTTTTCTCCGGGGTGATTACATATTTAAGACCGCTACTCTTGTCTGTATATACTTTTACACGACGATATAAGTATTTGCCGATGAAAGGGTAATTGTAAACTTCTACTAAATGGCGCTTTAGAAAATGTATATATTGTTGTTGTTCTTGAGTGGGCAAATCAGTCTGATTTGTTTGTTGTAGAAACTTTCTTACGCGTTGAGTTAAAAGGTATCTTGGTGTTTTCTCGAATCGTTGTTTTTGATACTTTAGGAAGCTGAAAAATTCAAAATATATTCTTCTCATAATATTTGTCGGGTATAATGTTGGAGTGTTTACTTTGTTCATTGGGGTTCCCGTCCCACAAACAACCTCGGCATTATCTCCTCTATTTTTCCCACAAATATTACCTCAATACTTGATTTCTTCACTCCTTTTTGGTTGTACTTGGATACGAAAATACTTTTAAAGCCTAACTTCTCAGCCTCTGCTATGCGCTGGTCGATACGGGCTACCGGGCGAATTTCACCGGACAGACCGAGTTCGGCAGCAAAGCAGCAATCGGTGGGGATAGGTATGTCGAAGTTGGAGGATAGCACGGCAACGGCAACTGCTAAGTCAATAGCAGGGTCGTTAACCTTAAGCCCACCGGCTATGTTGAGAAATACGTCCTTGGTGGCAAGGCGAAAGCCCGCGCGCTTTTCCAGTACGGCCAGCAGCATGTTGAGGCGCCGGATGTCGAACCCAGTGGTGCTGCGCTGTGGTGTGCCGTACACGGCGGTGCTAACCAGCGCCTGTATTTCTATCAGAAACGGACGTACTCCATCCACTGAGGCAGCAATAGCAACGCCACTGAGCGAATCTTGATGCTGTGTGATGAGTATTTCCGATGGGTTACTAACTTCTCGCAATCCCGTTCCTGTCATTTCAAATATGCCCAACTCCGAGGTGGAGCCAAAGCGATTTTTGGTAGAGCGTAGTATGCGATAAATATGCTGGTTGTCACCCTCAAATTGGAGAACAACGTCAACAATGTGCTCTAGCACCTTAGGCCCTGCAATAGTGCCGTCCTTGGTGATATGACCGATTACGAAAATGGGAGTTCCCGTTTCTTTGGCATACTTGAGCAGCATAGCAGCGCAGTCACGTATTTGCGATATGCTGCCGGGCGAACTTTCAATACGCTTGCTGGCTAATGTCTGTATGGAGTCGATTACAATAAGGTTTGGCTTTAGCTCGTGCGCATGTGCCAAAATGTTTTCAAGTAGCGTTTCACTTAGTATGTAGCATCCCTGCCCGCTGCCGCCAAGGCGCTCGGCACGTAGCTTAATTTGCTGTGCGCTTTCTTCACCGCTTACGTATAGCGTTTTCATTAGCGGATTTTTCAGGGCTAGCTGCAGGGCGAGGGTTGATTTGCCAATGCCCGGCTCGCCGCCAATGAGCACCATGCTGCCGGGGACAAGTCCTCCTCCTAAAATTCTATCCACCTCACCGCTACCTAAGCCCATGCGCGGCTCCTGCTCTATGCTGATGCTATCAACAAGCAGTGGTTTTGCGTTGACCTGCAGCAGGAAGGATAAGCCGTTGTTGCTATCCTTGGTAACAAGTTCTTCAACAAATGTGTTCCATTCGCCACAGCTGGGACATTTACCCAGCCATTTTGCTGATTCGTAACCACAATTTTGACAGAAATATGCTTTGTGAGGTTTAGCCATGTATCGAGTACCATTTACCAAGTACCATAGGGCACTTGGGGTGTAATGTAACAACTCATAAAGTTAATACATTGGTATGGAAAAACAAAATGCGCAGCCACGGTGTAATGTGACTGCGCATTTCATTGGCACTTGGTAGCTGGTTACTTGGTAGCTGTTTTCCACCTTTCCAAACTTGGAATGCTTAGTGTAAACAGCCATGCTGTGACAGCTGAGTGTCCTTGTTGGCGCATTAACTTTTTACAGAACTGCTGCATTTCCTTGCCTGTTTTTACATCAGGCTGTGTAAACTTACCGTCAACGTAGCAGTAGCTGCAATATTTTGCGTTCTTGCTGCCGTCGGCTTCAGTTCCGCCTCCTTTGGGGTCTTTGTCAAGCGGCATTCCGCAACTTTGACAGAATTGCTTTTTTGCCATGGCACCTTTTTTACTTAGTCTTAATAGGGCTGTACTTCGGAACCAGCGTCTTCATTACACTCCAGCCAATGAGGTAGGCCACTGCGCACACGCAGAAGATGATGAAGTATCCGGCAGGTTTACCTTCAAAACCCAAGAAGGTCATATTGGTCTCCGCTGCGTATGTAAATAGTTTGCCTGATCCCTTGTTGATAAGGAATGACCCGATACCACCTGCCATTCCGCCAATACCGGTAATGGTAGCAATGGCAGATTTTGGGAACATATCACCAATGGTAGAGAAGATGTTGGCGCTCCATGACTGGTGAGCCGCGCCTGCAATACCAATAATAATAATGGGGAACCAAGGCGAAATGCCTCCCAAGGGTTGTGCAATTAAGGCTAATAGTGGGAAAAATGCAAAAATAAGCATGGCACGCATGCGAGCCGCATACGGATCCATTCCCGTCTTATTCATAATAATGGAAGGCAACTTTCCACCATAAATTGACAACATGGTGATGGCATATAGTACGGTAATCATTAGCATACCTTGTGCGCTTGATGCCTTGATGCCAAAGATGGAGTCAATGTAGGAAGGTGTCCAGAAAAGGAAGAACCACCATACGCCATCGGTCATAAATTTACCGAATGCAAATGACCATGTTTGCTTGTAGCGGAAGGCTTCTCCAAACGACATATTCTTCGTCTTTTCAACAACAACCTCTTCTTCGCCATCTTGTTCGATATAGGCCCGTTCGGCAGCATTTACGTGTTTGCTTTCCTTGGGCTTATCATACATAAATACCCACAAACCCATCCAAATGAAGCCAAGGGCACCAATAATGACAAATGCCATTTCCCAACCGTTACCTACTCCAATGTTTTGGAAGTATTTTGCAAGTGTAGGAATAGTAATAGGGGCCAATAGCGCACCTACTGTAGCTCCTGCGTTAAAAATACTGGTGGCGAAAGCACGGTCTTTTTTTGGGAAATATTCCGCAGTAGTTTTAATTGCAGCGGGGAAGTTACCTGCCTCACCAATAGCCAGCACCGCGCGTGCTATCAAGAAGGCGTACATGCTTACGGTGGCTACTATTACCGCAGTGGCCGATGTTGCTTCTAACGCACGTAGGGCCTCCGCATTTGGCAGGCCTACCCATGCTTCGGTTACCCATCCACATCCGGCGTGAAGTACGGCGCCAAAAGACCATACGCCGATAGCCCACAGGTATCCCTTTTTGGTACCCATCCAGTCCACAAACTTACCGGCAAACAGCATGCTGATGGCATATAGGATGGAGAAGAAGGCAGTAATGGTTCCGTAGTGGTTATCATTCCAGTGAAACTCAGGTTTGATAAACTCCTCAAATGTCAGCGAAAGTACTTGACGGTCGAGATAGTTTACTGTGGTAGCGAAGAATAGCATGGCGCAAATACTCCAGCGGTACTGCGTCATTTTCTCGGCAACTGCATTTAATTTACTCATTAGAATTATTGTTTTTTGCGTGAATAAAAAGCAATTCGAGGGCTACCATTTGGTGAGCCCTCGAATGCATAAAAACTACTTGCGAACTTTTGCAATGACAGCGAAAGCGTCCTTGCACAT
>JAVBKY010000004.1:0-350310 GCA_031553765.1 Bacteroidales bacterium
GGCTTTGGCTTATGCTGTTTACACGTTCAAGGTAGTTTATACTGCCTGCTGTTACGCCGTACACTGCGGGCCTAAACCTGTTGTTAAAGCTGCCGTTGCCCAGCTTGCTTACCAGCCGCTGTGCCCCGGCGTAGTAGTGCTTGGTAAATTCGGCTCCACCCTTGCCTACGGTAAAGTAGGGCGAAACGTATAGTGTGGCCTGCTCGCCACGGGTAAGCACGCCCTGCGCTACGCCATTAATGCTTATGGCAGAGGTTCCTCCGTGGGTTTTTACCACGCGCTCGCCCGCATGGTCGTAGGTGTAGCGCGAGAGGTAGGCGTTGTCCTCCACCGCTGCCAGGCGGTTTTCCTCGTCCCACGCCATGCGGCGATAGCGGGTACCGTCCTCCCAGGTAGTGGGGTTGCCGTTGGCATCGTAGGTATAGGTACGGGTGCCTACCTGCGCCACGGCGTTGGGCGTGGGGCCGTTGTACAGGTATTGCCAGCTGTGCGAGGGCGCTTGGCTGCCCTGCGTGGCCTGTGTTTTGCGGGTGGGGTTGCCCATAAGGTCGTACTGCATGCCTAAGGTGTAAGAAGCCCCACGGGCCGCGCCGGTGGCGGCAATGAGGCGGTTAAGGTCATCGTAAGTATAGGCGTGGTAGTTGGTAGTATCGCTTTCTATGCCTAAAATATTATCTACAGCATCGTAAGCGTAGGTGTACTGCACATCACTTCCACCCCCGTCGGCGGGGGATAGGTGCAGCTGCACACGTTGTAGGCGTTGGCGGCGGCTATCGTAGGTGTAGCAGTGGGTGGTACCGTTGCCCAGGCGCTGGTACAAGGTGTGGTCCTGCTTATCGTAGGCACGCGCCTCAAGGTAGGAATAAGTGCGTCCTGCCTTTTCGCCGCTAAAGGCGGTGAGCTGCCCCGCGGGGTTGTAGGTATAGGTTACCTTTTCGCCATCGGGGTACACCTGCTCACGCAGTCGGCCCCAGGGGTCGTAGGTGGCGCCGTACACGTAGGTATATACATCGCTTTGCGAGGCCAGTACGCTGCGTATAGTTTTGGTTACGTTGCCCAACGCGTCGTAGTAAAACTCTTGCCCTCCGGTGGCATCCTGCACCAGCGTAATGCGCCCGGCACGGCCCTGGGTGGCACCCGGTTCACCATAGGTGTAGGTTACACGGTTGTATAGGTACTTGGGGTACACCACCTCGTGGCAGCGCTCGTAGTGGTAGGTGTAGGTTATGCCTGCGCCATCGGTAAGGGTAGTAGCCAGGTCCTGCGTTACCTTTTTAGTAAGATTGCCCGCGGGGTCGTACTCCATGGTAGTAAGTCCCGCATCGGGGTGCAGGGTGCTAAGGGTGCGCCCCACCATATCGTAGGTTACGTGCGAGGTGTGCCCCTTGGGGTCGGTTACCTGTAGCAGCTCGCCCAGGGGGTTATATTCAAAGCGGGTAAGCACGTTACCGCCCTCGCTCTCGCGCAGGGTTTGCAGCGTGTGCCCGCGCAGGTTGGTGGCGGTATGGCTCACGCGGCCCAGGGGGTCGGTGGTGGTGGTTATCAGCGCCACCCCATATTGCCTATTGCCTACCTGCCCAGCTGCGTCAGTCAGGCGGGTTGTGTACTGCGTACTGCTTACGGCGCCATCGGGCAGGGTTTGTGTTAGCGCCCTACCCTTGGCATCGTAGGTGGTGCGGGTGGGTGGTACGGTGTCGGGCGTGGGGTTGTACTCGGCCTCGGCACCGGGCGGCTCGGTGGTGGGCTGGTAGGCGGCGGTTACACGGCCAAAGGGGTCGTAGAGCTGCTTACCGGAGATAATCATAACGGACCTCTCCCTAAATCCCTCTCCGCAAGAGAGGGACTTTCCACCCACAGGCGCTCCCCCACTTGCAGCTGACAGCGGTAGGCACACGCCCCTCTCCTGTGGAGAGGGGTTGGGGGAGAGGTCGTCGGCCACTACGCCTGTTTTCTTTACCTGCACGGGGCGTGCCAGCCCGTCGGTAAAGGTGTAGGTGCGCACGCTGCCCTCGGGCGTGTGGTGGGTGGTGGTGGCATAGGCTACAGCTGCATTAGGGTGATAGGTAAACTCCATCAGCGTGCTGTCGTAGCCACTACCGCGCAGCTGATTGGGGTTGCTGCCCACATCGAGCGCTACGCTCGCCTGCCGTCCGCAGGCATCGTAGGTGTAGCCCAGCGTGGTGCCGTTTATATCGGTAGCGCGCAGGGGCATGCTCCAGCGGTAGCTGTAGGTGGTGGTGCTTTGGTAGCCGTAGGCATCGGTCACGCAAGTGGGAAGGGCGTGCAGCAGGCTATCATAAGCAATGGCGTACCACAGGCGCTGCCCGCGGTAGTTGGCGGGACGGGTTACGCGGGTGGTATTGCCGTAGGCATCGTACTCAAAATCCATTACCGCGCTTTGGCTGTCGCTCAGCTGTTGGGTAAGCTGTGTAAGGTTGCCGCGCTCGTCGTAAATAGCGGTGCGGTGGCGTAGCACAGTGGAGCCGGAACCTACCTCTATTTTCTCGGGCAGGGTATGCAAATAGCGTGCGGGGTCGTGCTTATAGCTTACCCCTACCGTGATTTGCTCGGTGGGGCTCTCCATCGGTATTTCTACATATTTTTCTACATTACCGTAAGCGTCGTAGGTGTACTGTTTTTGCATAGCCAGCGCGCCACCCTGCTCGTGGGTGTACTCCACGCTTTGCGCCAGCGCAGGCCACAGCCTGCCGTGGTAAAAGCGCGTAGGCGCCTGCGGTGCCATGGTGGCGGGGTCAATGGTTTGGTAGGTGCTAAGGGTACGCGCAAGGGTATCGCCCGCGGCGGTAAGGGTACAGCTTTCCCACAGCAGGCCCTGGCGGTACAGGTCGGTGTTGTGGTAGCGCTGCACGGTGCGGGTGTAGGACGCATTGCCGCGCTGCGTATCATGCCGCGTGGCGGTAACGGTGGCAAAGCCCAAGGCTGCGCGCTCGTAGCGGTCGTACATGGAGTTATGGTAGGCGTAGGTAGTAAGTTGCCTGTCGGCACCGTCGCCGCTAAGCCCGTCGTTTACCTCCACGCGGCTGAGCGTCCAGCGGGCGTTGGGGTCGTCGGTGGTGGGTACGGTGCGGGTGTAATCCAGCGCTATGGTGCTGCCCATGGGCTGCTGCACGGTGCGCAGCAAGTTTACGCGCCCCGAGGCGGCGTAGCGCACCTTGAGCTCGCCCTCGCTATCGGAGTACACGTAGTCGGGGACACCATCGCCGTTCATATCGCGCAGTGCTACTTTTTCGCGCCCCACGCCGTGCTGCGCGGCTGCATTAATATTAATGGCTATGCGAAAACTGATAAAAATCAGGTTCACGGGTATGGGAATGGAGAAGCTGCCATTGGCCGATTCGCCCGTACCTACCCCCTGCTGCAGCGGGTTCACATTCAACAGCCGCGGCGGCGCAAAGCCCATACCTGTGCCATACCTTACGGTAACGGTATCAACCGGGAGCGCTTGTACCAAATCGGGCAGACCATCGCCATTAATATCCATCATGGCTGTGTGACCAAAATTTTCGCTTCGCGAAAGACCGACTCCGGCGCTATAACCGGGGTAAGGCGCTACGCCCATCCCCGCGCCATAGTCATTGGTATGGCCCCGGGTAAGTAAGGTTTCCCAAGGTATGCGCTCCGTAAAACGGTAGCCCATATTCAGCTCTACCGTGGCATCGGGGTAGGCACGGTCGGGCAGGCCATCGCCGTTAACATCTACCCACTCCACCTCGGCACGGTCGGTGCTGCTGCCCACATTTCCGCTTAGCGATATGCTTTTTGCGGCTTCCAGCATAGCCGATTGAGATTTTGCGCTATTGGGACCTGTATTAGAACTTTTAGACGGCATATCATGAGCATCAACCCCCATACCATCTCCTTCGGCCTTGGACATAAGGGTAGAAAATCCATGCACCTTTGTTTCTTCAAGCCCTCCAAGCACGTTGGTGTACTGCACGCTGCCACCCGATATCAAGTCGGGATAGCTGTCGCCGTTAAGGTCGAGCATATCGGTCTGGCTGCGGGTTTCACTTTTGCTGCGCATATGCGTAGCACCAACAGGTCCGGCGCTTGCCCCAAAGCTAGTGGTGCTATTCTCGCTTTTCATTTGCTTAGTGGCTGCGGGAACCCTACCCGAGGCCATTTCAAATGGCAGCACTACCACATCCTGCATGCCCATGCGGCTAGTACTTTGGTGACTTTTTCCCAAGGTTACGTGGGCATCGTAGCCCACGTAGCTGACGGCAGCAGCATCAGGCGCCATAAGCAAATAGCGAGCAGTGTTGGCATTATACATGCGACTTTCCAAATCCCGCAGCTGGCTTTCGCTCATCGACGAGGGGTCGGACGGAATTTTAAGTTCTACTTCCAGTTTTGCAATATCGCTCCGCACGGCACTCATATCCATGCAGGCGGTGCTGTACTCTGCTTTTTCGTTGTACGAAAATTGCCCCCAACCGCGATGCATGCTGCCGTACCACGAAGAGGTATTGAGCAGGTAGGCTCCGGCATTGCCATACGCGTTGGAATATACATTACCTGCGGTATCTACCCGCCGGTACTTGTAGCTAAATGCTTTTGCCTCCTTACCATACGCTACGCTATCAAAGTGGTACTCCACATACAGCGCATCGCCCTTACGGGGATGTACCACCAGCGTATCCTGCACATCGGGGTAAAAATGTATTTCCGTCCCCAGCCCCTTAACCTGAGCAAGGTTGGTGGTGTAGTTCCTGCGAGCGTACAGCGTATCTCTGCCCTTAACGGAGAAGGTAAATTTCCCCGCCGCTTTCAGCGAGTCGCGGAAGTAAAGCAGGGGTTGTATGCGCAACTCGCTCGTAGCATCATCGGGTAGGTAGGCCGACACGGGTGCTGCCGCCGCGCTGTAGGTGTTGTGCTCCACCGCCGCCGGGTAGCGGTATAGCGGCGTATTATCAGCCGCGCGCACAGCAACGGGAACAGTATCGTTTATGGCGGTGTAGATTACCACGGGACTACATGCTATATCCTCCCATGCCAAGCGTGTGGGCGAAAAAAGCGAAAACATCAGCTGCTGTTCTTTGCTTACGCCCATGCTCCAGGTATAAGCGGTATCCACCACCTGCCCCGGCGCCAGCGCATACTCGCGGTATAACACACGCGTGGTATCGTTAGCCGTAATGGCATACACGCGCAACCACACGCTATCGGAGGTTGCGGGCTTGGCAAAGGGAATGCTTACCTCCACCGTGCCGTTTTTTTGCAGAGCCAACGGCTGGTTGCCGCTCAACAAAAAGTCGTTAGCAACGCTATAGTAGCTGTATTTTTTGCCATCGGGATCTACCTCCCACAGCGCGGCACCATTCATGGCGGTGTACTCCACCTCGGGCTGCCACTGCACGCGGTCGCAAGCGCCGTTAACAATGGACTGCAGGCGAAAATACAGCTCGTCGCCCGCAGTCACATTTAGGGTAAGGTTGCAGCTGCGCGGCGTAAGGTCATCAGCCCCAATTACCACGCTCCACTTTACGCTATTTCGAAACTCCAGCGCGGCCCGCACGCCATCGCGCGTGTCATAGCCATCCACGGTGGGATCAAGCGCGGCCATGAGCTGCACGGGTGCATTTACACGTATTGTTCCGCCATACGGCGCGCGCCACATGCGCACGCTGTTGTGAAGCGGGTTGCGCTCCTTCTGCTCCGCGGTTTCCTCGGCCGGGTCGGGCAAGAGTGATAGGTCAATACTTCCCGAAGCCGGTATGGGATTGTAAGTATTACTGCTGGTGGGCTCAAAAGTGGGATGCCCATTGACCAACCTATTGAAATAAACGCTGCCTCTAAAAGCAATATCGGGCAAGCCATCGCTATTAAAGTCCGACAGGTAAACATCGGTTTTGGAGGTAGTCCAGCTCTTGCTCCACCCCACCGAAACCATAGCATTGGCGCTAAATCCCGTGCTATTGGAGGTAGAACGGCTGCGCAAAAATCCGCTCGGTGCTCCGGAGAGCTGCACGGCCTCGCCAAAAAATTGGCCATCATCCGATTTCCCGGGACGGTAGTAAAGCTTTCGGTCTTTATTATACAGCTTATCGGGAATGCCATCGCCATTAAGGTCGATAAGACTCACGGCACCTGCGGTTTCGCCATGACTGTAGCCATAGTTACCTCCCACGGTAAAGGTTAATCCATTACCAAAAATAGATCCTATACCCACTCCTCCGCCACCCGATGCTCCCCAGCTGGTGGTGCCCCCCAAAGCCGATAGGTGGTCGCCAAATGCCTTTATGGGATTTATAAAGTCGCCATCTAAATTTTCGCTGGGCGTGCTGTACGCCTCCTCGTCACCATAGGGTGCAACGCTGTCCACATCGTTATAGTAGCCAAACGCGTGTGCGTAAAACAGCTCGTTTTGGCTGTTGTAGGTATCCACTCCGGCCAGCAGCGTTTTACCATAGGCGCCTGTGGTGTAGTTCATGCGGTAGCTGCGCACCAGGCTGTCAAGGGCAAATACCCGCACCTCGTCCAGCAGCACATTCTCCCCCTGCAAAAATCCCATGCGGGCGTTTACCTGCGCATCGGCACGGCTGCTATGGGTAGAAAACTCCACGCGGTAAGGCGCGGCTTCGTTACCATGCGCGGCATACTCCACGCTTTGCAGCACCTGCTGCTGCATAAATTCGCCACTGCCCGCAAAAGCTGAAGTTTCCTTGTGATAGCGGTAGCGCATGCGGTTACCGTTAAGGTCGCGCACCTCTACCAAGCTCCACTGCGCTATGTTGCCATCCCTATCGGCAAGCACGGCGTCCTGTAAGATTCCCTCTTCGGGCGTACCTCCATAAAATGATCGCGCACCGTTGGTAGCGGTTACCTCCCACCGGTAGGTGGCGGGGCTGCTGCCATGACGCTCAATGCAGCTAAACGCGCCCTCTACCCGTGGGTAAAAGCGCTTGCTTCCTGCTCTCCGCACCTCAAACTCCGAGCGATGCGCCACGGGACTCAGCTGCCCTCCGTCGAGCACGTAAGTTTCGCTTTCCTTATCGGACAGGTAGCGGGGCACACCCCAGCGCGTTTCTACGGTTATGCTTGGCGCGCTCAGGCCCCACCCGTGCCCTACCCAGCCATTGCCCCCTTCGCTGCTGTAGCTAAGCGCAAGGTTGGGCGTCAGCCCGCCCCGCCCTGCCGGCAATTGCAGGGGATACTGCAAGGCTGCGGCACCGCTACCGCTTGCCTCCGGTGGCGACATAAGGCTCACACCCGCCGAGGGGTCGGCCGCCTTCAGCTCGCTTATACTGGTGGGCGTATAAGCTGATGTTACCGGATTTTCGGGCACCTTTAGTATGCCGTTAATCATATCGGTAAAATGCGTGGTATATGCCAGCAACATGCCTTCCCGTAGCGTATCCTTAGGTAGCATCTGCCAACTTTCCAGCTCCTCATCGTAGTAAAAGGTGCGCATATCCTCCACCGTATAACCTTGGGGAATGAGCGTGCTATCGTAGGTTATACCCACGGTGGCGGGCTGCGCAAACTGTGTGCCGTGCGGCAAAAAACGAAAGCCACCTTCCAACGTGGTAACATTAACCATTCCCGGGTCGAGCGGCGGCAAATCTATGCTACCCAGAGGTTCTATACGGAGCTGTACGGCAACCTCCACCGCACCCGACGGTACTTCCAATATGGCTGCATGGCGCCGTACATTTCGCTTCTCGCTTTGGCCATGCTGCGCTATAAACAGGCTGTCGGCTGCCATGCTAATGCGCACAGCATCCTTATTTAGGGCAGGCTTTGCAACATGCTGCGAAGAAATTATAGTATCCACCACCATCGGCATACTACCTGCCGGCATTACCCGGCTACTGCTGTCAGCGGCAACAGCAGACTTGCGCTCATGAGGTGCCCCACCACAAGCTGCAAGTGACAGAGTCAGCACTATGGCATATAGGTATATACTATTCGAATATCTCATTAGCATAATATGAAGTATCTATCAATGGTATAATCATTAGACCTCTCCCTACATCCCTCTACACAAGAGAGGGACTTCCATCCCACAAGCGCTCTCGTGCTTGCAAGCCTCATTCGTTGCACATGCCCCTCTCCTGCGGAGAGGGGACAGGGGAGAGGTCTGAAGCTGGTGTTCATATTCTCAGCTACCAACTATCAACTTAAAACTTTGTTTTTCTCCCGCTACTTGTATCGTAACCAAATAGATTCCCGCATGCGGCTGACACCCCTCATACACATGAAAATCGGTAGCCTCATTCATTATCTGCTCCTGCAATAGGCCTCCCTGCATGTTGTACATACGCACCGCTACGGCAGCAGCCTGCGCCAACTTTATACGCAGGTAAAAATGTCCATCGGGCGAAGGATTGGGGTACAGTAGTACGCTCTTGATTTGGCTATTTTGCTCCTCCTCAACCGTGGTGTGCGCCACGCTTATGCACCCCGAAGCATCGCGCACGGTTAGGGTGTATAAGCCCGGTTGCGTGGCACTCTGCACCGAACCGTTGCCTACCGTATTCCCCCTATATTCCCACACACAATAGTAACCGCTACCAGCTAATGGTAAGTTGGCATTCAACTCCGCCACGCCGTTGTGCATCATATACTGCGACGAAAGCTGTATGGCCGCGGCATTGGTGTGCCACAGGTGTAGCGTATCGGCGTAGCGCCTGCCGTACGCATCCACCGCGTTAAGCTCGTAACGCCCTGCCTCAAGGTGCTTAAAAACATGTAGGCTATCGCCCAATACAACGCTGCGCACCGCACGCCCGTAGCTATTCAGCGCCACCCTGTAGGGTGCCGTTCCACCCACGCAGCGCAGGGTAATACTGCCTCCGTTACCATCCTCGCATAGCGTGGGGTTCGAGGTAGCATGTACAAAAAATTCAGGCGCCTGCACCACCGTAAACACAGCGTTGGGCTCACTCCATGTTAGCTTATCAAACGCTGCCACCTGCTTTTTGTAGGTTGTACTCTTTTGAAAGGTAGCTTCTCCTACCGGAAATTTCCCTGTCGCGCTGTGGTCAACGGCCAACCAGTAGTATTGATCTCGGGCAAGCAAATTTTCAAAATGAAGGGTGGAGAAATACATATCGGTAGCCACCTCTGTGGCAGCACCCGTAGACTGAGTTAGCCAGCGGCGCTCCAAGCACAACGGCATGCCCTGCGCGCGACACATGCGCAGGGGTTTTCCGTTGTCGCCCCACAGCAAAAAGGATTGATTGGGGAGCTGCTGCCCCCCACGCACGGCAAGCAGCGGAAGGCCATGTGCAACGGCGTTGGTAGAGCTCTCCTGCAGCAAGCCGGAGTTATCGTCGCGCCCCACTCCGGTAATTCGCGATGAGTAGGCGGATAATCGGTTCGCATTCCATATTTCATTGTCCAAAGAGCTGTAGTAGGAGTTAGCAAAAGACTGCTGCTCAAGGCTTACACCGTACTTAATGGAAAGGTAGGATTGCACGCGACGACGTTCGCTCAGCGTCAAAATTCTATGGTACAATATCGCCTCCGGCATAGCACCTTTGAATTGCTTCACGGGCAGCTGCTCCTGCGGGTTACGTGCTATGTTAAGCAGCATTTTTCCCACCCTCACGCTATCGTGTGCATGCTGCAGGGTGTACAGATAAATACCATACTGCTTTGCTTGCGGATAGTTGAGGTAGGTGCGCTGCTCCAAGTCGGCCAAGCGTAATGGGGTAGCAAGTAAGGGAGTACCATTACCGCTTTGCACGCTAAATAATGGCTGCTCGGTAGTATCGCGCAAGCTATATACGGCAGCAAACGTGAGCTGCCCATCTTCACCCACAGGCAGCGAGGGAATGGTATCTGCGGAGTTTAGCGCCACTGCTGCGTTACCATTAATGTTCACGCTTTTTTGCTGCGTAAGTATTGATTTGGCTCCCACATAATCGTAAAGGGTAACACCATTACCCTTCCCTATGCGAAGCCACGCCGCCGGTGCCTGAACTCCTCCGGGAGCCGGTTCCTGCGCTGCAATATCAACAACGACAAGTAGCACAATTAAAAGAATATATAAGATCTTTTTCATCGCTTTTTTAATTATCAACAGCAGGAAAGATAGATTATCGATTAGGGTTCGATAGCATCCACCCCCGCCTTTCAGGCACCCCCGCCAGCGGGGGATATCCACCGCTTCAACCCTCGCCTCCCACTCTTAATTCTTAATTTTTAATTATATCCCCACCTACTCCTCTTTTTCTCCTCAGTTTTTAAGGGCAAGGTGTAGGCTACCGTCAGCTGCGCTGAGCTGCTGCGGTTACTGTTTTCAATAAAGTTGTAGCTGTTGTATAGCGTTTCAACTACGTCGCTAATGCCGAAGTAGTACATAGCCTCGATACCCAAGCCGAACTTAAACTCATAGGCCAAACCCGCGCCAATGCTGAAGTCAATCCGCCCCTTTAGCACATTCCTAAGCCCCTGCTGTATGTCCTGATCGCTACCGTATGCATGGCTGTTAGATGTATAGGTTATAGCCTCTGGATTAACCACAAATCCCATGCGGGGAGCGGCACGCAGGCTCACTCCATATAGCTGCCCCTTAAATAGTAGTGCAACATTTACGTAGTGATAGTTAAATATCAAATCGTAGCCAAAGCTGTTTATATCCGAATAGCTGACTGTGGCGCCTTGCATGCTATAGGTCACCTCTGGTTGCATAGCAAAAAAAGTTCCGGGTACCCGAAAGTGTACGAATACTCCGACCACGGCACCATACACTCCTTTGGTGGTGAAGCTATAGGCGCTGGCTTCAAAATAATCTTCGGGGATAAGCATATTCTCCATGTTGCTAATATTTGAGTAGGCTGCACCCGCCTTAAAGCCTATGGCAAAGTCGGAATACTGGGCATAAGCACCATGCGTAGCACATGAAAAAAGCAAGTACAACACAGCAGTAAAGCCATACATGTCATTTTTCTTGGAGTTCATAAAATTTAACTATTGTTGATTAACAAGACAATATTTTAGGGACAGAAACAGCAATTCAATTAAGTATTCATTAACACAAAAAGTAGAGCAGCTAAGCTAAAAGCAGTACGTTATGCTTGCAGGGATGATTTTGCATTTGCCCACACACCTGCTTTAGCAATCTAAAAATCTGTACGTTTCGCATACTACAAGCGGTGTACAGAGCAGTGGCATCTATATAAATTTACCAATTCTGAACGACATTTTTTGATCAAAAAAGAGGGGTGTTGGGTAGGAAAAGAGGCATAAAAAAACCTCCAACGCTTTCGCGTTGGAGGCTCTTTATCTTTTCGGAAAATGTAAATTCTCCTCTTTCTGCAAGACAAATTTTACTTGTCGGGCTTTAGAATAGATATAGACTCAATATCTTTGGCATCAACAGCACTAAACTCTTTTTCCATAGCCGCCTTCTCCTCCTCGTTATTAACCTTGTAAGTCTTAACTTCTCCCGAGGTTAAAGTGACAACAACCGTAGCCGGATATTGTAGTTGAGTACTTTTGGGTTGAGTCTCTTCAAAATCCTTCACTATGCGATATTGAATGCTATCACCTTTAAATACTTGCATAGATTGAATCGGACCTATTGCCATGGCTTGCTCCATCATGGTTGCCCTTTCCGCTTCGTTGCCGGCCGTCAGCGTCACAACCTCACCGGATTCTAATGTGATAATTATTTTATCGGCACCCTTCGCTACCACCTCTTGGTTTGTTTTTTGACTTTGGTTGCATCCGAAAACGGCAATAAGCGCGGCAACAGTCATTGTAACCCCCAATAATCGGAGCGCCATAAATTTTGTAGGCTTTGCTTTTGTAATCATAGTTAGTCGTTTTTTTATTAGTGAATAGTTAAACCCATTGGCATACTCCGGATGCAGGCCAATAGTTTGCTTAAATAACAGCTCTTTATACAGCTGAACATCTGCACCCTTGCTCAGCGCTTGCTTATCAGCAATATACTCATGCACCTCGGTAAGCGATTGTTTTATTTTTCGGGCAAACGGATTAAACCATTGTACTATGATGAAGAGTTCGGCCATCATCAAATCCAAGCTGTGCAGCTGGGTGGCATGCGCCTGCTCGTGCAGCAGCACTTGATTATAATCGGCGGCAGCCATAGCCGATTTGTTTACATATATTCTTCGAAAAAATGTAAACGCCTTATAGCTGCTGTTTTTCGCAATGCCCGAGGTGATAGTACGCAAGTGGAGCAGCTGTTTTACTAACCTAAAAATGAAGTAAACACAACCGAGTAGGTAAGCTACGCCCAATATCCATACTACAATTGTGGTTGACGACTCTGCCGTTAAAGGTGTAGAATTTTGAACCTCAACCACCATGCGCCAAGGTGATGCAACATCCGCAGCAGGTAAAACGGGCAGGTTAAGCGCAGGAATAATAATGCTTAACGGCATGCTCAGCAGCAGATATGCACGACTTAGCGTAAAGTGCGAAGAGTTGCGCAGCAACAGATAGTAGCCCACCCATAGTATAGCGGCGCAAATGCTTGACTCTATAAGGTAGTATAGTGCGTTCATGATTTGTGAGTTTTTGAAGCTTCTTTCTGCCCCTTTTCATTTAGCTTCTGTTCCACCATCTGCTTAATTTCCTCCAGCTCGTGAACAGATAAGTTTTCTTGTTGGGTAAAAAACGAAACCATTTTTGGAATTGAATTCTCAAAATAGCTACCCATAACGTTGTGCATAAAGCTACGTGTGTAGCTTTCCTTTTTTACCAACGGAAAGTATCGGTGCGAACGGCCAAAGGACTCGTGACCTACCATTTCCTTCTGTTCCAAAATACGCACAATAGTCGATACCGTATTGTAAGCCGGTTTGGGTTCCGGTATTTCATCAATAATATCTTGCACAAATGCCTGTCCTTTTCTCCAAAGGATTTGCATGATTTCGCTTTCGGCTTTAGTCAACTCTCTCATTTTTTCTACCTGTAATTTTATTCCACTGCAAATATAAACTAAAGATTTAGTTTTAAAACTGCATTTTTAGTTGAAAACACAATATCAAATTACATCACGTTGATTATGAGTGCATAAAAAAATCCTCCCAACTTTCATTGGGAGGATTTCAGCTAAGAGAGGTTGCTATTAGAACAGCACCTTTTTCATTCAACCGCTTTTTTGTTGCTATTCTACGTATTTTCTATACTCAAAGTATTCTTTGCACTAAGCGAACTCACTACGTTTTTACCCGTTTCGGCCTCCAACTTCAAGCGGGTCTCACGGGCAATATTTCCACCACGTCGAGCAACATCTTTATGCTTGAGCATTGTATCCGGATTAGAAACCTCAGATATTTCCTTTGTAGAAAGTTCTGCGAGCATATTAATAACCAATTCCTTATTGGTCATATTATCGCGAAGGTTTTCCTTTTTTAAATTCTTAAACTTCTTGTACTCCTTTGCTGTTTTTCCCGACCATGTTTTATAGATAATATCTGTAAGAGAGGCAAATTGAGCACCCTCCTGCAAGCCATGACGCCTCCATTCATCTGTCAAATCTTTGCGTATTTCAATACTTTTCAAGCGTTGGTTTATCCAACTATCGGAATATCCTAAACGCTTGTAGTCAGCCATTGCCTGTTCTATTGACAACTCAGGATCCTGTATTTGGTCCAGGCGCTCCTTGCCCACCTGCGCCAACCACTGTTTAAAAGGCTCGGCTTTAGACGATGGTATGGATTGTATAATTCTGAATAATTGATCAGTAGTCGCTACATCGGTCATTCGCATTTTACCATCTTGCGCAGGCAACTTGAAGGTACTACAAATTGTAGTACCTTCAACTCCTTCCTGTTTTAATCGTGTCTTTAACACACTCCAATATCTTTTTGGATCAGGGCTTTCGGTTAAAATTCCAACTACGTCTACAACAGAAAAATACCACTCTTCTTCTTCTTCACTCCAGGAGGTACGGACTTTTTTACTTTCAAACAGCTGAATATTGTCATTTTTGTCCATGTCGTGCATTTTATTTTACAAATATATGTGTTTTCGAGGAAAAGACTCTCCCATGAAAAACAAAAAATCCTCCCAACTTTTACATTGGGAGGATTTCAGTGAAGAGAGCTTGCTATTAGAATAGCACCTTTCCTCTTGTATCCTTTATATTAGCCTCGGTGCGCAGTACCTCAAACAGCTCGTAGCCCACGCGCATGGGAACTGCTGCTTGCAGGCGTTGCTTTTCTTGCGCTACTTGTGCATCGTTGGCGTTGGTTTGGCGTGAGGTAACCGAGAATACATACACACCGGCATAGCCCTTTACAGGAGCCGAAACTTGATTTTCTTTTGAAGCCGAGGCCACAGCAGCCAACTTAGGTTCCACACCTACATTAGGCAGGTAGAAGCTGGCAAAGTTCACATTATCCACCGTATTTACCGAGGTATTCAACTTTTGTGCAAGGCTGTTCAAGTCAGCAGCACCATTCATTTCAGCAGCAAGTACATCAGCCTTCTTCTCACGCTGTACTTCCGCAGATATTTCGGCAGCCACTTGATCTACAGGAGCATAACCGTCCTTACGTATTTCCTTCAGCACAGCAACTACAAAGTTACCGCTGATTTCAAACACGCCCGATACAGCGCCCTTATCCTTTTTCTCATAAGCCCAACGCACCAACTCGCGTGCCTGTTGCAAACCTTGTACATTCTTATCATTAACGGTTATGCGGCTAGCAGCATGCCTGTTGTAGCCCTTCTCCGCTGTTTGAGCAGCAAATGAAGCATAGTCGCGCGCTGTAGTAGAAAGCTCATTCGCGTTAGCAAAAATACGCTCACGGGTAGTGCGGCTTGGCTCCAACTCGCGGTCAACCACAGCCAGCTGTACCCTCTTTTCTTCCTTACCCTTAGCGGTAACTTCTACCACATGTACGCCAAACTGGGTTTCAAGCACCATAATGCGTCCCTTGGGAGCAAAAAAGCAGGAGTCACCAAAAGGCTTAACCATGTTGTTCTGGGTAAACCAACCCAAATCGCCACCCTTTTCATTAGCAGCTTGATCCACTGAGTACTTTGCAGCCAACTCCTCAAATTTGGCGCCCTTCTTCAGCGCTGTACGAATACTATCTGCCAACTTACGTGTAGCATCCATGCCGCGCTGACCGTCAAGCAGAATATGACGTGCTTTTACAGAGTCGGGTAGCATGCGTGAATCGGCTATGCGTACCATTTTGTAAGCATCACCATCAAGTACGGGACCCAACATATCAGCCTTAGCTGCCGAGAATGCAAATTTATCCAACAACTCCGGCAGCTCACCCTTCTTGTAGTATTTTACGTCAAAAGGTACATCTGAATTCAGCGTTACAAACTGGCGAACATCAGTCGAGGCCTTGAAGTCGGGAGCCAACTTTTCAATCCACTCTCTGGTAACTTGATCATCCTCTACCGAGGGAGCAATAGGGAACAATACGTACTCCACATCTCGTGAAGCTGTTTGCTTATACTGCAACTTGTGCTCCTTATAGTATTTCTTAATATCAGCTGTGGTTACTTTTGCTGCGCTGTCGGAAACGGCACCTAAGGATTTCACCACGTACTCAATATTCACCGTGTTAGCGGTGTTATCCAGCGTATTCTTAGCATCCACATCGGTTACATACATAGCCTTTGCTACCAAGCCCATAAACTTGGTTTGCAGGCGCTGCTGTATAATTTCCCTTTCCAAAAATAGCCAGTAGGTTTTAGAATCGGGGTTAGGATTTTGATCAAGGTTTTGCAGGTAGCGCAACAAAAATCCGCGGTCAAATTCACCTGTTTGCGGATTGGCAAAGTGGCGAAGTATCATTGGCGACGGATTACGCCCCTGAATAAGGTCAAACAGTTCGTCGCTTGACACCTTTATATCAAAGTTGGCATACTCCTTATCGTATACGTTCTCACGCACCAGAGACTGCCATGCCTGCTCACGCACCTCTTCGGTAACCATTTCGTTGTTGGCATTCTGACCATACATGATATGGTAGACGTTGGTGTAGTAATCTACCTTATTTTGGTACTCCTCATAGGTAATGGTGTTACCGTTTATTTCGCCCAAGTTATTGCCTGACGAAAAAAGACCACCACCGCCGCGCTTAGTACCAAACATGTCGCCCAGCACAAAACTTAGCAACGAAATACCGATAATACCCACCAAAAAGACTCCAGCTTTTTGCCTAAGTGTTTCTAAAACAGCCATTTATGAAAAATTTATATTAGTTGAAAAACAATGTACTACAAAGTTTGCGAAGATAGCTTTTTTTATTGACTTACAAAAATGGTTTTTCTACTCCTTTGGCAGTGTAACATGCACCAAGTCAATTTTTGAAGCCGATGTTTTAAGTACCCGTATTTTAAATCCCTCCAGCACGACCTCTTCACCCGCCTTAGGAATACTCTCCATGCCAAAAATAACAAAGCCTGCCAGCGTTTCATAGTCATCCGATTCCGGAATACCCACGCCGTACCTTTCGTTAAGGTAGTTCACCTCTAGCCTTCCGGCAAAAACATACTCTGTATCTGATAGTTTTTTTTCAAGCAAATCGTCGGAGTCATGCTCATCCTCAATTTCGCCAAAAATCTCCTCCATCACATCCTCCATGGTCACCATACCTGCCGTACCTCCAAACTCATCAACCACTACCGCTATGGATTTTTTCTTTTTAATAAAAATAGTGAGCAGCTGCTGCGCCGACATGCTTTCGGGAACAAACTCCAACGTAATAAGCATTTCACGAATATTATCGTGCTCCTTAAATAAGTCGGTAGAGCGCACGTAGCCTATGATGTTATCAATACTATCCTTATATACCAGCAGGCGCGAAAAACCTGTTTGCACAAACAGTTTTCGTAATTCCGGCATGCTGTCCTCTAATTCAACTGCCTCAATTTCGGTGCGTGGAACCATGCACTCGCGCACCTTAACCTCGGCAAAATCAAGCGCATTCTGAAATATCTTTATATCATGCTCAAGCGTTTCCTCTCGATCCTCCACTGCTTCGGCAGCCGTATTAGTAAAATCCTGCAAATCGGCTATTTCAAACACCGGCTTTGCCATTTCGGTGGTAATTTTTCGCCTAAAAACGTAGCGCAAAATAAATACCGCCAGCCACGTGGTAAATTTTGCTACGGGAAAGAATATAAAGTAGATTATCAGCGCAATAGGACTAAATACTTTTAAAAAGAGATTGGGGCGCAAGCGACAAATCATTTTTGGCAGGAATTCTCCTAACAACAAAACTATTGCAGTGGATATCAGAGTATTTATCACCAGCTGCAGGTTGGCCGACAAGTTGCTCGAAACAGTTACGTTGAGCAGGCGCGTCATCATCATACTATATATTACCAACGCCACATTGTTGCCTACCAGTATAGAGGTAATAAACTGCCCCTGGTGACGCATAAATACGTTCACCATATGTGTATACAAACTCCCGCGCTGACGATCTATTTCAATCTTCAGCTTATTGGATGATAGAAAAGATATTTCGAGGCCGGAAAAAAAGGCCGAGAAAAGAAGCGCAACAAATATAATCCAAAAGGCACTATACATTGATAAAACTATTTTTTATCCTCCACATAAATCACACTGTTCGATATGCGCTTAATCTCATAGTTGTCAAACGCCTCATCCGACTCCAAGCCTTCGCCGTTAATTACAGCGTCCTTATTGGTAATCTTTACCCAGGCATCGGTGTAAATGCGCTTACTTTTTTGATCCCAGTACAATTTTTCGGTTTCCAGCAGCTCTCCTTTGGCATTGCGCATTTGCACGTTCCCCGTAGCCTCCCACAGGTTTTTTGCCTCATAGTTAATAGCACGATTAGCCAAAATACTTGCCTCCAGCGTTACCGAATCCTTGTAGCGGTACAGCTCTATCCCCTTGGGAAAATCGGTATACTTTTCGGTAGCAAAGTTATACTGCAGCATTTCTGGTGTAATGAAGCGCACTTTCACCTTGCCTAGCTCTGTTAACCGCCCGTCGAGGTGCTCAATGCGTAGCGAGGGAACATTTTGCGCATCATTCAACTCTTGTACCTTTTCTATATCGCTTTTGCATGAAAAGGTAATGGTAGCGAGCACCATAAGGCTTGCTACCATTAGCTGATGATATGAGATTACTTTTTTCATGCAAGTTGAATCACATGCAAGTTGCCGAAGTTATAAAAGCATGCTTACTCGTACTGGTACTTACGGAACCATGACTCAAACAGAGTTATCCCCAGCGTAAAGTTCACGTATGTTTCCTGCACCATGCCGTTCGACGTATTTCCACGGCGTCCTACTTCAGCGCCCAGATTAAGGTAGCCGGCACCACGCATCGGCATACTTATTCCCGCCGAAATGGCAAGGTCGTTTACTGTATTTCCGTTGTGAATGAACGGTGTTTGCGAGTAGCGTATTCCTCCGCGGTAAGTCCAGCGTTTGAGGAAATAGCGCACGTCGTAAAAGTTAGGAATGTAGTAGCCCCCCAATCTCACGCTGTACGATGCGCCCATATCGTGGCTCCCCATTATCTCGGTTTTCGAATAATCCTGATAGTTAAACTCCGCTCCCAACATCCACCTATCAGTGCTTACAATACTTGCACCTACGTTAAATTGCATAGGCATAAGCACCTTTGTATTGCCCGCATACTGGTATTTCACCGTATCGTCAATCGAGTAGGCTGTGGATGACTCAAGTATGGATACTTTTGACAGAAGCGTTTCCTTGCCGCTCATGTTAATACCCGGCTGAAATGAGGCTCCGAATACCATGTGCCGCCCCTTGGCCTTATCGAGATTCAGCGTATACTGCGCGCCAAACACGGGTACTACGCTTGACACCTCAAGAATTTCCGATGAGTAGGTATTACAAAACGTAGTAGATGCAGCGTATATCGTATTATAGTAGCGGCTAAGGCTACCAAAGTAGTACTTTGCTCCCACCCCCACGGCAAAGTTTCGGGTAATATCAAAGCCCAGGTTCAGAAATATTTGATTTATACCATCTTCTCCACGGTACTTATAGCGCACGTCATTTGCTGTGGCTACAATCGTAGAGTCTGTTTCGCGCTTTTCAATTTCATAGCCCACCTCGCTATAGGGTGTTATGCCAAAGTTAACGCCAAAGCGCCCCATTTTAAAGGCTACTGCAAGATGGTGAAAGTTGCCGGTGTTGTAACTGGTGCTGGTAGTGGCGCTTTTGGAGTAAAAGTTTTTCAGCTCTCCTCCAAGGTCCAACACAAAGTTCATAACGGAATCGCGCGCAGTAGCTCCTGCCGGATTAACGTAATCAATTTGACGTACATCGCGCACTCCCGTGGTAATACCAGCCATGTTGCCGGTATAGGTCAAGCCTTGCTGAACAATATCTCCAAAACCATACAGGGAGTATGGTGTATATGTATTAAGGCTATTATTCTCCTGAGCAAATGCAATGCCGCCGGTTAAAAATACCCATAAAAAAATGACGCTCTTAATTCGCCGCTGCATGGTGCTCAAGTATCCTGTTTAAACCAATTAACACTAAATCGTAAACTACAAATATCGACTTTTTTATCCTTTTTGCAAAAAAATCGGCATCTCCACCCGTTAAAATAACCTTCAAATTTGGAAAATTTAAAGAAAATTGCTCCAGATTAGCTTCTACCTCATAGGTTATTCCATTAAGTACTCCGGCCACAATGGCACTTTGCGTATCGGTACCCACCATAGGATAGTCTTCCACCATCTCACACAGCGGCAGCTTCCCCGTAAAGTGGTTCAACGCCTTAAAACGCATAGTAATACCCGGCGCAATGTTTCCTCCAAGGTATTTACCACTGGCGCTCACCAACTCATAAGTAAGGGCAGTACCTGCATCTATCACCAGCACATTCTGCTCGGGATACAGGTAGGCCGCACCCACAGCAGCAGCCAGCCTGTCTTTTCCCAAAGTTTGCGGCGTGGCATAGCCATTTTTTATAGGTAAAGAAGTTTCGTGGGTAAGTAACAATGCATCTGGTAAAATATTGCGAATCAGTATCATTACCGTATCGTTATCCTTGCGTACCGAGGCTACAATGGCGGGAAGATGCTTATAACGATCGATAAAGGTAAGCCCCTGCTCAAAGCTAACCGAGGCATCCACCTGTGATTCAAGCACCTTGTCGCCCTTCATCGCGGCCAACTTTACCGCTGTATTTCCTATGTCGACTATTAAGTTCAATTTTCAAGGATTAAAAAACGGGATATGCGATACTCGACATGCGATATGCGAAATACAAGGCTGTCGGACATTCTCGCATGTCGGATATCGCAAATCGAATTTTTCTTTTAGGGAATACAAAAATAGTAAAAATTAAGACGCCCTGCTTGAGGCTTCCAAAGAGTTCCCTCCGACTATGGCGAAAATCATTATCTTTGTAAATTATTTTACAAGCGATGAAACATTGGAGGGTAGTGCTTTTACTCACGCTGCTGTGCTCGTGCGGAGGCCTCAACCAAATTAGAATAGAAGAAGTACGCGGCGTGCAGATGAAACCTTTTAGCGGAAGCACGCTGGAGGTGGGATTAGAAGCCAAAGTCAATAACCCTTCGTGCCGCAAGGTTCAACTTACCAAACTGGAGCTGAATGTTGAGCGCGGTAGCACGCTATTTGCCACCATTAGCACCAAGGATAAAGTTGTGTTTCCAAGATATAGCAACGAGTTTCAACCTATTCCCATGGAAATTCGCCTACGCAATATGTTTGGCGCTATTATGGCTTTGCAGCAAAAAAACTTTTCACTGGACGAGCTTACGGTGGAGGGAGAACTAAAGGTTAAAGCGTTTCCGCTGAGCAAAACAATAAAGATAGAAAAGCAGAGTATAGCGGCTTTCAGCGCACAGTACGGCGATATTATTACGCCGCTGCTTAATATGAGGAGCCGGTAGTCAAGCGAATTTTCATTGCGAGTTCGACCCGCAACCTCCTAATCAAGACCCTATAACAGGGTTAATATTCTGGAGAAAAAAACTTAAGATAAGACCCTATTAGGGTTAATTTGATAGGCATGAAAAAAATATTCACCATAGCGCTTTTTATTTGCGTTGCAATAGCAGCACAGGCGCAAGCAACCGGCACAATTCGGGTAGAGCAGCAGCCACTTATAGAAGAACTACTGCGCAAGCATATTGCTTACAACTCACGCCATCCTCAAATCGACGGTTACCGTATTCGTATTTTTCGCGACAATAGCGGTAATGCGCGTAACCGATCGGAAACCACGGCTAACTCCTTCTCCGATCAATTTCCCGAAGTTCCCGTCTATCGTAGCTACGACAACCCCTACTTTAAAGTTTCAGTGGGCGATTTTCGCAATAAGGACGAGGCTATGAAGGTTTTCACTCGCATTAAACGCAGCTACCCCAACGCCTACATAGTGGCTGAGGAAATAAACCTGCCGCCGCTGTAGAATAGAAATAGCTATTCAAACACTTCACCGAATTCATTACCGTCTGCTTTAGCTGACGGTTACAAGAGCATAAAAAACAAAAGCGCGCGAAGCAAATGTTTACCTAGAGTATAGCATTTACTTCGCGCGCAATATTTGGATGCCTTCACTATCCGTCAGCTAAAGCAGACGGCAATGAAAATCCCCTCACTCCTATCCCCTTCTTGGAAATAGTTGGTTGATAATTGCCGGACGTTGACGGTGATGATGCTCTACCATGTGCCGCTCCACTTTTTCGGGATACACGTCGGCTATGGTAAGCAGTATGCCCGTTTCCTCCACCGCGCCAAACTCATGGTTAATGGCCGTTCCAAACGTTCTCATAGTGGATGAGAGGTTCATGTACGAGTTGACTAGCGGGGGAATATGCTCGCCCAAGGCACGCACCGATCGTGACAAAATACGATAATTTTCATTGTAGTCCCTACCCGAAAATAGGGCTGCAAGCGCAGCCTCATTCATGCCCGTTTGCAGTGATTGTATGGGAGTTACAAGCCCATCGTTATCGGGAAAGTATTTTTGCAGAAAGTAAAGCACCATGTTGCGCGCCTCGGCATTGTAGCTGGGGTACATGGTAACTTTACCAAACAAATACTTGACATCGGGGTGACTCACCATCACGCCGCCAATACCATCCCACAAGTTATCAAGCGCGTATAGGCTCTTAGCATTACGGCGTGAGCTCTGGTAATCGGGTGGCACAAACGAGCGCCCCAACTCAATGGTATAGGGTTGATAATCTGCTTTAAACCTATCGGAAAAATGGAAGAGCTCCGATGTAGCCAGCTGCTCCAAACCGCACTCCCCCGTGTGAATATAGCGATAACCGCCCAAGATTTCCTGCCCACGCGGATCCCACACTATGAGCTGCTTATAGCAGTTTTCAGACACATCAAAATCGTCAATATCATATGCCTTACCCGTACCTCCACCAGCCAAGCGGAAGCTGATTTCGCGCAGGCGGCCAATCTCAAGCATGGTGTTGGGGGCATTGTTATTGTCCAGAATATAAATTTCGTTATCGCCCTTGTTGGTGCGCTTCAAAAATTTATCCTCACTCAACTCCATCTCTATTAAGCGCTTATCAATAGGCGCTATGATGGGTTCCATTACATTTTTCATGGTTTTTTATTTAAGCTATATGCTTTCTCTCTCACAAATTTTGCCCACTCGTTAAGGTTTTTATCCTTACTAAACGTAGCATATGGAATAGGGGCGCCAATGCGCAAAGTAAAATTACCATTGCGTTGGCGGAATAGCTCATCCGAAAGATAAAGCATTTCCACGTTCATTTTTAAGCCTAAGCGCTTACGCAAGCTTGCCAAGTTGTAAAACCAGCTGGAGTTACGCCCTTCAAAAAACATAGGTACCACCTGGCGCTTGTGGTCAATGGCCATTTTCAAAAAACTCTTTTTCCACGGCAGGTCCACAATTTTTCCCTTAATCTTACGTGAGCAAAGTCCCGCCGGAAAGTAGAGTATCTGGCAATCGGAGTCCAACGCCTCGCGCAGCATTTGCGCCGATTCGGACGATTGACCACCGTGCTTATTTATAGGTAAAAACAGAGGCTTAAGCGGATCAAGAAAGTAAAGCAGGTCGTTTACCACAAAGCGAACATTGGGAAAAACCTTGCCTATGGCATCCATAATAACAACTCCGTCGAGTCCGCCCAGCGGGTGGTTGCACACAAACATGTAGCGCCCCCCCTGCTTCAGCTGCTCCCCTCCTTTTACTGCGTAGGAAATATTGAGGTGCTTAATCAGATCGTGCAAAAATGGCAAACCCGGCTCGCGGTAGGTGTTGAGCACGTAGTTCACTTCATCCTGATGCAAAACACGCTTTAGGTAGCGCAGCACAAAGCGCGGTATCCACTTCAGCGCCTGCGGCTTTTTGGAGGCAATGAGCTGCTCTATATTAATGTTCTGCACTTCGGTCACTATGAAACAAATAAAGCATAAAGGTAATGGTTTTATTTTTTTCTCCATTTTTTCTTGATGAAAAAGTGAAGAGGACAAGGGATAGCACTCTTATCAACACCAATTGTCAGCTACCTGTGAATGCCTTGTTCAAAACGGTCTTAAAAAACAACACAAATACATACAAATCAATATCATGCGATCACATCAAATGTTAATAACTTTGTCAATAAAAATAAGTGGGAGAAAGTGGGTAAAAGTGTTGAAAAGTGGGAAATTGTCCGTAATTTTGCAATGTCCAAGTAAGTCAAAAGAAAATGGCAAGTTTCATAGGCGAATATTCATGCAAACTCGACGATAAGGGCAGGGTTCCGTTCCCCGCCGCTCTTCGTCCCGCTGCCGTTGCAGGCGATGGTGGCGTGCGCCTTGTTGCCAAAAAGGACGTATTTGAAAAGTGCCTTACGCTGATGACTGAAGCGGAGTGGGAGCAGCAAATGGAATTTATCAATCGCTCGCTGAACCCCTACAATAAAGAAGATCAAATGCTGCGCCGCGAGCTAATGCGCGACATGGCCGCCCTTGAGGTAGATGCCGCAGGTCGCATACTCCTACCAAAGCGACTAACCGAAAAGGTGGGCATAAGCAAGGAGGTCATTTTCGCAGGACAGGGCAACAAAATAGAGGTGTGGGATAAGGCCACCTACGAAGGAGGCAGCCTACCCGAAGTAGATGTAGCAGCACTGGCAGAAAAACGACTTGGCAACACCAATACCTAAAACAAAAAGTGACTTCGCAACCCGCAACATACCACATCCCCGTACTACTCAAAGAGACCGTTGACGGACTCAATATCAACCCCAACGGCGTGTATGTAGATGTAACCTTTGGCGGCGGCGGGCACTCTCGCGAAATACTAAGTAGGCTTGATAAAAAGGGACGACTGATAGCCTTTGATCAAGATGCGGATGCACAAAAAAACGCAGAGGCTATAAACGATAAGCGGCTGACGCTGGTGCGCGGCAACTTTCGCTTCCTAAGAAATTACTTACGCTATAACAACGCCCCCGAGGTGGATGGAGTTCTTGGAGATTTGGGCGTTTCATGGCACCAGTTCGATACCGCCGAGCGCGGATTTTCATTCCGATTTGAAGCAATACTCGACATGCGCATGAATAACCGTGGCGAACAAACGGCAGGCACCCTGATAAACACATACAGCGCAGCTGAGCTGAGTAAAATTTTCAGCACGTACGGCGAGTTGGACAACGCCTTTAAGGTAGCAAAATTGATAGAGGGAGCGCGAGCAAGCAAGCGCATTGAAAGCGTAACCGAGCTGATAGATGTACTAAAACCCGTGCTGCCAAAGTTTGATGAACACAAGTATTTGGCAAAGGTTTTTCAAGCATTGCGCATAGAGGTTAACCACGAGATGATTGCGCTGGAGCAAATGCTGGAGCAAACAGCGGAGGTAGTAAAACCGGGAGGTCG
Organism: Bacteroidales bacterium; assembly: GCA_031553765.1. Lineage (GTDB taxonomy): Bacteria > Bacteroidota > Bacteroidia > Bacteroidales > UBA932 > JAITMY01. The sequence goes on from JAVBKY010000004.1 coordinate 24,823, forward strand.
CATCTCCATCATAACCTACCACTCTCTGGAAGATAGGATGGTGAAGAATTTTATAAAAAGCGGCAACGTAGAGGGTAAGGCACAGAAAGATTTTTACGGAAAAATCAGCGCGCCGTTTGAGGCAGTTAACAAGAAGATAATACTGCCCACCGAGGAGGAAGTTCAAAGCAACACACGAGCACGCAGCGCTAAATTACGCATAGCACAAAAGCAATGAGCACTGAAGAAAAAAAGGTCATAGAGTTTGAGGATGTCAAGGAACGAAACAAAAAGGTGAAAGTTTCGTTGAAGGATATCATGACCGGGAGCGCGCAGCTACGCGAATTTCTCCTTAGAAATATTTGGTTCATTATTTTTGTAGCATTTCTTGGATTTTTATATATAAGCAACCACTATGCGCTGGAGCATCAAACCAAGCGCTACATAAAGCTGAAGGAGGAGGTTAGCAGCCTCAAAGCCGAGGCCACTACCACAGGTGCCGAGCTCATGGGAGTTAGCAGCCAGAGTTCGGTAAAGAAAGAGGTTGAACGTCGCGGGTTAGACTTAAAGGAGTCAACCAAACCACCGGTAATATTAAAGGCCGATAAAGAGTAAGCATGTCAGTAAAGCAAACCATAACACGACGCTTCACCATTGTGTACATCATACTGTTTCTTGTATCAGCAGGAGTAGTGGCACAAATGGTAAGGTTGTTGTTGGCTGGGCCAGGTAAGCATGTTGAGGTGCTAAGCATTAAGACGCAGCCAATACAAGCCAACCGTGGCAATATTTTGGCGCACGACGGTCGCCTGCTGGCAACATCAATTTACAAGTACAGGCTCTTTACCGACTTGCATGCTAACGGACTCTCCGACGAGATTTTCAACTCGGGCGTGGATACGTTGGCAATGGGACTAAACCTTATTCTGCGAGAAAAAACGACGCAGGAGTATGCCAAAGAGCTGAAGAATGACCGTCAAAAGGCGTTAAATGATAAGCGCAAGAGAACATACAGGCACCGCGCGCTATCGCATAAAGATGTGGATTACATTGCACTAAAAGAACTCAGGCAGCTGCCCATTCTGCGTAACAATCCCAATAAAGGAGGGCTAATTGTTAACGATAGAATACGCCGCATTCACCCCATCGAGGGCATGGCACGTAATACTGTAGGGCGCACCAACGAAGAGGGGAATGGAACCAGCGGCATAGAGGCGTACTATAACAATGAACTATCGGGTAAGCCTGGATACGAGCTGATGGAGTACACCACCACATGGATACCTGTAAGCAGCACCCCCGAGGTAGAACCTGTAGACGGTTGCGATATAGTTAGCACTATTGACGTGGACATGCAGGAAATGGCCGAGGGTGTGGTGAGGGAGCATCTGCTGAGAAATCCCGATTTGGAATGGGGAACAGCAGTAATCATGGAAGTAAAAACCGGAGAGGTACGCGCCATTGTAAACAAGAAAAAAACCAAGGAGCGCGATGCCATAATGGAGGAAGAAAACTACGCCATGCACTACCGCAAGGACCCGGGTTCAACGTTTAAGCTTGCCTCATTCATCATCATGCTTGAAAAGGGGTTAAAGTTAACCGACTCGGTAGACACGGAAAACGGCAAGGTGAAGCTGTACGAAAAAACATTTGAGGACGAGGGGGCAAAGGGTGGAAGACTGAGCGTACAGCAAGTATTTGAAAAATCATCGAATGTGGGCACCGTGAAGTTGGCACGTGAAATTTACAAAACAAAGGAAAATCAGAAGGATTTTGCAGAGCGCATTGAGGCACTAAAGTTTAAAGAGATTGTAAACTTTGATATATTCCACAACCGCAGGGGTACTCCTCCGCTCATCAAATCCACCGAGGAGTTTTCGGGACTTACGCTGGCCATGATGAGCATCGGTTATGAACTTGAAATTACGCCCATACAAACGCTCACGCTGTATAATGCCGTGGCCAATGATGGCGTAATGGTACACCCAAGATTTTTAAAAGAAATACGCCAGCGAGGTGATGTGGTAAAAACATTTTCAACGCAAACCATAAACGCCTCAATCTGCTCGCAAAAAACGCTGGATAAACTTCACCAAATGCTGCTGGCAGTGGTAGAGCAAGGCTCGGCAAAAAGGGCGCAAAGTGCTTCATTCAAAATTGCGGGAAAAACAGGAACAGCACACATTGCCGAAGGTCGCGGAGGATATACAAACCAGAAGCTATCGTCGTTTGCAGGCTACTTTCCGGCCGACGCACCCAAGTACAGCACCATAGTAGTGTTTAAAACCTATGACACGTACAACAAATCATACGGAGGTGCTATTGCCGCTCCGGCATTTAAGGAAATAGCCGAAAAGGTATATGCACGCTCAATAGATTGGCATCAGCCTATTGTGGAAAAGCAGCCGATAACCGAAGCGCCATACAGTAAAAGTGGAAAATACAGCGCGCTGCAGCAGGCATTATCAGGACTAAATATTTCCATCAAAAAGAGCAACAATCCAAGCGAATGGGTAAATACCGAACAACAAAATGACATGATAGCGGTAAACAACCGCGGAATGGTAAAAAACTTGGTGCCTAACGTACAGAACATGGGATTGCAAGATGCCATATACATACTTGAGAACGCGGGGTTGAAGGTGAGGTTTTCAGGCAAAGGCACCATAAAAAGCCAATCGCCCATTCCCGGCAGCGCATACAGCACGGGAGATGTAGTTTCGCTGGCGTTAAGTTATAATGATTAGAATTTTGTAAATAGAGATTGCTTCGTCGCACCTCCTCGCAATGACGCCACGAGATACGTCATTGCGAGGACGAGGAACGAGGACGCGGCAATCTCAAGACAAAATACGATATGAAGTTTGAAAAAATAGTACAACACATAGGTGCGCTTGAAGTGCACGGCAACTCACAAGTTGAAATCACTTCGCTTGGCATTAACAGTCGCGAAGTGAGCAACGGTCAGTGTTTTGTGGCCATGAGAGGCACACAAATTGACGGTCACACCTTCATTGCCGATGCTATAAGCAAGGGAGCCGCCGCCATTATTTGCGAGCAACTACCTGCCATGTTAATGCCCAACGTTTGCTATGCATTAGTGAAAAGCACCGACACTGCCGTTGGTCAAGCCGCCTCCGCATTTTACGATAACCCTTCGCGTAAGCTGAAGTTGGTTGGCATAACAGGCACCAACGGAAAAACTACCACCGCTACCCTACTCTACACTTTGTTCAGAGCACTGGGCAATAAGGTGGGTTTGATTTCAACCGTGGTGTACAAAATTGACGACAGAGAAATAGAGGCTACGCACACCACACCCGATGCCATTACGCTGCAAAAAATAATGAGCGAAATGGTGGCAAGCGGTTGCACGTACTGCTTCATGGAGGTCAGTTCACACTCCATAGTACAACGTCGCATTGAGGGATTGCATTTTGTTGGTGGTGTTTTCAGCAACATTACGCACGATCACCTCGACTACCACAAAACATTCGAGGAGTATCTCAAGGCTAAGAAGAAGTTTTTTGACGAGCTGCCACAAAGCGCTTTTGCCCTCACCAACGCCGACGAGAAAAACGGCAAGGTAATGGTGCAAAATACCAAGGCAGAGATAAAAACGTACGGGCTGTACACCATGTCGGATTTCAAGTGTCGCATAGTGGAGCAGCACCTCGACGGCATGCTGCTTGACATTAACGGTACCGAATTTTGGACAACGCTTATTGGTGATTTCAACGCGTACAACATTTGCGCCATCTACGGAACTGCCATTTTGCTTGGCGCGCCAAAGGATGAAGTAGTTCGCATTATTAGCACGCTACACTCGGTGGCAGGACGCTTTGAATATGTAAAATCAGCAACGGGCATCACTGCTATTGTGGATTACGCTCACACTCCCGATGCGCTGGTTAACGTAATAGGTACTATAAACCGCCTGCGCATTAGCGGGCAAAAGTTGATTACCGTAGTGGGCTGCGGCGGCAACCGCGACCGTACTAAGCGTCCCATAATGGCAAAGGCTGCTACCGAAAATAGCGATACTACCATACTCACCAGCGACAATCCACGTAACGAAAAACCTGAAGATATTCTAACTGAAATGTACGCGGGCGTGGGCATTACCGAGCGAAAAAAAACGCTCACCATCACTGACCGTCGCGAGGCCATTAAGACTGCGGTGATGCTGGCAGGCAAGGAAGATATTATACTGGTAGCAGGCAAAGGACACGAAAACTACCAAATTATAGGCAGCGAGAAGCACCACTTTGACGACAAAGAAACGCTGCGCGAAATGTTTCAAGAACTGGGTAAATAATTCTCAATTCTTAATTTTTAATTCTTAATTAACATGCTGTACCATCTCATCAACTACCTGGGAACTATATACGAATTTCCCGGCGAGCGATTGATAAACTACATCTCGTTTCGCGCAGGCGTGGGCGTATTACTGGCACTCATTATGGGATTGGTATTCGGCAAGTACATTATTCGCAAGCTGCAAAAAAAGCTCATTGGCGAAGAAATACGCGATCTTGGACTTGAAGGACAAATGCAAAAGAAGGGTACTCCCACCATGGGTGGCATTATCATTTTGATAAGCATTTTGGTCCCTACCCTACTACTGGCCGACCTAACCAACATGTACACATGGCTGATGATTATCAGCACCGTATGGCTTGGAACATTGGGATTTTTGGACGACTACATTAAGGTTTTCAAAAAGAATAAGGAGGGTCTGCAAGGCAAATTTAAAATTATAGGACAAATTGGCATCGGTATTATTGTAAGTCTTGTACTATATAAAAGTGATTCATTTACTGTGCGCGAAAAAGTAACGGCTGCACACCCTCAGGCACAACAGCTAGTAATAAACGAAGATGGTAGCGAGAAGATAATTTATCTCACAGAGGCGCATAAAAGTACTAAGACTACAATTCCGTTTTTCAAAAATAATGAATTTGACTATACTATGTTGGTACCCGATTTTTTCGGGGACTACAAGCAGAGCGCAGGCTGGATTATCTTCATGCTGGTCACCATTTTTATTATTGCAGCGGTATCCAACGGAGCCAACCTTACCGATGGTATGGATGGGCTTGCGTCGGGCGTATCCATTGTGATTGGGGTAACGCTAGGTATACTGGCCTACCTATCGAGCAACGTAATTTATGCCGATTACTTGCAAATAATGTACATACCAAACTCCGGTGAGTTAGTCATATTTATGGCTATTGTAATAGGCGCCCTCATTGGATTCTTGTGGTATAACTCCTACCCGGCGCAGGTGTTCATGGGTGACACGGGCAGCTTAGCATTAGGCGGCATTATTGGCGTGTTCGCTATCGTAATTCGCAAGGAGCTGCTCATCCCCATTTTGTGCGGAATATTTTTTGTAGAAAGCCTTTCGGTGATAATGCAAACGTTCTATTTCAAGTACACCAAGCGCAAGTATGGCGAGGGACGCAGAATATTTAAAATGTCGCCGCTGCACCACCACTTTCAGAAGCCCGGCGATGGCAGTATAAAAGCGCTAATACAAGCACCGCTAAGACCGCTACCCGAATCCAAAATTGTAGTACGCTTTTGGATTGTAGCAGCGCTGCTGGCAATAACGGCAATACTGACGTTGAAAGTGAGATAAGAGCCCCACCAACCTCCCCCAAGTGAAGGCTTTGGGTAGTGCGTTGGATAAGCCCTTCCTTTTGGGAAGGGTTGGGATGGGCTAGTAATTGAAATTAAAATGAAAAAACGTTTAGTCATACTGGGTGGAGGCGAAAGCGGCGTAGGCTCGGCAGTGCTGGGGCTAAAGCAAGGCTACGACGTATTCCTATCGGATATGGGCGTTATAAAGCCCGTGTACGTGGAGCAGCTGCAGAAGTACGGCGTAGCATTTGAGCAAGGAAAACATACCGAGGAGCTAATTTTCAATGCCGACGAAGTGGTAAAAAGTCCGGGTATACCCGAAACCGCACCACTGGTAAAAAAACTGATTGAAGCAGGCAAGCCCATCCTCTCCGAAATAGAATTTGCAGGGCGCTATACCAACGCAAAAATGGTATGCATAACGGGCAGCAATGGTAAAACCACCACCACCTCGCTCATATACTACCTGCTACAGGAAGCAGGATTTAACGTAGGCTTAGGAGGTAATATCGGTCAGAGCTTTGCCATGCAGGTAGCTACCGAAAATTTTGACTACTACGTATTGGAGTTGAGTTCCTTTCAGCTGGACAACATGTACACCTTTAAGGCTGATGTTGCCATACTGCTCAACATTACGCCTGATCACTTGGACAGGTACGACTATAAGCTGGAGAACTACGCGCGCGCTAAGTTTCGCATTGCGCAAAACATGGACAAGGACTGCTGCTTTATATACTGTGCCGACGATGAGTTAACCATGAAATATTTGGCAGAAGCCAACATTCAGGCACAAATGATGCCATTTAGCCAAAAAGAAATTGTAAAACAAGGAGCCTTTTTTAACGATAACAAAATTATATCTATGTACCACAACGACACATTCGAAATGCTGGCAGGCGACATCTCGCTTAAAGGCAAGCACAACATCTACAACTCAATGGCTGCAACCATTGCAGGACAAGTGCTTCGAATCAAGAAGGAGACCATTCGCGCCAGCTTAAGCAGCTTTAAAAGCATTGAGCATCGATTGGAACCCGTGCTGAAGGTTGGCGGAATTTTGTTTATCAACGATAGTAAAGCCACCAATATTAACTCTACCTGGTACGCGCTGGAAAGCATGACCACTCCAACTGTGTGGATTGTAGGCGGCAAGGACAAGGGCAACGACTACAGCGAACTCACTGACTTAGTGAAGGAAAAGGTAAAAGCTATCGTTTGCTTAGGTGTGGACAACTCAAAAATTCACGCGGCGTTTGACGGCATAGTTACCAATATAGTAGATACGCAATCGGCAGAAGACGCAGTAAAGGCTGCCTATAAGCTAGGTGAAAAAGGCGACACCGTACTGCTTTCGCCAGCTTGCGCCAGCTTCGATTTGTTTCAAAGCTACGAGGACAGAGGCAAGCAGTTTAAAGAGGCAGTAAGAAAACTGTAAGAGATAGTTAGAAAGTTGAACTGCTCAACAAAAATTTAGCAAATTGATTGACTTCAAAAACATAGGAAACAACTTTAAAGGTGACAAGATGATTTGGTTAGTAATAGCCTTATTATCCGTCTTCTCGCTACTGGTAGTGTATTCATCCACCGCTGCTGTTGTTGGGCGTTCAACGAACCTTAGCACGCTTTCCTTTTTTTTGAAGCATCTCTTCTTTTTAGGAATTGGCTTCGGCATTCTTCAAATCTTATCACGCCTACCCCACTCGCTATTTATGGCCGGTGCATCATGGGGATTCTGGATTAGCCTCGGATTGCTTGTGCTGACATTAGCCATAGGCAAAAGCCACAACCAAGCCGCGCGTTCGCTATTTGGATTTCAGCCCGCCGAGCTAGCCAAGGTGATGCTCATTGTATACGTAGCCCGATTGCTCACAGTTAACCAAGAGGCCATTGGCGGAAGTTGGAAGCAGGCGTACATTAGAATCATTGGCCCCGTGCTGGCAATATGTGGACTTATCTTTCTATCCAACTTCTCCACAGCAGCGGTGTTGGCCAGCACTTGCTTTATTATGATGTTTATAGGTCGTGTTCGCATTAAGCATCTGCTGGTAACCATGCTCATTATTATCGGACTGCTTGCCCCTGCACTAGCAATTACAAAAGTTGTGGATGACAAGGTTGCTGAAAAAAAAGCGCAAGGAGTAGAGATAACAGGAGTGCTGAAAACGAGCTACACAGTAATCGGAAAAACACGTCTACAAACCATTTACGGTCGTATTTTTACCAGAATAAAAGAGGAAGACATCAGTAGTAAGAAGTTGCTGAAAGCCAGCCAATCCGACTATGCAAAAATAGCTGTATCATCGGGTGGCTTGGTTTGGGGTAAAGGACCCGGCAACAGCGCCATGCGCTACCGTTTGCCCGAAGCATTCAGCGACTTTGCGTTTGCCATTGTAGTGGAGGAATATGGCGTAATATTTGCCGGCATAGTTATACTCTGCTACCTCATTGTGCTGTATCGCGTGGGGGTAATGGCAAAGAAAGCGACACATTTCTTTCCCACCTTGCTGGCCATTGGCATAAGTACGCAGATTATGCTACAAGCGTTGGTCAACATGTGCGTATCCACAGGCATTGCACCTGTAACAGGACAGAATCTGCCGTTTATTAGCCAAGGCGGCTCATCGCTCCTTATTACCTGCATAATGTTCGGAATACTACTTAGCGTAAGTCGCAGTCAAAACGAGACGGAGGAAAAAGAAAGGGTACGCAAAGCGAAGTTGGCTGAAAAAGAAACGGCAGTTCAAACGGCAGAAACCATACAACAGCAGTCGCAAGAAGAGTTGGCCACAGCAACCTTACAAAATTTAAATTAGTCCAACCCATGGGTAAGCGAATAATAATAAGCGGAGGCGGAACAGGAGGACACATTTTTCCCGCCATATCCATTGCCAATGCACTGAAGCAGATCGACAGCAGCATTGAAATTCTATTTGTTGGTGCCGAAGGAAAAATGGAGATGGAAAAAGTGCCTGCCGCTGGCTACAAAATTATGGGGTTACCCGTGATAGGTATAAACCGCAAATTGCTATCGGCAAAAAATTTCAGCGTACCCGCGAAGTTGTGGAAAAGCGTACGTAAGGCATCAAAAGTTATATCGGACTTTAAGCCCGATGTAGTAGTAGGCGTTGGCGGATATGCCAGCGCACCAACGCTGTGGAGCGCGCAAAACAAGGGAATACCTACGCTCATACAAGAGCAAAATTCATTTGCGGGACTTACCAACAGGCTGCTTGCCAAGCGTGCTAAAAGAATCTGCGTAGCCTACGAAGGCATGGAACGTTTTTTTGCTGAGAAGAAAATTATCTTCACAGGAAATCCAGTGCGTCAGGATTTGGGCAACGTAGCGCAGCTGCGCAATGAGGCCATGAAGGAGTTTGACTTGGAGCCCCAGAAAAAAACGGTGTTGATAGTGGGGGGAAGCCTCGGTGCGCGCACCATGAACCTGAGCGTGCTGCACCACATGGATAGCATTGCTGCCATGAGCGACGCGCAAATTATTTGGCAAATAGGCGAAATGTATGAGAAGGATGTGCGCAAGAAGTTAGAAGCATACGACTGCAAGAATGTAAAGGTGATGAACTTTATTAAGCGCATGGACTACGCTTTTTCTGTTGCCGATTTGGTAATTTCACGCGCCGGAGCGGGTACTATTTCGGAGCTGTGCGTAGTGCGTAAGCCTTGCATACTGGTACCCTCGCCCAACGTATCGGAAGATCACCAAACATTCAATGCCATGGCGCTGGTAAAAAAGAATGCCGCCATACTGGTACCCGACATAGAAGCCGTAGAAAACCTTATTCCCATTGCCCTAAAGGTAATAGAGGATAGGCAACACCTGCAAGAGCTCTCGGACAACATAGGCGCAATGGCAGCTACGCATGCAGCGAGTGATATAGCGAAAGAAGTACTGAAGCTAACAGAATAAGACGGAATGAAAAACGTTTACCTCATAGGGATTGGTGGAATAGGCATGAGCGCGCTGGCTCGCTACTTTTTGCATGAAGGCAAACCGGTAGCCGGCTACGATCGTACGCGCACGGCGCTTACCGAAGCATTGGAAAAGGAAGGCGCGCATATTCACTACGATGATGACGTGAACCTCATCCCTGCCCTATTTAAGGAGAGCGAACATGATACGCTGGTAATTTACACACCCGCCGTAGGTAGCGATAATAAGGAGCTGGATTTCTTCCGTAAAAATCGTAACCGTGTAATTAAGCGCGCCGAAGCGTTGGGATTTATTGCCGCAGAAAAGAAGTTGCTAGCGGTAGCTGGTACGCACGGAAAGACCACCACCAGCACCATGCTGGCGCACATTATGACCAAGGCTGGAAAAGGCTGTAACGCTTTTCTTGGCGGCATATCCAAGAACTATAATAGCAACCTGCTGTTGGCAAAAAGCGACGTACTGGTAGCCGAAGCCGATGAGTACGACCGTTCGTTCATGCAGCTATTTCCCGATGTAGCCATTGTTACCTCGGTAGATGCCGACCATTTGGATATATATGGCAGCCATGATGAAGTAAAAAAATCGTTTAAAAACTTCATCAACCAGATAAAGCCTAAGGGAGCACTCATAATAAAAAGGAACTTGACGCGAAACGGCAAACCTAACTTCATGCAGTACTTCGATAAAAAGATGTACACATATTCGTATAACGAGCCTGCCGATTTTTACGCTATGAATATCAAGCCGCTTGAAGGCGGATACTTTTCGTTTGATTTGGCCACACCAAGCGGCATGGCACGTAACTGTATCCTAGGCGTTCCGGGTTGGATAAACGTAGAGAATGCTATAGCAGCCAGCGCAGCAGCATGGGTAGCGGGAGTAAATATATCCCATCTGCCGGCTGCCCTCAAAAGTTACCAAGGCGTAAAGCGTCGCTTTGACGTGCAGGTTAGCACGCCAGAGTTTACGTACATTGACGACTATGCACACCACCCCGAGGAGTTGCGCGCAAGCATTACATCAATACGCGGAATGTTTCCGGGCAAAAAAATAACGGGTATTTTTCAGCCACATTTGTATACGCGCACGCGCGATTTTGCAGCGGAATTTGCCGAAAGCCTCAGCCTGTTGGACGAACTTATCTTACTCGATATTTACCCTGCACGAGAACAGCCCATTGAGGGAGTTACCGCGTCGCTTATTTTTGATAAGGTAACCATTGAAAATAAAACACTGTGCAGCAAAAACGAGCTGCTGGATGTGCTGAAAACAAAAAAGCCCGAGGTGCTGATAACCCTTGGCGCAGGTGATATTGACCGCATGATTGAGCCCATAAAAGAATTGCTTAAAAATTCAAGATAGGTTGTTTAATAGACACATAGAGAAATCGGAAGGATAACAGCAATTAATTGTGTATTGTTTTTTGTATTCTCTGTGTCTCCGTGGTTAACTTAGGGAAAGGTAAAAGTGAAGAAGAAAGTTGTAAAAATAGCATTGGCAGTAGTGCTTGCAACAGCCATGGTAGCGTACCTTACGGTAGCGCTCACCCACGCGCGCAGACACCTCGACAACGTAGTTTGCAGCAGCCTTCAAGTAGTGGTAAAGGATAGCGCTATTAACCGATTTGTACACAAAGACGATATCCCAACCATTTTTCGCGCAAGCGGGAAAACGTACTTTGGCAAACGGCTGTGTGAAATTTCGACCTACGAGCTAGAGCAAACGTTAAAGGAGCGCAGCTTAATAAAGCGCGCCGATGTGTACACCACCGCCGATGGAGCACTACACGTAAACATACTTCAGCGCAGACCCATTGTTCGCGTGTACACAAGCAATGAACAGAATTTTTACATAGATGCGGACGGCTATGTAGTGCAACCATACAGCGGCTACACATCGCATGTACCCATTGTAAACGGGTATATATCATCGCCGTTTCCACGAGGGTTTAAGGGCGATATGTTTGCCTACTTTAAGGAGAAGAAAATATGCGACACGCTGTACACGCAAATTTACAACTTTGCAAAGTACCTCGACAGTCATCCGTTTTGGCAGGCACAAGTAGAGCAAGTATATATTCCGCGTAGCGGGAAGGTAGAGTTTGTACCGCGCGTAGGCGCTCAAATCATTCGCTTGGGCAGTTTTGAAAACTTCGAATACAAGCTACACAAGCTCATTACGCTATACGAAAAAGGCATATCAATTAAGGGATGGAATGCCTACGATTTGATTGATCTCTCGTACAGCAACCAAGTTATTTGCAAATTAAAATAAAATCTAACATAAGCTATGGAACAGAACAGCTACGTAATGTCAATTGACATAGGGACAACCAAAATTGCAGCGGTAATTGGCAAGATAGGCGCCAACGGCAAGGTAATTGTGGAAGCTTCGGCTGTCAAAGAATCTCAAGGCATGCGTCGTGGCATGGTGGAGAACGTAGAGGAAACCGCAAACGCTATCAATCAGTGCTTGGATATACTGTACGAAAAAACCGACATCCGTATTAAGGATGTAACCGTAGGCATTGCAGGTCAACATATTTCAAGCATACAGAATAGCGCAAGCCGCATTCGCACCAAGCCGCAGGACCTCATTACCATGGATGAAACAATGGTGCTGCAAAAGGACATGTACAACATTCGCCTTAAGCCCGGACAGGAAATCCTGCACGTTACACCACAGGACTACGTGGTGGATGGTCAGCCCATGCGTAGGGCCGTGGGCTGCGATGGCAGCAAACTCACAGGCAACTACCACATAGTAATTGGTGAAACAGCCTCTATCAAGAAAATAAGAATGTGCGTTGAGCGCTGCGGCCTTCGCCTAAAGAAGCTCGTGCTGGAACCCTTTGCATCGGCTGACGCTGTGCTTACCGAAGCAGAGTGCGAGGAGGGTGTAGCCATGGTAGATATTGGTGGTGGTACCAGCGACCTCATTATTTATCACCAAGGCATCGTGCGCAATACGACAGTTATTCCGTGTGGTGGTGAAGTTATTACCAACGACATTCGCGAGTTATGCTTCATTAACCGCTCTATGGCCGAGTTCGTAAAACAGCAATACGGCTCATGTTTTGCGGACAACAGCACGGGCGACGATGGCATTACTTTCCAAGCTGGCATTGGTCGCGAACCGCGTACGCTGAAAATTCGCACGCTCTCCGAAATCATTCAGGCACGCATGGACGAAATTATTGAAGCCGTTAACTACAAAATTATGGAAAGCGGTTACGGTGATCAAATCCACGGCATAGTGCTAACCGGCGGTGGCGCCCAGCTCCAAAATCTCACACAGCTGGTAAAACTTCGTACCGGATACGATGCACGTATTGGAGTTCCATGCATACAGCCAGCAGGTGACAAGCCGCTGCTCAATGTAAGTCCCGCGCTGGCCACAAGCGTAGGTCTAGTTATAAGTGGATACGAGCAAGTAGCAAAATCATCCTTTGCAAGCAGAGCGGGGTTCAACCTACCTTTTGGCAAAAAAATTATGGAAAGGCTTGGCGGACGTTTGGACACTTTACTGTTCAACGAAAATAACGATGTAGCCATTTGAGTATTTCGTAAAATCATTAAAACAGCAATATTATGGAAGTCGAATTTGACAACATGTGGGGTAGCCCCACCGAGAACAACTCCATTATAAAGGTGATAGGCGTAGGTGGTGGTGGCTGTAATGCCGTTGACCACATGTATAAGTTGGGCATTAAGGATGTCGGATTTGTAGTATGTAACACCGATGCTCAGGCACTCAACAATAGCCCAGTACCTGTAAAGGTACAGCTGGGCAAGCAGCTAACCGAAGGCTTGGGTGCCGGCTCTAACCCCGACCGTGGAAGGCAGGCCGCCGAAGAAAGCGTCAATGAAGTTAGCGCCATGTTACGCAACAATACCAAGATGGTGTTTATTACAGCTGGTATGGGTGGTGGTACAGGTACCGGAGCGGCTCCTGTCATTGCAAAAATTGCCAAGAATATGGGCATACTTACCGTTGCCATTGTCACCATACCTTTTAGCATTATTGAACCACGCCGCGTGCAAACTGCCTACCTGGGCATTGACGAGCTGCGCAAGCATGTAGATTCACTGCTGGTGATTAACAACAATAAGCTGCACGATCTATACGGAACGCTCAAAGTCTCCGAAGCATTTGCCAAAGCCGACGACGTGCTTTGTATGGCTGCTAAGGGCATAGCCGAAATTATTACCACCTCGGGCCACATCAACGTGGACTTTGCCGACGTGCGTACCGCCATGTTCAACAGCGGCATTGCGCTCATGGGTACAGGTCGCGGCACAGGCCCCGAGCGTGCATCATTGGCGGTTGAGCAGGCTATCAACTCTCCCCTACTCAACAACAACAGCATTCGTGGTGCGAAGAACGTGCTGGTGAACGTGCTAATGGGCAGCAATGAACTTACGCTGGAAGAATTTGCCAGCATTACCCAACGCGTAATTGAAGAAACAGGCTCCGATTTGAACGTAAAATCAGGTATGGGCTATAGCGCAGCTTTGGGTGAAGATGAGGTTACCGTTAGCATTATAGCCACCGGATTTGAAATGAGCGACATTGAGCCCAATAACCCCACTGAAATTAAAGTACAAAAAGTTCAGCAAGAACCGGAGGTAAAGGCAGAGCCAGTTCAACCGGCAGGTATACACATTACATCCGAAAACAAGGCACCAATTAGCGGTTTTGACCAAGCATTTTCGGCACCTGTGAATGTGAGTGAATCGAGCAGCGAAATCACAGGCGCTCACGCTGCGCAACGTAGCGTACCAAAGTGGTTGGACAACAGCATACCTATGGACGAGAAAGAAAGACCCCGCCCAAAGCAAGCCACCAGCAACCGCGTGGAAGGTGAGATTTCGTTATTTAGTCTGCCAAAAAACGGTGAAGGCTGGGAAAATTCACGCGCTTCATACATCAACGGGAAGCCTGATTAACAAAACTGCGTTCTGAACGCTTGATCCTTCAAACGTTACAACGTTACAAACGAAGAATATTATGAATCTCGAACAACAAATAAGCAACGACATAAAAACCGCCATGCTTGCCAAAGAAGCAGGTAAGTTGGAAGCTCTACGCGCTATAAAGGCTGCCATCCTTTTGGCTAAAACCGAAAAAGGCGCAAGCGATGAACTCAGCAGCGACACAGAGCTGAAACTGCTGCAAAAGTTAGTAAAACAGCGTCGTGAATCTGCCGAAATATTTACGCAAAACGGGCGCCCGGAGCTAGCTGAAAAAGAAGTTAGCGAAGCCAACGTAATAGAAACCTACCTACCCAAGCAGCTAAGCGAAGACGAGGTTATCACCGAGGTAAGAAAGATTATTACCGAAGTTGGCGCAACTTCCATGAAAGAGTTGGGCAAGGTAATGGGCGTAGCCTCAAAAGCCTTTGCCGGCAAGGCTGATGGTAAAATGGTGGCGGATGTGGTAAAGAAGCTATTAGCATAACTTCATTGCCGTCGGTTCCTGCCCGACTTAACCATTCAGGCGGGATAACCGACAGTTACAAGTAGTAGATGTTAAAAAGCGCGCGAAGCAGAAATCTCCCTTGAAAAAGGATTCTGCTTCGCGCGCAATACTTTTGACAATCCCGTTATCCATCAGCGAAAGCTGACGGCAATGAAAAAACTACTTCATCAACCTCACTATCTCCCCCTTCATCACCTCCTTGCCGGGAAAACCAGCCTCATCCCTATAACTTTGCTTGCCATTTTTATCGAATATAATAAAGGTTGGCACGCCTTCAATTTTAAATGCCTTGTACCAGTACTCCCACTGCTCCTTGCTCACGCGGTAGTGCTCGCCATCTATGTCTTTTATCATTCTATTCCATGTAGCTTCCGGAGAAGTCTCACCCGTAAGGTACACAAACACAACATCGCTACCCTTCAGCTCTTCTTTCAAAGGCTTCATTTCCTTCATGGCCATCTTGCACGGACCACACCACGTAGCCCAAAAATCGACTACCACTACCTTGCCCTTGTATTTTGACACAATGGCGTCAAACACCTTTTTCTGTGGAACATCAGGCACAGTATTAACCTGTGCGGGGGTTGACTCCGCCAAAGCAACCTTCAGCGCATCAACTTCTGCAATCAGCGCTTCGGCGTACGCCTTATTGTCGGCAAATGCGTTGGTGATTTCCGTTTTTTGGCTTTCGCTAAAAACCTCCTGCCGCCTCAGCTGCTCACCGTATAAATACGCGCGCATGGCATCCGGCAGTATTTTGCTTTCAATACCCAGCGGCAGCGCATCATTCTCCTTAAAATACTCCAGCCGTTCAGCAATTGACATAGCGACTCTTGGCATAAAAACATCCTTTAAGCATAACGCTTTTATTAACATATCAAAATGCTCAAAGTAGGCCAAGTCGTCATTTACCAATTCGCCAAAAGGCGCATAGAAATTCAAATCAATCCCCTGTGGCTTATAGGCAATCTTACCTTCATCACTAATCTTATGCACACGGCCGTAGGCATATATCATCGTTTGATCATAGGAGAGCAAGTTAACTATTACTGCCATTTTCAAATTGGCATGCGCCAGCCTCTTCAGCTCCGGCGGAAAATTCATAGCATCCACCTCCGCTATTTTTTCAACTAAAATGCGCGAGATTTGTTCACTATACTCCTTCGGCGACATCTTCAACAAGTTTGACAACACTTCTACATTCGAGTAGTTGTAAAAAGCATCGTTTACCTTGCGCAGCTGCTTTAAATCCCCGAACGACAAACCACTACCACCCATAAATGTGTTTACCGAATCCGCAGGCTCCTTATCTTTACGCAAGCGCGCGTTCTTGCGGGCCGATCTTTTTAGGTCAATATACACTTTAGTTTCCTTGCCAGGCACTAAAAACAAAGTACCTATGGAGCTACGTACAACGCGCGGAAAACCCACGGCTACCTCTCCTCCAAATGTTCCATCGGGGTTAATTTTCAACGCGACTTCCTCATATTCCGTAGTAAGAGGTTTAGAATAGTTAACAACTACTTCGCTATAGCCCAAGTCGGTACGATAGCCTGAATATTGTCCGCTAATCTTTGCTTTCTCAGCGCTGAAAACAGGAGCAGGTAAGTTTCGCTTCTCCTCCCTTTGCGCAAATTTAGGCAGCGCGTCAACCCTCACCTTATCATTAGGCAGCAGGCGCAGACCAAATATCTTGAAGCAATTGTCACAGTCGCTTTCTATAAAATCAATGCGCTTAACATCGGAGCTTAAAGCCGGAAAATACAGGGTGAAATAATTTACTCCCGAGTCTGTGGGTGCAATCTTTCCACCAAGAGTAATTCCATCGGCCCTTGTTACTATCAACTTTTCACCGCCGTCACTATTTCTAATGTAGGTATCGGGTGAAATCATAAACCACCCCCTCTTCATATAGCCACGCATATGCAGCACGGTGGCCGTGTCGCTCATTTCAATTTTAGCCACCTCCACGGTTCCGTTATTCCACACTTCAAAGGCGGGAAACTCCACCACAGCAGGACGCTTTTGGCTACAGCCAACGAGTGCAACAGCGCAAAGCGCCAGCAACAATGTTTTTTTCATAATATAAACTTGAAGTGTAGAATTTGAACAGAGCGAAATGAGAACGTTAGTCCGAGTAAATCTGGGATTTGAAATCTGAAGTTACAACACTTGCTGAATAATCTTCACCACGCCATCCACAAACGCCAACGCTCCAAGGAAAAGAATAATAGCGCCCGACAGCTTGTTAATCCACCACATTTGGCGTAGCTTAAAATGCTTACGATAGTGCGTAATAATGGTAGAAATAAAAAACCACCATGCCAAAGCGCCTATCATTACGCCAAACACCACCGTAGCCGCATGCCATACGCCATTGGCACTCACCTTAAACAGGCTCACCAAAAACAGTACGGGAAGTAAGTTAATAGGATTAATGGTGAGCAAAAAAATAGAAGCCAAGGCACCCCAAAGACTACCCTGCTGCTTACCATACGAACGTAGCTGCTTTACCGGATTGGTAAGCATAATGCGAACACCCACAATTACCACTACCAAACCCACCAGAAGTTGAAGTATAGCCTCCTTACCATGCACCCAATCCTCCACCACCGAGAGGCTAAACACTGCTACCACCGAAAAAATGGTATCAGCTAAGGCAACGCCCACACCGGACATGAAGCCTACAAGCCTGCCGCGGTTAAGCGTACGCTGAATGCAGAGCACTCCGGCAGGGCCCAGCGGCACCGAAGCCAACAAACCTACCAGAATGCCTTTTATGAAGAGAAGAACCAAAGCAACGCCCAATTCCTATGTTTTTTAAAGGGGTATAATCTACAAAGATACAACTTATAGAATAATGAACAACGACAAATGGAAGAAATTTTCAAGTTAAAAGCGAAGCCTGCTATATATCGTCATTGCGAGGACGCGCCAGAAACGACTTCGTACATTATTTCTATCTTTGCACCTACAAACCGCCTTTAAATGAAATACAAAAACCTACTACTCACAATACTAAGCGCATTGCTCCTCAGCCTACCTTGGTTCGAGGCATTTTCGGGATTGCTGCTGCTCGTAGCCTTCGTCCCCCTGCTCATAGTTGAAAATAATTTTGCGCAAAGCGAAAAAAAGGGATTTTGGAAGTACGCATGGCTATGCCTCTTTTTGTGGAACGCTGCTACCACCTGGTGGATTTTCAACGCCACCGCCTTTGGCATGGTATTCGCTTTTGTAGGCAACTCCATACAAATGCTGCTGGTGATTTGGCTTTTTCAAATGGTAAAGAAGTACACCAACCGCACCATTGGCTACACCTCTTTTGTGGTGCTATGGTTGGCGTGGGAATGGTTTTACTTTGACGCCGAAATCACATGGCCGTGGCTCACGTTGGGCAACGGTTTTGCCAAAGATATTATACTGGTACAATGGTACGAAATTACAGGAGCGCTGGGCGGTTCGCTATGGGTGCTGCTGTGCAATCTTCTCGTTTTTTTCATTCTCCAAAAATTCGTTATTGAGAAAAAAACATTTCACAGCATACGCGTAGAAGTTATAGCGCTGACATTGCTTGTTACCGTTCCTTGTAGCTACTCGCTCATTCGATTTTATACGTATAAGGAAGACCCCAACCCCTGCAACGTGCTTGTGCTGCAGCCCAACATCGACCCATTCAACGACAAGTTCGGCGGGCTCTCGCCGCGACAGCAACAGGACATTATTTTTGCGCAGGCTGATAGCGCCATCACCCCGCAAACCAACTACGTTATAGCGCCCGAAACCGCCATGGAAGGCGGCATTTGGGAAAACAACTTAGCTACTCACCCCATATCGCTGCGACTAAAAGATTTTTGCGTAAAGCACCCCAACGTGGATTTTATAACAGGCGCTGTTACCTACTATCATTTTGGGCATGGAGAGGATATCCCTCCCACCGCGCGCCGTTTCAAGGATTCCGACAAACACTACGAGGTGTACAACACCGCGCTGCAAGCCGACAGCAGCGGCCACATGCAACGCTACCACAAGTCAAAGTTGGTGGTAGGCGTAGAGATGCTCCCCTACCCCAAACTGCTCGGTTTCTTAGGCAACCTTGCCATTGACTTGGGAGGCACTGCAGGCGGACTGGGAACACAAAAAGAGCGCGTAGCCTTCACCTCTGTCAACGGCAAATTCCGCGCAGGCGTTGCCATTTGCTATGAATCTATCTTTGGGCAATTTTTTACCGAATACGTAAAAAATGGCGCCAACATAATGACCATAATTACCAACGATGGCTGGTGGAAAGACACCCCCGGTCATCGCCACCACCTGCACTATGCCAGCCTGCGCGCCATTGAAACACGCCGCAGCATAGCCCGTTCAGCCAACACAGGCATATCAGCCATTATTAACCAACGCGGACAAGTTGAGCAGCGCTCCGAGTGGTGGGTACGCACCACGCTATCGGGCAGCATCAACGCCAACGAGCGCATTACGCCCTACGTAAAGTACGGCGATGCTATAGGCCGCATTGCGGGATTGCTTACGCTACTAATATTGGGCTATACGCTGGCGCAACGCCTGCTCCCAAAAATTCTTCGAAGGAACTAAATGTGCACTTTTAAAAGCATTTAACCTATCAGCATCACGGCTTTGCTATCACATTACGTATCTTTGTCGATTACGCCCGGTTTTATAGCGGGTACAAGATACATCTTGATCAAATCTTTCAAAACATACTCGCCTTTAGCGCTACTGCTAAGTTTTACTATGCTGATTGGCAGCAGCAGTTTTTCATTGGCACAAACCTCAACAAGCACTGCCACTAAGAACTCTAGTAAAGAGTCAGAGGAAGTCAACAAGCAGCTGCAAAAGGGCACCGACAAAGTAAACAAGTCCCTCCAGAAGGTAGAGGACAAGATGGATGCCGCCCAAGACAAAATGAGTGCCGGCATTGCAAAGGTAAAAGCCGCCACCATAAATAAGAACACGTGGGTAATGCGCACCTACCATAACGTTACTGCGTATTACAACGTGTACTTTAATGCGCAGGATAGCTATAAAGAGGGTGTACAAAAATCAGCCAAGCAGTATCCGTTCGACTACACCAATATTCTACCCATATTTACCTTCGAGGCGAAAGAGATTCCGGAAATGGTAAAAAACGAGATGGTTCGTGCCCTTGAAAAGTCCGACAAAACCATCAAGAAACACTCTATTACCACCAAGCCAGAAATAAAAAAAGGCAAGCGACTAAGTAAAAAAGAACAAGAGTTTTACAACAAGCGCGAATACTGCAACTCCATTGACGATGCCTACCTGCTCATAGGTAAATCCAACATGTATTTGCACGAATACTACTTGGCCGAGCTCGCATTTGACCTTGTTACAGTTGACTATAGCACCGAAGAAACATCATACGAAGCACGTATTTGGAATGCTGTAATGGCCGGAGAGTTGGGCAACACACAGCGTGAGCAGGAAATTATTACCACACTGCAAAATGACAAAAAATTCCCTCCAACTTACAATAAGCTTCTCAACCGCGCCCATGCCGACCTGCTAATAAAAGAAAAAAAGTACGGCGACGCCATTCCTTACGTAGAGAAAAGCTTAAAAGATTCTTGGAACCGTACAAATAATCGACGCTACCACTTTATATTGGGTCAGCTGTACCAGCATATAGGAAACTCAAGCAAGGCTATAGAAAATTACACCTCCGTTGTACGCGGCATGCCCAACTATGATATGGAGTTTCACGCCAAGCTCAACAAAGCATTTTTGCTTACAGGAAGCAAGGGTGAAAACATGCGTAAAACGCTGGAGAAAATGGCGAAGGACGAGAAAAACAAGGAGTATCTCGATAAAATTTACTACGCACTGGCAGGCATTGAAATGCGCGCCGGACGTACCGAACAGGCCATTACCTACTACCAGCTATCAGCCGCCAATAGTAAATCGGATAGCCCGCAACGTGTACTATCGTGCCTTACGCTGGCAAAATATTTTGAGAGTAAAGGTATTTACGAACCGGCACAGGCCTACTACGATAGCACCGCTATGGTAATGCCAAAGGATGATCCCGAGTACGAGATGGTAAGCAATAAGGCTCAAAACCTGGGACGCTTAGCCGTAAACCTGCGTATAATTAAGACTGAGGATAGCCTGCAGCGCATAGCCAAAATGAGCCCACGCGACCGCGATAAGTATGTAGAAAAACAAATCGCACAAGCCAAAATTGACGAAGAGAAAATGCTACGCAATGAAGAAATTCGCATGGCTCGTGAAACGGCTGCCGCCGAAGCAGCATCAGCATTTGGTACGCCCACTACAGGCAAGTGGTACTTCTACAACCCACAGGTGGTAAGCCGAGGGCTGGTGGACTTTAGGCGCACATGGGGCAGCCGCAAGTTGGCCGATAACTGGCGACGCGACAGCAAAAATATTGTGAACGACTTCCCCTCTATGGATGAAGCAGAGAGCAAACAGGATCAAGGAGGCATACCTGCTACACAAACACCCGAATACTATCTGGCAAATGTACCGCTCACCGACTCACTCATGGATGAGTCGAATAAACGATTGGTGGAAGCATACTTCGACGCTGGCATGGTGTACAAAGACTACATACACGACAAGCCTAACGCGATTATTATGCTGGAGTCGCTCATAAAGCGATTTCCTAACAACAAATACCTACTGGAGTCATACTTCTACTTATATGTACTCAACAACGAACTTAACAACACTATCCGCGCCGAATACTACAAGAACCTGCTGATAAAAGAGTATCCTGAAGAGCTGCTTACTAAGTACGTACTCAATCCCAAGTTTGTTTCAGATAAAGAGGTGAAGGAGCAGGAAGCAAACAAGCTATACGATGAGGCATACAAGCTGTACCAAAGTGGCAACTACAAGCAGGCAGTAACGCTTACAGCAAAAGGCATGGAGCAGTATAAGGACATGTTAGCCTTTGCTTCAAAGTTCAAGCTGCTCAACGTAATGGCAACGGCTGGCAATGGCAACATTGGGCAATACATTGCAGGGCTTGAGCAAATAGCCAAACAATACAGCGGAACTGAAGCGGCGCAAGCGGCGGAAGGCTTACTAAACATAGTAAAGAAACGAGAGTTGACACTTGTGGATGAACAACAACCATCCGCCACCACACCCACCACTACATACACAAGCAACTACAGCACCGACGACGGTGAAAGCGTATTCGCTATTATTGTCCCCAAAAAGACAAACCTCAACCAGCTTAAGTTTAACTTTATGTCGTTTAACGCTGATATTGACGCAGACAACTTAACTGTTAGCAACCGCGAGTTTAACGCTGATTTTGAATTGGTACTGGTGAACTCGTTTCAAACACAGAAAGAAGCATACGATTACTACAAAAAAGTGAAGCGGTTCTCCGCTATATTTAAGGATACTCAAGCAAGCAATCACACCATGTTCTCCATCACCCTCAGTAATTTAGAGGAACTTGAGCAGAGCAAAATTATCAGCCTATACATAACATTCTTTCAATCTAACATTGAAAAATAGGTAGTTGCGAACAATTTACGCTACCAATAGTGGTACTCCCCTCCTCGATTGTCTTCATATCAGGAGGGTTGTTTTTTGATGTTAGGTTGCATATCCGTATCTTTGTGCTCCTCTACACAAACAAGTGAGCGAAGCAGAAGCGGAAAATATTGCAGCACGACTCAAAGCGGGTGAACACGGAGCGTATGAGACGATCTTCAAATCGTGGTACGAACCACTGTGCGCCTATGCCTGCTCCATGCTACGCGATATGGGCGAGGCCGAGGAAATGGTGCAGAAAACCTTCTATACACTGTGGGATAAACGCACGGAAATTGACGTGCAGCTATCGCTCAAATCGTACTTGTACAAAGCCGTTCACAACCACTGCCTCAACCGCATTAAGCACGGCACCATACGCGCCAAGTACAAAAGCGAGTTTTTGCACATTAACGATGAGGCGCACGACAGCACCAACAGCCGCGTAGAGTACAGCGAGCTGCACAACGAGGTAAGCCGTGCCATAGAGCAGCTGCCCGCACAGTGTCGCAAGGTTTTTGAGCTGAGTAGAGTTGAGTGTTTATCATATCAGGAAATAGCAGATAAGTTGCAAATTTCACGCAACACGGTGGAGAACCACATGGCCAAGGCCCTACGGTTGCTGCGCGAAAGTTTAAAAGATTTTCTGCCGTTGATAGCATTTTTATTTTTCAATGAGCCGTAACGCTATGCAATACGATTTTTCCGACATAGACCGCATTATTGCACGGCACTTGGAGGGCGATGCTACGCCTGCCGAGCAGGAGTTGCTGCAGGCATGGCTCTGCCAATCGGAGGGTAATCGCGCGTACTTCAGCGCGCTTGTTGACGCACCAAAACCCGACGTAAACAAGGCTTGGGAAAAATTTGCGCAGCACATGCAGCAGGAGGAACCTGTGAAGGTTAAGCGCATATTGTGGCACTATTCAAATACAGTGGTGCGCTATGCAGCCATTGCGGTACTGCTTATCGGCATTTCGGTATTTACATGGATAAGATTTGGCAACTCCTCACAAGCCATCCAGGTTATTGCTGAGAATACCCAAGTACAGGCGCAGGAGCACACGCTGCAAGATAACAGCACCGTGCACCTGAACACAAACAGCAAGATTGCCTACATAGGAACCTATGGCAAAGGTAAGCGCGAGCTGAAGCTGGAGGGTGAGGCATTTTTCGATGTTTCAGCTTCGGGCAACGGGCAGTTTTTAGTGCACGCCGAAGAAACGCTCATTAAAGATATAGGCACCTCATTCAACGTGCAAGCCTACCCCGAAAGTGACAGCGTAATTGTATTTGTGCAAAGCGGTGAAGTGCAGTTTTACGCCAAGGACAACGACGGCATACTGGTACTTGCAGGCGAAACGGGCATTTATAACAAGCGCACAAAAACGTTTATCCACCTCAAAAGCGGCGAGAGCAATGTAACCATTTCTTCTACTAAGCTATTCGTATTTAAAGATAAGCCGCTAAGCGAAGCCGTAGCCATTATTAATAAGGAGTACAACGTACTCATAGCCATTGGCGATAGCACCGCGGCCAAGCAAACTATAAGCGTTACGTTCGACAACGAAAGCATAGAGGAAATAGTGGAGGTTATTGGCGAAACCATGCACCTCAACGTAGCGCAAAAAGACAGCACCTACCTGCTGAAAAAGAAGTAAACCATGAAACATTTTCAACTTCTTTTTCTTCTCATTCTTATCTCAATCACCCTGCAGGCAGCACATCAAAAAGAGATTACAATCAACGCACAAAACCAAACGCTGGAAAGCGTGCTTGACGAAATAAGCAGGCAGACCGAAATCAACTTTTCGTACAGTTCGAGCAGCATTGACGTATCGCAACTTGTTTCCATCAACGTGCAAAATCAGCCAATGGAGGATGTTTTGCAGCAGCTGCTGGGCGATAAGTATGAGTATAAAATTAAGCGCAAGCATATTATTTTAAAAAAGTCAAAAGTCAAAAAAGGAATCACACTCCCACCTGTAGAACAAATAATTACAACACACAAAGAGGAGTATAATTACATCACAAATCAGGTTTATGTAAAAAAAATTTGCTATTCGGATAGTGGTACCGTTCTCGGCGATTGTCCTATCATTACAAACGAACAAAAAAACGAAGTAATGAAAAAACAACTCGCCATTTTGATGTTGACCATTGCAACAACTGCCAACGCACAAACACAAGATAGCACCCTTACTACTAAAGAGCAGCTGAGCAAGGCCGGAAAGGAGTTTACCAACTTTGTGGTAGAAGCCGCTAACAGTACCGTGCAAGCCGTAAAAATTGCCGCAGATGAAATAGGCAAGCAAACTGCCGCCATTAAAGTTAGCAACACGAACAACAGCACTACATCGACTAATGATAATCCCGCGGTGGAAATTACGGCAGATGACTCAGCCGACGAAGATGCCGACGAGCAGCCTGTTATAGTAGCCGAAAACGCTCAGGCGTCAGATAGCGAATCCATACAGGATGCGCTAAAAGTAGTTCCCGAGCCTACGCAAACAGAAGCCAAAACAAAAAATGTAAACCAAGAGAAATCGATTGCCGCCACCGATAGCGTTCATCCGTTCTTGTTTACTCTTTTTTACCCTTTCTCATTTCCCGAGCTACATCCGGAAAAGAACACCTACAACGTTTCACTTAACCTGCTTTGGGGTTACAACGGCGGTGTAAAAGGCGCCGAATTAGGTTGGATAGCCAACGTAAACCGCTACGAGATGTCGGGATTTCAAGGCGCGGGAGTGGTTAACGCCAGCTTTGGCAGCGTTACAGGTGTGCAGCTGGCGGGAGTGGTTAACTTTGCCGCGAAGGATACAACAGCCGTTCAAATTTCAGGTGTTGTAAACTCAGCACAAAGCGCGCGCTTTCAGGCAGCAGGCGTGGCCAACGCTAACTATGGTAACGGCGATGTGCAAATGTCGGGCATTGTCAACTTCTCGGCCAAAGGCAATAGCGCAGTGCAGCTGGGAGGCGTGGTAAACGTAGCCAATACCGCCGATGTACAAATAGCGGGCATTACCAATGCCGCCCTGCAATCGGACGTGCAAGTATCGGGCGTAGCCAACGCATCTGGCGGAAGAAATGTTACGCAAATTTCAGGCATTGCCAACGTTACCGACACCTCCTCCTTCCAATTAGGATTGGTAAACATAGCGCGCAAGGCAGGCACACAAATAGGTTTGGTAAACGTATGCGATACCGCCGGCGGCATTATGCTTGGTCTGGTAAACGTAGCACGCAAGGGCGCTCTACGCCAATTCGAAGTAAGCAGCTCTTTATCGAGCATGAACGTGGCCTACCGCATGGGAGCACGCAAATTTTACACCTTTCTTGAAGTTGGATACGGCTACGAAAATAAGGCATGGATGTACGGTTTAGGTTTGGGTAGCCAGATTGATTTTCCAAAAAAATACGGCATGAATATTGAAGCGCTATTCCAAAATGTATCGGTAGATGTTTTCAGATCCGAAAGTTTCAACGGGTTGTCGCAGGTACGGGTGGTAGGCTACAAGCAACTTGCCAAGCACTTCACGGTATTTGCAGGTCCCGCCATGTACATATACAACTCAAAGCTCTCAGGCTCTAATCCTGTTGATTTCAAGGCTCCCTACACCATTTACTCCCACACGGGCAACAGCTACTCTACCGCCATGTGGTTAGGATTATCCGCAGGTATTCGATTTTAATTTCGTACCTTTGCCTTATGGCAAAAAGGCAATTTACATACACCATAACTCAACTACGCGAGGCAGCCGAATGGCTGCTTTCGCAGGTTGGGGAGCATAAGGTGTTGGCATTTTACGGACAAATGGGTGCCGGAAAAACCACGCTCATTAAGGAAGTATGTAATGCGCTCCGCGTAACGGATAATGTTACCAGCCCCACCTTTGCGCTCATTAACGAGTATCATACAGGTGACTACGAAAAGGTATTCCACTTCGATTTTTATCGCATAAAAAAGTTGGAAGAAGCTTACGACCTTGGCTACGATGAATACTTTGACAGCGGTTCGCTATGCCTTGTGGAGTGGCCGGAATTGGTAGAGGAACTTCTACCCGAAGACACCCTACGCATACACATTAGCGTCCCCGGTAACGATAAGCGGATAATGACCTTACAGTAAATTTAGCATGAATACTCCTATTCACCCCGTTGCCGCATGTGGGCTGTACTGTGGCGCATGCAATAAGTATAAAAATGGGAAATGCCCCGGCTGCCGTAACAACGAAAAAGCTTCGTGGTGCGGCATACGCAAGTGCTGTATTGAACGTGGCTATACCTCATGCGCCGAGTGCACCGATTTTTCCAACCTAAAGGCATGCAAAAAGTTCAACAACCTACCCGGAAAAGTTATTGGCTTTCTCACAGGTTCCAGCCGTTTTACCTGCATTGACCGCATACGCGAAGTAGGCATTCAAAATTTTGCATCCGAAATGGATAGCAAGGGGTTGCAATCCTTAAAAAGGAAGTAATCCTGTCACACAAAAGCAGACGACAGTGAAGTGGTGAACAGGAAAGAGAGTATTACTCTCCAATCATATTAGAATCCTCCCCATACAGCGAAAGGTCTGCCTTGAAGATGCTCTTTCCGCTATACTCCCTACTTGAGCTTCGAGGAATAGTTACCACACTAACATGGTCAGCGGGCAGCTGCATTACCACGGTTAAATGCTCTTCCAGTAATGCTCGACGTTTCTCGCCCAATAATTCCACCTGTAGGTAAGAAGCCTCACCATATATATCCAACGCCTTGGCGTAAATATCACCCTCCTCGGATGCCGGCAATTGCTTGTTGGCATAGGCAAGCAAAGCAGGGTCATTATCCTTCAGCTTATCCACCTCAGCCCTATCAGGCATTTCGGTGCTATCGGCACGCTGCTGCTTTTCCATCAGGTAGTCCTGCTTCAACCTGTACATACAAACCTCCTTAAGCGCTTGCGTATAGTTTATATCCTGCTGCACCTCCAGCATCAGGTCGGGCTTAACTTTAATCACATCCACCAGCTGCCCCCAACGCTCGTACTGTTCGGCGGTAAACTCCTCCTGCAACGACGAGAACTCAATCTCCTTCAGCTGCTCGGCATTCAAGCCCATGGACGAGGCCAGAGCATCAAGCGGCGCAAGCGACACCTTCACCAGCACATTTATAAACGTGTTGAGCAAAATTTTTGTAAACGAAAACTGCGGTGAAGCCATGTTACCTTCCACCGGCAAATCCATTTTTATATGCTCATCCCTATCTTTCAATATGTATAGCGCCATGCGAAGCGGCACCTTCATTGCCGGCCTCACATCCTTACGCTGCGGATCGATGGTGCATTTAAAAATATCAAGCCCGTTGGCACTTTTCAACTCATTATTTTTAGCCTCGTTGTGGCTCGAAAAGGTCATGGTACCGTCGGATATAGGATAGGCAAAATACTCGGTAGAGTAAGGTGAGAAATCTTTTAAGCCTATGCCATTTAAGTCCACCTTAAGGCTAAAGTTGGCGAGATCGTTGAAGTTGCCACGCCACTGTAGCTGCAGCTTTCCCGTAGAGCCCAAGCCACCGCGTATGGCCACCTTGTTTACTTTCTCCATGTCAAAATCCACCGCTTCCAGCGCAATATTTCTCAACTTATAGTCAAAATGCTCCTTTAGGGTATTATCAGCATACTCCAAGTTAATACCACGTAAATCCAACTTAGCAATGGTTACGTGCGGAAGTTCGCTTTGCGGTTCCTCCTCTGCCGAAGCGGTATCAGGAGCAGCGCTGCTTTCTTTTATAAGGTATGATATGTTGGTGGCACTATCATGCTCCACTACATATTTTGCCGAAAGGCCTCTCAGCATAATTTTGTTCAGGCTAAATTCATTATCAGCTAAGCTCAGCTTATTCATGTCCACCAGCAAGCTATCCATCGACACCACCCTATGCTGACGATCGTCGTGCAGGTCAAAGTGGCTAACCGAAACCGTGCCCCCCAGCACCGAGTTCATTACGTGCTCCGTATCGCCGCTTATGTGTATGTGCGCATCCAGCATACCTGCAAGGCTGCCCACCCTCAGCGACTGCTGCATGTAAGGCAACAAGCCCGCTATGGAAAAGCGCTCCATATCCAGCTGTACGCGAAAAGTCGACTTTTCAATATCATACAGCAGCTTGGCACCAAGCGTACCTCCATCGGCAAACATGAGGTCAAAGCCAACGTCGGTTGCAGCCCCCGCAAAATATACGCCCGGTATTATAAGGTTAAGGTTTTCCAAATCCCACTTGCTCCCTACCTGCAGGTCGTTGTAAAGCAAGCTACCACGCCGCAGCTGAATATCGTATATGCCAATAGCCCATGGGGTAGAAAGCGTATCAACAGGCGCTGGCACAGTATCTGTACTGCTAAACTTGGCAATAATATCATCAAAGTTGAAGGTGCTACCGTTTTGAGAAATACGAACAAGCGGTTCGCAAAGGTGAATTTTCTTCACCGTTACCTTGTGCCTTAAAAAATCAAAAAGGCTAACCTTTACCGCCAGCGTATCAAACTTCACAAAGCTCCCCTGCCCACTTTGCTCCTTCATGTCGAAGCCCAGTATGGTAAGCGAGCCTGATAGAATATTGACGCGCAACTTTTGCATGGTAACCTCACGACCTACCAAATCCTTGCTATTTTTCTCCACATAGCGGTGCGCTATGGGCGATACCAGCAATGCCACCACAATTAGCAGCGCAAGTAACGCTCCTACAACAATCAATGTTACTTTTATACCCTTCTTCATCCTTTCATCTTTTTGCCCTGCAAGGGCTAAATTTTAATAACCGTAGGTAAGCGAAGCGTAACCTACGGCATTTGGCTACTATCCTTTTGTTGCGCGCGGAGCAGGAGCTAAATATATAGGGAAATCCCTGCTCCGCGCGCCGTGCCGGACATCATGCTAACCACGGGTTACGCTTCGCTCACCCGCGGTTAATCAAATTTACTCCCTGCGGGAGTCAATGCCGCCAGCACAAAGTTAAGGGTTTCCAGCCTCTTTTTCAAGTTTAACACATTAATAAAGAGAGTAAAAAGAAAAAACACAATCAACATTTTCAAAACCCAAAAACAAGTTAAATAATTAATATTCATCACATTACGATTTATCACTAACCATTAACCATTAACCAGTTTTGCTTTTCAAAAAATAAAACCTATCTTTGTGGGCTTTTTTAACCAATTATTTATCAATTTCATGTATTTATCAGCAGAAAAAAAGCAGGAAATTTTCGCAAAGTACGGGAAGTCTAATACGGACACTGGCTCTTCAGAGGGTCAGATTGCTCTATTTTCTTACCGTATCAACCATCTCACTGAGCACCTGAAGGTCAACAAAAAAGACTTCGGCACGGAGCGCGCGCTTCTAAGCTTGGTAGGTAAGCGTCGCAGATTGCTCGACTACCTAAAGATGGTTGATATAGAAAGATATAGGGCGATTGTTAAGGCGCTCGAACTACGAAAGTAAAACCCGAAGAAAGGCAATTGTAGCAATTGCCTTTCTTTGCTTAACGGCAATTTGTAAATGGATTTTCAATCGCATCTTCGTCTTATACAAGATTACCCGAAACCCGGGGTCATTTTTCAGGATATTACCACGCTACTAGGCGATGGTGAGGTGTTTCGTGCTGCTGTAAAAAAAGTAGCCGACTACTACCGTCCTATGGGTATTACCAAAGTGGTAGGCATTGAGTCGCGCGGTTTTATACTTGGCGCAGCGGTAGCTTATGAACTTGGCGTAGGCTTGGTGCCTATGCGCAAAAAAGGTAAGTTGCCTTGGAAAACCTACTCTATGGAATACTCGTTGGAGTACGGCACCGACACCATTGAAATTCACCAAGACGCCTTGGAACCTACAGATAAGGTGCTCATTACCGACGATATTATCGCCACGGGCGGAACGGCTCGCGCTTCACTCGAGTTGGTGCGCAAGTTCAACGTCCCCATGGAAAATATATTTATGTGCTTCCTGCTCGACATTCACGAGGTACCGGGCGAGGATAAGGAGTATCTTAAAAAGCACGGTTACTACTCCTTGATATAAAACACAGCGTTCCTAACGTTATAACGTTTCAGCGTTCAAACGTTAGGAACGTTTTTCTTTTTAGAGAATTTTCTTTCCAATTTTTCATACAAAACCGCTCTTGCTAAAAAGCTGAAACAAGGGCACAAACGAACAAACAAAATGTTGTACAACGCAATTAAAAAAACGATTGATTTGGGCGACGGTCGCACCATTGAAATCGAAACAGGTAAGCTGGCTAAACAAGCCGACGGCTCTGTGGTAGTAAAAATGGGTAACACCATGCTACTGGCTGCCGTTACCTGCGCCGCTACTGCTAAAGAAGATGTAGATTTCATGCCGCTTTCGGTTGAGTACAAGGAGAAGTACGCTGCTGCAGGTCGCTACCCCGGTGGTTTCCTAAAGCGCGAAGCTCGTCCTAACGACCACGAAATTCTCGTATCGCGCCTTATTGACCGCGCTATGCGTCCCCTATTTCCTGAAGATTTTCACGCTGAAGTTTTCGTAACTGTAAACCTTATTTCAGCGGATAAAGATATTATGCCCGACGCGCTTGCATGTCTTGCTGCTTCGGCTGCTATGGCAGTAAGCGATATTCCTTTTGCCGGCCCCATTTCAGAAGTACGTGTTGCCCGCATCGACGGCAAGTTCTGCATCAACCCTACTTTCTCTGAGTTGGAAAAGGCTGACCTCGATATTATGGTTGGCGCTACCTACGAAAACATTCTGATGGTAGAGGGTGAAATGAAGGAAGTTTCCGAAAAGGAAATGCTGGAAGCCATTAAGTTTGCACACGACGAAATTAAGAAGCACTGCCTAATCCAAAAGGAGCTTGAGGCAGAAGTAGGCAAGCAAGTAAAGCGCACCTACTGCCACGAGGATAATGACGAAGAATTCCGCAAGCAAGTGTACGATGCTTGTTACACTAAGGCTTACGAAGTTGCCTTGAAGCAAACTTCAAAGCACGAGCGTTCGGCATTGTTTGCACAAGTTGAAGAGGAGTTCATTGCAAGCCTTCCCGATGATGAGGAAAAAGCACGTAAGACCAAGTTGGCAAAGCGCTACTACCACGACAACGTGCAAAAGGCTGCTATGCGTAACATGATTTTGAATGACGGTGTTCGTCTCGATGGTCGTAAGACTAACGAAATTCGCCCCATTTGGAGCGAAGTGGACTACCTGCCCGCAGCACACGGTTCGGCTATATTTACCCGCGGTGAAACGCAATCGCTCACCACGGTTACGCTTGGTACCAAGTTAGACCAAAAGGCTATTGACGAAGTATTGGTGCAAGGCAACGAGCAATTCGTGCTGCACTACAACTTCCCTCCTTTCTCAACCGGCGAGGCAAAGGCTGCACGCAGCACCAGCCGCCGCGAGATTGGTCACGGTAACCTGGCGCACCGCGCGCTTAAGGGTCAAGTTCCCGTTGGCGAAGAAAACCCCTACGCTATCCGCGTGGTTTCTGACATTTTGGAATCGAACGGTTCATCATCAATGGCTACGGTTTGCGCCGGAACCCTTGCACTGATGGATGCCGGTATTCAAATTAAGAAGCCCGTTTCAGGTATTGCCATGGGCTTGATCAGCGAAAGCAAGGCTACTAAGTTTGCTATCCTGTCCGACATTTTAGGTGATGAAGACCACTTGGGTGATATGGACTTTAAGGTAACGGGTACCAAGGACGGTATTACTGCTACGCAAATGGATATTAAGGTTGACGGACTTCCCTACGAAGTGCTGGAGCAAGCGTTGGAGCAAGCGCGCCAAGGCCGTATGCACATTCTTGGTGAGATGATGAAGACCATGAGCGAGCCTCGCTCAGAGTTCAAGCCTCACGTTCCCCGCTTGGAGCAAATTGTAATTGACAAGGACTTCATTGGTGCCGTAATTGGCCCGGGCGGTAAGGTAATTCAAGAAATCCAAAAGACCACCAACACCACCATTACCATTACCGAGGTAGGTGAAAAGGGTTTGGTTGATATTTTTGCTGTAAACAAGGCCGATATTGACGCAGCTATGGCTCGCATTAAGGGCATTGTTGCTATTCCAGAAGTTGGTACGGTTTACACCGGCAAGGTTGTTTCGGTGTTGGATTTCGGCGCGTTCGTTGAAATTCTTCCGGGCAAGGATGGCCTGCTGCACATTTCAGAAATTGCTTACGAGCGCATCGAAAAGGTTGAAGATGTACTCAAGGTTGGCGATGAAGTAGAAGTTAAGCTCATTGAAGTAGAAAAGAACGGCAAGCTACGTTTATCACGCCGTGCTTTGCTTCCTGCTCCCGAAGGATGGGTTGAGCCTGAGCGCAAGCCCCGCCCCGAGCGTAAGGATGGCGACCGCAGAGGCGGTGGCCGAGGTGATCGCCGCGATAGGAGGTAATAACTCTTTCTGATTATATGAAAAATGCCGCTGAGAAGATTCTCAGCGGCATTTTTGTCTTACTAAGACCCTAACAGGGTTTGAGACCCTGTTAGGGTTTAATCGCTACTCTAACTTTCTTGCTCCGTCCTCAATCTTCACATCGTACACCTTGGGTGTAATGCCGAACTTTGCAACGTAATCCTGCGTGGTTTTCTCCACGAAGCTATCGCACTTATCCTTTGCTACAAGGTTAATGGTGCAGCCGCCGAAGCCGCCACCCATAATGCGTGAACCTGCTACGCCATATTTCTTAGCGCATTCGTTTAAAAAATCTATCTCCACGCAGCTCACTTCGTAATCCTTGCTCAAACCATCGTGTGTGGCATACATATTTTTGCCAACCTCAACCAAATCACCGTCCTTCAATGCTGCGCAAACTTTGTCCACGCGCTCTATTTCACCTATTACAAAGGTAGCGCGCTTGTAATCCACCGCATCCACCACACCTTGCACTTCTTTTAGCATATCCCATGTGGCATGCGATAGCAGCTTCACCTCGGGGTGATTTTGTGCAATGGCCTTCACTACCCTTTCGCACGATTCGCGGCGGCGATCGTAAGGGCTATCCACCAGCTTGTGCTTTACGCACGAGTCCATTAGCACCAACTTGTAATCGCCCAACACGCAAGGCACATACTCGTACTCCAGCGTATCGCAGTTAAGGCGAATGAGATTATCTTTTTTACCAAAAACCGAGGCAAACTGATCCATAATGCCGCACTTAACTCCCGCGTAGTGGTGCTCGGTCATTTGACCTACTATGGCTAAATTTTTCTTTTCAAGTCCGCATGCAAACAACTCATTCAAGGCAAAAGCAAATACACTTTCCAATGCTGCAGATGACGATAAGCCTGCTCCAAGCGGTACATTACCTACAAATGCAGCATCAAAACCTTGAATTTTACCACCTTTTTTAATCATCTCACGCGCCACACCAAATACGTAGTGCGCCCAATCCTGCTGCGGTTTATCCTCCTCGTTCAAACCAAACTCCGCAACCTCATTATAGTCCACCGAAAGCACGCGCACCTTATCAGTTCCATTGGCACGAATTTCAAGGTAAATGGCCTTATCAATAGCACCGGGCAGCACGTAACCACCATTGTAGTCCACGTGTTCACCTATGAGGTTAATACGGCCGGGGGAGCAGTATAAAGTTCCGCTTACGCTAAATTGCTTGGCAAATGCAGAACGAAGTTGGTCGATAATCATAGTGATTTATTTTAGCAAGTACGCCTTAAAATCCTCAAATTTGCTGCTCATGCCAATGGTTTGCTTTTCGCCACGCATAAAGACTTGCAGCTTGGTTGGGATATCAATATCGGTACCCAAAATTTCATCTACGGTTTCCTTAAATTTGGCAGGATGTGCTGTTTCAATAAAGAAACCCTTTGCCGATTTGTCGGTTTTCAAGTATTCCTGCAATCCCTCGTAGGCACAAGCGCCATGCGGGTCGAGCATGTAGCAGGTGGTGCCGTAAAGTTCTCGCATGATATCGGCTATTTGCGCATCGCTATAGCGGTAGCCCGAAATATCGGCGGTAACCTTAGCGTGATCGTTACCGTACAAATCCATTATGCGAACAAAGTTGCTGGGGTTACCCACGTCCATAGCATTAGCAATAGTAGCAACGCTTGCACGAGGATTAAAGTTTTTGGTTTGCAGGTATTCCAAGAAAACATCGTTGGCATTGTTAGCCGCCACAAAATGTTTTATAGGTAAACCCATACGCTTTGCCAGCAGGCCAGCCATAAGGTTGCCAAAGTTTCCGCTTGGTACCGAAACTACCACGTCGCTGCCCTGCGGCATCTGTGCATAGCCCCAAAAGTAGTAGAATGCCTGCGGAATGAAACGCGCAAGATTGATTGAGTTGGCCGAGGTCAACGTCAACTTTTGGTTTAACTCCTTATCCAAAAACGCTTGCTTTACTAAGCGCTGGCAATCGTCGAACGTTCCCTCAACCTCAATGGCGCGGATATTTTTACCTAAAGTAGTAAATTGGCATTCCTGAATTTTGCTCACCAATCCTTTAGGGTAAAGCACCGTTACGGTAATACCTTCAACACCCAAGAAGCCATTGGCTACAGCGCTGCCGGTATCTCCCGAAGTGGCAACAAGCACGTTGGCCTCGCGCTTTTCGCCCTGCGTAAAATGCTGCATCATGCGCGCCAAGAAGCGTGCACCAACATCCTTAAACGCCAGCGTAGGACCATGAAATAGCTCCAGCGAGTAAATATCATCGGTTACCTTGGCCAAAGGAATTTCAAAGTCTAAAGCACCATATACAATATCGTGTAGCGATTTTGCATCGATATCCTCACCAAATAAGGCTGTGGATACCTCCAGCGCAATTTCCTGAAATGATTTTTCATGCATCGAAGCAAAAAAATCTTTGCTCAACTGCGGAATGCGCTCGGGCATATACAAACCGTTATCATCTGCCAAACCCTTTAATACCGCGTCCTTGAGCGATGATAGGGGAACTTGCTTATTGGTGCTGTAATATTTCATTGTTGAACTGTTGAATTGCTAAATTGTTTAATCGAAGCGTCATTGCGAGGAGGGACGACGAAGCAATCTCTCATTACGAGCAAAGCGAGTTCCAACTTGAGATTGCTTCGCTTTGCTCGCAATGACGCCACACGCTGTTACTCCGCTATCCTAACCCCCTCTTTATTGATGGGTGAAACAAATACGTGGTTTTCTATGCCCACTTTATTAAAACCATCTTGCATGGCCTCTGCTACCTTTTGCGCAATCTTTTCTGTTTTGCTCAAGGCAAAAATAGAGGGACCGCTACCCGATATGCTGCAACCTAAAGCGCCTGCGTCAAGTGCTGCTTGCTTAATATTGTAAAACTCGGGAATTAGCAGCGCACGCACGGGCTCTACAATCACATCGTGCAGTGAGCGACCTATAAGGTCATAATCATTGGTGAATAAACCTGCTACCAAACCTGCTACGTTGCCCCACTGCTCCACCGCCTTTTTGATGGGCACCTCCTGGCGTAGGATTTTGCGGCTATCGCTGGTACGCACTTCAATTTGTGGATGCACCACCGTAGCGTATATAACAGGACTGGGAATAGGAATTACGTCCAACGGCGTGTAGCTGCGCACCAACGTAAACCCTCCCATGAGCGCGGGCGCTACGTTATCGGCATGCGCAGAACCGCTGGCAGCCTTTTCGCCCTGCATGGCAAATTGCACAAGTTCTTTTCGTGTAAACGGACGACCAAGTAGCTCGTTTGCTCCGAATACTCCCGCTGCAGAGCTGGCCGCACTTGAGCCCACGCCGCTGCCCGGCATAATTTTCGAAAGAAAGGTAATATTGAATCCCTGCTTACTTTGCAGCGCGTCAAGCATAGATTGTAACGCTACTGCTGTTACGTTCTTTTCGGGTGCTAGGGGTAAGCCGTAGGGAGTTTCATCCGCCAGCACTATTTTTCCCGAATCATTCAGCTCAATGCTGATTTCATCGCCGGGGTTGTTGAGCGCGAAGCCCAACACATCGAATCCACAAGCCACATTGGCTACCGTTGCCGGTGAAAATATTTTTATTTTTTTTGAAGACATTTATTTTGCCTATTATTTCATCACTAAATCTGGCGTCATTGCGAGGAGGTACGACGAAGCAATCTCTTTTCTGCAAAGTCAATTACAACTTGAGATTGCTTCGCTTTGCTCGCAATGACGTTTCTGGCATTATGCTGCCAAATTAAATATTCGCCACCCTTATTATATCACCAAACACACCTGCCGCTGTAACCGCCGCACCCGCGCCCGCACCTTTAATTACCATAGGCTGCTGGTCGTAGCGCTC
This sequence comes from Bacteroidales bacterium, assembly GCA_031553765.1. Lineage (GTDB taxonomy): Bacteria > Bacteroidota > Bacteroidia > Bacteroidales > UBA932 > JAITMY01. Next base: position 61,709 of record JAVBKY010000004.1, read on the forward strand.
GGTGTATAGCGTAATAATATTATCGCTGCCCTGCAGGTTAAAGAAAGGATGCGTAGCATCCACCTCTTGCAAGCCTATGCTTGCCTTGCCATTTTCAAGCGAGGCTACAAAACGCCAGCGCTTGCCATCAGCATACAGCGCCTTGCGACGTGCTTCAAAGTCAGCATCCAACTTCTTCACCTCCTCAAAAAATGCATCTATAGTTGGCGTGTTAAAGCAGCTATCGGGCAAGAATGTTTTAATGGCAACATCCGTTTTCTCCAAAGCGTAGCCACACTCGCGCGATAGAATTAAAATCTTACGCAACACGTCCACACCACTTAGGTCAATACGGGGGTCGGGCTCGGAGTAGCCTTTTTCCTTTGCCATGCGTATAGCTTGGCTCATGCTTACCTCTTCGCTAATGGTATTAAAAATAAAGTTGAGCGTACCGCTAAGTACGGCCTCCAACTTTGTAACTTTGTCACCACTCAGCACCAGCTCATTTATGGTCTTAATAACGGGTAGTCCCGCACCAACGTTAGTTTCGTAAAGGAACTTCACACCACGCTGACGCGACAGTTCCTGCAATTTTTTGTAGTGCGCATACTCGCTTGAGCAAGCAATTTTATTAGCCGTTACTACCGAGACAAACGAACCCAGCATTTTTTCATAAATACCCGGCACATCGGCGCTGGCCGTACAGTCAACAAATACGCTATTGCGCAGGTTGACTTCCGCCACACGTTGCGCAAAAGCATTCAAATCCAACACCGCACCCTTCCGCTCCAGCTCTCCCTGCACATCGCTCAAGTCAATACCCTGCACGTCAAACAGCATTTTCTTTGAGTTCATCACACCTACCAGATTTATTTTCAGACGGTGATTTTTCATCAAGTCGTCACGCTGCTTGCTTATTTGCTGCAATAAATTTCCACCAACCGTACCAATACCGGCTATATACAGGTGTACCTCTTTATAGCCTACTAAGAAAAAAGCTTCGTGGATTACGTTAAGCGCCTTGCGCAGGTTTAGCTTATGCACCACGGTAGAAATGTTGAGCTCTGACGAGCCCTGCGCTATGGCAACCACGTTCACACCATTTTTGCCCAACGCGTTGAAAAGTTTACCCGATATACCGGGCATGCGCTTCATATTTTCACCCACAATAGCTATTACCGACATCCCCTCCTCTATCTTCAAGCCAATGGTTTCGCGCTTCATCTCAAAATCAAACTCGCCATCAATGGCGGCTTTGGCTCGCGCCACATCGCCCGGCACAATAGCAAAGGTGATGGACTGCTCCGACGAGGCTTGTGAAATTAAAATCACGCTGACTTCAGCTTCTGCAAGAGCGCCAAACAAGCGCTTAGAAATACCCGAAATACCCGCCATGCCCACGCCTTGCAGCGTTAGCAGCGTAATGTCGTCAATAGATGAAATACCCTTAATGGCTTGCTCAATAGCCGGAGCATCAATGGTAGCGTTTACCAACGTTCCCTCAGCTTGCGGATTAAAAGTATTTTTAATCACCATAGGAATATTGGCAGCCAACAGCGGATGCACAGTAGGTGGATAAACCACCTTAGCGCCAAAGTTTGACAACTCAAATACCTCGGAGTAGCTGAGGTGCTTAATGGGATACGCCTTTTCCACCTTGCGCGGATCGGCTGTCATAAAGCCATCCACATCCGTCCATATTTCGGTAACGGAAGCACCTATGGCTGCCGCCAAAATCGCGGCGGTGTAGTCGCTACCCCCACGTCCCAACGTTGTTGTATCGCCGTTTTCGTTAGAAGCAATAAAGCCCGGAAGCACCGCACGTTTTTCCACCTTTAGCAAAACTTCTTTACACAAAGGGTTGGTTTTTGTAAAATCAACCTTGGCTTTGCCAAAATGGTTATCAGTTCTAATTATGTTACGCGAATCAATATGCACTGCGCCATCAATAGCCTCACTCACTACGTAGGAGCTCATGCGCTCGCCAAAGCTCAGTACGTAATCCTGCAACTTAGGTGTAAGTTCACGCAAGCGTGCTATACTATGCAAATAGTCTTCGAGTTCATTCAGCATCACCTTCAACTCGCTCAGTACGTGACCTTGCTGCTGCGGTTTTACCAACGCTTTAGCCGTATTCAGGTGGCGCTGTTCAATATCGCTCAGCTCATTTTTGTAATCCTCATTACCCTGCGCCGCAAGTGCGCTGGCTTTAATGAGCTGATCGGTAACGCCGCCAAAAGCCGATACTACCACAAATTTATTATCGGGACTTTGCTCAACAATGTCCTTTACCTTCTTTATATTTTCGGCCGATGCTACCGATGAGCCGCCGAATTTCAGAACTTTCATATCGTCTGTCTTTTCTAATTATTCTCTAAAATCATCGTTGCGTACCAGCAGTAAAATTGCTGAGTGCGGAACAATAAGGAATTTTTCACCGTTAAACTCAATTTCCCAAGCAGCGTTTTGCATGTACACTGCAAGGTCGCCCACAGCGGGTTGCAAAGGAAGGTACTTCACCTCTTCTTGCTTATTGCGCCAAGGCTCATCAACATCGTTAATGGCTGGAATGGGAAATCCCGGGCCTACCTTAACTACATAGCCCGCCTGCACTTGCTCCTTTTCGTGCGTGCCCGCCGGCAAATACAAACCCGACTTAGTACGCTCATGCTCCGTACGCGGCTTGATAAGCACCTTGTCGCCTACCGGAACTACTCGCTCCAACTCTTTTGATGAAAATGAAAGCAGCATAATTTACCACCAACGCTCATGCGTAATAAAAACATCGACAAGCAGGCCTATTGCGCTGATTATCAATAATAAATATACAATTACCTTAAACTAACAAAGGTAGCATAATTTATGCATTTTACAAGTATCATTTTTACACAAAAAATGTGTAAATTTGTTGCTTATTCTCACTTAAAAACGGCATGGAACTTAGACTTATTACATTTGCCCTTTTACTAGCAAGCAGCAACCTACTTGCACAGCAACCCGCTGTTACCATTACGCGCAGTACGCAAATAGTGATAGAAGGCGCCAACCTTTACTACATGCATCAGGTAAAAAAGGGGGAAACCGTGTACTCTATTTGCCGTGCTTACGGCGTTACCGAGGATGACTTAAAGCGTAACAACCCCGGCGTAGATTGGCCAACAATAAAGGTTGACACGCGGCTTAAAATACCTGTTCCATCCGCCAACACTCCCGCCCCCAATAAGTATATTGAGCATGTAGTGCAGGTGAACGAAACGCTTTACTCTTTGGCAAAGCGATACGGCATAAGTGAAAACGATATTGTAGCGCTGAATCCCGAGGCGGATAAAAAGTTGAACATTGGACGCATATTGCAAATACCTATTGCCAAAAAGGATAGCGCCGCGTCGGCAACCGCTATTACACAACCGGCAACATCTCCATCAGCTCCACCCCCTACTCCTACTGATAAAGTTCAAGCTGGCGCTTCCAATGGCGTTAGCATGAAGGAGCACGAGGTGAAACGCAAGGAAACGCTGTTCTCCATATCCAACATGTACGACGTGGATATTGAATATATCAAGCTGTATAATCCACAAGTATTTGCCGACGGCACAAACAAGGTAAAGGCCGGGCAAATGCTCAACATCCCCATTTCTTTTTCGGGTTTAAAAAAAGGCAGCACTACAAAGAACACTGAGCATCGCGAACAATGCGACAGCAGCGCCCGCCGCATGCCCAACATTAACGTATCAATACTACTACCGTTTAACGCAGAGGAGCAAGACGATGCCGACCAGCTGTATCGCTCTTTCCGCTTTCTAGAGGTGTACGAAGGCGCATTAATTGCCCTTGACAACCTAAGCCGTCAGGGGCTCTCGGTTAACCTTTCGGTATTCGACACCAGGAGCACAAGTGTAAACATGCTACTTCGCAACCCCTCGCTCGCCAAAGCCGATCTCATTATTGGTCCGGTATATCAGGAAGCATTCAAACCTGTTGCCGAATTTGCAAAGCAAAAAAATATAAAAATTATTTCACCGTTAGTCCCTATTGATAGCACGCTATATAGCTACAGCAACGTTTTTCAAATTCCTGTTGATTTTGACAAGCAGGTGCAACAAGCGTTGGTACATGACAGGCTTGATCCCAACGAAAGCAACATTGTGTTGATATCGCAACGCGACGAGGAGATAAGTAAAAAAATGCGTAACTACTACCGTCAGTACCTTCCAAAAACCGACAGCATACTCTACCACAATTCTAACTCATATAGCGAGTCGTCGGACTTGGAGGTGCTACAAAAGCAATTTGAAAAACGTCCTCACACTCCCATTGTAAAAAACCTATCGTACCGCATAGGGCTACAACCGCGCGAGAACCAGGAGGTGTTCCTGAAAATATTCAGCCCCACCTTAGAGAATAAGGTAGTGGTTGCATCACAAGACGAGCCATTCGTATCGGAGTTGCTGGCTAACCTCAAGGCCTTTTCCGACCGCTACAAGTGTCGCATTACGGTTTACGGAACCAACGCCTGGCAAAAATTCGATAACCTTGAGCTGAATCTTTTTTACGACTTAAAGCTGCATCTCGCCGCGCCGTACTACATCAGCTACAAATCGGATGCTGTGAAGGATTTCATTCAGGCGTATCGAGATAAGTACAAAACAGAGCCTTCGCAATTCGCATTCCAGGGCTATGACATCATGACCTACTTTGCATCGGCCATCTACCGTTACGGTAAAGATTTTGAAGGCTGCCTGCCGTATCACAAGGTACCGCTGCTACAATCCAACTACTCATTTGCACCCATTTGCCCGGGCGGTGCTTATGAAAATAAAGGTGTATTTTTACTTCGCTACACACCTTGGATGGAAATTGTGCAGTACAAGTAAAATGCTCGCTGCTTTTTAGGTAGATTTGATGTTTAGGGATGAGTATGTTTGTGTAGATACTACCTTATTTAACCATCAGCATTTTTATGACCTGATATTTTTACTGCCATAGGCAAAGCCTGATTATGATTTTCCCTGTTCGGCCTAGGCTGTGCCTTGGTCGCCGTATCTGTGCTGGTTGTACCAGCAAAAACGCAGAGACTCTTTTTATTCGCACGCCACCCACATGTAGGCACAGCCTACGCCCATAGACCGACCGAGGTAAAACCTGCGGCCGAACGCAGTGGTGCTATTTCACAGCCTCTGACGAACAGGGAAAACATTACGATATTAATACTGATTGCTATCCAGTATATAACCCATCACACACAAAATAGCCATAGTTAATGTTACATATAACCAGAAATAAATCTGTCCTTTTTTTCTTCTTTTTGCTGGCATTTTTTGATATTGCTCGCAAATAACCCCTCGCCGATTATACAAAAAAATGAAGTTTACCACAAACACAACCACTGCAAGGCCAAGTCCAATATAAATCACAGTTTCTTTATCTATAGTTATTGTTACCTTACAAAGATGTATAACTATTGTATAAACTGTAGCAATGTTAATCGCTTGTAGCATACCAACAAGAAGACTTGCATTAAATGCAGGAGCGCTATTAGTCGTTATTTTCTGCAAATAATGATGCATCCAATAATATATCTCTTTAAACATATATAAATTACTATTTTCTATAAATAGGTGGCACTATAAATCTTGTTGCATCTGGCATAGTTACACTTGGAGGTATCGGCATGGGGCCAATTCCATAGACAGGTTGCATCGTCATCCAATAACCCGCACCAAGCATTAATCCTGGTACTCCACCTGCGACAGCCACTCCCCCAACTATTGTGTTAGTTATTGTTATTCCCCATGGCTGCATACCATTTGCAGATAAGATAAGATCAACAAGGGCATTGCCGGCAAAAGCAAGGGATCCCAAGCCTTTAAACGCATTAGCAACCTGCACCGTACTAACAACCCTACTCGCACCATTGAATGCCGTGTAAGAAATTAAGGGTGCCGATTGGATCGCACGAAGATTTCCGCTCCAGTTGTCATAATTCCCAATGCCCCAAAAGTATTACCGGCAATTTCCCAACCATTACCATTATTGCCTAAGACTTCGGCTATCATGCGTTGCTCTGCCCTCATACGCTCATAACTTGTGCTCTCAAAAAACATATCCCCTCTAGTCACCACCGCATTTACCGGGGCAAGTATGTAGTCCACATCCGGGAAAACCGTAGCTTGCAATAACCAGCATCTCATGCAGCTGAGCAATGCTATTGGGGTCAGCTGTAGACCAGCCTGTACTTGACTCTTCCCACCCACCACCAGCGTATCCACCACCAGCATATCCAGCACGGCTGCCACCACCTCCACCAAAGTTACGATTGCCGAAAAGTGTATTCATCCATCGCCCAAGGGTGGGCATGCAATTATCTGAGTACAGAGAATATGGAGCGGATGTATTATCCACCCGGAAGGTAAAAGGCTGCATGCCCGTGGGGTCTACCATACCTATAGGGTTGTTCCGACAGTATGCGTACGGGCTAACGCTACAGTCCGATTCAGCCAATGCGTCCACGCCGGTAAACCTTCCTGTAGCCGGGTCGTGCTGCCGTGCGTGGTTGTCGTGCAGGTTGAGCCCGTGCATGGGCTGCCACTCTAAGCCGCCAAACTTGTAGGGCTGGATGCTGACATAATTTTTTTCATTAAACTCCATGCCCAGCGGGTAGTAGTGGTTTACCTGCTCCACCGTACCCTCCTCATTAAGCACCACACGGTTGCTGCCCAGGTAATCTTTTACGTAGTGGTGGCGTATGGCATTGCCCGAAGCGTCAAACGTAAGGTAGCCATCTCCTGTGAGCAACCTATCCAGCCGGCCGTTGCGGTAAATGTACGGGTCGCAGTAATCGGTAGTATCATACGTGTAAAGAGCGTTGGAGAGGTCGGCCTCATCGGTAGTGGTTACAGGTACCAGGTGCGCGTTGGCATTGGTAACGGTAACCACCCGCAACTTTTCGCCCGTAGCGCTGTAGGTGTAAAGATACTTATGCCCCACCTTAAAGGCAACCTCCAACGGCAAATTTAGCGTATTATACGTTATGTTGGTTGTATCACTATTCTTTTATAATCAAAAACTTAATAACACACAGCACGAAGAATTTTCTTGAAATGGAATCAAAAAATTAATGCACACTTACGCAAGTGTGACTCCCATTTTTTGTATATTTGAAATTGGTTTCAACTCTGTGAAGTCCCAAATTCCAAACAATGTCGGCGTATTGATTATCAGACACCCCACCCTCATGTCAAGTATTTCAGAAAATATTCAACATATTAAGCAAAAGCTACCTCCTCATGTAACCCTCATAGCCGTATCGAAAACGCACAGCGCGGAGGCTATTATGGAGGCGTACAACACCGGAGAGCGTGATTTTGGCGAGAGTAGACCGCAGGAGCTGCTGCAAAAAGCCGCAGAGCTACCGCAGGATATTCGCTGGCACTTCATAGGTCACCTGCAGACCAATAAGGTAAAAATGGTGGTGCCGCATGCCGACCTAATTCATTCTATTGACAGCGAAAAACTGCTGGCTGAGGTAGATAAATTTTGTGAGAAATCAAACATTATAGCCCGCTACCTGCTGCAGGTACACGTAGCACAAGAAGAAACTAAATTTGGTTTTTCACCGGAGGAGCTGGTTGATTTTATACAGCAAAAGAGGTTGGTAGGCTACCCACACGCTCAACTTTGTGGTCTCATGGGCATGGCTACCTACACCGAAAATATGGAGCAGGTTCGTAGCGAATTTCATCAAATAAAAACATTGTTTGAGCAGGTAAAACCCCTACTTCCCCACCCTGAGTGTTTCACCCAAATATCAATGGGCATGTCGCACGATTACAGAATAGCTATTGAGGAGGGTGCCACGCTGGTAAGGGTTGGGACCAGCATTTTTGGAGAGCGATAGATAGGTTAGAAAGGAAAAGGTCTCCGCTTCAGCTGAAGCGGAGACCTTTTCCTTTTTGGTAAAACTGTCTAACCTCCAAAGTCGTCAAACATCACCATTTCATCAGGCACACCTAAGTCGTATAGCATTTTAGTAACAGCGCTATTCATCATAGGAGGGCCACACAAGTAGTATTCAATATCCTCGGGTGCCTCGTGCGATTTAAGATACTGGTCAAAAATAACCTGGTGAATAAACCCTGTGGCGCCGGTCCACTTGTCCTCGGGCTTTGGCTCCGATAGGGCAATGGTAAACTTAAAGTTGGGGAACTGCTTTTCTATCTCCCTAAACTGTTCGGCATAAAATACCTCACGCAGGGAACGCGCTCCATACCAAAACGTGACATTGCGTCCGGTTTTAATGGTTTGAAACAAGTTAAATATGTGCGAACGCATAGGCGCCATACCGGCACCTCCGCCAATAAACATCATTTCATTCTGCGTATCGCGCAGGAAAAATTCTCCGTAAGGCCCCGATATGGTAACCTTATCACCCGGCTTACGTGAGAAAATATAGGACGAGCACACACCCGGATTTACGTTCATGAAGCCTCCCTTAGCCCTATCCCAAGGTGGTGTGGCAATACGTATGTTGAGCATAACAATGTTACCTTCCGCCGGATGGTTAGCCATAGAGTAGGCACGGAACGTTGGCTCAACATTGCTCATCTTCAAATCCCAAATCTTCATTTTGTCCCAATCCTCACGAAACTCTTTCTCAATGGAAATATCCTTTGAAAAATCAACCTCACACTTAGGAATATCTATTTGAATGTAACCACCGGATTTAAAGTTGAGCGTTTCTCCAACAGGCAACTTCACCACAAACTCCTTAATAAACGTGGCCACGTTGCGGTTGCTCACCACCTCGCACTCCCACTTTTTAATACCCAGTACCTCCTCCGGCACTTTAATCTCCATATTTTCGCGCACCTTAACCTGACAGCCTAAGCGCCAGTTTTCCTGCTGCTGCTTACGTGTAAAGAAGCCCGTTTCGGTGGGTAAAATACTACCTCCGCCACTCAACACCTGACACTTGCACATGCCACAGGTACCACCACCGCCACAAGCCGACGGCAAAAAGATACCGTTGCCCGAAAGGGTTGCCAGCAATGATGAGCCCGGTTGCACTGTAAGCTTGCGTTCTCCTTCGTTAATACTTACCTCAACCTCCCCTTGCGGTGTAAGCGTTTTTTTGGCAAACAACAGTAGCGAAACCAGCAGTAAGATAATAATCAGAAAGACTAATACCGAGACGGCTGTTAGCGTAAGACCACTTGATAGCAAAATCATATTCCAAATATTTTGTTTCTGCGATTTACAACTTAATACCCATGAAGCACATGAACGCAATGCCCATAAGTCCCGTAATGATAAACGTAATACCTAATCCTTTAAGTGGAGCCGGAACGTTGGAGTAGCTCAACTTTTCGCGAATAGCGGCAATACCCACAATAGCCAGGAACCAACCCACACCTGAGCCTATACCAAACGATGTGGCCTCTGCCAAGGTTTGGTAACCACGCTCCTGCATAAAGAGCGAGCCTCCTAAAATAGCACAGTTAACCGCAATAAGAGGTAAGAAGATACCCAGCGAAGAGTATAGCGCAGGTGCAAAACGCTCAACCACCATTTCCACTATTTGTGTAAAAGATGCAATTACAGCAATAAATACGATAAAGCTCAGAAAGCTCAAATCAACATCCTGCATACTTGGGCTAATCCACGTGAGGGCGCCGCTGCTTAGCACATACTTATTGAGCAGGTAGTCTATAGGCACAGTAACGGCCAGCACAAAAACAACCGCTATACCCAAGCCCATTGATGTCTTTACATTCTTGGATACGGCTAAGTAAGAGCACATGCCCAAGAAGTAGGCAAAAATCATGTTGTCAATAAAAATTGACTTAATAAATATATTTACTACGTTTTCCATGCGTTATAATAAGTCTCTCTTTGTAGGCTACTTTTCAATCAACTCCTTGTTGCGGGCACGCTGTACCCAAATAATTATACCAAGAATAATGAGCGCCATCGGTGGCAAAATAATCAAGCCGTTGTTGGCATACACGCCGCCATTTTCAATATAAAAACTCTCGGGAATTACACGATAGCCCCACAGCGTGCCGGAGCCCAACAGCTCACGAATAAAACCTACAATAACTAAAATTATACCATACCCCAAACCATTACCAATACCATCAATAAATGAAGGCCAGGGCTTATTGGCCATGGCAAATGCCTCAAGGCGTCCCATCACAATGCAGTTGGTAATGATAAGTCCCACAAAAACCGACAGCTGCTTACTCACATCGTAGGCAAAAGCTTGCAGCACCTGGTCAACTAATATTACAAGTAACGATACAACAACCAGCTGTACTATAATACGTATGCGGTTGGGAATAGTATTGCGCATCAGCGATATTATCAAGTTTGATACGCCTACCACTACCGTTACCGATATGGCCATTACTACGGCCGGCTCCAACTTTACCGTCACAGCCAGCGCAGAGCATATACCCAATACCAGCACCGTAACAGGATTGTTGCGCCCCAGCGGACCGGTGAGCAACTTCATGTTTTTTGCCGAGAATAAAGGTTCTTTTTCCATGTATGTTCGTTTTACAACTTTATCTAATTAATCGAATCGGGTATACTATTTTCCGATTGCGGTAAGGGAAGCACTTGATGCTGCTCCTCCTCATGCTTCTCTTGCTCTATTGGAGCAGCCGAAGCCGCTTCCTGCTCGGGCTCTTCTACCACTTGTACGGGTGCCGGCTTAGGAGCCACCGGCCTTACTATTGGCTTTTCCGGCTCGGTTAGCACCTCCTCCTTTACCTCTTGACGCTGCTGCTGCTTTTCCTCCTTAAAGTAGCTCAGGTAGCTACTGAGTGAGGTCTGCAACATAGCCTCAAGTCCTTGGCTGGTAATGGTACCACCGGAAATAGCATCTACCTCATGTTGCTTACCCTGTGTGCCTCCACCTTTAACTACCTTAATAGAGGTAAAAGTTGAAGCCTCAAAAATTTGTTTACCCACAAACTGCTCTTGAAATGCGGAGGTAGAAATTTCAGCACCTAAGCCGGGAGTTTCACCCTTGTGATCAAATACCACACCACATATTGTGCTGTAGTCATCCTGCAAGGCCACGTAGCCCCAAAGAGGCCCCCACAGCCCGGTGCCTCGCACAGGAAGGATATACTTTTTTGTACCATCATCGTCCGTGCATACAAATACGGGTAACTTACGATCGGCTACGGGCTTTGCCACTTCCTCCTCAAGGCTAACCCCAAACGCATCGCCATCCACCCTTGCTCCCAGCGAGTTTACAATAATACTCTCGGTAATATACTTGGCGTATTCGTCCTCAATATACTGAGCTTTGTTTTTTGCGTTCTTTACATCGGTTGCCTTCTGCACCGAACGCAGTATGCTTTGCTTTTTCTCTACCTCAACATTCTTCTGCTGAAAGGGTTTCAACGTAATAGAGGCAATGGCCAACACCGCCGCAACCAAAACCACGAGTGCTATGGAGTATAGAAAAATGTACTTGTTACTTTCCTTATTCATGTTCATCGTATATTTACGCCTTTTGTATTTTTACCTGCGCACGTTTTAGCCTGCGCTTAATGTTACCCTGTACTACAAAGTAGTCAATAAGGGGGGCAAACGCGTTCATCAGTAGTATAGCCAGCATCATTCCTTCGGGATAGGCGGGGTTGAGCACACGAATAATTACCGCCATTATACCTATCAGAAATCCGTAAATCCACTTGCCCTTGTTGGTTTGCGATGCCGTTACGGGGTCGGTAGCCATAAACACCGCGCCAAAGGCAAAGCCACCCATAATGAGGTGAAGGTAAGCCGGCATATCCATGTAGGCACCGGAACCAGCCAAGTTAAACAGCAAGCCTGTGAGGAAACCTCCCGCTACAACCGACAGCATAATACGCCAACTACCCACTCCAGTAAATATAAGAATGGCTGCACCAATAAGAATGGCAAGTGTAGAGGTTTCACCTATGGAGCCGGGAATAGTACCAAAGAACATGTGCTGCGCATCCATGGCAGAGAAGGGCAAGTCACCCATCATGGCTTTTGCCAGCGGTGTTGCTCCCGAAAAACCGTCAACTACTCCTTCGCCTTTTGAGAGGCCCGCAATCCAAATAGTATCGCCCGAAATAAATGAGGGATAGGAGAAGAACACAAAGGCACGCGCCAGCAGCGCAGGGTTAAATATGTTCATGCCGGTACCACCAAATACTTCCTTGCCTATGATTACCGCAAAGGCCGTAGCCAGCGCCAGCATCCACAACGGCAAGTCGGCAGGCATAACCATGGGTATGAGCAACCCCGAAACCAAAAAACCTTCGTTAACCTCGTGCCCACGAATTTGTGCCGCCACAAATTCAATACCCAACCCTACCACATACGACACCACTATCATAGGCAGCACCCTGAAAAAGCCGAACCAAAATACCCCCCAGAAACCTACTTCCTGATTTACTGAAAGAAAGTGCTGGTAGCCTACATTCCACATGCCAAATAGCAATGCGGGTAGCAACGCTATGATAACTACAGTCATGGTACGCTTGGTATCAATAGCATCGCGAATATGCGCACCTTTGGTAGTTACGGTTTTTGGTACAAACAAAAAAGTTTCAAAAGCGTCAAATGTTGAATGTAAGAAGTGCAACTTGCCCTCCTTTTCAAAATTTGGCTTAATACTATCAACAATTTTTCTAAGTGCGTTCATTTATCCGGTCTTGAATTTGAAATTTGGAATTTGAGATTTTTACGACATTTCCGTAATCATCAGGTTAATGCCCTTACGCAAAATCTCCTGCACATCAGCTTTTGAAGTACATACAAACTCACACAGCGCAAGGTCTTCCTCTACTACTTCATAAATGCCCAGCTGCTCCATTTTCTCCACATCACCTGCAAGTATGGCCTTAATCAGGTACACGGGGTAAATATCCATTGGGAGTACTTTTTCATACTGGCCTGTAACAGTAAAAGCACGATGTCCACCATTGAGGTTAGTATCGAGCTTATAGCGCTTGCCCGGCATAAGCCAGGAGAAGTAGGTATGCGAAAGGCTGAACTTGGAGAAGCGCGGCATCATCCAACCAAAGGCTTCGTAGTAGTCACCTTCGGGTATAACAGTAACTTCGTTATGGTAGAAACCCAAATGACCACAGGGCCCCACGTTAACTCCCGTAAGCACGTTGCCACTTATTACACGACGACTTTTACCCTCGGGAATATCATGCATGAACTCCGCCAGACCGCTTAATGATGCACCGGCAATCATACGATAGTAGCGGGGCTTTTTTACTTCTGAGCCCACCAAAGCAACCACCTTTGACACATCGTACACACCGTTGGCAAACAATCGACCAAGCGCAATAACGTGCTGCGGCGAAATAGTCCACACGGTTTCACCCTTGTTGATGGGGTCAATATGGTGAATTTGCACACCTACGTTACCCACCGGATGTGCGCCTTTGAAGCGATGAATTTCCACACTCTTGGCACGCTCAAACGTGTTATTAGCAGGATAATCGGCACAAAGTGACAGGTATACTTTGCCCGGTGTCAACTTTTTCAAAACATCAATACCCTTTTGGAAAAGCACGCCCTCACCGTTAACCAAATAGTCGGCATCAGCAGCCAGAGGCGCAGAGTCGAAACCTGAGATAAAAATGGCCTTGGGAGTAACCTGAGGATTGGCCAACACGCCATAGGGGCGTTGCACCAAAAAAGGCCATGCGCCCGACTTGAGCATCAACTCCACCACCTCCTCGCGCGAGGCTTTGTCTAAATCAGGAGCTACAAAAGCTTCAGACTCAACCTGCTCATTAGGGGTAATAATCACCTCCAGAATTTTACGGCGCTCACCACGATTTATGATGCTTAGCATGCCGCTTACGGGTGATGCAAAAACTATTTCGGGTTTATACTTATCACAAAACACCGGAGTGCCGGCCTTAAGAATAGCCCCTTCAGCAACTAACATTTTAGGCGTAAGCCCATGAAAATCAGAAGGTTTTATAGAGTAAGAAAGTGGAGAGGAGCATTTGGGCAGCACCTTTTCGGGAAGTCCCTCCAACTTTATATCTAACCCCTTGTTCAGTTTGATTACTTGTGACATAAAGAGCTTAAGAGTTTTTACTTCTTTCATGAATATCCTACAAAAATACTATATTTTACTTAAAAAAACTATAGCTTTACAACAGACTTTGCATCATGAAATAAACCTTACAAAGTATGATTTTTCGTATCTTATATCTAGCTTAGAGACTTTATTTCACATTTAATCATCTACAACAATCTACTTTTCAATACATTACATAAATAACGTTGATTTTTTATCAGATTTTTTTTTGAAAACAAAAAAAAAATCTAATTTTGTCATCTCATTGTACTCCTTCGAGGCGCCTCCTGCTTCAAGTTAAATCACTCCGCTTTTTTGACATTTTTTAATTTCCCATAAATCAACTACGTTTTTGCGTACCTTATTGGTATGGCAAATCATTTTGTATTATTAATCTAAAAAACCATTTATGTACGACATCCAAGCCCTTAACGGCAAGTCGTTGGAAGAGTTGCAGGATATTGCACTCCAATTGAACATTAAAAAGGCAAACCTACCCAAGGAAGACTTGGTTTACAAAATTCTTGATGAACAGGCCGTACAAGGCCCCAAGAAAAATCCCGAAAACCAAGCGCCCGCAACAGAAAACGCCCAACCCCGCCAACGGCGCGGCGCAGATGCTCCTCAAAAACGTGCTAACAACGCTCCGAAAAACACCCCTGAAAACGGAGAGCAAAAACCTCGTGACAAGCGCAACGAAAAGAGCAACGAGAAGAGTGATCAAAAAACTAATGACCCGCGTCAACGACAGGCTCCCAAAGAGCAACCTGTACGTAAGGGAAGGCCAAAAACAGTAAAAGATAATGCTGTGGAAAAACCAGCAGAGGCAGATTTGCTGCTGCCGGTGGATGACGAGCCAATCGTTACCATAGAAGCAAGCGCATCTGAGGCTGTATCTGAGGTAGCAGTACAACAGCAACCCCAACAACAGGGCAATCCTGAACCTCAACAACACCAACCCCAGCAGCAGCCCCGACGCCAAAATGACCGCCAAAACGAGCCACGCGAACGTCAACAACAGGAGCGTGAAAAGCGCTACGAGTTTGATACGCTGGTACCCGCAACAGGTACGCTTGAGGTGCTTGCCGATGGCTACGGATTCCTGCGCTCATCGGACTACAACTACTTGCCTTCACCTGATGATATTTACGTTTCGCAATCGCAAATAAAGTTGTTCGGGCTGAAAACGGGCGATACCGTAACCGGAAATATTCGTCCGCCAAAGGATAACGAAAAGTTCTTCCCGCTGGTAAAGGTGGGTTCCATTAACGGACGCGACCCCGAATACATTCGCGATCGCGAACCATTTGACTACCTCACTCCCCTATTCCCCAACGAGAAATTCAACATTACAGGTAACGGGCACAACAACCTTTCAACCCGCGTGGTGGATATGTTTGCACCTATAGGTAAAGGACAGCGTGGACTGATTGTTGCTCAACCCAAAACAGGTAAAACTGTTTTGCTGAAGGACATTGCCAACGCTATTGCCGCCAACCACCCCGAGGTGTACATGATAATGCTGCTCATTGACGAGCGCCCCGAGGAGGTTACCGACATGCAGCGCAGCGTGCGCGCGGAGGTAGTTGCTTCTACCTTTGACGAGCCTGCCGAGCGTCACGTAAAGGTTGCCAACATTGTCCTTGAAAAGGCAAAGCGTATGGTAGAGTGCGGTCACGATGTGGTGATTGTACTTGACTCTATTACCCGTTTGGCACGTGCCTTCAATACCGTACAACCCGCATCGGGTAAGGTATTGAGTGGTGGTGTGGATGCTAATGCATTGCATAAACCCAAACGCTTTTTCGGTGCCGCACGTAACATTGAAAACGGCGGTTCTCTCACCATACTTGCTACCGCGCTCATTGAAACGGGTTCAAAGATGGACGAAGTTATTTTTGAGGAATTCAAGGGTACGGGTAACATGGAGTTGCAGCTCGACCGCAAGCTATCCAACAAGCGCGTATTCCCTGCTGTAGATGTAACATTGAGCAGTACACGCCGCGACGACCTGCTGGTAGATAAGGATGTGCTGAGCCGAATTTGGGTGATGCGCAACTACCTATCGGATATGAACTCGGTAGAGGCAATGGAGTTTATGCGTAACCGCTTGCTGAAGACTTCGAGTAATGAGGAGTTTTTGGCAACGATGAATGACTAAAGATTAGCACACAGATAACGCTGATATTACGGATAAACATTGATAATATTTTTGTTAAGCCGAGGTTCCGACCTCGGCTTTTTTGTAAGTTGCAATTTCATTGCCGTTCGCTTTCTTTTTCTGTCACTTTGGCTTGACCCAAAGTAACCAAAAGTCAAGACCGAACGATGCTTCAACCCGCCACGTGCAAAACTGCATTTCGCGTCTCATACGACGCTCATAGTTTTGCTACGCTCTTGCTCGCACCGGCCCGCCATTCGGTCTGGCCAACACACGCAAACGCACAAACCCAAGAGGGGGCAAGCGTGATAGCCATTTTGCCGTAAGGCAATAAGGCGGCATAAGCTTTGTAGGTGGGGTACCCGCAGGGTGCCGCGGCGTAAAACAAAATGCTGTTTGAGCGAAGCGAGTTCATTTTGTTTAGCCAAGCAAGCCCGTAGCGGGTCGCCGAGAAGCTAAGCCGCGAGTTTTTTTGTTACTTTTTTTGTCCGTCAAAAAAAGTAAGATGAATAACGACTATTTCGTGTGCGCAAACGAAACCGCAAAATACAACAATTCAATATGTTGCATTTTATTTTTAAGCTAAAAATACTTTATCATTGGAAACCGCAAAAAAAATCGCTATTTTTGTTGGTTCAAACGCAAAAAAGCAAATTAATTAAATCATTTTATAACCTTAACCAATTATCAGAAAATGGCGAAAGAAAAAAAGTTCATTACCTGCGATGGTAACTACGCTGCGGCGCACGTGGCGTACATGTTCAGCGAGGTAGCCGCTATCTTCCCCATTACCCCGTCATCAACCATGGCGGAGTATGTGGACGAGTGGGCTGCATTCGGCAAAAAGAACCTGTTTGGGGAAACCGTAAAGGTAGCAGAAATGCAGAGTGAGGCCGGTGCTGCAGGTGCCGTTCACGGTTCACTGCAAGCCGGTGCGCTTACCACCACCTTTACTGCTTCGCAGGGATTGCTGCTTATGATTCCTAATATGTACAAGATTGCCGGTGAACTGCTGCCTTGCGTATTCCACGTATCGGCTCGCGCATTGGCAATGAACGCACTTTCAATTTTTGGTGACCACAGCGACGTTATGTCAACCCGCCAAACGGGCTTCGCTATGCTGGCTTCGGGCAGCGTACAGGAAGTTATGGATTTGTCGGCAGTTGCTCACCTTGCTGCTATTAAGGGTCGCGTACCTTTCACCAGCTTCTTTGACGGCTTCCGTACTTCACACGAAATTCAAAAGATTGAGGCTATCGATGGCGAAGACCTCCGCAGCCTGATCGACCAAAAATCGTTGAGCGAATTCCGCCAACGCGCTTTGAACCCCAACGCTCCCGTAACCCGCGGTACCGCGCAAAACGGTGACGTGTACTTCCAAGCACGCGAGTCGAGCAACCGCTACTACGATGCTATTCCTGATATGGTAGCCGAGTACATGAGCGAAATCAGCAAGATTACCGGTCGCGAGTACAAGCCTTTCAACTACTATGGCGCTGCTGATGCGGATAACGTTATCATTGCTATGGGTTCGGTTTGCGATACCATTAAGGAAACCATTGACTACATGAACGCTAAAGGCAAAAAGTACGGTGCTATTTTCGTACACCTGTACCGTCCGTTCTCGGCAAAGCACTTCATGGCAGTTATGCCTAAGACCGTTAAGCGCATTGCTGTGCTTGACCGCACAAAGGAGCCGGGAGCAAATGGCGAGCCTTTGTACCTCGACGTAAAGGACGTATTCTACGGTCAACCTAATGCCCCTGTTATTGTAGGCGGTCGCTACGGTTTGTCGTCAAAGGATACCACTCCTGCTATGATTATGGGTGTGTACGAGAACCTTGAGATGGCAGAGCCTAAGAACCGCTTCACCGTGGGTATTGTGGACGACGTTACCTTCCTGTCGCTTCCGCAAAAGGAAGAGATTAGCCTTGGTAAGGCTGGTACATTTGAGGCAAAATTCTATGGCTTGGGTTCGGATGGTACCGTGGGTGCCAACAAGAACACCATTAAGATTATTGGTGAAACCACGCCTAAGTACTGCCAGGCATACTTCGCTTACGACTCTAAAAAGTCAGGCGGATTTACCTGCTCACACTTGCGCTTTGGCGATAGCCCCATCAACTCTCCGTACCTTGTAAATACCCCCGATTTCGTGGCTTGTCACGTACCTTCGTACCTGACCAAGTACGATATGCTGCGCGGTATTAAGCAAGGTGGCACTTTCCTGCTCAACAGCTTGTGGGATGCCGAGGAAACCAAAAAGCGTTTGCCCGATTTCGTTAAGAAAATTTTGGCTGAGAAGAAGGTTAACTTCTACATCATGAACGCTACTGTTATTGCCGAAGAAATTGGTCTGGGTAACCGCACCAACACCATTCTGCAATCGGCATTCTTCAAGATTGCTAACGTGATTCCTTACGAAAAGGCCGTGGAGCAAATGAAGAAGGCTATTGAAAAGAGCTACGGTAAGAAGGGTGAGGATGTGGTAAAGAAGAACTACGCGGCTGTTGATCGCGGTGGCGAGATTACCAAGGTGGAAGTTCCTGCCGAATGGGCAAGCCTTAACGGCACGTTCGAGGCTGACACTGCAAAGCGTCCTGCTCCTGAGTTTGTGAAGAAGATTGCTGACGTGGTGAACGCTCAAATTGGTGATGACCTGCCTGTAAGCGCATTCATTGGTCAAGAAGACGGAACCATTCCTTGCGGTACGGCTGCCTACGAAAAGCGCGGTATTGCGGTACACACTCCCGAGTGGTTGCCCGAAAACTGTATCCAATGTAACCAGTGTGCCTACGTTTGTCCTCACGCTGCCATTCGTCCGTTCCTGCTTAGCGATGCTGAGCTGGCGGCTGCAGGCGACATGAAGACTATTAAGGGTACTGCTGCATTTAAGGAGTACAACTTCCGCATTCAGGTTACTCCGCTTGACTGTACGGGTTGCGGCAACTGTGCCGACATTTGCCCGGGCAACAAGCAAGGTAAGGCGCTTGCCATGAAGTCGCTCGAAAGCCAAATGCCCGAGCAGGCAAAGTTCGACTACCTGCACGCTAACGTTGGCTACAAGGATACCATTGGCGATAAGTTCCAAAGCGTGAAGACGAGCCAATTCTCTCAACCTTTGTTTGAGTTCTCGGGCGCCTGCATGGGCTGCGGTGAAACTCCTTACGTTAAGGCTATTACCCAGCTGTACGGCGACCGCATGATGATTGCTAACGCTACAGGTTGTTCGTCAATCTACGGTGGTTCATACCCCGCATCACCCTACACTACCAACAAGGAGGGCCACGGTCCGGCTTGGGCAAACTCGCTGTTCGAGGATAATGCCGAGTTTGGCATGGGTATGCAATTGGGTGTTGAAAAATTGCGTGACCGTTTGGAAATTCTAATGACGCAAGGTCAAAGCTGCGACTGCTGCTCTGCCGAAATGAAGGCGCTATTTGCCGAGTGGATTGCTAACCGTGAAAGCGGCGTAAAGACCCAAGAGATTGCAGCGAAGTTGATACCTATGGTAGAAAAGTGCACCTGCGATACCTGCAAGCAAATTGCCGAACTGAAAGCATATATTGTTAAGCGCTCACAGTGGATATTTGGTGGTGACGGTTGGGCATACGACATTGGCTACGGTGGCCTTGACCACGTGCTGGCTAGCGGTGAAAACGTAAACGTGCTGGTAGTTGATACCGAGGTTTACTCAAACACCGGCGGTCAGTCGTCGAAGTCAACTCCCGCAGGCGCTGTTGCTAAGTTCGCTACCTCCGGTAAGCGTATTCGCAAAAAAGACTTGGGTATGATGGCTATGAGCTACGGCTACGTTTACGTGGCACAGGTGGCTATGGGAGCCAGCCATGCTCAATTCTTCAACGTACTGAAGGAAGCTGAGGCTTACAACGGTCCTTCGCTGATTATTGCCTACTCTCCTTGTATCAACCACGGTATTAAGGGCGGCATGGGCGTTTCACAACGTGAGGAGAAGAGCGCTGTAGAGTGCGGATACTGGCACAACTACCGCTTCAACCCCGCTGTTGAGGCTGCCGGTGGTAACCCCTTCACGCTGGATAGCAAGGAGCCTGATTGGACAAAGTTCCAGGACTTCCTGAAGAACGAAGTTCGCTACACCTCACTGCTGAAGTCATTCCCGAAGGAGGCTGCCGAGCTGTTCCAAGCTACTGAGGAAAACGCTAAGTGGCGTTACAACCAGTACAAGAGGTTGGCAGGAAATGTAGAGAATAAGTAGTAGAAAGTACGAAGTACGAAGTACAAAATACTAAGTACAAATAATAGGGAAACCGCTCTCCAAGGAATTTGGGGAGCGGTTTCTGTTTTAATGAAAACATACTGATTTGAAGCAAGTTGTATAAGATTTACTATATTTGCCTTTGACACTAAAGTCGAGAGTCAACCTTTTGGTAAGGTTCCTAGGAGTACGCAACCACAGCTCAACAATCGAAATTTACACACATGTAAGTAATAAAAGTATTCAACAAATAAAATCACCCTTTGAAGACTTGGATTTATAATATCAACACAATGATACCAACCCTCCGGTAGGGATGGTTGGTATTAATTTATGGTAGCAACAATCAAGTTAGGTGGCACTCTAAGGAAGCACAGTGGTTAAAGTCAAACAGAAAAAGCAAAAACAATGAGCAAAAAAGCAAACAGTAGAAAAATAACACGAGGAATTGATAAAGATTTCGCGGAAGCATTCAAAAAAAGTGAACTTTATAAACTTTATGAAAAGCACAAAGACGAGTTGTTTATTGGTGTACGGAACAATTATTTGAATTTGTATTATAACTGTGATAGTGTTGCAAAAATAGAATATAGGAGGAAAGATGAAGAAATTGTTTGTGAAATAGATAAGTATTATTTAGACGGCAAGCATTATACTGGCAAAGAAAAACGATGTAAGATTGAACCAAATCAAATCTATGAACAATACGAAAAGATAAAAGCAAACAGCAATGAAAAAGCAACCGCAGAAAAGAAAGCACAATCTAAATTAGTCCTTTTAAACAACAATAATCAGAACTCAAAATGGTTTTGCATTGATGTTGAATACGTGAAAGCATTTGATAATCAATCAGAAAAAGATAAATCCGAATTTAATGGCCGTTTTGATATTATTGCGCTTTCCAAAGAAAAACCACACAGAACAGCCTTGATAGAATTAAAATATGGCAATAATGCGATAGGTGGTAATAGTGGAATATACAAACACATTGAAGATTTTAGTAAATTCTGTCAGAAAAGATTTTTTGAAGAGCATTTAAAGCAAGAAATTATTGATATTGTCGAAAGCCAGATAGAACTTGGCATTGAGATTCCATTTGAGTTACCGAAATTAAATTCGATGTTATCCGAGCCTGAGTTTTATTTTATCACATTGGACAATAATCCTAAAAAAATAGGTGCAAGTAGTCCGAAACAAACAATGGCAGGTTATCTTTTCAAAGAGAAGTGCTGGGGTTGTAAAAAATTATCAACGAAACATTGTGTAGAAAGTGACTTTGGAGATGTAACAAAGAAAGGCAATAAATTTTACGCAACATTCTTGTTTTCAGCGGAAAAACTTGAAGAAGGAATAACTATAAATGACATTGTTGACGAAAAATTATACCAGCAATGAGAATCACAATCCACAGAGGTATTGACCAGATAGGTGGTTGCATTACCGAAATTGCAACCGAAACGACAAAAATATTTATCGACTTGGGGCATAATTTACCTAAAGGAGACAAACCTGTGGAAGATGAGAATGCTAGCAAAGAAAAAATTGCAAAACTGACAAAAAATTGCGGAGCAATTTTTTACAGTCATTATCACGGCGACCATATTGATTTGTACAAATATGTTCCCGAAAATATTCCACAATATATTGGAGAAATCGCCAAGCAAGTGATGATTTGTAAAAGCAAAAGATTGGCAAAACTTCCCGAAAAGACGAATGTTACAGAAAAAGATGTTGAGAAATTAGAAACATTCAAAACTTTCAAAGCAAAGGAAAAAATTGAGATTGGCGATGTTTGCGTTACGCCTTATTTTGTCAGTCATTCGGCTTGTGATTCGTATATGTTTTTGGTTGAATCCAACGGAAAAAGTATTTTGCACACAGGCGATTTTCGAGAACACGGCTATCTTGGAAAAGGTTTAATTCCAACGATTGAAACATATATTGTGAAAAGAGGAATTGACGTTTTGATTACCGAAGGTACAATGTTATCGAGATTACAAGAAAAAGTAAAGCACGAAAACGATTTAAAAATTGAAGCCACAGCGTTGTTAAAAAAGTACAAATATGCTTTCGTGCTTTGTTCTTCGACCGACATTGACCGTTTGGCAACTTTTCACGAAGCAAGCAAAAAATGTGGAAAAAGTTTGCTTTGCGACAATTACCAAAAAGAAATTTTGAAGATTTTTACTGAAAAGGCAAAATCGGATTTTTTCAAATTCGACAACACATATTTTTACAAGCACAATCACGAAAGGCAATTTGAATTAATCAAAGAAAAAGGTTTTTGTATGCTGATACGCAGTACAAAATTCGAAATGGTAAAAGAATTATTGAAACATTTATCACAGGAAAAAACTTTGTTAATTTATTCAATGTGGGATGGTTACATTAACAAAAAGGTAAAAAATGGAGATAATCTTATGCAGAGTTATTTTGATATTTGGAATCTTTTTGAAAACAAAGATAAAATCCACACAAGCGGACACGCCACAGCCGAAACGCTGACAAAAATTTGTCGATTAGTCAATCCGAGAAAGGCGATTATTCCGATACATAGCGAACATTCTGCCGATATTTTCAAGTTGGACATTTCCGATTCATTAAAAGAAAAAATAATCATAGCACAATCATTTCAATTTTAAAAAGTTCAATAATGGAAATAAAAGAAACATATCCTTTTTCGCCTGACAATTTCGATGATAAAGGAAAAAGAATATCATAATGAACGAAATGTATGAATTTGTAAATAAACCAAAATTGTTGGAAATTTAGAGAAAATGAAGAATAAGGAAAGCGATAACAAAGAGCGACCACCTAAC
Source organism: Bacteroidales bacterium (assembly GCA_031553765.1). Lineage (GTDB taxonomy): Bacteria > Bacteroidota > Bacteroidia > Bacteroidales > UBA932 > JAITMY01. The sequence goes on from JAVBKY010000004.1 coordinate 85,000, forward strand.
TTGCGTCCTGCCTGCAAGCGGGCTGAAGTGGTAAATTGAACGTTTGTCGCCCGCTTCAGCTTTTGTCTCGGTGGATAAGGAAGTCGTCCGTAAGCCCGCTCGCAAGCAGCCGCTGAAACGTTGGTGGGCATTGGTAGAGGTGCTATAGAAAATAGACCATTTGGATAAAATATGGATATAATATAAATATTTTGTATTTTTGCATTTGAATAAAATACAGATGCAATATGGATAAATTTATAAGTAAACTAAATTTTGATTTTGTTGCCAACCAACGAGTATTGCAACTAATTGGATACGTTGATGGATTCAAAGGAAAATGGAACATTGTAGAAAAAAGAGAAAACCGCTATTTAAAGGAATTACGGAAAATCGCTACAATTGAAAGTATTGGCTCTTCGACACGGATTGAGGGCGCAACCCTAACAGACCAAGAAGTGCTGCAACTTCTTAAAGATATCAAAACCACGAAAATGAAAACCCGTGATGAACAGGAAGTTATTGGATATTACGAAGTATTGGAGCTAATTTATAACAATTATTCTGAAATCAGAGTATCGGAAAGCTACATCAAACAATTACACCAACTGTTGCTGAAACATAGCAACAAAGATGAACGGCACAGAGGCTGGTATAAACACCTCTCAAATAAAATTGTTGCGACTTATCCGGCAGGCGAACAACGAACGATTTTTGCAACTACCGAACCTGCATTGGTCGAGGGAGAAATGCTCGAACTAATTGAATGGACAAACCAACAATTAAACGACAAAAACATTCATCCGCTAATCGTTATCGCTACATTTATCTATGATTTCTTGAGTATTCACCCTTTTCAAGACGGCAACGGCAGATTATCACGATTATTAACTACGCTTTGTTTATTGCAACAAGAGTATGAATTTATACAATACATATCGTTTGAAAATCATATTGAGCAGCATAAAAAAGATTATTACGAAGCGTTGATGAGTGGGCAGCGAAATCGCGGAACAGAAAATGAACGAATAGATAAATGGATGATTTTCTTCTTGGAGAGCTTGAAAATATTGACCGAAAAGTTGGAGCAAAAATATAATGTATTCAAATCCAAAGGCGGATACTTGAATGAACGGCAAAAACAAATCAGAGATTTCATTTCCAAAAATCAACCCTTGAAGGTTGGAGATTTATCAACTCAATTTCCAGATATACCAACGGCGACACTGAAAAAAGACCTGCAATATCTTCGGAACGAGCAGATTTTGGTAATGATCGGGAAAGGGAAAGGAAGTGTGTATATATTGAAAGAGGACAAATAAAAACTGCATCGCAAGGACAAATTACCATTGCCGGAGAGCATTACTATTACGATGAAGAATCCGGCGAAAAGCCAAAAGAGCCTTACATTCAAAAAGCCAGAGCAGTCAGCACAATTGTTTTCTTTTTGGAATAATAAGCACCAAAACTCTATACGGCCTGCACCTCACCTAAAGTAACATACCACACAAAACCCTCCACCCTATCGTAGCCCATTTGGCGGAGGTAACTTACGTAAGCGCCTACCTGTTTTACATGTGATGGTTCTACGTTTTTACCGAACTTATAGTCCACCACCACTACGTGGTTATCGCGCAGCATCACGCGGTCGGGGCGCTTGAAGAAGTAGTGTGAGTCGTGCTGAGAGGCGGGTAGTAGAATCTCAGCTTCTGCATATACTTTCCATGTACCGCTAAACCAATCGGCAACTTGTGGCTGTGAAATGGCTTGTTGTACCTCTTGCTGTAAATCGGTAGCCTCGCCTTGCTGTACCAAACCTTCCAAAATCAAGCTTTGCACCGCCGCCTCAACATCGGCAGCGGAGTTTATGCGCTCAAATATTTTATGCTTTAGCGTACCGCTGCTACGTTGGCTTGGCGCGCCTGTTTCAAATATTTCATGCGCTTCGTAACGCATACGCAACTTAGGAATGAACGATTGCGAAGGATAAAAATCAAGGTGAATATTAGCGTTCGCACCATCTTCCTTTTTACTTTCTACCGCTATTTTTTCTCCAAACATCCAAACGTTGTCGCTTTCTTTTTTCCCTGCAATAGGGCCGAATTTTATATTTTCATCGCCTTGCAAATTGGCAAACATGCCCTGCATTACCTGCCCGATATTTTTTGCGCCATTACCATTTTGCGAACCTTTTTTTAGCGGAGCAAAAATGTATAGCTGCTCTTCGGCACGCGTTAACGCCACATAGAGCATGTTAATGCTATCCACGTAGGATTGCGCGCGTTCCACGCACTGCTGCTCGGCAAAAATGGTGTCCTTTAGCTGCTTGGTGTAGCCCAGCGGCACCGAGGGCATTTCGTTAAACGGCTCCTGCGTGGGATTCATCCACACCGTGCTACCCGTTTTGGTATCCAAATCCCAGCTGACAAACGGCACAATCACCACCTTATACTGCAAGCCTTTTGACTTGTGCAGCGTGGTAATGGTAATGGCGTTTTGTCCTTCAGGGCTTTGCAGCGGGCGAGTATTACCAGTTTTATTCCACCAATCAAGAAAGGTAGGTAAGTCGGAAAGTTTTTTATTGGAAAAGGTAATTATTAAATCGTGTAAAGCCTGTAAAAACGGCAATTCCGCCTGCAACGCATCCAACTTATAGCGCTGCACAATGGCCTCAAATGCCTCGGGCAAGGAACGCAGGGTGAGCGTATTTAAAAATGCTTTTTCGTCGTCATTGAGTCCGTTGGCAAAGAGCAAATGAAGATTTTTCACCTCTTCATTTTTGATGTACTGCGTAAATTCGTTTTTCAGGAAAGCCTCGTTTATATCGTTGCGCTGTCCGGCAGCAATGCGCATGAGCGCTACGCACAGCTTCACCGCCGACGAGGAGTTGAGCAGCAGCGAATCCTGCGACACCACATCAAAACAGTGCGTGGTATCACCCGACTGTCGGCTATAGCGAATGAGCGTTTGCGCCACATCGGTAGCCTCGCTACGCCTGCGGGTAAGTATAGCAATATCACCTGCACGATAGCCTTTATCCTGCAATTCCACCACCAGCTGAGGTAGTTTTTCCAGTATTAAATCAGTATTTTTTTGTTCCTCTTCGGCCTCCACAAATTCTACCCGCACGTAACCTTCTACCGAAGTATCTTTTTGCGGACTTTGCTTACAATCGGCATAGGCATTTACCACCACTTTTTCCAACTCTGTGCGTGTATGCGCGGTCAGCGCATCACCAAAGGTTGCGTTGAGCTCATTTTGCAAGCAATCGGCCAGCTGACGAAATAGTTCGTTGTTAAACTCCACTACATTGCGCAAGCTGCGGAAGTTCTTATCCAGCACCCGACGATCTACCGCGCCAAATCTACCCAAATCTTCATCAATACCATGCGCCAAAATACGCCAGTCGCCATTGCGCCAGCGGTAAATACTTTGCTTCACATCGCCTACTACCATACTCAAAGCATTCTCGGAAAGCGAGTTGCTTATAAGCGGCAAAAAGTTCTTCCACTGCCCTACCGACGTATCCTGAAACTCATCAATCATAAACGTGCGGTATGCGCTGCCTACTTTTTCATAAATAAACGGCACATCGCTATCGCCAATCAACGAACTAATAAGCGCTGTGGTGTCACTTATGAGCAGCAGATTTTCGTCGCTTGCAATACTGCGTACCTGCTTCGAAATATCGGCAAGCAGGCCCAGCTCCATTATATTTTTGAGAATAACATCAGCGGTGTTATACCCTACCGCTTTATCACGCCATAGTTGACAGGCTCTCGCCAACAAAGGATTCAACTCATTATACGCATCCATTATTTGCGCTGAGCTATCTGACTTTGTAGTCCAATTCTCATGTGCATTAACGGCCTCTAATGCTGTTTTTGTAGGCTCATAATCACCTTTGGCAATCTTTCGAAAATGTGAAATAAAGCCGCGCGATTTACCTTTAAAATTATCCTCCGTCAGCCCATGTGAACGCATGTATAGCTGCGCCCTACCTGCAATGGAGGTCATTTCATCATCTACCTCTTTTTTTATGGCAGATAACTTTTGAAGATACTGTTGTAGAAATTCCTTACTGTATAAATTTTCGTGCAGCTGCGAACTCAACCTTCCAAATGATTCGTGAAAAATTTCCTTTCCTAACTCGTACAGGTTCTCGCGTACATTCCACGTTTTTCCGCCATCCAGCTGCTGCTCCTGCAGCTGCATAAGCCACGATCGCAGCTGCTCGTCACCCTCCACATTTTCCAACACGGCATCCACCGCCTCATCGAGTACGCGCGAGGAGTCCAACTCCAAGTTGAAGTTGGGGTGTAGCCCCACATCGTTAACGAAAGCATGAAGTACCTTTTGGAAAAATTTATCGATGGTGAGAATGGCAAAGCGGGAGTAATCGTGCAGCAGGCTGTTGCGCACGTTGAGTGCACGCTGCTTCAGTTCTTCGGGAACAATGGAAACGCCCTCGGCGGTAAATTCTTCGCATAGGTCACGTAACTTACCTTCGTTGCCCTGTGCCAAATCATTCAGTTCGCCCACTATGCGCGCCTTCATTTCCTCTGTAGCCTTATTGGTAAACGTTACCGCCAGAATATTGCGGTAGCTATTACCGACATTCGGCCTACGCAAAATTTGCTTAAGGTATTCGCGCGTTATACGAAAGGTCTTTCCCGAACCGGCCGAGGCTGAATATGCTACAAGAGTCGACACTTTATAATTACGAATTATCAATTACGAATTACGAATTTAGTCATTTTTGGTCACATTTTTGCTACTTTTGCAGAATATAGGATGCGGTTCAGCATAGCTTTCGAACAAGTTCGACGCTCTGCATTCACCTGTCACTATATTTGTACACCATGAATTTGCAACAGCTACAAGCATATATTGCCTATCGCCGGAAGGCTAAGCACCGCAAGGGACACGGTGTACATTCCCCCTTTATGTACGAGCTGGTGCGTAGCGTGTTTTGGGCAAAAAAAACTACCGATGAACCACGCAATAAGCAGGAGCGAATAGTAGAAAGACTTTCCGTCTTTTGCCACAAATACGGGCTGCTGCTGATACAAGTACAAAACACGAACGATTTGAATTTCTACAAAGAAAATTGCATAGTCATTCTCGCACGACCGCGCACCAATATGGAGCTGTGGCATTCTTTAGTGGAAAATGAAAACACAAGAGTAACGGCGGATTGTTGGAAACTTGGGCTAGCGTTGGCTGTTCCGCATTTGCAGAAGCAAAATTACACATTGATAATATGAGCATATACACAAAAACAGGCGATAAGGGCACTACATCATTAGGTGATGGAAGTCGCGTAAGCAAAGCAAGCCTTCGGGTTGAAGCCTACGGAACGGTAGATGAGTTGTGCTCGCACATAGGGTTGCTACGCGCCATGCAAGTCGGGGACCACCATGAAAAAATACTGATAAGCATACAGGAAATGCTGATGACCCACGCCGCCGAGGTATCGCTATGCAAGGGTTTTCATGTTGCCAGCGGCAATGTGAAAATGCTGGAACAAGAAATTGACGCGCTGCAAAAAGAGCTACCGCCACTTAAGTATTTTCTGTTGCCGGGCGGCAATATGGCAGCGGCACAGTGCCACGTGGCGCGCTGCGTTTGCCGTCGTGCCGAACGGCTTATGGTACAAGTTATAGAAAAGGAGGGGAACACGCCTGAAGTGCTGGTTACGGCGTTGAACCGCTTATCCGACTATTTATTCGTACTTTCCCGTACTATTTGCTATTCAGCAAACATTAAGGAAACTCACTGGAATACAGAGAAATATAAAATAACAAAAAGTTAAAGTACGTTTAATAATCGTTTTTTTTCTGTAAATTACGAACAGATGGGAGGAGGTGTACTTTATTTTTTTACTTTTGCGAACTTTTTGAGAGTAAAATAACCCTCTAAACACGACTAAAAAAATGTACTGGACACTAGAACTTGCTTCAAAATTAGAAGACGCTCCTTGGCCCGCAACCAAGGATGAGCTGATAGATTTCGCACAACGCTCGGGTGCCCCCATGGAGGTGATAGAGAACCTGCAAGAGATAGAGGATGAAGGCGAGATGTATGAAAGCATTGAGGACATTTGGCCCGACTACCCAAGCAAGGAAGATTTTTTCTTTAACGAAGAGGAGTACTAAGTAATTGACAATTGATAATGCACAATTGACAATTTGGCGGTAACAAGCAACGGCTGCAAGAGTGACTTGCAGCCGTTGTTTGCTTATGCGCATTCCCCTGTGGGTTGTCATACTGAACCGCGAAGTATGCAGGGTCGGATTTGTCCTACTCCCGCCCTCGCCTCACCCCCTCGACAGCCTGCCCGACTACATCACTCAGGCGGAGCTCAAGGTGACAGCGCATGCATCTCTACTTCTTCTTTGCAGGTTTGGGAGTATAGGTAGCATTACCCACAAAAGGCTTACTGCTGGGCGTGTGCTTGAAGCTGTACACCAGCAACCCCACTCCTATAAGCACAAAAGGAATGCTAAGCAGCTGCCCCATATCAAGCGCCATTCCCTCCTCGAAGCCAACTTGACGTTCTTTGATAAACTCAATAAAGAAGCGGAAGGTAAATACCAGTATAAGGAAAAGTCCGAATAAAAAGCCTCCGCGATTACGCAGGTTTTCTTTTTTACGGAAAATGAAGCCCAGTATAAAGAAGATAAACAGATAGGCCAACGCCTCGTATATTTGTGTGGGATGCTTGGGCAGGGTTTCACCCCTACGCTCAAAAATAAAGCCCCAGGGCAGCGAAGTTTGCATGCCATAAATTTCGGAGTTCATCAGGTTACCTAAACGGATAAAAAAACCGGTAAGCGCCACCACTACCACAATCCTATCGAGCAACCATAAGTAACGCATTTTGTACTTACGGCAGAAAAAGTACAGGCCCAGCGGAACGCCAATAGCAGCCCCATGGCTTGCCAAACCGCCCTCCCAAATTTTAAGAATTTCGATAGGGTGCGTAAGGTAGTACGCGGGTTCGTAAAACAGGCAATGGCCCAAACGCAGCCCCACAATGGTGGAAATTACCGCCCACATGGTAAGCGAGTCGAGCAGCGCCATAGGCAGCTTATCGCGCTGAAAAAAGCGCACAAAAATGTAGTAATCCACCACAAAGGCTAAGGCAAACAGCACGCCATAGTAGCGGACATGCAAAGGCCCCAGCGCAAAGATTTCGGGGTTAATGTTCCAGATTACGAATAAAAGCATAATTCAATTAAAAATTAAGAATTAAAAATCAAGAATTGAAGATGTCGTTTTTGTCTTTCATTTTCAACTTTCAATTTTTAATTTTTCATTTGTTACTGTAGCATCTTCAGCACCTCATCCAACTTAGGAGTGAGGATAATTTCAATACGGCGGTTGGATTGGCGCGCCTCGGCTGTTTTAGCCTTATTCAACGGCAGGTATTCCGAACGGCCTGCGGCAGTAATACGTGACTGCTCAATACCAGAGCCCTTAAGCAGCAAACGCACAACTGCGGTAGCACGCTTGCAGCTGAGATCCCAGTTATCCTGCAGCTGTCCTTTACCAAGGTAAGGTACATCATCGGTGTGCCCCTCAATTAGTACATTGATATCGGGATTTTTTTCCAATACGCCGGTAATACTTTTAATGGCTTCGGCTCCACGAGCGTCAACCTCAAAGCTACCCGAGGCAAAGAGCAACTTATCCTCCATAGAGACATACACCTTTCCGTCACGGATTTTCACTGTCAGTCCTTTGCCTTCGAAGTTCAACAGGGCATCGGACAACTTTTTCTTCAGCGCATTAGTTATGGAGTCCTTTTGATGTAAGGCGCGCTCCAATGCTATGAGTTTTTTGTTGCGCTCATCCAAATCACGCGACAATTTATCTACGGCCTGACCACGCTCGTTAAGCGTGCTCTCCATTTTAAACAGTTCATCCTCCTTAGCCTGCAGAGAAGCTTGATTTTGCTGAATTTGCTCAAGCAGCTTACGCATTTCCTGCTGATTTCCCTTTTGCATAGCATCCTGCATCTTCATGAGGTTCACGTAGCGGTTATTCAGCGCCTGCAACTCCTCCCGCAACAGCGCAATGCTATCTTGCAGCTGTAGTATGCGGTCACTCTGCTGCTCTCCTACTACTTGCGCCTGCTTATTTTGCTCTGTTACGCTTTCAATCTCGGTTTCGAGCTGCGCATTTTTATCAGCATAAGCGTCGCGCTGCGCCTGCACATCCTGCAGCTGCTTGGGCGAGACACATGAGGTAAAAATAATGGCTAATGAAAAAGTAAAAAGAAGGGAAAGATGCTTCATTTTTGTGAAATGTAATTATTTAACCAGCAAAAGTAACGAGTTAATGCGCAAATTTAGTACTTTTGCATCCTATTATCTGTTAAATTTTGCAAGCATGCCGCAAGGTACGTACGCGCTACTAGAAACTGTTGAATACCCCGCCGATTTAAAGAAGCTATCGCCACAGCAGCTGGAGGAGGTGTGTAGTGAGGTGCGCGAGTTTATTATAGACGAGGTATCGGAAAATCCCGGACACTTTGGCGCGAGCTTAGGCGTAGTGGAGTTAACTGTGGCCTTACACTACGTGTTTAACACGCCATACGACCAGCTGGTTTGGGACGTGGGACACCAAGCCTATGCCCACAAAATTCTGACCGGTCGTCGGAAATTCTTCTCAAAAAATAGAAAATACCACGGCATAAGCGGATTCCCGCGCATGAGCGAAAGCGAATACGATTCGTTCGGGACGGGACATTCATCTACCTCCATTTCAGCAGCGCTGGGTTTAGCCATTGCCGCGCAAATGAAGGGTGAGCAGCGAAAAGTGGTAGCCGTAATAGGCGATGGGTCCATGACCGGCGGACTTGCCTTTGAGGGTCTGAACAACGCGGGAATGGAGCAAAGCGACCTGCTTGTAATCCTTAACGATAACAATATTGCTATTGACCCTAACGTGGGTGCACTGCACAACTATCTTGCCAAAATTACGCTATCCAAGGCGTACAACAAGGTGAAGGACGAGGTGTGGGATATGACCGCGCGCACAAAACCTATTCGTACTTTTTTGCAAAAAACGCTCATCGCGCTTAAGGCACCGCTACTGCGTCAGGGTAACCTGTTCGAATCGCTGGGGTTTCGCTACTTTGGCCCCATTGATGGGCATGATGTAGAGAAGCTGGTGAAAACGTTGAACATGCTGAAAAATATTCCCGGACCGAAGCTACTGCACGTGCTTACGCAAAAGGGCAAGGGCTACAAACCGGCCGAGGAAAATCAAACGCTATGGCATGCGCCCGGCACGTTTGACCGCGATACGGGCGTGCGGCACAACACCCGCAGCAGTAATCAGCCACCGCTATACCAACAAGTATTTGGGGAAACTATACTGGAGTTGGCTGAGAAAAATGACCGGATAGTGGGTGTAACTCCTGCCATGCCATCGGGCTGCTCGCTCAATATTATGATGAAGAAGATGCCTGATCGTGTATTCGACGTGGGCATTGCGGAGATGCATGCTGTAACATTTTCAGCAGGGTTGGCAGCAGCGGGGAAAGTACCATTCTGCAACATATATTCCAGCTTCATGCAGCGCGCCTACGACGCGCTCATTCATGATGTGGCGTTGCAAAACCTACACGTAATTTTTTGTCTTGACCGTGGCGGGCTTGTTGGCGAGGATGGTGCAACGCACCACGGCGTGTACGACATTGCCTACATGCGCACGATACCCAACATGGTGGTGGCCGCCCCCATGAATGAGGTGGAGTTGCGCAACATGATGTACACAGCACAGCTACCGCAGCAACACGCCTTCTCCATTCGCTACCCGCGCGGTAGCGGTGTTACTACGGAATGGCGGCAGCCTTTTGAGGAAATTACCATAGGAAAATCCCGCCAGCTACGTAACGGTAGTCAGATAGCGGTATTAACCCTTGGGCACGTGGGCAACTTTGCCGTACAAGCCATTGAACGCCTCTCACAGGAAGGCATTTCCACCGCTCACTACGACATGCGCTTTGCCAAGCCTATTGACGAGGAGGTATTACATGAGGTAGGAAAAATGTTTACCCAAGTGGTAACTGTAGAGGATGGCACCATTATAGGAGGCATAGGCAGTGCAGTAGCCGAATTCTTTACTGCTAACGGCTATACGACTCACATAACCCGCATGGGTGTCCCTGACCGCTTTGTGGAGCACGGCACCATAGCCGAGCTGCAAGCGGAGTGCGGATTTGATACGGAAGGAATTTATAAAACCGTGAAGGGAGTGGTTTCAGATTCCAAATCTCAGGTTTTAGATTAATCTACCCACCCCCGTATAATTATAATTATTCATTAATAATTGCTGATTTAAAAATTTCTCACTACATTTGCACTCCCAATTCATAAAAATGCCCGGATGGCGGAATTGGTAGACGCGCTGGTCTCAAACACCAGTGGTAGTAATACTGTGCCGGTTCGATCCCGGCTCCGGGTACAAAATAAAACGCTAATCACCTAAAAACAAAGTGATTGGCGTTTTTGTTTAGCGTTTTTTGTCAACGAAATGTCAACCTGTTGATAAAGTTCTCTTTTTTAACCATTCGGTTAAGCCTTTTTTCTCAATTTGATTCGGATTATAATTACAAGATTATCAAAAATATAACCTTATAAAATTCAGTATTTTAAGCGCAGGTTGACAAAATAGGTGTTTTTTTGTAGTTTTTATATGCTAAAAACAGCCTTTTTAACACTAAATTGCGCCTACCCCCTACCCCCCCCTCTTTTGAGGCACAAACATAAACCTCTGTCCCTCAAATATTTTTTTATTTTTTTTTATTTTTTCCGAGAGGAATAATGGCTAAAATGTCTGAAGTCGGTACTCAATTAATTTTCTTAACCTTCAACTGTTTATTTATCACCTCAACTTTTAGCGTGTCATTGGTGATTCTGGCATTTATGTTTTGAAGGGGCTTGGTGCTTTCTATGGATTGTTGCAAATTGTCTAGTTGCTGCTCGTCCAATTTTGTACTGCTACATTTTGAAATAGCGATTGGCAATATAATAGAGATGGCAATTGCTGCTATAGATAACCCTAGAGTAAGCCTTGCATACCTACTCTGGTCTTTAGCTTCATTGGTTTGTCCTTTTGCCTCATCCAATTGCAATTCAAATTGTTCTCGCTCTATAGTTATAAAGTCACGCTTAATATGCTCTACTAATGCCTGTGAAATTTGTAGTCCATTAGTTAAAATTTGACGATGCATCCACCATGTGTAGATATATAAAAAGGACTTATTGCCTTCGTCTGTGTTTTTTGGCATATTTGAATTAACAAAACTGCCACTTGAGCCAATTAAGCACTCCTTATCTAAATATTTATACAAAAAGTCAAGCGATGAGAGTGTTCTTTCAAAATTATCACGGAACGTATCATCTAAACTAGAATACTCTACAGTGATGCCATGTTCTACTGCTTTCATGTTGCGCACTTCACCTTCATACAACCTATAAACCACATTTTCTCGTGAAAGTTCATTTTTATTTTGCAACTCTACGAATATCCTTAAAACCTTTTTCTCAAACTCGCTAAACTCTCTCATATCCTACCTACTTACTATTTTCTATTGCTATTACCACCTCATTTTTCTGTTGGCTTACCCGGTCTAGTATTTTGGTTAAGTAGTCCTTGCCAATGCTTTGCTGTATGGTGCTTATTACATCACAAAATTTTTGAAGTTCCTGTGGGGTTGCATCTGCCTTAATGGGGGTTCTTGAAATGTGCCCAATAGTTCTATCCGAAAGCGTTTTGTACTCGTTGATGTCCTTAATGAGGGTTTTGATAAACTCCCTCAACTCCTCATCGGTAGAATGTTTAAGTAACTTTAATGCACACTTTAAGTTTTCTAACGCCTTATACTCTATTGATTGCGGATTTCTAGGCATCCTTTTAGGTTGGTAGTTTTTTACATGCTCGTATGCTTTCCAAAAGTTAGAAGTAATGGGCTTGCATTTTTCTTCTGCGGTGCACTCAATGAGCGATAAAAACTCCTCAAACAAAACCTCTCTTGCTTCTATCTTTTCACTGGTTGTTTCATCGGCTATATGTGTAAAGAGGCTTAACCCCTTCTTACGCAATACGCACACTTGGTTATGTGTAAAAAACTTGCCGGATTTTACCCGGTGGGGCAATGCTGATATTCGCTCTACCACTTGTGGATAGTTGGTAGCAATTTCATTATACTTGTTTCTTATACTAGTTGTTATACTTTCCTCCTCGTCAGCATCGGGGTTTTGGTTAACCTTATTGTACAGCTGCGAAGGCGTGGGCTCTTCGTCTATATCAAATACCTTAGCATCCTCACCAAGGGCGTTATGTATCAAAAACATTTTTTGCATGGCGGTTTCTCTTATTGAAACTACCGTGCCGCCTTTGGCTGTGGGGAAACAGTTGTACAGGTTTAGCTCATCAAACACTTTTACGCCTATGCGGTTAATACGCCCAATACGCTGTATTACTCTTGTCGGATTCCAAGGAATATCGTAGTTGATTATTACTCCGGCACGGTTGAGGTTGTAGCCCTCGGAGAGTTTATCACTTGTAACCAACACATCAAAATCATCACGCTTTGCACCTTTATACTGCGCATTAAAATTTTCATTCAGCTGCTGATTGAGTAATGGAGTAACCACGCCATTGCACACTAACAGCCTGCTACCAAATTTTTTCTCTAGGTAGGGCGTTAAATGCTCTACAGTATCTACATATTCCGAAAAAATAATAACTTTCCTATTAGGATTTTGAGCCCTTAGCTGCTCCACCTCCAAGCCTATTTTATCTCGCTTGGGGTCGTTTTTCACAATGTTGAGGTTACGAACCTCCTTTTGTATCTCTGTAAATAAATCTATGTCGCTTTGTACATCGTTGTAGAACTCATCCTTTTTTACAAACTCTTTTGTTTTGTAAACAGTGCTATTCTTAGGCGTTTTTCCGTCCCAATCGCCAGCTGCATAATCCGCTAAGGCTTGCTCTATCTCTTCATCATCGGCATTTTCAAGAAGTTTATCTAATAACTTTCTATCCAAAATATATTTCCCATCCGTTCTTTTAATAAACTCTTTTACTCTAATATGAATGTTGAGGAATCTGTCTATAGATTCACTAAACGCACCAAAGGAACTCTCAAAACGCTTTACGAGCAAGCGCCTCATAAAGTCAAACAGGTTATCTTGTTGCAGCTGTTCTTTGTTTTCCTCCTTGGTTAACTTAGCCTCATTTACCACCTTCTCATACTTAAATGGTCGGTAAATAGCCCCCTTGAAACGCCCATGCTTGCCAAAGTATTGAGTTAGCACCTTATCATAAAATTTACTTTGCTCGCTATTGAGTTCAAAGAATAGTTCGGTAGGAGGACACACTTTTGACAGCTCTGTAGCTTCCTTTTTATACTGATAATCATTTTGCAGGTCTAACCTGTTGCGGCGTATTACTACCGGAGCAACAATGCTTTTAATTTGAGCACCCAACGCCTTAGTTGCTTGTTTTACTTTTATTGGAGATAATGGCAGCTCTCCGAATAACTCTAAATATAGTTTTTGGGCTTTTTCTCGCTTATTATCCGTTTCACTGTTGTGGTTTTTGAGTATGTACGACAACTTGTTGAAACGAGCACCAAAGGCAGTAAACATTGCCTCTAAGTCGTTATTTATAGTGATGCCTGACTTGCCGGGTACGATAAATAATTTAAGCAATGAGAATATATCGGCAGGAGTGTTGTTGAACGGTGTAGCCGAAAGTAAAATGACTATTTTGTTTTGGCATATCTTATGCAATGCCTCATAGTCGCCTGTATCTTGGTTGCGGAATCGGTGCGCCTCATCTATAATTACTACCTCAACATTTCGATTGTCTATTCCCTCTGCCACCTTTTCAAGATTGCCGGAGCTGTCTATTTCACAATTCAACTCAAAGTTGTAGGCATATTCCCACCAACCTGTTGGCTTATCTCTATATTTATTACCAACAAGCCCCGGAGGGCATAGTATAAGAGTGCGCTTATCAAGACACTTGGCAATGAGCGAAGCAATAACCGATTTACCCAACCCCACCACATCGGCTATTACCACTCCGTTGTACTCCTTAATGATACTAAGGGCTTGGTTAACGGCATCTATTTGGTAGGCAAACTTTTTAAATCCGTTATTCTCCAACAGCTGCTCAACTAAGGGGGTAATATGCCGCTGTTGCTGTAAGTCAAGATAGGTTTTAAGCACCAAAGCATACGCTTCAAAAGGGCTTACCTGCGAGGCAAGGGTTTTGTGCTCTACAAAGTGGGTTATGGCTACTCGCTTTTCGGGCTCTTCTGTTAACTTCGCTGCCCTTTCCCAAAGTTCGTCAAAGTAGGCGTTAGCATCGTTAAAGCCATAATCTCGTATTTCTACATTAAACTCGTTTTGCCCCGATAGCCCGGCTGATGTAAGGTTGCTACTGCCTGTTATAATTTGCCCCGGAGTACCTTGAAAAACGGCTTGTGTTTCATTAAACTTAAAGATGTATAACTTGGCATGGTTGGGGTCGCAGGTTTTGCGTACAACAAGGCGCTCTTGCTTTATCATATCAAGAAAAAACTGCACCTGCGTATAAAACTCCTCGGTGTCCATATCATCGCTGTTGAGCGCTTTGCCAAGCGAAGCCATAAACGCCTCAAAGCGGTCATCGTCCGACAAGCCCTCTGCATTTTCGGCAAACTCAACTACCGTATTGTTAATGTACCTATCTACCTGCAAGCCTACCAGTATGCGAAGCGTAACAGTAGGGCTATCCATAAGCGACTTGTACAACTCCCCCCATCCTGAAAAGTAAAAGAATCCAACCAAAAACTTTAGTTCATGGCTAATTGGGATTAGGGTATTTATTCTATCCTTTAGCGATTTTTTTCCGGGAGTATTGGTGATGAAGTTGTGCATAATCTTATTAAAAATCGTCATTTAGTCTGCTGAGTGGGGCTATTCTTGTGTAGATAACTCGTCTATACTATGCACAATATCATCCAATTTATCTTTCATTTCTTTTGTATGTTCATCGGATTGTATGTTCATCACCTTTATCACGTGTTCTGTTGAATTGGAAATAGTGTTATCAAGATTATAAATAGCACCGACTACTTCATGCAATTTCAAGCCAATATCATTATCCTTATATAAACTACTACCTGTACAAAAATTACGGATACAAAATTTCTCATTTATTTGAACTAAATTAACACTGTCAAAATAAGAACCTGTGATTTGAATCAACTCTTTTATGATTTCTCCTAAATCTATTTTGGGCCTTAAGCCTACAAAAAAACAGGACCGGTCTTCCTCTTTCAACTTACTACATATTGCATAATACTTCTCTTCTTTTGGATTTAAATATATCTCAAAATCTTCCCGTGCACTTAAAGTTACTTCAGCATATTCTGAAAGCTTCGACAAAAAGGCCTTATTTACTTTAAATTTTATTCTCGAAGCCATAGCATTGCCAATATTTTTTATTTCTAAATAGTAATTATAGTCATTCTCTACTATGCAGAAAAGTATTTTTGCTTTCTTATCGTCTTCAAGAATTCTTAATTGTTTATCATTTCTCTGAAGTGTACGATATGTACAATAGACCATTACAAATGTTCCGATAGCGCCGAATGCTGTCCAGAATGTTTGTGATGACAATAATTTAATGAGACAATCCATAACTTTTAGTCAAAATTTTGTTCTAGAAATCTTTTCATTGCCGCTTGATAAGAAATTCTGGCATTATCTAAGGAATCATGCGTTTCCTTTAAATCACGTTCATACTCATCTCTAAGAGCCTTCATATCCCTTTTAATCTCTACAGCTTCTTTTGAAGAAGAGTCAACAATATTCTTGAGTGAGTTTAACTTAATAAGATAGGTGGTCGCAACGTTTACCATAAACACATTAAAGGGCTGAACTACATCTTGAACTGCGCTGGCTTTTTGATTAATGGAACCTTCCTCATGCATTAAATTTACCATCCTAGTTTCGTGAATACATTCTGCGGTTGTACGCTGAATATTTTCTATAAGTTGCTGCACGAGTTCACGTCCGGAGGTATTATAAAGAAGATGTCGAAGCGTTTCTTTATATGCTGTTAACTGTTCTGATTTTTCAAGCACCTTTATTATGTGCTGTTTCTTTTCCATAAGATACTCATGCCTTCTAAGACTAGAATAACTTAACTCATTTTTTACAGTTTCTATCTTTTGTGTAATTTCTTCAATATCTTTTTTAGTGGCAAGATTTCTACCTAGCTCGCTTTGTTCTGTCAACTTCTTTCCATCTTCAATGTCGGCTGTATTTTTCCCCTTCTTTGCCAAGTATGCACTTAGGAAAATAGCTATCACATTTATAATCGCAATTATAATTACTTCCATATCATTCCCCTCCACAATTTTTATTTCACTATCTATTAATCCGTACAACTAAAAAAACAATTGGTAAATCTATCTTTCAAACCCTTACTTGCAAGCTATATAAATTTTGTTTTTATTCGTTCTATACTATCTGCTTTTCTTTACTTTTGCGAATCCATTCAATAATTTCATTGCAAGTTCCTTGCATGTGTGTGATAAGAGTTTTGCACGTGTCTATCTCAGGCGTTTGACTATCGGCATTCAACACCTTATGCAGATGTATCATATTTCTAAAGTCTCGCAAATTATCGGATATATTTTTAGTATAATAACTTATACACCCCATATCATAAGCAACCGAAATCATTTCTCTCAAAATCCAATCTCCAAAGTTCTTCACGTTGCCATCTTTCCTTGTTGGTGCACTTTTGGCTAAGTTTGCTTGCTTAGGATATTTTTTTAAAATACCCAGCAATACACCTTCTAAAAAACTCCCTAGCAAAAACATTGTAGCAAAGTAGGCTTTAGCCTTGTAACACTTTCTTAATTCGTCCCAGCAATAATTTAACAAAGCGGTCAAATCGTCCGGCAAGCACAACTCTTTGATTGAAATATCCTCAATTTCTATATCTATGTCCGTTTGCGGATGCATTACCGCATAATCATTTTCAGATAGTATTTCAACTTCAAGGGAGGAGTAATCTCCTTTAATCTCCCGCCTTGAAAGGTTCAACAAATCGGCTTCTATCTCATCTTTAACGAAACAATAAACCGAGGTTGAATAAAAAAATTGAATTTTTAAACCATCATTTTCCAATAAGACAAATGAGCATTTTTTTATATACAGAGGGTATATATTGAGTTCAAATACAAATCTTGATTTAAAATTTGACAAAAAAGCATCCGCTCTATTTATACTTTTCATTCTATTTTCCTTCCACAATATTTATCTCATCTTCTGTCAATCCATATAATTTATAAACCAATTGGTTAATTTCTTCTTCCAACTCCTTTACTTTAGGATTGTCCGGATTTTGCTTTTTTAGGTCTATTACCGCATTTACTTTTTCAATAAACGGCTGTTGATTATCAACAATTATAATAGGCAATGGCTTTATTTTCTCTAGTTTTACCTGAGGAAATACTCTGCCATTTTCTTTCACATTACAATCATATAAATACCTTAAATATGTAGAGTTTAATAAAGCACATAGAAATTCATAAGAAACTATTTTCCTAAATTGTTCTTTTATGATTCCAGCCTGAATGCTCCGTCCAAACCAAATTCCCTTTCTATCCACAGCAACAATTGGATATTGGGCTGTTTGTCTCCAAAGCAATTTTGGGCAAACACCAAAATAAGTAGCATTTAGTATTACTCGTTCATTAGGTAAAGTTTCAATGTTCCTTCTTGCATATCTATTTGTTTTTTCACTAATATAGAATGCACCAATATCCACACCTTTCCAATACTCAACATCAGCGACACTCTCTTGTTCTCCCTCATACAGAAGCCTTTTACTTAAATCTGAGTTGCCCTTATCTTTTAATCCAACATTTACTCTTTGATAATTAATGCCTGCATCCTTCATGTCTATAATTTCAGAGAGCAAATATTCATTTTCTTGTATTTTTCTATGGTTTGCAGTAAATATATTATTGCTTGTTTGAGAAAAGTGTGATTGCTGAATTATTGAAAACACGACCTCCTCCAATGCACTTTTAACATCTTCACACTTGTTTAAGTCTGCAAATAGAACTTCCGAACTAGTTTTTTTTAAAACAACACTAATAGCTGTGGGAACAACTGCTTCAAAAATATCCTCTCCGAGGTCTATAATTTTCCGAAGACGATAATTAAGAAGGAGGCGTCTCACATCTCCATATCTCGGCTGCCTTAAGAATGTATTAGGTGTGATATAGCATAAGACACCATTACTACGTATCAAATAGACACCCTGATTAAAGAAGTATTTATAAATATCAACATACCCTTCAGATACTACTGGAAATTTTCGTTTTAATATACTAAGTGAATTATCAATATCAGCCCCATAAGGAGGATTCCCAATTACAATATCAAAACCTGTAAAGTCACCCTTATCATCAAGTAGTGCCGGAAATTCAAACCGCCACTCAAAAGCGTTTTCATAAATTCTCCCTTGCTCGGCATCCTGCTCGGCTTGCAGTATTTGCGCCAACTCTTTTTTCTTTTCTTTTGCTTTGGCTAAATGTTCTTTTGATGCTGTGCCAAACAAAGTGTTGCTCTCCAACTGCACAATTTCGCCTTCCAATTTTTGCCGCTTTTCCACCTCATGCTTATTAAACCCCTCCGTAAAAGCCTTTTTTATTTCCCGTATTTGTTGGCGAAATCGCTCCTTGCCCTCGTGCTTATCGGTATAGTCGGCTACCAATCGTTTATATTTTTCAAGCGTGAATTTTTCATCACCTTTCTTTTTCTTATTCTTATTGTACTCGTCAAATATTCTATCAATGGGGATATCTATGGCATATCGGCTAATAAGCGAATTACCACACATTATTTTATAGTCGAGATTAGGCAGTGGCTTGGGAGTATCGCTATCCACCACCAAGCTAAGCCAAAAGCGCAGGCGAGCAATGTCCACCGCCCCCTTTTCAATATCTACACCGTAAATGGAATTTTGAATAATGTGCTCCTTAACCTCCTCAGGTTGCAGGGTTAAATCAAGCGCCATTTTTGCTCTAAAAATTTCCTGTAGCAAGCCCATAGGAAAAGCACCCGAGCCCACTGCCGGGTCGCATATCTTTACACTATCCAGCAACTCTTCTATTTGCTTAGCGTGTTTTACTATAAAACTGTTCCGGTTGTCGCGGTCAATGTGATTCAGTTTTACAAAATCCGCTATCTCCGCATGTTCACCTAAGTGGGTGGTGAGATACTGTATAAGACTTTCTTGGCACATATACTGCACTATCTCTTTGGGAGTGTAAAATGCGCCTTTGTCCTTATTGTCCTCCAATAGGTTTTCAAAAATGCGCCCGAGCATTTCGGGGTCAACGCCAACTTCGGTATCGTTGGGGTCGTTCTCGTCTATGGTAAAATTGTAGCGGTTGAAAAAATCAAATATCTTTTGAAAATAATGCGCAGGAATTTTCACAGCTTTGCTATCGAGCTCATCACGCTCAAATAGTCCACCGTTGAGGTAGGGGAATTTATACTGCTCCAACTCCTTGCAGTCGGTATTATTGTGGGGGCTATTTAGCGAATCAAAGAGTACCGCCTCTAACACCTTATCCAAAAAGTCATCCTTTAGACTACTATTCTCAAACAAGTTTTGAAGAAAATTAGTATCTCCACCGTTCCAATCGGGGGAATTTTTAGAACAGCCAAGCCACCTTTTTTTCTCAATAAACTTTAAAAACACTAAGCGCCCTAACAACTTCTTTATGTAGTCTCGCACCAACTTTTCATTGCCATTAAACTGTTGGTAAAACTGCTTTAACTCCGGTTCCGAGTTAGGATATACAGCCTCAACCCATTTAGTGCCTTTTTTCTCAAAATACTTACCTGTAATGTAACCGCACAACTCCCCATATATGGTTTTGTACTCCTCAAAAAACTTATCTGAAACATACGTAACGCTAAATGCCTCCTGTATGCTGTCTAAGGAACTAAAATCACAATCTCCTACACGCTTGCGAAATGTTTTGTTGGTTTTGGCTTCCGGCTCTACAAGGTAGGTGTAGCGCCTCCACGGAGTGAACTTTTGTTTATCATCGCCATAGTTACGGCGAATGAAGCTAAAGCGAAATGTGCCCTTATCATCGTAGAATACAAAAACAGCACCATCCTTAAAATCATCTTGAAGCACTCGCTTTGCAATATCAAACTGCTCCTTTTTGGCACTTCGTTCATTAAGTGTACCGCTGTAACGGCATGAGAAAATGAGTAAATTTTCGGCAGTATCTCTATAGTTTATTTCACCCAACTTTTGCAGTTGAGTAAACTCGGTTCGCATGGCAACCTCCAAGGGTTCACGTTTTGCCCTAAATGAAGAGTTTTTATCCTTAAAAAAAGAGGTAATGGCATTAGGCGAAATGCCCTCTACCAGCTTGCTTATGCTATCGGTGCTCATAGGTTAGTCTTTTACTAGCACTAACCTTTACTCCTTGGCGTATAGCCACAAAAAACGTGGACTAAACTACATCAATTTGATTTTCGAGGTCCTAGGAGTACCTTTGTTGACAAATAAATGAGTAAAGCCCACGCATACGCATGGGCATCAACTTTACTCTCTTGTCAACTTTCTGAAATTTCCTAGGTTTCGAAAATCAAGGTGGTAAGCTAATGCTTTTTATATTAGAGTTTTATATTTTCTTTCTTATTCTACGTGTGATGTTTTGGTGTTTATATAGCAAAGATAAAAAATAGTTTTAATATGGTGTATTACAATAGGCTTGTTGAGGCTATGGGTACAATAAAAAAGCGGCAGTGAAAAAATATTCACTACCGTTCCCAAACGCATTGTTAGCCTGTGGCTATTGCTTACATGCTTTACCTGTGGAAACATCTAGCCCAGCACACTTACAGTAGTAGTAAAAGGTGGCTATGGTTATTCCCTTATCCGTTCTCTTTAAGCTAAGCGTGTACTGCCTATCGCACTCCTTCTCGTGGTACTTTTCATATTGGCTGCTAACGGCATGAAACATGCTACGCCCACCCTCACCCAGCTCGTGCGCAAGCGCAAATCCAACATTTCGCCAATGCTCATAGCCGGATGTAATATCAATATGTTGTCGGCAAATCTCCCTTACCAACCTTTCCAGCTTGTTATCCTCTCCACAAAAAAAGTTATAGAAAAAGGGCTTACGCTTTTGAGGAACTAGCAACTTTTTGTAAGGTACAGCCTCCAAGTTAAAGTAAGGTTTCTTGTCAACGGAGTAACCTCGTAAGCGAGCAACATCCCTACACTGCTTATCTACCACAATTCCCATTTCTGCAAATTGTTTCTTCAGCGCGTCAAAGTGCTGCTCGTGCTTATCGGGATAGGCAATAGGGATGAGCACAAAGTAGCCCTGTGCGCTAACGCTAAGCCCACAGTAAGCCACGTTACTAATTAGGCTCATTTCCTCCTTCAAGTGAAAAAAGTTTTTATAGTGCACGTTATCCTTGTAGTCAATATCAAGACAAATTAAGCCGCTATGCTTAACCAAGGCTTCGCTACTTCGCTTGCTAAATACACCGCTTGGCGTAATGGCAGGGAGTAAAGCTTTTAGAGCATCACGCTCCTTTTTATCCTTCATGCCTCTTATATACTTCACGTCTGAGGCTTGGCTGTTGTCGTTTAGCCATTTGTAAAGGTTTACTTCTTTTGAATTGTTTGGTTGAGTGTAGCTCTCAAAACGGCTAACATTCACATCTAGCACATTGCTTTTATCCATAATAAAAATTGTTTTTATGGTTGTGAAGTTGTGGCTGTTAATGCTGTTTTAATTTGATGTACAGCGACTTAAATTTAAAACAACCACAACCTAACAACCTTGTTATTTAATTAATACCTGCCTTTCTCTTCATCTTGCTCATGGCTTGCTGTGATGTGCCTAGCGCTGTGGCAAGGGCGGTATCGCTTGCCACATTATAGCGCTCGTACAGCAACTCTATGAGCTTAGTATTGGGAATGAATATAGGGTTACTGCCTAACAGCTTTTGTACTTTTTCGCCTGTAGCTACAAAATACCTACACACCTCAACAGCATAGCGCATAGTAGCCTCGGTAATAGTAGCGCTTTCCTGCTCTTTGGCAGCATAAAGCGCAGCACTTACTAGCAAAGCAAACCTGTGTACTGTAACATCTACCTTGGCGTAAAGCGTAGAGAGAAAGCTATCGTCCGCATCATTGCTTTTCTTTGCCATTTCGGAGTAGAATGTTTTAAAAACCTTCATTGCCTCTTTATCGGCTGTAAATTCCATATTTGAGGAGCTGCTTAGCTGTAGAATAAAATCCTCATACTCCTTCAACAGCGGTTGAGGCAAGGTAGTATCTACATACTTTGTAGCCTTGGTGAAGTTGTCGGGGAAGTAGTAGCACAGCCGGGCAGCAAATCCATTTTCAACAAGATTTAGCCGCGTAATTCTACCCGCTAGCACTTCGGGTTGAATTGTGCCCACCACGCCCAAAAATGGGCTATCAATAAGCAAAGGCTGCTCGGTTTTCCGATTTATCACTATCCTCTTATTGCTATAAATAGAGAGCAATTGTCCAACCTCTCCGCTTTTGCTATATCGCCCAAAGTCGTCTAACCATCCAACCAGCTCATCACGGTAGAGCGTTAGCCCTTCGGGATTGTTGTATAGCGCTAGATAGAGCCCCTCGGGGGTAGAATCGCTAATAAGTATCTGCTTGACTTTTGAGAATCCTCTATCTCCCTTTTTCGTTTCAGCATCTTGCGCTTGCGCCTCACTTTTGATTGAGCGTATAAAAACTTCCTCATCCAACTTTTCCAAGGGGGCAAACGCAATGCTTAGCGGCTCTGATTTTCCGGCTCCACTAGGAGCTACAATCACATTCCACAGCTGCGGAAAGTTGCTGTACTTGTTTTTCCACAACGCCTTCTTTCGTAAAGCCGCCCCTATTGCGCCAATCACAGAGGCAGCAAATACATCTACAGGCACGCTATACACCTTTGCTCCCTGTACGCACAACTCCCTTGCCGCTTTTGGCAAACCCCAAACAGGAAATGGGCATATAACATTTGGGTCATACGTATTTAAATCTATACGCTCAACTTCAACTTTGGGCTGTGAAACTAAGGGTATTGTTCTAGGTCGCCCACGCTTACGCTTGGGAGGCACCTCCTCCCCCTCCTGCACCACAACCTCCTCACTCGGACTTTCCACGCTCTCCAATTCGAGAGCATCCTCTTTAATCTCTTGCATACTGCACCTCCGGTTTTAAAAGTTCTTTAATTTCGCTATAACGGTATCGGACTTTTCCACCAATACGTATAGGCTTTAAATAGCTGGATTTGTCCCACCTCCATAAGGTGCTTTTATCCACGCTTAGCATTTCGCTCACTTGCTGTACGGATAACAATCGCTCTGCCTTATCTGCAATCACCTCTTCCTCCAACTGCTTTTTGGTATCGGATATTACATAACAAACAAAGTTCTTTAACTCCGCAGCGCTCATTGAAACGGTAACATTTGTACCGTTGTCAATTAAGTCTTGATAGATGCTTTTTCTCATCTTTCGTCAAAAAATTAATAAATAAAAAATGTAATTAGAAAAAGTTGCAACTAGTTTCATGGCGCAAACATACAACACGTTGACTGTCAGAGTATAAAGTATTATTAGTATTATTAAATCAACTGATAATCAACGAGATAATTTTGATATAATAGCAAACGAGCCGCACGGTTTGTCCGTACGGCTCGTTCTAATGCCAAAATCGCAGTATATTATTTATATTTTTCTACTATTGCTTTAAGCTGCGAGTAATGTGTACTATGCGATTGGTTAAATACTCCGCTTGATAGTCTAAGGCCAAAATACTGTTCCACCCATTCTATTATTCTTATCCTATCCGTAAAATCACATCCCAACAATTCTAACAAGTTCACGAGTGCCCCATTAGCTATGCCATTGCCTTTTGGCGCACGCGCTATCCACTCCAACTTATTTTTGGGAGTATCTGAGGTTAAAAAATCAATAAAATCCTCATCATTGCCTCTGATATACTTTGCCCTAACCAATTCTGCAAAAAGCTTCTTAGCATTACCAAAGGGCATTGGCAATGTCATGTTCACCCCCTGTAAAGTAGAGGATGCTCTTCGGTGTTCCTGATTCACGTATTCATCATAGGTAAGTTGGTGAAGAGGCAACCCCAACGAAATGTAACTATTGAGAATACGCTCCAACTCTGTTTTCCCTTTCAATTCTAGATTACCTGTTATGTTATCCCTTTTTAACCGACTTTGGGAGTTAAAACTCCACCACAGCTGCTCAATATCCCCCCCTTTTTCACCAAAACCGTTATTCACTATTTGCTCATCGACAGTACAATAAACACCACTTGAGGTGGGGCGTATAGTCTTCCATTTGGATTTCCAAATATCCTCTTTTGAAATATTCAAGTTTTCATCATAATGTATATTTTCCTTTTCGTATTGTTCATCCTCCGCTTTAACGTAACGCCCATTTCTATTAATCTCCGCTTTCCATATAAACTTCCGACTTTCGCTTTCAAAAAACACACGCCAACCTTTATAGGGTTCTAAGTAGAGAGAAAAAATTGCATAGAATAAATTATGAATTTCGGGGTCAAGGTTTGCTTTGCTCTCATCCTTTATTCTCACATATAAAATCTCTCCCAGCCCTCTAAATAGGCTATACTTGTCATCTACCATGCTCTCGGGGTTTAGAAGATACTTCTTTACCTCCTTAATATTTTCCTCTATTGTCATTTTTCTATCCCTCCAATATTTTTACTAAGTCAACCTTCATATCTTCATCAATATCTCTATATCGAGCAAAAGCTTTGCTTCCCTCCTTATGCCCACTTACTTTACTAACCAAATTGGGGTCTTTAACTTTTTTATAAATATTACCCACAAAATACCTTCTTGCCATGTGAGAACTAACAACCTCATTTAGCGGTTTCACAACTCCCTCTCGGGTTAGTGGGTTTAGTACCACCACCGGACGAGTTAGCCCCGCCAATTTAAAGGCTTCCTTTATAGCAATATTATACTTCTGTTGTGAAATATAGGGCAACAACCCTTCACTCCCACAATCCGCATATTTAGCAAGTATTTCCTTCGCCATAGCGATAAGGGGAACACGTACCGTTACAGGTCGCCCCTCTTTCGTTTTTCGTGCAATATACTCAACTCCCCCATTAATTATATTATCCTTTGTGAAATTATATAAGTCTTGCACACGGCATCCAATCGTACATTGAAAAACAAATATATCTCGCTGTATAGCTAGCTGAGGTCTATGTGAAAAATCCGCTTTATAAAGCGTTTGCAATTCCTCAACTGAAAAGTAACAGGGTGTTCCGTAAACATTCTCTTCAATCGAATAAGTCTTAAAGGGAGCATTATTTGTTTTACCCATTTTTTCCGCCCAATGAAAAAAGGTTCTCACCTTCGATAAAATATCGTTAATCGTATTCTTTGACCTAGGCGCAGGAGTACGCGTTTCCGGAACTTCATCGTAAATATGTTTATACAAATCCTTCTTGCATAAGTTGTGCTCTTCCTTCAAAAACTGCTCGAAGTCTAAGAGTGTCTCGGTTGTTACATTGTCGAGCGTTATAGAATACTTTGAATTACTAGTAGCCTTCATAAACAACTCGTAGCGCTGCAACATTCGCTTCACTACACGATAGTTATTTTTGCGCACCTCGGAGAGTTTTTGCTTATCCAAGAATGTATCAAACAACTCAAAAAAGGGCTGTACAGTTGTTTTGGGTTGGTACTTTTCGGGGAAATGGTAGCGGTCAATAAGGCTTGTTAACCACTCTTTACTAACAGCATCCTTGCTTTCATGTGTAAACTGCTCTACCACGGTATTACACAATGTATCTAAGTCTTTCTGTAGTTTGCTAAGTTCCTTTTGCTCGGGTGTCTGTAAGCGAGGGATAATCACCCTACCCTCCTTTTCATTCCAACGTTCAGGAGCAATAAACAGGTTGCTCTTCGCTCTAAAAACGAGCCCTCTTCCACCAACAAAGCGTAAGAGTATTTCAACCTTTCCGGTTTGCTTATCCTTCTTTGAGGAAAGCGATAGCGTAATTGAAGCCATAGGTGCAAAATTGTTTACTGCAAATATAGCTACAACCGTTGACAAAAGTTCTTATTTTTGTCAACATAAATTCAACATTGTGCAATTTGATAAAATTTCATGCAACAAAAATTAATTTTATAAATCATTGTATATTAAAGTATTTATGCGTAATTTTGAGGCGTAATCAACTTTTAAAGCATCTATCAATATTGCATACCTCAAACCCGGCTCCGGGTACAAGAAACGCCTGTTAATCTATTGATTTACGGGCGTTTCGCTTTTGTCGGGGCGCAAATAGGGTGCAAATTTTAACCAAATAAAGGAATTTTATCACTCCTCCTCTTTACCAAGTATAATGAACAGCACGGAGGTAAACAAACTTTTTTATTCGGGAAGTATTTTGGATTTCGAGAATTCCGTACTACATTTGCAACAGTATTACACTTAGCCTCATTAGCAACGTCTGCAACAAACGGTGGCAGTTTTCTAATAGGGTTAAGTTTTTCCAACCTCAGCGGAATTGGACCGCTGTTTGGAATTTTTCAAGTCCTTGTTCTTTATTTCCGTTTCCAATCAAATTGGTCGATTGAACTGAAATAGTCCAAGGCATTTTAAGCCCTTGATTTATTCCTGCCTGCAATGTAATTGGGCCATTGGGTTCGAATAAATTCAAGGCATTTTCCAACGTCAGCAGAATTGGACTGCTGTTTGGGAATCTTTAACTCCTCGATGGTGGCCAAACTTTGTGTTGGATTAGAACTACCATTGAGGAGTTTTTTATTCTGCACATGCTATTATTCCAACCTCTCCCCTTGTTCAAAACTAAGATTTCAACATTGAAAAATTTAACGCTAATCTTGGCTATGTTTGTAGCGAACTAAAAACACAACATTATGTTAGATAGCACGCTTTTGGCAATTGGTCAATTTGGAATGGACAACCCAGACTTAATGGAGTTTATGGATAAAATAGGTGGCAGCGATGAAGTGTACTACAACATTGCCCACCTTCTTGACAACAGCTATCCTGAGTGGCGATATGCCAAGGGAATTGGTCACTCCGCTTTAGACTTTTTTGATATTGTATATGGCAAATTTGAGTGCGAAGGATTAGATGAAGAGGGTGACGAAAGGAAAATGGCGGTGCTAACAAAAATAGTTATTGATGCCTATAATCCTTACCAAGAAAAGGCTCGGCATGATTTTGAGATAGAACTTGCCATACATTTTGACCCGTGTATTGACGATAGCCTGCCTGAAGAAGAGTACGACAGGCTATACGATATGGAGTGGGAAGAGTATCTTAAGGAGGAGTTGGAGGCATTGGTTATTCCGAAAATGTAACCAACGATTGTAAAGATAACTTTATATCGGACATTTATCCGATATAATCGACATTCTCCAGGACTTTCACTTCGCGAACATTATTTTGACGTTATAATCCAATAAATTCTCCACACTAACAGCACTGCAATAACTTAGGCAATATCTATTTCTAAGCAAACACATATTCAACCTGATTAGCTCTACCTCTTACTTTAATCAACCATCTAATTGTCAATTCGTTAATTACGTCCTTACTATTCTTTCAGCACATTGAACACATGATGTGTATTTCGCCTTTCTCTTTCACATATTGTACAGCCTTTGTGACCTTGAATTGAGTCCCAACTTTACCAATTGCTCCTCTGTAAGATTATCCTAAAAACGCAACCAAAATTCACCATCTCGCTCAACCAATTCAGGTTTTTCGGAAACCCTACCTCTATACAAGTTTCTACAATTTTTATCATTCCATATTCTCAAGCATCAAGCCCCCTTAAAACAAACATCGGCAATAATAAGATCATGGGGCTTTGAAGAGTGAGGCTGTTTTAAGTGATTCCAAATTGATTTTCCTCCAGTAACTCTTCATCATTCAAATTACTGATTTGATCATTACAAAAACAAACTTGAACAAGTGAGTTCATAAATCCCCTGAATCAATACATTTTGCTTGCACCTCTATTACATTCCTCCGCAGTGCAATTAAATTACCTCTTCCACCTCTTGAAAGCATAAAAATGGGAATCAGACATTTGGGATGGCTGTGAATTCTTGTTAAATTTGGAGAGTCAATTCATTTGAAGATACAATTGAAAATAATATAACTTGTTCAAATAGCTCTAAACTTACATTGTGAAAGAATCTAGCCTAATCAAAAACATAAGATATATACTTGTACACCGATATTTATCGGGTGAGGTTCCTGTATGGCATGTAGATGATATGCTTGCAGAAATGGCTGCCATTATATTGCCTTTTATTGATAATATATCCCCTTCGGAAGAGGAGGCTATTATTAAAATGCAGGGTGGAACTTTACATAATATCAACAAGGAACTCTCTACATTTCTACGGAAAACAAAAAACAAAAATCTACTTGAATATTTATATCCTTCATTAGTGTCATACCTAAAGGGAGAGTGGGCTCAGATGCTATCAATGGATAATAGAATCAAATTGGTTAAAGATATTTCTCTAGTGCAACAGGTAGAAACAGATGGTTACATTGCTTTAAAATATAATGAGAAAGTTTATGAGGCAATTGAAAAACAAGGTACTGAAGAGCTGAATATTTCTTATGGAAATAAAGTATATGAGGTCGTAGTTTCGAATGACGAATTTTCTGCATTTAAAGAGTCAAAGTCACATGCCGAAAAGAAAAAATCCATAAGTACACATAATGTAGAAAAGAGCGAAGAAGAAAACACTCTTGATACATTTTGGGTAAAGAATAAACTACCATTAACATTAAAAACAGGAGAATATTTTTGGAACTACAAAATACCTCAATCTACTTATGACGAAATTAAGGGTAAATTACAAGGTTTAAATTTCAAAGAAAACCGCAACCGTATCAAGCCGTATGCTTCCCATATCGCACTATTTCTTGCGGAATGGTACAAACGAGAGTACAATGGACATGAAGGAGGCAATGGGTTAGTGCAAATTGGGTTAGAACCTACAGATTCTCAACGAGTATGGGGAAATGCTAATTTGCCAGAGAACTATTTGTATAATTCAGGGCAAAAAGAATGGTTATTTTCCATGTATGTGTTTGGCGGTTTTCCTCTCAAGTACATCTGTGACGGAAATCGTTTTAATAATTTATTTCGTGAAATATGGAGTATTCAGCAAGAAGATACCATTGATGAATCCACCATTAATAAAATATCAAAATCGTTCGACGGCAATAATAGTGTTTACAAACAATCCTTGGAAAATGGCAGTTTTCGAAATTTTATTAAAGAAATTGTAAATAGCGACTTCCCCATTGCAGAGGAAGATATGTCAACAGAATTATTTATTTCTATCAAGCAGCTTCTCGAACAAGGGAAAAAACAATTTTACGATAAGTTTTTTTCCGACGAATGGTTCTTTTATACCTCTGCCGAAGATGAAGAGTGTGATTGTGAATTTAGGCTCAAAATTGGTCACAAAAAAGACCGGTGCTACATTTCATGCGAATGTTTAAGACATTGGAGTATTGCGGACTGGGATTCCAAAAAGAATTTTATTTTAGGGCTACAATTGGAAGATGGAACAAAATCTCGCAGTACTATACGATTTAGCAAGGCAGGTGGACCCGGAACGGCATTTGTGGGATGGAGTAATTCTTGCTATTTATCAATTGATATTCCGTTGAATATTTTAGGCAAGATAGATGTGATGATGTATGAAATTGAAGACACTGGTCGAGAATCAGGCGTTTTAATTACATCTTTCTCTTCAAAAGAATATTACCATCTATTTTCTACAGGGAGGCCATACGAATGGAGCACCCTTACTGATAGCACTGCACAGTCTGCCTTGCTATATTCCCCAATAAAACATTCAATTAAGGATGCCAAAATTGAAGTATACTGCAAAAATGCTGGTGATAATATTTGGAATTGGACATATTTATATGAGAATCTCATTTTAACTAACATAGACGCCAATGAAGATATATCTATCCGTATTAAAAAAGGTTGTCTTGGTGTGGAATTCAATTACATTGAAAATACAATTCTTTATAATGCCAACAAAGAAATTAAATATGTCACAGTTAATGAAGACGGCGAAAAGTACGAAGAGTCATTGCATTTGTTATTAGGCTATGCAGGTATTAAAAGGGTAGTATTGTATCCTTTCGAAGAGGGCAAAACTGAAGTTACATACAAACCAAAAGACAAAGATATTAGCATAAAATTCAAACAGGGTAATTTCAATTTCCAAGATTTTACCGAGAAGAATCAGCCTCATGTTGGCAAAGTAAAGTTGCGTGTTAGTAACAATAATCATATCAAAGAGTTGAACTGCTTTTATATGCCGGAAAAGTTTATTAAACGAGACCTTAAAAACAAGCAAATCATTTCTAACATAGAAATATCGGTACCAAATGCAGATGATGAATTTATACCCATTTTGCCAAATGACAGTAAAAGGTATGTGTATAATGATATAGATTATAGAGACAGTGAAGATACTATTCCTATGAGAATAGGTTCCGAAGGGGAATATGCGGTGATTGATGTGTACAGAGCCCGAGAATGCAAGGAACTATATTTGCAGAATAATAGAATCAAGATATATGACAATGCCGATGAAATTGTAGAAGTTCCGTATATTCTTTGCGACAAACTTGATATAAGAACCATTGATAAAGATGGCGTTCGAAGAGATAAAGCTGAGAAAGAACTTTGGTTTGAACATAATTTTAATCGCGCATTGAATAATTTGCATAATGAAACAATAACCGATGACAAAATTGATGTAAAATTTTACTTGTATGCCAACAGAGACATTAAAAACAAGGGAAAAGGCTATGTAAATCTTGGTAAAACGGGGATAGACCAATACAAATTTTATTATTGGAATATGTCTTCTGACAGAGAGCCTATTCTTTTGGAAACTAAATATGATTCCAGCACAGAAGAATTTGTTATCCCAACAGATAATTTGGCAAAGGGTGGTATTATTTTTCAAAGTTTAAAAGATGTGGTTCCACGTCATTATCTAAAACCTATATATCCGGATGATCAAGTCGAGCGAACAGGTAGATATGCAGATATGAAAACTTTGATTGCCTGTTTAGAAATTGCATGCGAGCATAAGGTGTATTTCAGTCAATTCTATCCTTTAAAGGCTAACCTAAAGAAATCTTCGGACATGATCGACTTCCTTGCAAACTACTTTCAATGCAAGAATCATTTGGAATTAACTGATTATCAATATCTACACCGATTTGCTAACGAGTTTATTTTCGACTGGATGCTATTGCCTCATTCAGAATGGAGAAAAAAATTCAAAAAAGAAGATAAAGACAGCCGAAGCAAGGTCAATCAACTATTTCGAACTGGCCCATTCGTAAAAACAGATATCAATAAAGCGTATATCGAAAAGATTATTGAACATTATTGGACATTGCCAAATTCAGTACAATGGATATTTCGACGAAGCGATTTCACGAGCAACATTTTTATGCAATGTCTGCGAAATAAGCAGGGAGATATCGCTTTATTGCCCTGTATCAATTCAGAAAACAATATATCCGTGTTAAAGAGCATACATGAGGATGCTCAATTATGCCACAATGTCTTTAATTTTATAAATGAGAAAAAAATAAATCAATAAATATGAAATTTGTAGAATTATACCACGACAACAAGAAAGCTGTAAGAGATACGATTACCACCATGTGGTGCAGTAACTCAAGGAGTGTAACCCAACAAGCGTATGCAGAACAAATACGCGAGTTAATAGACAACGAACTATTTGCTTCGGAAAGCGTTATGCCCTTAGTGCAATGCATGGACAGATACGAAAGTGTAAAAAGTGTACAACAAGATGAGGCAGAAAAGTTGGTTGGCGATTTATGGAAAAAAAGTATCGCCCCCCATAATTATCCACCTTATGAACATCAGTACCAAGCATGGAAAGCACTCTCTAACAAAGAGGGGCAAAAACAATCGATGGTAGTAACTACTGGTACCGGTTCCGGTAAAACCGAATGCTTTATGCTGCCGCTTGTGCACGACCTTATGCAGCAACACCAGCAACATCAAATAGAAGCTATATTTCTTTATCCTCTTAATGCATTGATGGAAGATCAAAAAGAGAGATTGCAGAAATTATTGACTGGAACTGATTTGAAATTTGCTGTTTATAACGGAAATTTGCCGAGTAGCGATCCGGGGGAGAATGCCACTGGTACAGCAAAAAGGCAACATGAGCGGATAAAAGAGGAAGGGGAAAAATATCCCAATATTATTCCCTCTCGGGATGGGATGTACAAAATCCCACCGAATATCATGCTAACCAACCCCACTATGTTGGAGTATATGCTATTGCGAAAAAAGGATCAGGGACTTTTTACAAAAGGTTCATTAAAATGGATTGTTATTGATGAAACGCACACCTTTAGTGGTGCTGGGGCAGCCGAATTGGCTATGCTTATACGCCGGGTATTGGATGCTTTTGAAGTAGAGGCAAAAGACATTCGTTTTGCAACATCATCCGCAACTATTGGTAATGCTTCAACAGAAGAAGAAAAAACTGCAAACGACATAAAATTGCGTGAATTTATCTCTGATATCACGGGCGTACCATTCAAACAAGTTATTTCAATATCTGGCAATAGAATCCTAACTTCAACTGGAACTGGTGCAGACAAAGAGCGTTGTCGAAAATTGCTTTCAGATAATGATTATATCCCATTAGATAAGTTATTCCCAAATACGAGCGAAAGTATTGAAGAGAAATTAGCTCGTTTGGATGCCATGTGTGAATGCAAGGATGCACCATTAAAAGCCAAAGTTCACTTCTTTTATCGTGTACCCAATAATGGTCTAAGAGTACAATTGAACGATTCAACCAATGGAGTATTCAAGATAAAGAGTACAATGCCAATAAGCAATGATAATAACGCGCCGTACCTTGAGTTAATGCGTTGTGAACATTGTGGAGAATATTTCGCAGTAGGAGAAAATGTAGGCACCTCCAAATATCGCGCTTTATCGAAATCAAGCAACGATATATTTGATTTTGACTCGTCTGATAATCAATCAAATGCCTCTAAGAAGATGATATTTGGTCTAACTCAACAAGAATCCGCACAAGGTAAGGACGGAAATATATTTTTTAGAATAGAAGAAGATAAATGTATTGAAGATTCAACAGTTATTCTCGATAAAAAATGGAGAATTGTTGCGAATGTTAAAGAAAACTGTCCTCATTGCTGTCACAAAATGACAACGCAAAAGAAAAACGACGACAAGGCAGATGAAGCAGCTAATGATAGTGAATTAAATAAAAACGCAGCATCATTCCGACTACCTGCCGCTTTCATTTCAAGAATACTTGCGCCAAGTATTTTGCCACACCTTCGTACTGCAGAAAAAGACCACAATGAAAAACCACATGATGGACAGCAATATATTAGTTTTGTGGACAGTCGCCAAGCAGCAGCGCGTTCCACCATGCAACAAAACATAGAAGAAGAACGCTTGTGGATATACAGTAGATTATTTCATGAGTTATCAAAGAAAAGAATAGCGACAGCTAACAATCTGGAAGAAGCAGAAAAACAAATTGCACAACTGACGGCTGAGATTACGCAACTTGCGAGTCAGGGAAAAACGGAAGAAATACCCAATGTCGCATCGAAAATAGCACAAATTAAAAATGAATTCCAGAAATATCACATGACATGGATGGAAATATTCAACTTTTTAAAATCCACTTCGGAATGCGAGCAATTGTGTTATCAATTTATCGATAAAAGTGAAAGTAGCAACGAAATAAACGAAGATGCAGATAGCATTGACAGCGCAGTAAAGGACAAGTATGTTCAGTCGGTTATGATAGAGCAGCTAAGCAAGCGGCCACGCAGTGCAGCAGCACCCGAAACGATGGGATTATTTACTACTTACTATCCGAAGTTGGAAAATATTACAAAACTTCCACAAGCAGTTTCAGATTTTAATGCCAAATTCTTAGCAGGCAAAAAGCAAATTGACTTAATTGAATGGAAAAACTTTCTGAAGATTTTTCTTGATAATGTTGTCCGCTCAAATGAGTCTGTTTATTTAAAGATTGGCAATGAGTCAACTCTTGATATTAATGACTGTCAACGATTTGGAACAACCAAACCAAGGCGTAGGCCTGTGCATAAACCAAATGAGGAAGAACAGAAAGATGGAGAATATTCAAGATTTGTTAAGTTTCTTGCTAAATTAATCGATGACAAAAATGAGAATCTACAGGAAATTGCAAAGAATAATCGTGAAGATATTAATGCCGTTCTTGAAGCTATGTGGCAAAATCTTACAGAAAACACAAGATTGTTACAACTTAGTGAAAGATATAAAAATTCAAGTTGGGGTTTTGACCGTGACCGCGATGAGAATAATGCATTACAATACCGTTTAAATGTTGTTGATATTGCATTCAAATGTTACGATCAAGCTTGTTTATGCGATACTCGGGCAAGAGGCGAAAACTATGAAACACTTCGCCCTGTTGAAACACTGTTTATGGGTTATAGTTCCTATTTAGTTGATGATGAACCAATAAAGCCAAAAACGGACATAACGCCATGGAGCGCTTATCCGTATCTCAACGGTCGGAATGGTGAGTTGTCCGCTTCTATTACCGATATTCAAGAATGGGCAAAAAAAGAACGAGCTCTGCTTTGGGATAATAAGATATGGGGAGAAGATGGCTGTTTTACAAACCGTTTGAATACTATATATCAATATCCAAAAATCTTTATACAAGCTGAGCATACAGCACAGGTAGATAAATTGGTTTCACGGCAAAGTCAAGACAAGTTCAAAAATCAAGAAATCAATATACTTGCCTGCTCTACTACCATGGAAATGGGGGTTGACTTAGGAAACCTTGAACTTGTAATGATGACCTCTATACCGCCTCACCCATCTAATTATAAGCAGCGAGCTGGTCGTAGTGGTCGTAATGATGACACACGAAGTGTTTGCATTACGCTTTGTGGGTCGGATGCCGTTGGCTTGCGCACATTGGAATCGCCAATGGAGCAACTCATCAACCGCCCAATGGCTGTGCCATTTGTTGATTTAAACAGCCCGCAAGTAATACAGCGCCATGTCAACGCCTTCCTATTCCGCCTATCCGGAATATTCTTAGACAACTCGCGAGGCAATGATAATAATTTGGATCAAGAAGTTATAGAATTCTTTACACCATACGCCTTTGATAAAAATGAGAAATCGGGAAAATTTACTATCCGAAATATGGAGGATTCTGAAACCCCTGAGGTTTATCCTGATAGTTTATTAGGAAATAAGGATAATACAAAATATGTCTTATTTAAGAACTTTCTAAATGACAAAGACACAAACCCTGAAAACCGCTTAAAGATTCTTTTACATAACACTTGTTATAATGAAGAGGTTTATGAGTCGGTATCAAGATGTAAGGAGGAGGTTGATAGGTGTTACGAAGAATTATCTGCCGTAATATCTGGTATAGGGGAAGCATACAGAGGAGAAAGAGAACGACTTCAAAACTCGACGAAGAGAGAAGACCATGAAAAAGTAACAGGCAATGCTGTAAACTCAGGATATGGCTATTATCTTCGTCATAAGTATTCCGAATGTCTCAGCAAAAATCTCATCAGCTATTTTGCTACTAATCGTTTTACCCCGAATGCCAATATGCCGGTATCGGTTGTCGAATTTAATAAAAATCTAAGGAACGAGAGTACTGATAATTTCAGTTTTCGTAAAAGCAATAATCCATCCTATGCTTTGCAAGAGGCACTATCTCAGTATGCACCTGGAAACACTATCGTGCTTGAAAATAGAACCAGTATAGTTCGTGGTATTTTATATACCGGAATGTATAAACAGACCACCACTTTTAAGAAAATTTATTCAGATGGCAACAACACCGTTATTGATTTCGCTGAAAGACTCAGGAAAGAATCACTTGTAAAATGGCCTGTTAACGACAAAACAGAATTGGAGTTGATTGAACCGGTTTCTTTTATTCCGGATATCAACGAAGATTACACTCGCGTTGTTGACAAAAATCCTTACACCCAAGTAAGTGCACAGCTTGTCGGTACTGGCGAGTGGTCGGATATGAATGATTCGGCAAGCCTCATAACCATGAGAAACAACCGTGACTGCGGCGAAGCTAAAATTTTGTATTATAATGAAGGTATTGGTTATGGATATGCCTTCTGCCCCGATTGCGGGAAAACGGTTGTGGAGACATTCCGGGCAATGAGATACGACATGCCTGCAGAAATGCAAAATCAACCAGGAGAGAATTCTAAAGGTGAGATTAAAAATTTTCATTATAAAATCAATCGTAGAAACAATAATGGTTCGCGAATAGCTTGTAACTTTGATAAAAAGATTAAACGAAATGTTATTTTAGGAGGGCTAATTCAAACTGATTATTGTGAAATAAAAATACGAAAGAGTAAAACCGGGCACTGGCTAGAAAGACAAGATGAGCAGACAAACCAGCTGCTTATTACTATAGGAATACTTATTACCAAAAACTTTGTGGAGTATATCGGGAAAGATAGAAAGGATGTAGATTTTGCCATTATGCCTAATGGTCATCTCTGTATATTTGATAGCAATCCCGGTGGTTCTGGTTATGCGAATCAACTCGCAAACCGTCTTACCATGCAAGAGGTGCTGAATAGATCGAAAAATGAATTGCATAAAGTAACTTCAAAAGATGCTCTTCTTGATAAGTTCACTCTTCGTTATTTGGAAAAATTGGACATTGATGGAGCAAAAAACTGGTTAGATGCAGCTATAGCATCTTTTGAAGAGGTACCGGGAAATATTAAAAATTCTTATCCGAACGCTAAAGTAGCTGTTGTTGAGAATATTTTTGATGATTTTAAATTGGCGAATACCAATGATGATAAAACATTGTTTGTTAATGCCGAATGGAACAAATGGATCTATCAGCTTCCGGATGATAGAGCCACCATGGGGTGGCAACAACGCATTCAAGAAATTCGCAAATTAAGCATTAATAATATCCAAGTATGTGTATTGGATTGTCAAAACATTTCATTGCCAATTTATTCCATGATGAAACAAATTTCAGATTGGAGTACTATTGTTTCTGCCAAGAACTTTCTAAATAATGGTCTTACGCCAATTGCAAGGGTAAAAGATCGACTATATTTCACAGATCAAGCGGCTACGGCCGGTTTAAATTTCAATTGGGCAAGAGGGAATGTATTTAGTATTCCGGTTGAAGGTACGAATATTCCTGAGATGGCTTCCGTAGATGTAAATTATGTACCCGTAGGTAGTAAAAAATTTACTCTTGGAACAGACAGGCTCATGAAAACAACAAGTCGTAAACTTGGTGCTATTATCGAAGCCGAAGTTTTTGAATTGTTTAAACAGTTTATTGACCATTGCAAACAAAATTCCAATGAAATATTAAGAGTGGTTTATCAGGACGAGCATCTTAAATCTGTACTCGGAATGATTACAACACTTCAGTTTATCGAGCATTTTATGCAAAGAATTGGTTTGCCATTTAAGCTACAATTTATAAATGAAGAATATTGGGATAATAAAAAATGTAATAGCATTTCAAGCAACATTGAAAATGATGTTGATCGAAACGAGAACCTTCGCAATCTCACAACAGATTGGTTAGATAATATTGAATTAAATGGCAAGTTAGTAGGTATTAATACAAAACCAAGCCGATCGCTACCTCATTGGCGTGAACTACGGTTTGAATGTGCTAGCAAGGCTCTAATCCTCTATCCCAATGGCGGTATCATCAATGAATGGTTTCTTGATGGACGAAACGCCACCGTCCGTTACGAAATGGAGAGTACTTCTACAGCTGACGACATTCCTCTTTATCGAACAACAGAAATTATGTATGATGTAGAATTGAAAGATTTGTAATCAGTTAAACTATGGCTAAGAAAACTAAAGAAGTGCACAAATACCATGAAGGGTTTCTTCGTTATCTCAACGAAAGAATTCCTTCATGGCAAATGCCCGCAGAAAAATTTTTCAAATCATTTGAACAAGGAATAAAACGATTTGTCGAAAAGCATGATGGGAAGAAGTTGTATTCTATTTTTGAAATTACTGGTATAAGTGAACTCGAGCATCTTCTTCAAAGAATGTATCCTTCTTCACAGTATGTATATTCGAATAAAGACGGTGGAAAAAAGACACAAGGACTCGAATATTACATTGAATTTCTGAAATTGAAAGAAAAAGAATCAGATTCATCTGAGGAAATTCTCAAAGAAGGTGGTATTCTTGATTGTCATGGAAGTAAATACGAACGCAACAAAACTGCTCGTCAAAAATGCATAGATCATTATGGTTGCAAATGTGTAATTTGTGATTTTGATTTTGAGACTACTTATGGAAAGATTGGCAAGAATTTTATCGAAGTTCATCACGTTATTCCACTATCGGAAATTAAAGAAGAATATATTGTTGACCCTATCGAGCATCTTCGTCCTTTGTGTTCTAACTGTCACTCAATGATTCATCGCACAAATCCGATGATGGGTGTTGAGAATTTGAAAGAGTTGTATCAAATATATAATAGCAATAATTCCTATAAAAGCGCACATTCAGACCGGAATAACACATTACCACAAACATACAAAATCTGAGCGCAAAGAGGGTCTCTTAGATCAGACCACTGATTATCAGACACTAATTAAATGTTTTATTAAATCCTAACATTTACGCCTTATTCAACTCTCCACAGTTGCACAGCACAAAATCCACACCATGGTGCTGCTCAACATTGGGTTCATGGTAGTGACCATAGTACCACTGCTTCAAATTCTTCTGCTTTTGTTGCAGCGCCTCGAAGATTCTATCCATAATGGATCTTTCCTCATCAAGCGTTTGGCTTAGGGTATCATCCCGCTTCAACCATGCTTGCACATTTTGTTTAGAGGTGGGATAGGCAAAGGAAGGACAAGTGTGCGTAGCCACAATAGTAATGGCATCGGCATACTCTTTGTTTATCTCTGACAATTTACCTTCGTCATAGTAAGGCAATTCTGCATCACCCCAGTAGGATTTTCTTCTGGTGCTATACTCAGTATTAATCGGTATGAACGGTCAATAGAGGTGGCTCCACCAATACACAGAATGTTTTGTTGCAATACTGTAATTGTGTATTTCGGGATGCTTACTTTATTTCTAATGCATAAGAATTTTGATTACCTGTTACAGGTGGATTACATATGAAGTCAACAAAACCTATGGATTTAACCATCCTAATAGATTCAGATTTATCATTACTAATCACAGCTGTTAAACGGCTAATTTTTTCATTTGCTTGGCAGTACGCTTTAATTGCTGCTTGTAGCATAGGCGCAGATAGACGTTGACCTTGTAATTTATCATCAACACGAACAACGATTTCAGCTTGTAGGTCTGAACTTTTTTCAAAGCGAATATAACCTAATGGCTTTTTTTTGTAGAAAGCGATATACATCTTTCCCTCCCCGCAATCCGTAGAAAATTTATTAAGCTCGTACTCCTCTTTTAGCCCGAGCCAAATGCTAAATTGTTCAGCATCGTTAGAACTAGCGAGTCTAACGGTTATTTCGTTTTCTTCTCCATTTGCGGAGTAGTGGCCGGTTTTGCTTTTATAGGCCTTATTCATAATTTTTCAAATCTTCGGGAATGCTTGTTTGGCATTTGCTATCATACGCTCCCTTTTTTTTACAATAGCCCGTTCGTCACTGCCTAAGTTGATGGTGGCCGAATTTATCTTTCAAACCAAGCGTGACTGTTTTTTCTTGTTGGCAAAGCGAATAAGTAAGTTTACATGAGAGACAGAGTGGAACAAAAAGTGAGAAAATAGCAAAATAATGGACGGAATGTTAAAGACTAGACGTTTAAACACTCTGTTTACGCCCATGTTCATAACGTATTTACATTTAGAGGCCGCCCACACCTTAAACTTTTCTATAAATAAACTCTGTTTTTAGTCAGATTTTTATCTTTTAAAAGTCTCTTTAGTTTTACTTGCCGTACAAATTTGAGGCACAAAGTTAACTTAATAGCGCATTTTGATTCGGTATAGCAATGGCACTATTAATCAACTTATAAAGTTAGTAATTATTTCAAAAATAGTATTCAATCTCTTTTAGCTCCTTCCCCATCTACAACTATTTTGCAAACATCTCTAGCATCAGCACCGTTAACCCCACGGTGGTTTAACTCACACAGCCACCAAATAATCTATGAGAACACCTATAAACTCACCTTATTCAACTCCCCACAATTACACAAAATAAAATCCATCCCATGGTGTTGCTCGACATTGGGTTCATGGTAATGACCGTAGTACCAACGCTTCAAATTTTTCTGCTTTTGTTGCAACGCCTCGAAGATTCTATCCATAGTGGCTCTTTCCTCATCAAGCGTTTGGCTTAGGGTATCATCCCGCCTCATCCAAGCCTGTACATTTTGTTTAGAGGTAGGATAGGCAAAGGAAGGACAAGTGTGCGTGGCCACAATAGTAATAGCATCAGCATACTCCTTGTTTATCTCTGACAACTTACCCTCGTCATAGCAGGGCAACTCCGCATCGCCCCAGTAGGATTTTCTGCCTGTGCTATACTCCGTATTAATACGATATGAACGGTCAATGGAGGTGGCTCCACCAATACACAGAATGTTTTGTTGCAATACCGTTACTACTGTATAATCCGGCACTAA
This sequence comes from Bacteroidales bacterium, assembly GCA_031553765.1. Classification (GTDB taxonomy): domain Bacteria; phylum Bacteroidota; class Bacteroidia; order Bacteroidales; family UBA932; genus JAITMY01. The sequence continues at coordinate 125,918 of JAVBKY010000004.1, forward strand.
ATGTAAATACTTATACTTTTTAAACGAGCCATCAAAGTAGGCAGGGTCGTCATGGTTGCCACGAAACATCAGCAGGTGGTTATTCTTCTTTGCAAGTTTTAAGTCCAACTTTTTAAACATCAAATAGTAGTATTCAAGAGCGTTAAAGCCCATGCCAATATCACCGCAAACAATCAGCGCTGTATTAGATAGGTTATTCAGCCTAGCCACAATAGGTTCGAACTCTCCGTGGATATCTCCACAAAAGTACAAATCCTGCACACCATCAATATGAATATTATTTATCACTTGCTATATGAACGATTAAAACAATCTTCTAACTTACTTACACCCTCTTTATGCTTATCCGGATTAAGTTCTTTCAACTTATTGACATTTTGCAGTTTCCACTGCACAGACGGGAATAGCAAGTATTCTTGATATTCTGCAAATTGCGACAAGTCCCTTCCGGCTTCAAAAGCAACCAAAAATTCCTTATCTCGTAGCGTTAAACCAGCGTTGATAAAGCCAATCAACTTCTCGCGAGTTTCCTCGTAGTCGCTGTACGAAAATGGCATGGTAGTCATTCCCAAGAATTGCTTCACAAGCGTTTCGCTATGGTCAACCCTGTTTGGTAAAAGCGATTCCACAATGGGACGATCGCCACCCAAGAGGCAGTATAAAAAGCCCTTCTTTACTTGAGCAAAATCGGTCACAAAGTCAAACATCAACTTCACGTCAAACAGATCACGAGGGTGCTGCCGGTCAAGCGCTGCCGTAATTTTTCCACCATATAGCTGTGAAATCGGGACTATTTTTGCCTCACAAAAAGTAGTAAACTCTGCTTGCGCCAAGCTACACAGGGGCATGACTACAGGTACATCAATCAAGCCTCTTTTTGTTCCATTTACTTCTATTTTCACCAAAATACCACCCAAAGAACAGTTTATCTTATTCGGCTTTTCCTCAATGACAAGTTTCGGGAATAAGTGTTTTATCTCTTTTTTCAGCCTTGTTAAGTGAGCCCTTATATCCGAATAAGTCTCCTCTCTCGATTTTACCGGAATAAACGTAAGGTCAATATCAACGGAGTAGCGTGGCAGGTCAAGTACAAATAGGTTTATGGCCGTGCCACCGTGAATGGCAAAATCGTCAATTTTGGATACGATGGGGATTAACTGAAGTAGCAACCTTACGCGTTCCTTATATTCTGCATTATTCATAGTCTACTAAATCTTTGGGTAGCGTTATTTGATATTTTGCGTCATACACCCCATTTTTAACTATCGCTCTCTTTCCACTTCCTAAATCTACATGCTCCAACTTCAAGTATTTAAACCATGCGTGTTTTGCCCTTTCTGCCATGTACAAAAATAGCCTTTTCACTTTTACAGATTTACAATCCTCCAGCAGCCGCTGTACCACCTTCGGACGAAGCCCGTTAAGTGATTCCATTACGTAGTACAAATCCGTAAGATTATAGTATTGGGGAGCAAGGTGTAGGCACTCCATAAACGCCCTTTCAAGCGACGAGATTTGCAATACAAAACCCTTTTGTAGCTCTTCCTCTACACCTAGGCCTTCACTAAAATTCCGGGTTGTAAAAAAGCGTAGTATTACGTCCCAATCACGACTCAACAACCATTTAGGGAGAACTTCACCTCTGGAAGCAAATACCACTACAGTTGGTTTCCCCATGGGCAAATAGTGCGCGTATCCCCGCAATTCAATGGCTGCCATTGCACCTATATGGAAATGCTTATCCTGCTGCTTATTTAGGCACGATAGCGCACCATATATTGTTGGTTCATCGCCCGTACGCACCATCACGCCTGTACCTATCGAAGTGAGCCATTGCGTCTCACGGTAACGCCGTTGCAGCTCGTAGGATATACCGTTATTGTGCAGCCACTCTGAAAAAAACAGCGTCCCCGGCGGTTGCTTTTGCAGCAAAGAGTTTATTTTTGTTATCCTTTCTGTACTCATAATACAAATGTAATAAGAAAAATAAACTATTCAACATTTATCACACATTTAAACTTGGGACAAGTATACGGCTTTTATCTAGATTAGCAGTATTATTTTCCCGAAACCAACGCACTAACTACATTTTCAATCCCTTATTTCTATTCACTTCTTGCTTTTGCTCTAATTTAACCCCGAAGATTTCCTGAAATCCCCTATATTTCTGTCTAAACCAGCTAACATCGCTTACTCCATCAATCGTCAGTCGGAGTTTATTTGGCTCATCGGGCACGGGCTTGATTTCAGCAACGGAGTGCTCCGTTGCAAAATGCCGTTCGTACTCGGCAGAGTATAACTTTCCCTTAAAACCAACAGGCTTCATCTTCAAGATATCCTTTATCAACTCTTCCGTAAATCGCATTACCCGCAATGATTTCTCAATTCGGATTAACTCCTTTACTTTAGGGAATAAAGTGTATATCTTAGTCAACTCCTTCCGAAGCGTATCGGCAATTTTTACGTATTCCTTTTCTTGACTTTGGGCTTGCTGCTCCAAGCGTTCAATTTTCGTTTGAAGTTGGCCATTTTCGGATTTCAGCCCCTCGACCTCCTGTTGCAGTTTTTTGACTTTTGAACTACCAAGCACCGTGCCGATACCCTCAATGGCGGAGGTTGCCACATCCACTGCCGAACTTTTCAACTTCTCGGTTTTTATCCCGCTTTTAATGCGGGACAGTTCTTGATTAGCTTCCGTTTTTTGCTCCTGCAAAGTTTCAATATTTTCTTTTAGGGTTTCATTTTGCAAATGTAAATCCCGGTAGTACTGCTGCGTGGAAACATGTCTAGCCTCAGAGCCTTCAATGCCACGTTGTAAGCCGTATTTTTGCATTGCTTCGGCGTAGGTGTTCTGATACTCCTTAAGCTTATCTCGCGCCATTACATCATCGGCGCAAAGTCGGGCAGCATCAGCAGGCTTCTTCTTATACTTCTTTTTGGCATCAACTTCGGGGTGCTCCTTTTTGGCTTTGCGCCTTTCACCTGTCACTACAGGTACAACGGTGGCATGAATATGGGGCGTTTGCTCATCCAAGTGCAGCACTGCGGACACAAGGTTTTCTGCACCAAAGGTATTTTTAAGCCAATCCAAATTATCATCACACCATTTGCCCAATTGGTTTTCGGCTTCGATCTGCTTCATATCCTCGTGCGTTCCACTCAGTATTACACGAATGGCACGCACTTGGTTCTTGCCGACTTTGCGGGTAATGCCTGCGTTCTCTATTCGGTGCTGAATGGCTTCAGTTCGGTTGCTTACCTCTTCGGGAAACACTATCAACTCCCGATTTAGGTGTGTTCGGTTTTTATCCGCATTTTTCGGGTCAATAGTTCGCTCAATGTGAGCGGTCATTGCGGCATCGCTGCCTGAGGCTTTGTCTAGGTGAAATACGGCGTATCCCATGGTTGATTAAAGTTTAGGTGGGTGGCGTGGCGTTGTTCGGGGTTTCAAAAGGGGTTTTCCCCTTTGCTTATTGGGGCATTTTTAGCGCAGAGGAACGAAGAGTTAAGAAAATGCCCTAATAAGCTAAGGCTTTTTCCTGCGAAAAAGTCCGTTGGCGCAGCTTACATTCTTAGCCCTCTGCTTTTCTTCCTCTCCAGCACTTCTTCTACTTCCTCTACGACTTCTTGAACTTGTTTTTTGCTATGCAGGTAGTCGTTAAGGTCTTTGTGGTTAGCATACAATCCCGATTGGTCGTTTATGTTTGTGCAAACCGATTGTAGTTCCTGAATGGCTCGCTTTCCTGCGCTATCGTTATCTAGCAAAGCGATAACGCTTTTGTAGGCAGTTAGCGATTGCTTTACTTTTTGCAGGTTATTCAGCGAGTTTAAAACAACTACGTTGGATTTAGGCTGTGCCCAACTCTTCAGCGTTAAGAGCGACAGGTAGTCCATAAAGCCCTCAAACAGCAGGCAAGTATCGCTGCTATCCACCTTTACGGTGGTGATGTCTTTGGAGATACACCCTTTGAAATACTTATTTCGCAACTCGTAGCCTCCGGCATCGTTCTTGAACCCAATGGCAAAGTATTGTTTTCCGTTTGCGCTATAGTGGATTTCCGTACAATGCAACCGGGCAATATTTACATTTACACATCGCTCTCGCAGGTAACTTAGCAAACTTGGATTATTAAGCACCCCGATTTTATGGATGGTAATAGTCTGCCTCCTCGGCATGGTCTGTTCTGCTTCTTTTTCCTTGTGAAAAGAAAAAGAGTCTGTCTTGGAAATCTTTTGCTCCAGCAGCTGCATTGCTTTACCATTAGAGCACTTTTCCATGCGCATAACGAGGTCGATAAGTGTTCCACCTTCCCCCACGCCATAATCTATCCACAGGTTTTTGTTGTAGTCCACCTTCAGACTGGCGTCATGGTCTTCCCTAAAGGGAGAGTGGTACATTCCGTAGTAGCCGCTGTCTTTCATGGGGAAAATCTCTAATTTGGCGAGATAATCCTTTATGGGAAATTGGTTGATTATTTTTGCGTCCATTGTGTTACTTTTATTACAATTATTACTCTTATTTTTTCTTTCACGGGATAGGTTGAAGAAAGCACTTTACTTTACTGCTTGTATATAGGATACAGGGTAAAGTAAAGCGATTTCCTCACCTCCCTCAGAGAACTTTACTTTACCCTACTATCTATGCACCCAAAGCATAGTAAAGCGAGTTAGTAGTGGTACTCGGTGTTGAACCGATACTTCTTGCCGTCCTTCACTACCATTCGCTTGTTTTCTAAAAAAGATTTCAGCTTAACAAGTTTATTTTCGCCGTAGCTACAGCCTATCGTTTCATACCCTCGCTTGAGGGCTTTTATCAGGTCGCTATAACCGTACTGCTCTGATTCGGAAAACACCGCCTCCAACGCCTGCCTGTGCTGCTCACCTTGTAGCTCAGAGTAGTCAAAGGGTTGGGAATCCTTCCTGGTTTTATCGAAGTTGTACTCATCGACCAACTCCGGCAGGGCATCTTCGTTAATGCGAAAGGCAAACGGTTGAAACTCCACCGCGCGAATGTGTATGGCCTGTACAGTGCTGATGTTGCTGTCGAACTTATCCTTAGCCACTTCCAAAACGGTTTCGGCCTTATTATTTAGCTCCGTGCCAATGTGCCCTCTTGCGTTTTCGTCCGCCTTATTCTGGTGCAGGACTGTATGGATGTGAATTTGTCGTTCGTCTGTCCACTGCATCAGCTTAGAGATAATGTTGGTGGATTCGCTCGGGCTGTTGATGTCGTACACCATGTCCCGGATGCCGTCAATAATGACCAACCCCAAGTTTTCCGTATGGTAAATGGCTTCCTCCACCACAGCTATCCTAATATCGGGGGTATGCCTACGCAGCGTGAGAAACTCTAAGTTTTGGGGTTCTTCGTTCAGGGGAAGTCCTGCTAAGCGAACAATACGCTTCATTACCTTTTGGCAGTGGTAGGGGCTTTGCTCGGTGTCCACGTACAGAATCTTCTGCTTGTTCTCGGGCAGTTCTGCAACATACTGCAAAACGGTTCCATTCTTTAGCGCGGCGGCGACAATAGCCGACACGTTGAAGGTTTTCTTGCTTTTGGCCTTTCCGATGGAAGCGCTGAAGTTACCCAGCGTTCCAATGGCTGAACCGTGTACCCGAAGAATTTCGGGAGCAACCACGTACTCACCCGTGAGGGTGAGGCGGGAGGCTTGCCAAAGAATGGCAACCTCTCGATTGTTTACTTGCTCTGCCATAGCCTACCTCCTTAATGGGTTGGCATCCCTCTTTTTCAGGCAGAAAGCTTGCGCCTTCGCCTCTATCTCATCGGTAGTGCTTACCCTATTTTGGAGTAGCCACGCTTGTAGTTCTGATCGGTTAAAGTAAACAAGTTTCCCCGTAGGCTTATAGTGCGAAATCTTCTGCAAGCTTGTTAACTTGTAGAGGTAACTTTTTGATAAGCCCATAAAAGATGCTGCCTCTGCAAAGGTTAGCACCTCCTTGGTAGCTAACCCTGCCATTTTTACGGTTGCCTCAACCGCTTCTAACCTCTTTTCAACTTCCATAATTCAGAATTTATTTATGGATTAGCGGCGGTATGGGAAAGGTTACAGACTTCCCCACCCTTGCCTTGCTGATAATGGTAGTAGCTGTAACTCTGCATCCATTAAGCAAACATTGGCAAAAATAAGAGGTAAGAGAGAGAAAAACGGTTTACTTTGCTTTACTGTAAACCAACAAAAAATAGAGAGGCATTTTCACCTCTCTATTTCCTTTTTTAGTTTTTCAAAATACTCCTTGCTTGGCGGATCCTTTTTGTGGCTAGGGTTTAGATTTCTTATCGAGGCGTGACCTATCGGCACCCCATTATCTGTAAAACAGGCAAGTGTTTTCATCCATTTACGTGCTTCACCTGGGAAAAATGTATCTACAAACATTTTTAAGTCCTGCAAATCTTTTAGCCACCGTAGCGGCTCAAAATCGGACGTCTCAACTCCACCAAAGGCAAAAGCAAAATGATTGTAATCGGTATCTTGTGGGATAAAACTCCTGCTTACAAGCTCATTATACAGGTTCCGTTTTACAGAATCTGTCAAGGGGCGCGTAAAGTACAATTTCTTTTTATTATTGGGTATTGCGGTTTGCAATGATAGCGACTCTCCGTCTTTAGTTATTGATATATGTTCGTTAAGCAGATAATCTTCAAATTTCCTTAAGGCAACATATTCTACAATTAACGATAAGTATGGTAACTTCTCCTCGTTCTGCTTGTAACCACCTGATGAAAACAATGGGGCATCACATCTTATATATTGTTTAGCAATTAAAGGGCTTTCCTCTATAAAACCACTCTCCCAAAGGAAGTTAGGGATATGTATATAATGAACAAATGATTTCAATATGTGCTCCTTGTCATTTAGTCGCATATTTTCCAAATCTTTAGACACTTCCACTTGCCTCTCTTCTATTGCCTCTTTTCTTTGTTTCTCATTTAAAGATGCTATTCTCTCTATAAATGCATGAAAGTACCGACCATATTCTTCATCAATCCAATAATCAACATGCTTTTGTATGCGTTCTACATTATTTTTCACCCTATTCTCAAAATGGTTGTGCTCCTGCTCTTCTTCAATATTGGCATTTTTAACCGTCGCCCCAAAGAGAGCATCCAACTCCTTAAATCTTTCTTCTGTTGGCATTTTTACTTGCGGCATATAAATCTCCTGTTTGGCTCCAAACCTTTCACGGTACCAATCTTTGATACATTCAATTCGATATTGGATAATATGGTACATGTTTTTTTACAAATTTTAGTTGATACTGAATTCCGGCAAGGAATTTATTGCGGCTTCCTTTAGGCTATCCACCGCCCGTGTGTATTTTTCGGTATGTTTTAGACCGCTATGCCCCAAAAGACTTGCAACGGTTTTAATGTTTGCGCCATTATTAAGAATATTCACAGCAAAAGAGTGTCGAGCACAATGCCAAGTAATATGCTTATCTATGCCTGCCCTCGCCGTCCACCGCCTCAATGCTTTTAGGCACATGGTGTGGCTGGGAAGATTAAATATCTTCTCTTCTTTGCTCTCGCTTGTTAATGGCTTCCCTATCAAAGATAGCAAGTTGTCATTTAATGGTATCACAACACCACTACTTGCGCTACTCCCTTTTGTTTTGGCTTGCTCAAACTTCAGCAAGCGATTTGAGTAGTCAACATTGCTATATCTTAACTCCACTACATCACAGAAACGAATGCCGGCATACAAGCACAAAATAAAAGCACGGCGCACATCTTGGTTTTGTCCTTGGTAAGTAGTGTTTATGAGTTGCTGCATTTCTTCAACACTCAACACATCTTTTCTCAATGCTTGCTCATCGGCTTTACACTGCACACCCTTACACGGATTTTTCGCTATTACATCGTGGTCAACAGCATAGGCCACCACCTTTTTAAATCGCTGAAATATTCCTTTCGCTCCTTCGCCTGTGCTTTTACTTTGCAGGTATTCCACAAAGGATAACATCATATCTTTATTCAATTGCTCCGGTTTTACGGACGTTCTGAATATGGGATATTCTAACTCTAGGAAATCTTTAAAACGGTTAAGGGCTAGCACCAACATCCTTACATCTTTCTTAGTATAGTTATCAATATAGGCCTGAAAATATTCCAAGAAATTTACATTTTTAGCCTTTGAAAGCCTATATCCAAGTTTACCACTTATCAGTTCCTGCTCTCGCTCGTTTCTTATTCTCTTGGCTAAATCCAGCGTTTCCTTATTGTGTTGACGCTCCTCTTGCGTACGGGGTGCAGCCCAAATATACAGGTTAAGAAACTCTTTTTTTCGGTCAACCTTAACCACAGCCTTGTTTGCGCCCTCTTTATACTCCTTGCTGTAGCCTAAATAATACTCCAAGTAAAGAGATATTTGCCCATCTGAAAGTTCTTTTTCTTTCAATTTTGGGTTGTCCGTTACCTTGCTATCGTTTTTCGCCATACTTACAACTCCTTGTTTATCTTTTATTTTCTCTTGCTTGCAAAGATAATAAAACCCTAAATGCTGGGGCGCAAATAGGGTGCAAATTTTAGCAAAACAAGGGTAAAAATAGGAAAATAAAATAGAAGTCAAAAACGTCAAATATTTGATTTACATCATACTTAACTTCTTTTGATTTCCTTTATTTTCACGGTTACGTATCGGCTCCGGGTACAAGAAAAGCCACTTAATCAACTGATTAAGTGGCTTTTAGTTTTTATCAAGGTGTACTAAAAGTGTACTTTCTTAGATGCCACCATGTTATGGGACAAACGCTTATTTCACACTAAACCTCTCCTCCCTATAAACAACCTCTCCATCGTCTGTAATCCCCTCTATAACAATAGAGTATTTTCCCGGAATAGAAGGCGTTTGGATTAGTATTTCCCTCTTTTCCTCAGGCATCAAATTAATTTCAGGATCCCAATATAGTAAACTTCGCATGTCCGGTCTGGTATCTCTATCCTGTTTATTGTTTATTGTCAATTTGCAGGGATACTGCACCCCTTGATAGTCCATAATACTTGCACTTTTATCAAATGTAAGGCCGGGATAGTCTCCTTTGTATGTATAAAATTTTGCCAACCCATCAAAGCTGGCCTCCCCTATGTAGAAGCTATTTCTGTATATAGAAATTGTATTTATTTTTAGCGGATCGTACTGAAGAATTCGACTATGGTCAAAAACCGGAATGCCATCGAGTAAGATTAACGAATTTCCACTTTGGTATGTTGTGGGGCCTTCTCCCTGTTCCACATGAACTTGTACTACCATCTTTTTATCTACCTTGCGGAATCGCATGCCGGGTATAAGTTCCACTATTACATCCTGCATGCCGGGGAAACGCGTATAATCATCCAATGTATATGTTGTCGGAGTTGAATATAGCAACGGATCTTTTTGAATGCTTATCTTCTCATACAAAGTATCTACTCCAAACCTCTTCCCTATTTGCATTTCAATACTTCGCTCTGTTAGTACCGGCTCATCCTCCTTGCTCAAATACAGCTCCGGAATATTACTAATGCTTGGCTTTACAAAAGGGTCGATAAGCTCAAACGATATGTCGGAATCTACATTTTCCTGACGAGGGTATTGCAAGACTACTTCCCGATTTCCATAGATGGATCCCGTATAAAATGTAAGCTCGCCCGACGTGGTATCTATGGCGGAGGCATAAATATCTGTCCCCCGCCCCACAGCCGAAAGAAAAACTACTTTTTCATTTATTTTTTTTAAATCTACGTTATTAATTTTTCCGTGAATAATTTCCCCCTCGTACTCAGGCACATAGTTGGTAGAAAATTTCACATTTTTTTTAGGCGTTTTATTAGCTGCTAAAAAATAGCCTAACATCGCAGACTGGTTGGCGAGTTTCGTATTTACCTTGAAAACAGACACGCTTATTGTAGCCCACTCTTTCCCCTCGTTACTAATTGTTACAGGCAAACTGTCGTTTATTGAAACAGGTTTTTTATGGTCGAATTGGACTGCAATAAAGGCTGTGCTACTATTCTGAGAAATTACCTTTTTATCCCGCGTAGATATACTATCGCTGTTGCCGGGTTCTACCACAACGTTTCCGGGAATCCTTTCGGAGGTAAGCGTGTTATATATCGGAATAATTTTATCAAAGTACTTCAGCGTGTCTTCGTTTAGCATCTGCTTAGTATATGCTATGAGTCGGTAATTTCCTGTTGGGAGAGTTGGCGGGAGATCCAGCTTGCCGCTGCCACGACCGTTGCTAATAGCGATTTTAGCCGTTAGGGCAGTGGAAACCGAGCTGTGCAACTCAAGGTAGGCCACGTTGCTTAATCCCGACAAGTTAGATTGCCCATCGGTCATATCAAAACAGTATAATGAGAGCCATACGGATTCCCCCGAAACGTAAAAGTCTCTATCGGTAGTAACATATATCCTTTCAACAGTCCGCTGTTGAGCAAAACCGGACAAAGCCCAGCAGAAAACACAAAGGTTAATAATAATTTGTTTCATGTAGCTAAATATCATCATTGGGCCAAAACGAGGGTTTATCTTTAGTTCCATATAGGCGACAATCTACGCACTCCTTTGTTGACCAAGTATCGGGGCTATCTTCAGATTGTGCAGCGGATACCATCTCATAACCATTATCATATAACTCCTCTCTGGATGCTTGACTCTTTTTAGGGTCATCAACGAGTTCACATTCCTCGTAGTATCTATAAATTCCGACATTAGTATTACTGACAAAGGCGCGCTTGGAGCTGCTAATACCGGCACTAATATACCCCAATACTTTTTCATCGGGATTTGACAAGCAATGAATATTTCCGGCAAGTTCGCTAGGTTGTGGAGGAAATAATCCCCCTATGTTGTCGGAATTTTTTTCGACCGTAGACCAGTATTTATATGACTCTTCCGAAATAGAGAGTTGGGATACCCCTATTGAGTATAGATAGCTGATTTTTTTACTGGTGTTTTCAATCGTGTTCAGCGATTTTTGATATACAACATTATTTGCCAGCTGATCCGTTTTCGCAATCAATATAGAACTACTAGACAAATCTTTACACCAGCAGAAGTAGACATTCTGTTGACCTTGGAATGGAAGTACTTCTCCTGATGACAGATCGTAGTAGCAAGACGCTCGAAAGTAGGAATGGATTTCCCAATCTTCTCTGTATCTCCACTTGTAATATCTTGATGCGTTATTATCGCCATAGGTGTTGACGTAAAAGCTGACCGCCGTTCTATCACTATTTACAATAAACCCGATAGAATCAATGGGAGGAGATGCGAGGACATCAAGTAGGTCAGATTCATAATTTCTCCCATCGGATAGTGTAACGCATAGCTTATACGTATCATTAGGGTTTAATCCGTTCGTATTAATAGCGTAGTGTGGCGACAAATCTGTATTCTGTTTTAGTGCCCCAACATATTTACTTCCACCTTCACTCTCCACCCATACTGTCGCATTGGTGATGTAGGCAATTGTATTATTCTGGTCTAAAGGAATGGAGGAGCTGAGAAAAACACGCGTTGTATCATTTAAAATAATATCACCTTCAACCACCAGCGTACCGCCCGTGGTATTAATTCCTTCCGGTGTAAACGGACTGATGCAGCCATTTAAGAAAATGAGCGTGGATATGATTAAATAATATAAAAACGGCCTACGCATGAAGCTAAAATTTTATTGTATAATTAATATAAGGGATTGGCGCGCCAAAAATAGAGAGCTGATAACCCTGTATTTTTGTACCGCCGGATGTTGTATAGTATACCGAGTAGGCATTCTTACGACCGGTTATATTGTACACGCCAAATGTAAGCATGCTGTGCGTCCACAGCTTTAAGTTATGGCTGGGCTCTATATTAAACGCCAAATCCAGCCTAAAATAATCGGGAATACGGTATGAGTTGCGGTCGGAATACTCCAAGCGATACCCCCCGGCATAGTAGTACTTGCTAACAGGAAGCGTTACGGGGCGCCCTGTGGAATAATCTACGTTGGTGGATATGCTGTAACGTTGCGTGAATTTATAGTTTAACACCACCTTTACATCGTGAGGTTTATCGTATGAAGCCGGATACCATTGCCCATTATTAATTTCGTACACCTCTTTGTTGCCACTTTCCCTTAGCAACGTTCTTGAGTAGGAGTAGGCTACCCATCCATTCAACTTTCCCATCGGTTTCTTGAGCATAAATTCAACTCCGTATGCCTTGCCTTCGGTTTCCAACACATCCCACTCTATGTGTGGATTCATGCTTAGTACTGCACCGCTTTTGTAATCCAAATAGTGCTGCATCTTTTTATAGTAGGCCTCCAACGACAATTCCAGCTTATTGGAGAAAAGATTGTAGTAGACACCACCAGCCGCCTGCCATCCGGTTTGAGGAACAATGTTGGCGTCGCTAATCCTCCACGTGTCTACAGGAGAAGCCGATGCTGTATTGGACAGCATGTGGATATTCTGCCGCATGGTATTAAATCCCGCCTTAACCATTAGGTCGTCGGTAATAAGATACTGTGCCGACAGCCGAAATTCCGGTCCAAAATAGGGCTTCACAAACTTGCCGCTACCCACCGTTACGGAGTCTGTAATAGATGACTGACTCATATCACCACCCTGATAGGTATAGTAGGTAGCCGGTCCCAAAGCCGAATAGAATGTAAAGCGAATTCCGGCATCAATAGATAGTTTGTCGGATACAACCCACTTATCGCTCACGAATAGTGCAGCCTCTATGCCATTTTCTTTATCCAGCGTTTCCGGGCTAACCTCCGAGTTGCTGCCCGCCGGTTCAAGAATTCCCGGCGACAGGCGAAGGTAGGTAGCATTCAATCCGTAATTCAGCGTATGTTTCTCATTGAGCATCCAATCAAAGTTTGCCTTAAGGTAGAATTGCTCAATATTGAAGCTCATGTCAAAAGCGTTTACCGCGTTTCCCTTATCCTCTATCTTATTTGTATAACCATCGTACCCGGTGCTAAGCGTTAGGCTATGTTGGTCACTAAAAATGCTGCGCCATTTCAAGGAGGCACTTAGATTTTTGTAGCTATAGGTGGTATCCTTGCTGAAGCCGAATCCATCGGCAGAATAGTAGCCATAAGCATAGATAGTGTTTGACTTATTGATTTTATGGCTCACCCCCGCTGTAATATCGTAAAAGTAGGCCGACCCGCCTTTGTAGCCGCTATCATCGGGGAGCAGGTTAAGAATCCAATCGGAGTAAGTTGTTCGAGCTCCTAATATAAAGTTGGTGCGGTCTTTTATAAGAGGTCCTTCTATATGAAATTTGCTGGTAAGTAAACCTATTCCGGCCGAACCTGTTATTTTTTTACTATTACCGTTACGGCTGTTGATTTCCAATACCGATGCAATCCGTCCGCCATACTTCGCGGGGATCGAACTTTTGTAGAGTTCTACATCATTTACAACGTCAGGGTTAAAAGCCGAAAATAAACCAAAAAGATGCGTGGGGTTATAAATGGTTCCATCATTAAGTAAAATCAGGTTTTGGTCGGTAGCGCCTCCTCTTACGTTGAATCCGCTGGATGACTCCCCTACCGACTTTACTCCGGGCAGCGTAAGTATCACCTTCATAACATCGGCCTCGCCAAATGCGGTGGGAATATGTTTTATTTTGTTTATTTGTAATTTTTCGACACCCATTAAAGGCGTTCTTCGCTGCTGATTACTTTCGGCAAATATCGTTATATCCTGTAGAGAGTGAACTTTTTCCTTCATGAGCACCTCCAGCTCTCCATTACTATATACATCCAGCATGATACGCGCGTCTTCCGCATTCACTGCTTTTAGGATTAGGTTTACCTTGCCTACGGGGGCTAATATCCTATAAAATCCATATAAGTTTGTTATGGCTGTTGTTTTCGTTGACTCTACCATAATAGAGGCATCGGCTATAGGTTCTCCGGTAGATAAGTCTTTCACATAGCCGGTAACAATCGCTTTATTTCCTTTGAATGGAACATTTGGATCGCCTACTCTATATACTTTATTTTCCGATACTGCCGTACCATTCTTTGTTGGGGAAATAGCCTCTACGTAGGTAGTATCCGACTCTTGTATTGCTTTATCCGGAGTAAAAAAGTCACCGGGTAGTTTAGTCATTATACCCACCTTTTTTAGGACATATAATGTGTTTCCAACTTGACTGATAGTATACCCAACAGATAGAAGTTCACTATTTAAATCCGCCACTAAAGAAGAGATGGGGCTATCAATAGATATAATCGGCGGTTCATTGGAATCGGTGACGTAGTACAGCTTAAAATCGGTACAACTTTCCACTACATTTTTCAACGAATCCAATCCCACATTTTTTAAAATGATATGGCTGTGGGGTTGCTGAGCTAATACCGGACCTGAGAAGGAAATTAATAGCGCTAAAATTATTAGAATCTTTTTCATAATTAATTATTATCGCTATTTTCCAGGTGCTGGAGAATTTCCGCTATTGTATATGATGTGTTAGCTTTAAAGTTCAGCCGTTTCGATTTTATTAAACTTTTTATTTCTTTTTTCCGGTCTTTATATTGCCTAGCTATGCCGGCCACGTTTTTTATTCTATAAGCTTTACCTTCTTTCAGTAAATAGTAATCCTCGGACAATTCGTAACTTTTTGTTACAGAGGTGCCCGATATATTTTCTTCGTATATTTTTCTAATTTTCTTATATGCTTTTGCCCTTCCATCGTACACCACTTCGTAATATCCACTTTGTAAACCTTGATATAATACCGATTGAGTATAGTTGGTGAATTTACGATTTCCAACCTCCCAGTAATCTACAAAGTTCTTATTAAGAAGATAACACAGGTCGGAAATACTATCTTTCGCGTACAGTTCATCCAGGTTTGCGTTAAGGTTCAAGAGTGCGTTGTAGTATAATTTACCACAGTATTTTACTGTACCCGATTCGAACTGTGCAGAGTAAGCAAAATAGGTAGTTCCATTAGTAGGTACCTTTCCTACATACCTGACCGGTACCACACCCCTGTATAACATAGAAGCGTTTCCTGCCGATTGTTTAAACAGGGTATAATCGAATGGTTGTTGGGCAGAAATGCCGGATGGCAATAATAGTAGAATTAAAAATAAACGTCTCCTAATACTCATTTTTCATGCTAAAGCTATTTCTTTCAGTGATTATCCTAAACTTTCCTTGTGAGGTTAACACAAGATTAAAAAAAAACCTCAACTATTAAGACTAAAATAGAGTGCAAAAGTTTAATAAGATTCATCTTTTTACTCCATGTCAATTTTGATTACCTGAGCCAAATCTGAGGGTATTCTAGTGCGCAAGGGTATTGTAAAATTCAGTCCTTCTGCCGACTGCACAAACTCACACGAAGCTGGCTCTTTGAGCCCCAACACTGTAACCGATTTGATTTTAGAGGTTGTATTTCCAACTCCCAACCGACTTAGCTGCACCAGCTGTCCGGGCTTTGGCCAATCAAGAAAAATAGCATAAATGGATTTGTCTTTAGTGGTATAGTGCACCTTTTGATTTTCCGTTGTGTATTCGTAGGAAACTGTAAATGGTCGTGTTCCGTATATTGACTCGCCGTACGACCACAGCCACACTCCCACGTTGGCAACCGCATCTTTTTGATTTTGCGGGAACGTACCGTCAGCCAAAGGAGAAAGATTCAGCAAAAATTGACCATTATTACTAACTACTTCTATCAACTTATGAACTATTTCCTTCGGAGTACGAATGGCCATCCCCTCCACATAACCCCATGAGTAGTGGTAACCCGTTCCAATAGCATAGTCGCTTAACCAAGGTATGGTGTCAATTTGATTGGGATTGCTCATTTCATGGTCAAGCATGCAAATATCGCGAGGAAAATCCTCGTTCTTATAGGTAACAATCACATCCTGAACACGTTTTTGAGCATCATTGAAGTAGTGCTGAAGAAAATTTAACTTATACGGTTCAGGAATCTGATCCATCCATGCATCAAAATAAATAATATCCGGATGATACTTGTCAACCACCTCATTACACTTATCCAACCACATTTGAAGCCATTCCCCATGAGGCATTTGACATCCGTACATCTTGGCATACTTTGGATTAGCGGCAGCCCACTCCGGTTTAACTTTTACATAGGTGTAGTTATTTTCGTGGTGAAGTGATGTAAAGAATTTCATCCCATGCCTGCGTATGGATTGCCCCAGCTCTCCAACCACATCTCGCTTAGGCCCCATATTTTTAGCGTTGAATGGCGTATACTTACTGTCCCACATAGAAAAACCATCGTGGTGTTCAGCTACGGCGCCTGCAAATTTAGCACCGCTACTTTTGAACAGCATCGCCCATTCATCGGCATCAAATTTTTCGGCTTTGAACATTGGGATGAAATCGTGATAACCAAATTTTGAAAGAGGACCATACAATTCAACTTGGCGGCGATAGGTACCCATCTTATCATACTTATCATCCTGATGCATGAAGTAGTAGTACTGCTCATTGTCGTACGCCGGAACTGAGTAAACTCCCCAGTGGCAATAAATTCCAAATTTAGCATCACGCATCCACTCGGGAACAGGCACATGCTGCTTGAGAGATTCCCATGCAGGTTCATACTTTTGCTGAGCATGTACATACCCGGCAAGTATGGTACATAGAAACAGACTGCATAATTTGGTGAGTTTAAGCATGAGAGTAATTTTTGTAGTTACACATCCGTAAATTTACTCAAAAATAATGATTTAAATTTTTCTTTATCCTCATTTTTTATTAAATTTGACCTGCATCATACAATCATAAGATTGTTCTGATATACATTTACATAATATTCTCTAAAGCCAATAAATTAAATGATGATCAAAAAAATTGTTGTGTCAGCTGTTACTATTCTGCTGATGGGATTCGCCGCTCAGGCTCAGCAAGAAATATATGTTTCGCCTGATGCTCCCAAGGGAGGAAAAGGAACGTTGCAAGCCCCCTACTCCTCTATTGAAGAGGCAAAGCAAGCGGTAAAGAAGTTGAATAAAAAGATGAAGGGCGATATCACCGTGCACCTCCGTCAGGGAACTTACTACCTCGCTTCGCCACTCATGTTTAAGGAGGAAGATTCGGGCATGAACGGTTTTCGTGTAACCTACAAGGCCTACGAAAACGAAAAGCCTGTGATAAGCGGAGGGCGTGTAGTTACGGGCTGGGAAGCAACTGCTCAACGAAACGTGTACAGCGCACCTTTTGCAAGCAATAACAAGCTACGCTCGCTATTTGTAAACGGCCAACGCGCTCGCATGGCGGGTATGGAAACTCCTATTACCGGACAAGGCAGCTGGGGAGAAATGAAAGTGACAGGAACTGAGCCTTGGGCTTTTGGTGAGGGCACCGTAGTGGAGGGCGTTAAATTCCTACTCAAGGATATGCCCGTTTTATCCAACCCTGAGGATGTGGAGTTGATTCAACGCAACGTGTGGAATGAAAAAATACTATGCGCGTCAATGGTGGAAAAGATAGACCGCGATACGCTTGTGGTAAAATTTCAGCAACCCTACGGCGCTATACTTACATCGTTGGCTTGGGCGGGTAAAACCAGATACAACAGGGATTTTATAGTGCGCAATGCGTTGGAACTGCTGGATAGCCCCGGCGAATTTTACTTTGACCGTAAAAATCAGCGCGTATACTACTACGCAGGCGATGAGGATATGAGCATTGCCAACGTGGTGGCACCTATCAGCGAAGGGTTGGTTAGAATTTATGGCTCATCCGTTAGCTCGCGCGTCAAAAATATTTCTTTCGAAGGAATTACTTTTTCTCATGACGCGTGGGAGCTAATGAAAATAGATGATTCGTACGGATTTGGCGGCATTCAGAGTCTCGGATTGGCTATTAAATACATTCCCAATGGTAACTGGCACCCAACCAAATACAACAGCTGCGATGTACCTGCCGGAACCGTTGACGTAAAAAACAGCGAGGGTATTTTCTTTGTGAAAAATCGCTTTGAACAGCTCTGCTCGGCAACAAGCGTAAGCTACGTGAACGATGTGGTGGATTCGAAAATTGAAGGAAACTTTTTTAACGATTTGTTGGGAAATGCCGTCAACATTGGGCACCCGCAGCACTACGAAATTGGCGATGGCGATCTTTACAAAGCCGGCGTTGAGGGCGTGTGCAAAAATATTAAGGTTACCAACAACTACATTCGTAATATTTCCATTGACTTCCGCATGGTGGAGGCCATCATGGCGTTTTTTGTTGAAAGCGTAAACTTTGACTATAACGACATTGCGGGAACGCCTTACGGCGCTATTGCCTGCGGATGGTGGTGGGCCAACGCAGGAATACCAGCCTCAACGGTTGCCAAAAACAATACCATGAACTACAATCGTGCGGGAAGAACTCACCTCATTCTGCAGGATGGCGGTATTCTGTACACGCTGGGTAAGCAACCGAACTCAACCATCACGGGCAACTATCTTTACGATGGGCCTCGCTGTATTTACCCTGATGATGGTTCGGCAAACTTCACTATTACAAATAACGCGATTAACAGCCTGCATAAGTTGTGGCTTCATATCGCATCGGACCGTTGCCACGATATGGTTATTGATCACAATTTGGTAAAAGATAATGGAGTTATCAATAACGGTGTGAATACACCGCTGACTAATACCATCAACTTCCGCAACCGCCCGTTTGATGATGAGTTCAATGCCATTATGAACAATGCCGGAATACAGGAGCCTTACAAAGATATTATTCCAGTTGAGGAGCCTGCTGAAATTTCTATTTATCCTGTAATGGCCAAGGAGGCGTTCATTAATTAGAAAATGCCCCGCATAAAAAAGGAAACGATTATCCGCCATATTACCACCAATTCTGACTTTACTACCTAATGTAGGTAGATAACTGCTAAAAAAAGAAATCCCCTGAAAAACATTTTTCAGGGGATTTCTTTTTTGCTTTTTCAACCGAATTACAATCCTGCGGCAATTTCATCGAGCACCTTGGGATCTAACTTTACTTGAACCATTCCCATGGGGTGATAGCGGCGATCGTTATTAATAGCGGCATATACAATTGTATAAACATCATCTCCTTCGGGCTGCAAGCATAGTGGCGTGCGCATGGTATGCCACCATTTTTTCACCTTCACGTCAATGGGAATATAGCGGGCACGAGTCCAATTGTATCCATCTTTTGAAAGCGTATAGGCAAGGTGATTGGGTAACTTTAGCCACTCGGGACCTCCGTCAAATACCGCAATGTAAAGACCGTTTGGCAAACGTGAAACTATGGGATTCTCCACAAACCACGGGTGAATTGATACCGTTGGGTTATACGAGGTATCCAAGCGAGTCCAAGGCCCTTCTAAGCTATCGGCTTTTGCCAGTCCCACGAACCAGCCTTTTCCACCCTTGTTGGGATAGTCGCCGGGCTTCATGAAGGGGAATGCGCCACTATAAAAACCTAACCATTTATCGCCAACTTGGTATGGAAAGAATGAGGCTACGCCTTGTCTTCCTTCCCACCACTGCGAGCTAAGGCCCGGCTCAATTACAATGGTCATATCGCGATACGGGCCACCAATTCCTTCAATACCTTCCACGGTAGATTCGCAACGCCAAATGCGCCCGAATGAGTGGTTGGGAGCAATATTTTTATCGGTGGTGTAAGCGAGGTAGTGACCGTACCAACGGTTTTTCTCTTTACTAAAAATCGGCATATACGACCAAATTGCCGAACGGCGATCGTTCATGGGGTTATCCTCCGGAGAAATGGCATATACACCACTTGCCTGCAAAATAGTTGCCTGACGCGTCCAGTGTATGGCATCGGTACTGGTCCAGTGACCTATGCGCGTTTTCACACGGTCGTAGTAAGCAGGCATGCCTATTTCTCCGGCACGCTCAGTGGGGAACATGTGGTACACGCCATTCACCTTTACAATGGCGCCACCTTCAAAGCCCCCCTGAATGCCTTCCGTACCGGGCATTCCTTCCTCTACTACAGGGTCATCTTGCCCACCAATTACAGTGAACAACTGCGGACCTTCGGTAAATCCCTCAATGTAAAAAGCCTCATAGTCTATTTGGTCTTTTAGGGCTGCATCTCTGTAGGCAATCTTTTGCCCTGAAGAAACTATGCCTAAAATAGCTACCTGAAAACCAAGATTGGCAGGCACGGTAATTTCCTGCTCTCCGGAGCGATAGGTCACCGCGTACACATCCATAGCGGGCAGTTCTGTTATGCTCACAGCCTTGAGCAATACCGGCTTTTCGGCAAGCACTCCCTTGTGAAAATCAATCTTTTTTAGCATTGCTACACTGCTTGACTCACCAGCGGGAGCTGCTACTCCAACCAGCACTTTAGCTGCGCCTTTAAATTTCAACTTAAGCGTAGCGGCCTTCATGTTTCCCTGCTTATCGGCCGGAAGGCGTACTCCCCTCAGTCCGCTAATTTCCGGAGCAATTTCTAAGATGCTGCGATAGTTGCCCGAATAGGGATTGCCATACTTAACCGTAGCAAACTGTTGGAATCCGGGAGAAACAACGATGTAATCTGCCGATGACAATGACTTTTGTGCCGACGCTGTATTAGGTGCCCCCCAGCACAGAAAAGAAAGAAACGCCAAAAATAAGCTTGTTTTTTTCATAAATATTTTTTTAATCAAATTATATTTTCATGTATGAATTACAAATATACATAAATTCACGTAAGCACTACCTCACTATTATTTCTTCAGGATAGCTCGGCACAAATGTGGGCGACCTGTCCGGCTCGGATGTTCCCACCTGAAACATGTTGCCAAATCCTTGCCCGAAATGAGGATAGAAGCCCAACTTCAGCACCACTGTTGGAAATACCAACAGGTCATTACGTATGCTTGCTCCTACTCCAAAACCCTGGTAGTAGTTTGACGAGGCAATCAACTTTCCATGCGTTTTAAGCCAACCTCCATTATAAAACGGGAATAGCAGCACTCGAAACCCAAACACGCTTAGGTTCGAAAAAAAATCGGCTCTAAGGTCTAACATCAAACGCTCAATACCCCTGGCACTATTGTCAAAAAAACCTGTATTCAAAGTGCTTAGCGTACTAAAATAGACATAATCAACCAGTCCGTCTATAGGTCTAAGCGTGGTAACATAGTTTAGGTTAGCGTAGCCTCTCATTCTATTTACACCCAACCGAAATAAAGGGGTAAAGTAGTTGACATTTGTTTGCACTACGCCTTGATACATTTTCTCCCGACTGAAGTGCCAGGCAAGCGCAACGTCAGCGTACAAATTTCCGAATTTGAAAAGATTACCGGCTGACACTTCTACTGAGGCATACATTCCCTCAAAAAAATTGGGACATTTTGTATACCCAAATTGGCCTGAGATATTGTATCCGTACGCAATATTTTCGCCCACACCATACTGGTGAACCATGTACTGCTTGTGGTAGCGTTGGCTGAAGAAGCTTAACTTACCAATATAGCTTTGACGTGTTGCATACTCATACTGTAGCGGGATAGGATATGCTCCGTTAACAGGTGTATACGACGCATTATAATCAATGTATCGCAAGGCTATTGCCAATCGCTTGGCAGTGGATCTTTCCAAATCAAATGCTCGCCCTAGGGTAACAGACATAGTTTCCTGCAACGGCGGGCTTACCGAATCCCATGGCGACATGCTAAGCCTGTAATCTACGCGATTATAGCTCGCCTGTCCAAAGTAGCTAAGTGATATTTGCAGGGGACGCTCGGCCTGTAACAATATTTCCGTATCCCATATATTATCCATATATGAGCCCTCAAGATTGATGAACGTACGCGATAAGTTATTGTACCTATAACCTATCCCATAGCCAAAGGGATTGGCGTAATCTGCATCATAAACTCCACGTACCCAAAAGCGACTACCAACGCCAAGAAAGTTACGGTCGTACAGCGATATATCCGCCGAGTTCAACGAAACGCTACGCAAATCAAATCCAATAGAGAACACGTCGCGAACAACTACCGTAACATCTGCCATGTTGGTACCCGGTATGGGCACAACTTGTATGCGAGCATCGTGAATGTAGTCGGTATTGCGAAGAAAAACTTCACTTTCGGCCATTACCAAGGGATTAATAGCATCACCGACTTTAAACAGCAAGTTACTTCGCACAATATAGTGCTTGGTTTCGATGTGCAGATTGTTAGCCGCCTTAGCCAACCGATTATCTACGTGTATGGAGTCATCCGGTTGATAAATATTTGTACCAAAAGGGGCCAAAACAATAATACGGATATCGCTGATTATCAATCCATCATAAGCATCAAATTGTTCATCAATAGATCGGTCGTTTTCCTGCACGTTGATATTCTCGGGGTCTTTGAAGAGCAGGGAGTACAGCATCTCTGTCCATTTTCTTTGAGTTGCAACTGTTTTTACCTTATCATGCTGCTCTCGCTCGGCTAAAGTAAATGACGTATCGGTGGCAACTAAACCGGCGGGGGCAATAGTAAATTTATTGCCGGATTGCGCGTACAGGTGAGGCGTTACGCTTAAACCCAAAAATAGAAAAAGAGATACTCCGTAAAAGACAGCTTGTTTTTTCAAGCATGAAGAGTTATGTTTTACAGAAGTAGCCAATTAGAAAGGTTTTGAGAGTGCACAAATAATACCAACACCACCGCCTAAACCGATATTAAAGGTAGCAATTTTTAGCATACTGCTACGAATTGCCTTTTAAACGCAAAAGGCGTGACCGGAAACCCGACCACGCCTTTCAAATTATTACGATAATTCTACCGCTACTTTCTCATTACGTAAACCCTATACTCCCAAGGGTTAAGGATGTTGTTAGGAGTGGTGTCAAAGTCCACCTTCAACCCACTGAAGTATTCAACGTAAGCGCCACGGTAGGCATCGCCTTCATACTCCACATTCTTCACCACCTCGGACGACATATTGAATACACAAAACACCTTTGACGCTTCATCCTCACGTACAAAGCTCAACACCTTTTTATTGTCGCTGTTCTTCACCCAAAACATATCAGCACCGTACAACCCGTTATGCAATGCCGAATAACCCTTTTTTAAACCAATCAGCGACTGATAAAAAGGCGTAAAGCCTTCCCCATCACTCCACTCCACAACATCTTTTTCAAAAAATTCAAGACAACGCTTATTACCCACTTCCTGCCCCGTATAAATAAGCGGGAAGCCGGGCGCCGTAAACGTAAGTACCGCCATAGCCTTGGCTGCATCGCCCATGCGCATAAACTCCGTGCCGTTCCACGAGTTTTCATCGTGGTTGGAGGTAAAAGTCATGCGATATACTTTCTTTGCAAAATTCAAAACGTCTTTCTCAAAATACTTTTGCAAGTCGCTCACGTTTTGCTTACTCTGCGCCACCTGATTCATAATGTGGTGAAACTCCCACGCATAGTTAGCATCAAAAGCCTTTAGCGTCAAAGCGCGCACGCCCTCATCCTCGGCCAGCATAAACACAGGCTTCACAGCGTTGCACTCTGCCGCGACATACTCCCAAAAATCAATAGCCTGTTGCTCGGTAACGTAGTCGCGTGCTAACCCTGCCACATCGCAGCGAAAACCGTCAATGTTGCACTCTGTGAGCCAAAATTTCATGCTCTCCACCATAGCCTCCTGCATATCCTTGTTGCCATAGTTAAGTTGCGCTACATCGCTCCAATCATAGGGGCCAATGGGCTTGCCGTCTTTACCATTTACGTACCAGTCGGGATGGTCGGTTACCCAAGCATGATCGCGCGAGGTATGGTTAGGCACCCAATCTATCAATACCTTCATGCCACGCGCATGAGCATCGTTTACAACCTGCTTAAAATCCTCTACCGTGCCAAACTCAGGGTTAGTATCACAGTAATCGCTAATGGAGTAGTAGCTGCCCAGCGTACCCTTGCGCGCGTCAACACCAATAGGGCTGATGGGCATAAACCAAAGAACCTTCACTCCCAACTTTTCTAAGCGAGGGAGGTGCGCGCGAAAAGCCTGAAACGTTCCCTCAGAGGTATACTGACGCGTGTTTACTTCGTAAATAGTGGCATCCTTGCTCCACTCGTTGGCATTAGCCTCGGTGGCTTGAGGAGTACTCGTGCTGCTCGTTGATTTACCACAAGCGCTTGTAAGAAGTAGCCCTGCGAAAAGAAGGGCAACGAGGCTTAGTTTAGTGTAAGAAATGATTGATTTCATGATTGATTGATATTTTTTGTTGCTGTACTCTTTTAGACCTCTCCCCCAACCCCTCTCCGCAGGAGAGGGGCGTATGCCCCGATTTATTTCCTGTGACCACAAGGAGGCTTGTGGGATGAAAGTCCCTCTCTTGTGGAGAGGGAACCGTAGCGAAGCGGAGCTCGACGGAGTCATTTAGGGAGAGGTTTACTTCCCCTCCTTTATCATAATTACACTCGCTGCCGCTATAAGCATGCACACGCCCGAAAACACCAGCGCGTATATGGCCTGCGAGTTGAACAGATACTTCACCATAGGACCTCCGAAAATACCGTTTACAATTTGCGGAAGCGTAATGAAGAAGTTAAAAATACCCATGTAAATTCCCATTTTGTGAGCAGGCAGCGACCCAGCCACCATTACGTAGGGCATAGCCAAAATGCTGGCCCACGCAATGCCTATACCCAGCATAGGAAGTAGCAACATCATAGGATCGGAAATAACGTAGAACGATAGCAGACTCAAACCGCCAATGAGCAACGCAAGTCCGTGCGTTGTCTTGCGACCTATGCGGTTGGCAATAGGCGCAAGCGCGAGCGCGAAAAACATGGCCACGGCGTTGTACGCGCCAAACAGTATGCCCACCCAGTCGCCCGCCTCGTTGAACAGCGCCGATGAAGTATCGCCTTGCGGCACGTGGTAAATGTGCTGCGCTATGGCAGGTGTGGTGTACACCCACATGCCAAATAGCGCGATCCATGAAAAGAACTGTACGGTACCCAGCTGCAGCATAGTTTTAGGCATGTGAATAAAATCCTGCCACAGGTTCGATTTCTCCTTTTGCTGCGGCGCGTTCGCCTTACCCTCCTCAAAGCTGGCCAACTCCTCGGGCGAATATTCCTTGGTGGTAAACACCGTCCACAGGATACAAATGAGCATTACCGCTGCGCCTACGTAGAATGACAGCTTCACGTTGGCAGGAACACCACCGGTATCGGATACGGCAAGCACTCCCATTTTAGACAGTATATAGGGCAACCACGAGCCCACTACCGAGCCCACACCAATCAAAAATGTTTGGGTAGAAAAACCAATCGTACGCTGTTCCTCGGGAAGGTTATCGGCCACCAGCGCGCGAAATGGCTGCATGGCTACGTTGATAGAAGCATCCGTTATCATAAGGAATCCGCCGCCTATAAACATGGCAGGGATAACCGTGGCAAACATGCCCGCGTTGGGCAGCAGCACCAGTGCAATAGCCGTAAGGATGGCTCCCGCCAAAAAAAACGGACGGCGACGACCCAGCTTACACCACGTTTTGTCGGAGTAATGCCCTACTATGGGCTGAATAATCATACCCGTAAGCGGAGCTACCAACCAAAACCAGGATAGGTGCTCCACATCGGCGCCAAAGGTTTGCAATATGCGGCTGGCATTGGCATTCTGTAGGGCAAAGCCAAACTGAATACCTAAGAAGCCGAAGCTCATATTGAAGATTTGCCAAAAGCTGAGACGAGGTTTTTGTGCCATAATTTAGAATGTTTGACGTTGCAATAATACAGCATTTTTCCATACGTTAAACCCTTGATACGTCAACTAAATTTTTTATTTCAGATTTCAATCGTTTGCGCTTGCCTAATATTTTTTTCTTTGCTGAAAAATTTTGTATGCGGTATTTTTTGTTTATATATTTGCTTCGTAACAATCTTGTTTTCAAGCCATTAAAAACACCATCGCAAACGATTGAAATCTCACTTTTGAACCAAAAAATTACCGCATTATGGAAGTAATTTTTCAAATAGAATACCATACTTACTGGGGTCAGGAGCCAATAGTGGCAGGAACATGCAGCAGCTTAGGTAATGGTTTATGGGCCAACGCGCCCCGCATGGAGCATAAGGGCAACGGGTTATGGAACCTGCACATACAAATGCCTTCCGGCGAAAAAGAGTTCCGCTACAAGTACGGCATACGCAACGCGCAGGGCGAAGTGGACGAGGAAGTTGGCACGTGGCGTAATGTTACCCTGAACAACTTTCCTTACAAAACGCTGCTGCTATCCGATGCATGGCGGGCTCCGCATAGCGAAGATGCTTTGCTATCTACACCCTATACATCGGTATTTTATCCGCACAACTTTTCGGCAAATTCTGCGAAAGCGCAAGAAGGATATTCACACCTGCTATGCGTGCGGGCAGCGTGCGTACCACAAGACCACCTGCTATGCGTAACGGGTAGCGACGAAGCCCTCGGCGCATGGAACGAGCGTCTGCCGCTACTCATGCAGCCCAACGAGGATGGGCTGTGGCAAACGGGATTTGTACCGCGCCACGCACAGCACAGCATTTACTATCGCTACGGACTATACAACATTGAGCAAAAAAAAATAGTACAAAGCGAGCAGCGCCCCGATCGCCTACTGGAATCAATAGCAAAAAACTCCGCCGTATGGCGCACCGACGAGGGATTGGCAATACAAAAAGTAAAGCCGCGTGGAGCAGGAGTGGCCATACCCATATTCTCGTTACGCAGCAAAAATAGCGGTGGCGTAGGCGAGTTCTTGGACATTAAGCCTATGGCCGATTGGGCAAAGAACGCGGGATTGAGCATGATTCAGGTGCTGCCCGTCAACGATACATCATCCAGCGGCACATGGCAGGACTCGTACCCCTATTCCGCCATTTCGGTATTTGCGCTACATCCGCTTTACCTCAGCGTGGATAGCCTAACGAGCAAGTACACCGCGCAGGAAAAAGCGCAGCTGAGCAAAGCCAAAGAAACGCTCAACGCGCTTACGGCAATGGACTACGAAAAGGTTATGCAGCTGAAGTGGAGATACATTAGCATAGCCTTTGAAAAAGAGAAAAAAACGCTGCTTGGCTCCGCCAACTTCAAAAAATTCGTTGAAGAAAACAGCGAGTGGCTGATGCCCTACGCGGCATTTTGCTTCCTACGCGACAAGTATAAAACAGCCGATTTCTCGGAGTGGCGCGAGTACGCCGAATATTCCGCAAAAAAGGTTGAAGCGCTTTTCAACCCCAAGAATGCCGACTATGAAAGCGTAATGATTCACTGCTTTGCGCAGTACCACCTGCACACACAGCTGGTGGAGGCTACCACGTATGCGCGCGGCAAGGGCGTTATTCTAAAGGGTGACATCCCCATTGGCATATCGCGCAACAGCTGCGATGCGTGGGTTGCACCCGAGTTGTACAACATGAACGCGCAAGCAGGCGCTCCCCCCGACGCATTCTCCACCACAGGGCAAAACTGGGGATTCCCCACCTACAACTGGGCGCGCATGGCGCACGACGGTTACACTTGGTGGAAGCAGCGCCTTCAAAAAATGTCGGCCTACTTCGACGCTTTCCGCATCGACCATATTTTGGGATTTTTCCGCATTTGGGAAATTCCACTTCACTCCGTACAAGGACTTTTAGGCTACTTCTCTCCCGCACTTCCGCTTTCGCTAAATGAACTGGACCAGCGCGGCGCGTGGTTTGATGCCGACAGGCTATGCTCGCCCTACATACGCAAGCATGTGCTACAGGAAGTATTTGGCAAGGAAGCCGCCGAGGTGCAAGACTTTTTTATGGAGGAGTACAAGCCGCACTGCCTCCGATTTAAGGAAGCATACAATACACAACGTAAGCTCGAGGATTTTTTTGCTCAAAATAAAAAGGAAAATCACCCTCTGAAGCTGCAGCTGTTTGACCTGCTCAACGACGTAGTGCTGATAGAGGATAAGGAGCAATCCGCACACTACCACCCTCGCATAGCCATGCATTACACGCGCTCGTACCGCGATTTGGATGAGCAGCAAAAGCAGCGGCTCGACGCCATATATGTTGACTTTTTCTACCACCGCCACAACCAGTTTTGGAAGGAGCAGGCCATGAAAAAATTGCCTGCGGTGCGCTACGCCACCAACATGCTGGTGTGCGGTGAGGACCTGGGCATGGTGCCATCCTGCGTACCCGACGTAATGCAGCACCTGAGCATGCTCAGCCTCATTATACAGCGCATGCCCAACGATAGCAGCGTGGAGTTTGCCTCGCTGGAGCACGCCCCCTACCTGTCGGTGTGCAGCCCCGGAAGCCACGACACCAGCGGAGTGCGCGAGTGGTGGGAGGAGGACAAAGCCGCCACACAGCGCTTCTACAACAACGTGCTACACAAGTCGGGCGAAGCGCCTGCTACCTGCGAACCTTGGATAGCCAACGAAATTATAGTGCAGCACCTGCACGCGCCGTCCATGTGGGCCGTATTTCCGCTACAGGATTTGTTGGCTACTGACGAAAAGTTACGCTATAAGGATGCGCGCGCCGAACGCATTAACGTACCCAGCAATCCGCGTCATTACTGGCGTTACCGCATGCACTTACCAATAGAGAAGCTAATCAAGCAGCAAGAATTTAACCAAAAGTTAAAGGATATGATAGGTTGGGCACGGCGGTAAGCGAATCTTTTGCCCTGCAAGGGCTAAAGATGAATAACCGTAGGTGAGCGAAGCGTTACCTACGGTACTGGAGTGACCCTTATGCTGCGCGCGGAGTAAAAATTTATTTCTAGGTAAATGCTTACTCCGCGCGCCACGTTAGGGTGCCGCATAACCACGGGTTACGCTTCGCTCACCCGCGGTTATTCAAATTAACTCCCTTCGGGAGTTGGCAGAAGCACAATTACGAATAATCATTATATTTGTTACTCTAATGCTCGCATTACTATGAAAAAAACACTAATCATTGTACTCATCCTACTTATAGCAGCCGGTACCACCCGCGCGCAAGAGCTGCTCTCTCCCAACGGCAATCTCAAAATGACATTTGCTGTCAACGATGGTGTTCCTACCTATAAGCTCAGCTATAAGGGTAAGGAGGTTATCAGGGAAAGTAAGCTGGGATTGGAACTGAAGGGTGAGATTCCCAAGTTGAAGTTCGGCGCTGAAATAAATCGCACTGCCGGCGATGCAAAGAATTCCCTTTACGATGGGTTTACGTTGGTTTACAACAAAACATCAACGTACGATAAAACATGGCGACCCGTGTGGGGCGAGGTAAAGGAAATTCGCGAACAGTACAACGAGCTAACCGTTACGCTTACGCAAAAAGCGCAGAAGCGCGACTTGACAATTCACTTCAAGCTGTTCAACGACGGGTTAGGCTTTCGCTACGAATTTCCCGAGCAGGATAACCTCACCTACTTTGTAATTAAGGAGGAGAAAACGCAGTTTGCCATGCCGGGCGATATCACCGCCTACTGGATTCCGGGCGACTACGATACGCAGGAATATGATTTTACCACATCAAAGCTATCCGAAATACGCGGCCTATTCCATGGCGCGGTTACTGATAATGCCTCGCAACGTCAGTTCTCGGAAACAGGTGTGCAAACTCCACTCATGCTCAAATCCAACGATGGGCTATACATCAACCTTCACGAAGCTGCACTGGTAGATTACTCCTGCATGTCGCTCAACTTGGACGATAAAAATATGATTTTTGAATCGTGGCTTACGCCCGATGTGCTGGGCGATAAGGGTTATCTGCAAGCGCCTTGCCACACGCCCTGGCGTACCATAGTAGTAAGCGATGATGCCCGTGAGATTCTTGCTTCAAAGCTGATTTTGAACCTCAACGAGCCTTGCAAAATAAAGGATGTATCGTGGATTAAGCCCGTAAAGTATGTAGGTGTATGGTGGGAGTTGATTACAGGCAAGAGCACCTGGGCTTACACCGACCTACCCTCGGTACAGCTGGGTGTAACCGACTTTGTACACGCTAAGCCTAACGGCAAGCACGGCGCCAACAACGACAACGTAAAACGCCATATTGATTTTGCCGCCGAGCATGGTTTTGATGCCGTGCTGGTGGAAGGTTGGAATATTGGCTGGGAAGATTGGTTTGGTCACTCCAAGGATTACGTGTTCGATTTCCTTACTCCCTACCCCGACTTTGACCTGCCTATGCTGCGCGACTACGCAAAAAGTAAGGGCGTGCGCATTATTATGCACCACGAAACATCAGCATCGGTGCGCAACTACGAGCGCCACATGGATAAGGCCTTTCAGCTGATGGCCGACAACAACTACAACGCGGTGAAAACGGGCTACGTGGGTGATATCATTCCGCGCGGCGAAACTCACTACGGGCAGTGGATGGTAAACCACTACATGTATGCCGTAAAAAAAGCAGCCGATTACAAAATTATGCTCAATGCGCACGAGGCTGTTCGTCCTACCGGATTGCACCGCACCTACCCCAACCTCATTGGTCAGGAGTCGGCACGTGGGACGGAATACCAATCCTTTGGTGGAAGCAAGCCCAACCACGTAACGCTGCTGCCGTTTACCCGCCTTATGGGTGGCCCCATGGACTACACTCCGGGTATTTTCGAAATGGATATCAGCAAGTATAACCCCAACAACCACTCGCACTGCAACAGCACGCTGAGCAACCAGCTGGCGCTATACGTTACCATGTACAGCCCGCTGCAAATGGCTGCCGACTTGCCCGAAACTTATGAGAAGTTTATGGACGCGTTTCAGTTTATCAAAGAAGTAGCCATAGATTGGGACGACAGCAAGTACCTTGAGGCTGAACCTGGCGAATACATTACCGTAGCCCGCAAGGCAAAAGGAAGCAGCAGCTGGTTTGTGGGTAACGTGTGTGGCGAAAATGGTTTCACCTCAAATATTGCTTTTGACTTTTTGGATCCAAGCAAGACATACATTGCCACCATATACAGCGATGCCAAGGGCGCGCACTACAAAACCAACCCGCAAGCCTACAATATTCGCAAGGTGGTGGTAACCTCAAAATCAAAGTTAACACAGCTATCGGCGCCCGGTGGCGGTTACGCCATCAGCATAGTGGAGGCTACGGATAAGGCGGCTGTGAAGGGGTTGAAGAAGTTGTAATGAAGGATAAAAGGATAAATGCGCTTCGCGCGATAAAGGGATAAATTTATTACGGATTGCGTCTACGGGAATGACGCTTGAAAAAAAGGGCTAAAGGGAAAATGGTTACTCCATTTTCCCTTTAGCCTTTTATCGCGCGAAGCGCATTTATCTCTTTATCTTTTTATCCTTTAACTTCTCCTCGAACTCTCCCTTACCACCAACTTTGCCGGAAGCACAATACGCTTTGAGGGAAGTTTTTCTTCCGAGTTAATTTGCAGTAGCAGCTCCTCCATGGCCTTTTGTCCCATTTCAAAACCCGATTGGTGTACGCTGCTAAGGTTGGGTTCAAGCATTAGCGTAATGGATTCGTTGGCAAATCCCACCAATGCCACATCCTGCGGAATACGCAAGTTGGCTTTTTTCAATGCCCGCATAGCGCCGGCAGCAGTAAAATCGTTCACCGCAAAAATCGCGTCGAACTTCACGCCCGATTTCACCAATCTCTCGGCTTCATCCATACCTCGCTGCAGGCTATCAGCCTCAACCACCAGCTGTGGATTGAAAGCGATCCTATTATCCTCAAGCGCTTTTTTGTAGCCGTTTAGCCTATCTCTAAAAATCTGCCTATTCTGCGGACCCGCAAAGTGCGCAATATGCTTACACCCCTGCTCTATCAAGTGCTTTGTAGCCTCGTAGGCTCCACCAAAATCATCTACCGTAATATGTGTAGCATCCACAGGCTCAGCCACACGGTCAAAAAACACAAGGGGAACATGCTCGTCCAGCAACTTCTGAAAATGCTCATACGTATTAGTCTGTTTCGACACCGAAGCAATAACACCATCCACGCGTCCTTTCATCACGTTGGATAGCGCCTGCACCTCCTTACCCAGCTGCTCGCTGCTTTGCGCCAGCACAAGGCTATAACCGTTGCGTTCCGCTACATCCTCAATACCGCTTATGACCGACGAGAAGAAGAAGTGTACCACCTCGGGCACCACAATGCCCACCATATGGCTACTTCTGTTTTTTAGACTCAATGCTATGGGATTGGGTGTGTAGCGCAACTTTTCGGCAAGTTCATTCACCAATTTCTTGGTTTCAGCGCTAATATCAGGATGGTTTTTCAGCGCACGTGAAACGGTAGACACCGAAAAACCCAGCTCGTTGGCAATATCTTTTATGGTAACCTGCTGAGATTTCATAAACGTTTTTTTTACAAAAAATAAAACATTCTAAAACGCCCTCAGCATTCCTTATTCCGACCAAAGAAAAAGAAAAAAGCGAATACACATCGCAGCCGAGGGCGCCTATTACGCCTCAATGCAATGCATATTCGCTCTTACTTCTTTGGTCAAGACAAATGTACAATAAAAGGTCGAGTAAAAAAAAGCAACCAATAGCATACGCAAGCATGTAGTAGTGAAGTTTAATCCACCATATAAAACTCCTGTTTTGATTGTTTTTTGCATAATTCTCATTCACACAAAATAGTTAAACATGGTTAAATAAGTCGTCTATTTTTTTATGCAAACGATTGCGAAAACGTTTGCAACAAAAACTACACAAAACACAGAAAAACAAAGGGTTTTAATGCAGTTTTTTTGTAGTAGTTTAGCGGTGGAATTGCACGCCAAAATGCAGCTTATTTTAAAAAAAACGAAAATTGAGAGCTATGCAAAAAGTATTCGCAGCAATCTTATCACTACTACTCGCCATACCGGTACTGGCACAAGATCGCTATCAGGTGAACGGTACGGTAACCGACGAAATGGGTAACCCTTTAATTGGAGTATCCGTTATGGAGCAGGGCACCACCCGAGGAACCATGACCAACGACAACGGAAGTTATAGCCTTGCTGCCTCAACAGAAAATACTGAAATAACCTTTAGCTACGTTGGTTATTCAACACAGTCATTCAGAGCTTCTCTAGTTCCGCGTGTAGTTGAACTTATTGAAGAAGCCTTAAGCCTAAACGATGTTATTGTAATTGGCTACGGGACGCAGAAGAAGAAAGAAGTTACCGGTGCCGTAACCTCTGTTAAGGAGGAGGACTTTAATGCGGGCGTAAAGAATAGCCCTATGGGATTGCTGCAGGGCAAGGTTGCCGGCTTAAACGTATCGCGCGTAGCTGGTGGCGACCCAACAAATACAGGCTACAATATTCAGATTCGAGGATTTTCAACGCTTGACAAAGGTGCGGGAACATCCCCCCTTTACATTGTGGATGGCATACCGGTAAATAATATTGACAACATTGCTCCCGATGATATTGCCAGCATGGATGTACTAAAGGATGGTTCCGCTGCAGCTATATACGGAACGCGAGGAACCAATGGTGTAATTATTATTACCACCAAGCGTGGAGCAGGAGTTACAGCCGCTGAGGCCAAAAGCATAAAGCATGTTGAGTACGCAGGCTATGTTTCGGTTTCAACAAACGCAAGCAAAACCGGGATGGCAACACCCAGCGAATTTAGAGATCTCGAAAACATCTCGGGAGGCGCAGTAAAGCCTGTGCTCTACACCGACCCCAACGGCAACACCTATAATACCGATTGGATGGATGAGATTACTCGCACCGCAGCCCTTACACAAAATCACAACATTGCACTCACGGGGGCAGCATCGGGCATATCCTACAGAGGGTCTTTATCCTATAAAAACGCGGAGGGCATTGCAAAAAATTCACAACGAGAAGAAATAATTACCAAGTTGGCTGCCGATCAAACGGCCCTAGACGGATGGTTGAGCATACAGTATGACCTGTCGTTTATGCACTATCGCAACGACTTTTTTACAGGCAGCTTCAAAGACGCTGCTATACTAAACCCCAGCTATCCCATATACGACAACACAACCGAAAGCGGCTATTTTACACCGCAAGGTACAGGACGCTCAAATCCAGTTGAAAACATGAACCAAAAAGAGAGTTACGGTGACGGCAACTATTTTAGAGGCTCAATACGTCCGGTTATCAACATCAAGCCTATTGAAGGTTTAAAGATTAGTGCATTTGGGGCGTGGGAAGAGGGCAACAACTACGAGTACTGGTACAACGGCATAGTAAATACCGATATGGCGGCATCTAATATGGCCGGCAGAAAAACAAACCGCAACCTAAACAAACTTTTTGAAGGAACAATTGATTATATGAGGAGTTTTGGCAACCACAAGTTGGTAGCAGTGGCCGGCCTCTCTTACCAAAACTTTGAGAACGACAAATCCGAAATGTCCAATGGAGGATTTGCTGTTTCCGACGTGAAATACTATTCTATTGGTGATGGCGATGCCGACAAAAACAAGTACATGAATATTAAATCGGAACGTCATTCTAATACGTTAGCAGCAGCATTCGGACGCGTAATTTACTCATACGATGAAAAGTATTTGCTTACAGCATCCATACGACGCGAGGGGTCATCGCGCTTTGGAGCAAATAACAAGTGGGGATACTTTCCTGCTGTAAGTGCAGGATGGCGCCTAACCCGCGAGGAGTTTATGAAAAATATCAGCTGGATAGACGACCTCAAGTTGCGCTTTGGCTTTGGCATAACAGGAAACGACCTCAATAAGGATTTGCAGTCGCTCCCTCTAATGTCCAACGGAGGCTCATTCTGGTACAATGGGCAGTGGGTTTATACCTATGCCGTTACACGCAATGTTAACCCCGACCTGCGCTGGGAGAAAAAGTACGAGTATAACTTAGGAGTTGACTTTGCGTTTCTCAAAAGTCGTCTCTACGGTACAATAGACGTTTACCTACGCCACACCAAAGATCTCCTTTGGGAATACGACGTACCTACGCCTCCCTACCAGTATCCTAAAATGCTGGCAAACGCGGGAGAAATGGAAAGTAAAGGTATTGAGTTATCTATTAGCGGCGTACCCGTCAAAACCAACAATTGGATTTGGACCACAACTCCAACCATCGCCATCAACGACAATAAAATTACAAAGTTATCCGATCCATCCAAGGGATTTAACTACACCCAAATGCTAAGTGGGGGCATCGGTGAAAACGGCATTCAAAATACCCAAACGCAAATTCTGATAGAAGGCGAATCGGTGGGTGCATTTTACGGCTACAAGTTTTTGAGAATGGGATCTGATGGACAACCACGTTATGCCACCAAAAATGGTGGACAGAAACCCGACCCCACAGATGAGGACAAGATGGTTATTGGCAATGCTCAGCCACTATTCACCTTTGGCTGGAACAATAACGTACGATATAAGAATTTTGACCTAAGCGTATTTTTCCGTGGCGTGTATGGCAATGATGTGCTAAATGTTACCCGCTGGGCATATGGGGCCGAGGGAAATACCACCTCTAATAACGTATTTATGAAAGACGTGCGCGAAGGTAAATACACCGACAAAAGTAAGTTTGTGAACACTCAACTTGAAGATGGTTCATTTTTGAAACTCGACAACGTTACGTTAGGCTACACGCTACCCATAAAAGAAAATCGGTTTGTGAACAAGATGCGAGTTTACTTTACAGCCCAAAACGTATTTACGCTTACCTCCTATAGCGGTATCGACCCGGAAATCAATGTTACCAGCGTTTGGGATTCCGGCATTGACTATCCCGATTTCTATCCAAGCGTACGCAACTTTATGTTAGGCGTTAACATTACATTTAACTAAGGCTGACGCAAGCATTCAAGCAAAAATAAATTTACTGACTATGAAACATATACTTTTTTATATTCTGCTTGCGGTAATGATACTTCCATCTTGCGATTCGATGCTGGATGAGGATACCTACGGCGCTTCTACAGAAGAAAACATGCTGAAGAATGAGGACAATATCATTCTAATGGTAGGGCAAGCCTATGCAGAC
Source organism: Bacteroidales bacterium (assembly GCA_031553765.1). Classification (GTDB taxonomy): domain Bacteria; phylum Bacteroidota; class Bacteroidia; order Bacteroidales; family UBA932; genus JAITMY01. Next base: position 161,842 of record JAVBKY010000004.1, read on the forward strand.
ATCAAGTGGTTGCACGACCACTGGGGATACTGGGGAGTTAACACGCTCACATCCGATGAGTGCGTATGTCCGGTTAGAATGCCGGGAGGGCACTGGAACGATGGTGGATATTGGAAAAACATGAACAACCACCGCTGGACTGCCGAAGACGATGCTTTTGAAAACTTATGGAATCAAAGCATTTCGGGCGCCGTGCTGTGTAACAAGATCATTCAAACGCTCAGCAATAACAAGCAGATTATTCCCGACGTGCTATATGCTCAATATGTAGGCGAACTTGAAGTAGTACGCTCATACTACTTCTACACCCTATTCGACAGCTTTGGCCGAATACCCTATACCGAAAAATTCGAGGAGAATACATCTGTACCCCTATTATCCGCAGCCGAAACATGGGCTAAGTTAGTGGAGTGCTTAGAGCGCAACGCCCAAAATCTGCCAATTGCAAGCGGCAACGCCAAGACCGAGAATTATGGACGCGCCACCCAAGGACTCGCATACGCGCTGCTCGCACGATTATATCTTAACGCTGAATCCTATGGAGTTACATGCGACACCGCCTATAATCGTTGTGTAGAAGTATGCGACCTAATTATAAACTCCGGGGCCTATGCTATTGAGGATAACTTCTTCAGCAATTTTAAAATAGACAATGCAAGTAGCAAGGAAAATATCTTTGTTATAGTGGAGGATGGGAATGAGAATTTTGACCGGAGAGAGATTGGCAGCATGATGAACAAGCTGCGCGTTACCATGCTATCGCTGCACTACAGCCATCAGCAAGCATGGGGCTTGCTCGAAAAACCTTGGAATGGCTTTTGCGCACCTCCCGAGTTTATTGCCAAGTACGATGATTTAGATAAACGCGGCACAGGTAAGGGCTATGAAACTAACGGCACCAAAAATGTTAACCAGTACGGATGGTTTGTAGGTGGAATTTACAACCAAGCCGGCACACTGCTAAAAGATGAAAACGGCACGGACGCCTCTATCGTAACCCAGATCTCATCATTAGACTCAGCTAAGTGGTACGAAGGAGCACGCCTACAAAAGTATGAAATAGACAAGAATAGCACCTACAAATATTGCGAGAACGATTTTGTGCTATTTCGTTATGCCGATGTGCTATACATGCAGTACGAAGCTTGCCTGCGCGGTGGCACTCCTGACAGGAAATCAGCACTGATTGCCAACAGCGATTTTCAAAAAATACGCACACGTGTCGGTCTTGCCCCCTATACCGAAGCAACGCTAACTCTTAATGATGAAATACTGAACGAACGTGGGCGCGAGTTTGCTTGGGAAAATATACGCCGCCGTGATCTTATCCGCTTTGGGTATTTTGACAACGGTGCGTGGTCGGGCTGGGGAACATGGCGCGGCGTAGCATCAGGCGACAAGTTAAATTGGTTTCCAATACCAGGTCCCATACTGCGCAAGGCAGGAGGAATATGGACACAAAATGATGGCTATTAATTTATCACTAATAAAAACAGCTCAATTATTCACTTAAATTTTACAGTTATGAAAAAGAACATTGGAAAAATGATGCTCTTATGGGCAGCAGCGGCAGTAGTTGGATTTACCGCATGCAGTAAAGATGATGACAATGGTGGCGACATGGTTGACGATGGATGGTATATCATGGGGGAAGCTTCAGCGCTCTCCGGAATTAAGGCAGATGGAAGAATGAACAACGGCATTAATGAGAATGGTCAAAAGTCTCAAGCCGGGTTATACGAAAAATACATCGCATTGGAGGCCGGAAAAACGTTTAGCATTGTGAATGTAGCTGGAACAATACAAACTACCATTGGCGCAAATGCTGTTGACACCATGACGACAACCGGAGAAGATTATAGCATTTCCGGAGCGCTTGTACAGTATGGAACATACAAATCGAACGGTACAGCCTTTACTGTTCCCGAATCAAGATTGTACCAAGTGGTAATTTATGAGGCCAATAGCACTGTCGCAATTATTCCCGTACAGTGGGAAACAAATGGCTTAGGTGACCCGTACATTCTAAATTCGAGCGCGTTTAACAAAACGTCTATGACATTCTCCTTGACAGATGTTACGGCAGAACTTGGAAACTTCAAAATCAAAAGTTACAATGGCTGGAAGTTTAATATGACACCTGACTTAGGAGCATCTGACCAAGTTAAGGTCAATTGCAATCTTGGAAAACCGGAAAGTAATTTTAAATTTGATGGTTCCAATAATGCAGTACTTCCCGGTGGAGCAGATATACCCGTTGGCATGAGCGACAGAGCTATATACACCGTAACATTAACATGGACACTGGGACAAGGTTGGTCGCACATGCTGAAATTTGCGAAAACCGGAGATCTTACGCCTATTGATCCGAGTGCTGTGATTTACAGCCTCATTGGAAACGCATTCAATAATGCAGGAGGAACTCCCGCCGATTGGGATTATGACCTTGATTTTGCTTACGATGCAGCAACAAGTACAACAAGCATATCGAAGTATAAGATGACGAACACGTCCCTTCTCGCCAATGGTGAGTTCAAGGTTAGAAAGGATCACGATTGGAGTACTAACTACGGCTACAGCGCCGATAATATTTTGGGTGACGCCGCTAATTTTGAAGATGCCGGTGGCAACATAAAAGTTAAAGCAGCTAAGACATACAGCACTATTGTATTTACTTACAATTGGGATACTTCTGCATGGAGTTTGACCTTCACAGAATAGTTTCTCTTTTATTGCATACAAAAGGCACAGCGGCACTGCTGCTGTGCCTTTAATTTTACAGCTATTCTATGAAAAATATTTTTACCTCTTTACTTGTTCTACTTACTTTCGCCTCCCATGCTCAAGTCGCAACCACCCTACCTGTAACCCCCATTGAAAGCAGGTCGGTTGTAGTTACGTTCAACGCGGCACAAGGCAACCAAAGTTTGAAGGGCTATGCCGGCACCGTGTATGCACATGCCGGGGTAATTACCGACAAAAGCGGTAGCGATGCCGATTGGAAGTATGTGGTTACAGCGTGGGGAGAAAATACAGATAAAGTTAAGCTAACCAACAAGGGCAACGACCTATGGGAGCTGAGCATTACGCCCAACATACGCGCCTACTACGGCGTTCCCGCCAATGAAAAAATTTTGAAACTAGCCTTCGTATTTCGCAGCGGCGAAAAAGTAGGAGGTTCATATAAAGAAGGAAAGGACACGGGCGATAAAGATATTTTTATCGACGTTTCCGAAGATGCCTTTAACCTCGCCATCACATCACCTCAAAAAAATACGCTATTTTCAAAAGATAGCAGCATTACTATATCCGCTACAGCCTCCGAGGCTGCCAACCTTGTGCTGTATAGCAACGGCACACAACTCAAAACCGAAAGTTCGGCTACTACCATTAACCACACCATATCATCCATTACCAAAGGTTCATACACCATAACAGCCACAGCCGAAGCAGGTGGTTCATACCGCTACGATACCGTACGCTTTGCCGTGCGCGACACTACCGAGGTAGCGCCGCTACCCGCCGGCATGGTCGATGGTATTAACTATGATGCTGACGATAACACAAAAGCAACGCTTGTACTGTTTGCTCCCCACAAAAATTACGTATTTGTTATCGGCGATTTCAACAGTTGGGAGATGCAGAGCGAGTACGAAATGAAACGTGACAGCAACCGCTTTTGGCTCACGCTCACCAACCTCACGCCGGGCAAGGAGTACGCCTACCAGTATGTTATTGACGGTACGCTAACCGTTGCCGATGCCTACACCGAAAAAATTCTTGACCCGTGGAACGATAGCTACATCAACTCGCAAACCTACCCCAACCTGAAGCCCTACCCCAAGGGAAAAACTACGGGCATAGTAAGCGTGCTGCAAACAGCGCAAACGCCCTATACATGGTCGGGTAAGCCCTACACACGTCCGGCAAAAGAGAAGCTAAACATATACGAGCTGCTGGTGCGCGATTTCATCAGCACACACACCTACAGCACTATAATAGACTCGCTGCACTACTTCAAAACACTCGGCATTAACGCTATTGAACTGCTGCCCACCAACGAGTTTGAAGGCAATGAGAGCTGGGGATACAACCCGTCATTTTACTTTGCCGCTGATAAGTACTACGGCCCCAAGAACGAGCTGAAACGCTTGGTGGATTCCTGCCATGCCAACGGCATTGCGGTCATAATCGACCTGGTGCTGAACCACTCCTTTGGTCTGTCGCCCATGGTGCAAATGTACTGGGATGGCGCCAACAATCGTCCTGCCACCAACAGCCCGTGGTTCAACGTTACATCGCCCAATCCCACCTACTACTGGGGTAGCGATTTTAACCACCAAAGCGTGTACACGCAGCAATTTGTAGATAGGGTAAACTGTTTTTGGCTCAACGAGTACAAGGTGGACGGCATACGCTTTGACTTTACCAAAGGCTTTACCAACACACCCGGCGAGGGATGGAACTACGATGCACAGCGCATAAGCATACTAAAGCGCATGACCGACAAAATTCGCGAATGCGCACCCAACACCTACGTAATTTTTGAACACCTTACGGCAAACAATGAGGAAAAGGAGCTGGCCGATTACGGAATCATGCTTTGGGGCAACGTAAACAACAACTCCTGCGAAGCCATAATGGGATATAACGAGAGTAGCAAATCCGACCTAACGGGCGCATCATACAAAAGTAAAGGTTGGAACGAGCCCAACCTCATTGCCTACATGGAGAGTCACGATGAGGAGCGCATGATGTACAAGGCTAAAAAATGGGGCGCTACCAACGGCGACTACGATACTAAAAACGAAGCCACAGCGCTAAAACGCGCGGCCCTATGCGCCACCGTATTCTTCTCCATCCCCGGTCCAAAAATGATTTGGCAATTTGGCGAGCTGGGCTACGACTACTCCATCAACGCCTGCCCCGACGGCACAGAAAAGGAGAGTTGCCGCACATCCAACAAGGCTATTCGCTGGGATTACGACGCCAACATAAATCGCAAAAACCTGTACTACCACTACGCCGAAATTCTGCGCCTGCGCAACATGTACGATGTGTTCAGCACTACCGACTTCAGCACCTCGCTCAACGGCACGGTAAAAACCGTAACGCTGCGCAGCAACAGCATGAATGTGGTAGTAGTGGGCAACTTCGGGCTAACCAACCAAAACGCCACCCTCACCCTACCCTCGCAGGGCACGTGGTACGAGTATTTTTCACAAACCAACAGCCCCGCTGCCGAGGTGCAAAACATTACCCTTGCACCGGGAGAGTACCGCCTATACTCCGACTCAAAAATGGACCGACTCAATATACCATTTGTAACTGCCGTACCCATTTGGTATGACAATGCACCAAGCGCCCTGCTGCACCTTTACCCCAATCCGGTAAAGGATATGCTTAACGTTGAAGTAAGCGACCTAAAGGTGCAAGGCGCGCTGAGGCTGGTTGTATACAACATGCGTGGTGAAAGGGTATTGGAGCAATCTGCTCACGCCGACAATAGCGCGTTAACCACCACTATCAGCTGCGGCCGCCTTGCGCAAGGCAGCTACATTCTATCTGTACAAAATAGCAAGGGAAAACAACTGGCGGGAAAATTCTTCAGTAAGTAAAATCAACGCTATTAAAACAAAAAAGCAGGCTACTTAGCCTGCTTTTTTGTTTTATTTTCCTAATCTTCACTTCTTATATAGGATATCCGCTACCTCTATCAAATTATGCTCCTCAGGTAATCCGTAGAAGGTAGAAGTCATAGTTCGAATAAATTCGCTTTTCGTCTTAGAAACCTTGTACACGCTCTTCATTTTTTCCAAATACTTCAACAAAAATTCCACCGCCGACATGTATGAAGCTCTGCCGTGACTACCAATAAAAAGCATGCAACCCGACTCCTTTGCCTTTTGCAGCTCGGCAATAAGCAAATCCATAGATGCCGCATTTTTAAACAAGCTCGCAGGCAAATGCTCCAACTCCGGTGTATAGTGCATGTAGTAAAATTTACCTGCAATATTAATGGTAGAGGCCGGATAATCTGTTGACAAGCCCGGCTCAAACTGAAAAGAAATACCTGCCCACATTTGCGTGCTCTTAGCAGGAATAGTAGCCACTTTATCATGCGGATGCACATCAAGATCGCCCTTAAAAATACTCGCAAAACGCTGCGTTCGCTCCTTATACTCTGCCGATTTTTCATACGGCACCATGCTCTCCACCATCACCACCATTTTGGGATCCCAATCGGCAAGCCCATAGGTGTGGTAATCGGATATAATTTTTACCACAGGTTTACCAATCTCACGCACATAGGTTTCAAAATCTTCCTTGCAGTGCGTATAAGCCTGCGGCTCCAGCACTACCAAGCCTCGCTTACCTTCCACTATTAGCGAAATATCCTCCATGGCCTTGAATGAAGAATACAGGTGCACCTTCACCTCATCGTAATCGTACACTTCTACAAAACGCCTGTGCGGTTGCTGTGCATATACACCATAGCACAAGCCTATTACCACGGCTAATAGCAAAATAATCTTTTTCATAGCTTCAAAATTCGGTTATTCTCCCTTCTGTACACTTTTATTCACCCATGGGCAGCTGCTCGCTACCATCTATCCTATCCAACAATTTCTGCGGAATGGCCTTTGACGTATTAGCGCCAAGCACCTTCAAGCGCTCAATGCGCCCCACTATGGTATCACCGCGCTTGGGCGATTCCACCAGCTTATTCATGGCCGCCTTGTAGTCCTTTTGCGTATCCTCAATACGCTTACCTACGCTAATTAAATCCTCCACAAAACCCACAAACTTATCGTACAGCGCGCCGCTTTCCTTCGCAATTTCAAGCACGTTGCGCTTTTGGTTTTCCTGCTTCCAAATGTAGGATATGGTGCGCAGCGTGGCCAACAGCGTAGAAGTAGTTACCAGCACCACATTCTTCGATAGCGCACGGTCAAACAATGTGCTATCCGCCTGCAACGCTACGGTCAGCGCAGGTTCAATAGGCACAAACAAAAATACGTAATCGGGGGGATTGATGCCGTAAAGATTTTGGTAACTCTTACCACCCAAATCGGCAATATGTCGCTGCAAACTGGTTACGTGTTCTGACAAACGCTGGTTGCGCACCTCATCGCTTTCGGCGCTATAGTAGCCTTCGTAAGCCGTGAGCGAAACCTTGCAGTCAATTACAAAATTTTTATTCTCGGGCAGGTTAATTACGTAGTCCGGGCGGACGTTAGCGCCATCCTCCGTTTTAAAATTCTCCTGCTTACGAAAGTGAATATCGCGCACCAAGCCTGATTTTTCAAGCAAAATTTCCAGCTGCACCTCGCCCCAATCACCCTGTACCTTGCTATCGCCCTTCAGTGCGCGGGTAAGGCGACTTGCCTCCTCGCTCATTTGCTTATTGGCCTGCACCATCAGTTCCAGTTCCTTGCGTAACGAAGCTTTTTCGCGCGTTTCCTGGTTATAGGTATCATCTACCTTTTTTTCGAAAGTCTGTATCTTTTCCTTCAGCGGGTTTAGAATTCCTGCTATCTTTTCCTCATTTATCTCTACAAACTTTTTGCTCTTTTCTTCCAGAATTTTATTCGCCAAATTCTCAAACTCCACATGAAAACGCTTTTGCAAGTCCTCCAACTCGGCGCGGCTTTGCTCTATGCGTTCGTTGAGCGCACGGTTGGCTTCACGCATAGCAGCACACTCCGCAGCCTTAGCCTGCAGTTCGGTTGTGCGAGCGTTCAAATCACCACGCAAATCGGTATATAGCGTACGCAAAATATACTTTTGCTCCACCTCTTCCTGCGAAAAACCTTTATTAGATAAAAAGTTAGCCTTAGCTATAAACCAGGTTACAGCCCCCCCCAGCACGACACCTATGAGTAGGAAAAAAATATTCATCAAAAATAATTCAACAATTCAATGCAACTCCCAAGACTCCACTCCGACAAGTCTGCCCGACTACGTCATTCAGGCGGGCTCAGTGTGACAATACACACTCCACTGTCAACTGCTACTTTTTTGCTTCATCTAAATCAAACGACAGTGGCAATAGGTCGTGAACGCTACCCACCACCTCTACTTCACCTTCTCCAGCCATAATAACACGAATAGGTTGCCCACTGCGTAGCTGACTCTCCAGCATCACCTGTCGGCAAGCGCCGCAAGGGTACACGGATTGCGAGCAGAATTTTCCACCCGACTGCGCTGCTATAGCAATAGCCTTTACAGATACGTTAGGATATTTAGCTCCGGCATAAAATAGCGCAGTGCGCTCAGCGCAAGTACCCGATGGGTAAGCGCCATTCTCCTGATTGCTTCCCGTTATCACCTCGCCATTTTCGAGTAACACAGCAGCTCCCACCTGAAAATGCGAATAAGGCGCGTAAGCGTTTGCCGTGGCCTCCTTAGCGCGCTGTACCAAGGCGCCATCCTCATGCGACATTTCAGCAGCCGAATCGTACACCTCAAGGTTTATTTTCAGCTCTCTATTTCTCATAAATCAATAATTTTCAAACAAATACAAAAGCACAAAAAGTTTATTTTTACAAAGTTAAACAAATAAATACAAGAAAGTTACCTGTTGCTCCATAAATTTGACTTAAATTTGCGCACTTCAATCATTATGAGAAACTTTGTACCAGCAACAAATAGCACTCCAAAAATACCACACACAAGGGTTCTGCTAATCCTTACCTCCATAGTTCTTATAGTAGCCATTGGAGCCCTGTACTACTACTACGATGAGTTGTACAAGCCCAACGTAAACGTACCCGACGAGGGCAGCTTTGTTTATATTCCCACCGGTTCCACCAAGACTGATGTTATCTACATCCTCTCTAAAAGCGAATTTATAGATAACATGGCGAGCTTGACACGCGCCATGGACAAGTTGGAATACGGGCGCAAAATTTATCCCGGCAAGTATCAAATTGCGTACGGCATGAGCAACAAGAAATTGGTGCGCATGCTGGCATCAGGCATGCAAACACCGGTAGATTTAACCTTTGGCAGCGTGCGTACCCGCCAACGCTTGGCAGGTACAATTGCGAAACAAATTGAACCCGATTCAGTATCGCTGCTACTGGCCATGACGGATGAGATGCTGGCCAACAGCTACGGCTTCAACTCCGAGAATTTTGTTACCATGCTCCTGCCAAACAAGTATCAAATATACTGGAACGTGAGCGTGAACGACTTTTTGAAGCGAATGCATAAGGAGTGGGAGAAGTTTTGGACAAGCAACGGTCGCGCAGACAAGCTCAAGCAAACAGGACTCACGCGTGCTGAGGTATTTATTTTAGCATCAATAGTCTCGGAAGAAACCACTAAGGTAGATGAAATGGCCACCATTGCTGGTGTGTATATCAATCGCTTACGCAAAAACATTCCGCTACAAGCCGACCCCACTGTGCGCTACGCCGTGGGGGATTTCTCCGTTCAACGCATACTCATATCCCAGACTAAAATTCAGTCGCCATACAACACCTATCGCCAACGCGGACTTCCTCCGGGTCCCATTTGCATACCATCAATCACTGTAATAGATGCTGTGTTAAACTATGAGCATCACGACTACATGTTTTTTTGCGCACGCGCTGACTTCTCTGGCTACCACTCTTTCTCTAAGTCCTTCGCTCAGCACACCAGCGCCGCCGCCACATATCAGCGTGCCCTCAACGAGCGCAGCATCTTTCAGTAGTAAAAAGTAATTACAAATAATTGAGTCCCTTACGTTTTATTCGCAATCTTGCTCTGTTTGTGGTTTGCGAAAAATATTCTACCTTTGTACTCCCAAATTCACCAACATGTGGCATTTGAGGGTTTTCGGGGTGTAGCGCAGTTGGTAGCGTACCACGTTCGGGACGTGGGGGTCGCGAGTTCGAGTCTCGCCACTCCGACAAAAAAAGCGGTTGCAGTTTTGCTGTAACCGCTTTTTTTGTCGGATAATATTTGATCGCCACAAGGACAATATGTAGCACAAGCATACTAATCAATCACTTAAAAACATATCAACGGAAGCACCCTATTTTCAGGAAATTTTCGTTATTTTGTAAAGTTATTTACGAGGAAAATATGAGCGAACAGCTGCTACAGTTTATTTGGAAATTCGGGCTTTTTGATAAAGAAGGTGCTTGCACCACCACAGGCGAACCTTTAAAGATAATTTCGGCAGGAGTGCAGAATACCGATGCCGGCCCCGATTTCTCAAACGCACGCATTAAAGTAGGCAGCACGCAGTGGGCAGGAAACGTAGAAGTACATACCCTTGCCTCAGAATGGAAACGCCACGGACACCAAAACAATAAAGCTTACGATAGCGTAATACTGCACGTAGTGCAGCAGAACGATTGTGAGCCCATTTGCAACTCGTCGGGCATAGCCATACCGGTGTACGAAATGCGCTATAACCAAGCGCTGGAAGAGCGTTTCCGCAGCTTAATGCAATCGCAAGAGTTTGTACCTTGTCGTCCGCTACTAAAGGGAGTAGAAAGTTTCAAGCTGCGCATGATGCTTACCCGCCTTGCGGTAGAGCGCATGGAGCAACGTTGCGCGCGCGTAGCGCAGCTGCTTGAAGCCACACATAACGATTGGGAAACCGTTTTTCAACGCATGCTGTTTCGCGCCTTTGGTTTTGGCACTAATGCCGAGGCTTTTGAGCAGCTGGCACAAAGTATACCTACGGCTTGTGTAGCCAAGCATCGTAGTTCGCAAGTGCAAATAGAAGCGCTGTTGTTAGGGCAAGCGGGATTAGTAGATGGAGCAAGCGCTGACGAATATCATGCGCGATTGCAAAAGGAGTATGAATTGCTTCGCGCAAAATTTTCGCTTACACCAATGCAGCCGCATGTATGGAAGTTTTTGCGGACGCGTCCGGTCAACTTCCCTACTATTCGTATAGCGCAGCTGGCAGCACTTTTGCACCAACATGCCGATTTAGTTGCCAAAGCATTAAAAATAGAATCGCTGAAGGATTGCATCAGCATTTTCTCTGTCAAACCCTCGGAATACTGGGATACGCACTACGCCTTCGGACACATGTCGGTAAAACGAAGTAAGGCGTTAGGTGAAAAATCCGTTGAGCGCATTGCTGCCAACTTTGTAGCACCCGTCATTTTTGCCTATGGCAAAAACCGAGGACAGGAGCAGCTGTGCGAAACAGCAATAGAACTATTGGAACAAATAGCGCCCGAGCAAAATTCTAAAATAGAAGGTTGGCGCAGCATGGAGGTAACACCGCAAAACATGCTCGAAAGCCAAGCCCTACTACAGCTGAAAAATGAATACTGCGACAAGAAAAGGTGCTTGCAGTGTATGATTGGGAAACAAATTTTAGAAGGATAAATACTCGCTACGCTCGCGATAAAAAGATAAAAGGATAAAAAATACAAACAAAGTTATTTATCGTGCGAAGCACATTTATCCCTTTATCGTCCCGCTTTAGCGGGGCATTTTATCTTTTATCATTCGTAATTAATAATTCGTAATTGAATATGATTGTTCGCGTCACCAAAGAGTTTTCGTTTGAAATGGCACATCTACTCGAGAGCTATGATGGGCAGTGCAGCAACATTCACGGGCACTCGTACCGCCTGTTTGTTACCATTAGCGGCACACCCAGCACCGATGCTACCAGCCCCAAGTACGGCATGGTGATGGATTTTACCGACCTCAAGCGCATAGTCAACGAGTTTATTATTGACAAGGTGGAGCATGCGCTCATGCTGCGCCAAGGCACACAAATGGATGAGGCGCTAAAGAAAGTTCACACCAAAATAGTGTGCGTAACCTATCAGCCTACCTGCGAAAACATGGTAATTCAAATGGCTGAAATTTTAAATAACGAGCTACCTAAAACCGTAAAACTACACAGCATTAAGTTGCACGAAACAGCCACTTCGTTTGCGGAGTGGTACGCTGAAGACAATAACAGATAAATACTCGCTACGCTCGCGATAAAAGGATAAAGAGATAAACTAATACATCTTTATCGCGAAGCATTTATCGCGCGAAGCGCATTTATCTTTTTATCGTCCCGCTTTGAGCGGGACACTTTATCTATTTTGAAGCATGAAAAAACTCTTCCTACTCGACGCGTTTGCACTCATATACCGCGCCTACTACGCTTTTATGAAAAAGCCGATGGTAAATGCGCAAGGCTTGAACACATCCGCCATTTTTGGTTTTACCAAAACGCTTTTGGATTTAAAGCGTCGCGAAAACCCCACGCACTTGGCAGTATGCTTCGACCCCGGCGGCGAAACATTTCGCCACATGATGTACCCCGAATACAAAGCCAATCGTAGCGAAACGCCCGAAGTCATTCAGCAATCCGTTCCCATTATTAAGGAGTTACTGCAGGCATTCAATATTCCTATCATTGTAATACCCGGTTTCGAGGCCGATGATGTGATAGGCACGCTGGCAAAAAAGGCCGAGCAGCACGATTTCACCACCTACATGATGACGCCCGATAAGGACTACGGGCAGCTCGTCAGCGACAATATTTTCATTTTCAAACCTGCCCGTTGGGAAAAACCCGATGAAAAATTAGGACCGCGTGAGGTGTGTGCAACATATGGCATACAGGAACCAATACAGGTTATCGACGTGCTAGCACTATGGGGCGATGCCTCGGACAACGTTCCGGGCGCACCGGGCATTGGCGAAAAAACCGCCACAAAATTAATCGCACAGTACGGCAGCATTGAAGGAGTGATTGAGCATGTGGATGAGCTGAAGGGAAAAATGCGTGAATCTATTGAGCAAAACATTCCACTGCTGCAACGTGCAAAAAAGTTAGTCACCATTGACCTGCACGCACCTGTGGAATTGGATGAAGCCGCGCTGGAGGTCAAGGCTCCAAATAAGGAAGCGCTACAGGAGTTGTTCAAAGAGTTGGAGTTTCACTCATTCAACCGTGACCTGTTTGGCGCCACAGCACCATCGCAACCCGCACCCAAAAAGGCAGTGGCAACACCAACGCATGTGCAAGGTGATTTATTTAGCGCCATAACAGCCGCACCTGCAACAGCAGCCACCGCTATTGCGGCTAGGGAAGAAGAAGAGGTAATTGACACCAAGTCACATCTAAAAACAATAAACGACGTACCGCACACTTATCACGCTGTACAGAGCATGGAGGAGGTGCAGCAGCTGTGCGAAATGCTATCGCAACAAAAGCAATTTAGCTTTGATAGCGAAACCGACGGCATAGAGCCTATTGAAGCCGACGTGGTGGGACTTTCGTTTGCGGTGAGTCCGCACGAGGCCTGGTTTGTAACGCTATTGCCAAGCGAGGAAAATTTCGCAAAGAAAGTTGAGTTACTGCGCGCGCCGCTGGAAAATGCAGCCATTGCCAAAATAGGGCAAAACATAAAATTTGACTATCTAGTGCTAAAGCGCATGGGCATTAATATGCAAGGGCAATTGCTCGACACCATGCTTATGCACTACCTGCTTGAGCCCGACTTACGCCACAACATGAACTACCTTGCCGAGGTGTACCTTGAATATGCTCCCGTTCCCATTGAGCAGCTGATAGGCGAGAAAAAGGAAGGACAAAGCAAAATGTCGCAGGTACCACTTGAGCAGCTGGTAGAGTACGCTGCCGAAGATGCCGACGTTACCATACAGCTGTATGAAAAGTTGCACGAAGACTTAAAGAAAAACGGGCTGGAGCAGCTGTACGAGGAAGTAGAAGCACCACTCGTTTACGTGCTGGGCGACATGGAGTGGGAAGGCGTGCGCATTGACTCTGAAGGACTGGCCGAGTACGGAAAAGAGTTGGCCGCCGAGCTACAAAAGTTGAATGACGAAATTCGCGAAATGGCGGGTGAACCCGACCTCAACGTATTTTCGCCAAAACAACTAGGCGAAGTGCTTTTTGACAAGCTGAGAATATCGGATAACGCTCGCACCACTGGTAAAACGAAGCAATACTCAACCAGCGAGGAAACGCTGGCAGCGCTACGCGACAAGCATCCTATTATAGACAAAATATTGGATTTGCGCGGACTGAAAAAGTTGCTTTCGTCATACGTAGAAACGTTACCCACGCTGGTGAATCCGAAAACGGGACACATACACACCTCATTTAACCAAGCGGTAACTGCCACTGGTCGACTAAGCAGCAACAACCCCAACCTGCAAAACATACCCATTCGCGATGAGCGTGGACGTGAAATTCGCAAAGCGTTTATTCCTTCCGACGAGCACCACACGCTACTTTCGGCCGATTATTCGCAGGTAGAGTTGCGCCTAATGGCACACCTAAGCGAGGACCCGAATTTGGTAGAGGCATTTTTAAAAAATGAGGATATTCACGCCAGCACGGCCGCTAAAATTTTTCACGTAGGCATTGACGAAGTTACCAAAGAGCAACGTCGTCGTGCAAAAACCGCTAACTTCGGTATTATTTACGGCATATCGGCTTACGGCTTGGCGCAACGCCTCAATATTCCGCGAAGCGAGGCAAAAATGCTTATTGACGGATACTTTGCCACCTACCCCAAGGTGCGCGAATACATGGATAGCTCCATAGAAAAGGCGCGCGAAAAGAGCTACGTGCAAACCGTGTGCGGCCGCAAGCGCATGCTACCCGATATTAACTCGCACAACGCCGTGGTACGCGGCTTTGCCGAGCGCAACGCCATCAACGCGCCTATACAAGGCTCGGCCGCGGATATTATTAAGCTAGCCATGATAAAAATTCACGCGCGACTGAAAGAAGAAAAATTCAAATCGCGCATGATTTTGCAAGTACACGACGAACTTGTTTTTGACGTACACAAACCTGAATTAGAGCAAGTGCAAAAACTCGTTGTTAGCGAAATGGAGCTGGCCTACAAGCTAATAGTACCGCTGATTGCCGAGGCCGGAGTCGGAAAAAACTGGCTTGAAGCACATTAAGTTAAATTGTGTGCGCACACAACCATGCAACAAGATACAAATCAACAATTTAGAGCCAACACTTAGCAAATTATTACCCTTGGTATGATTTTTTTACACGAAAAAGGTTAATTTTGTAGCTAAAATACCCATTAGGGTACTACAAAAGTCAGCCTATGCCTTCTAAAAAAGAAATTATCGACGAGAGGCTTCGTATAAAAGACATTGCCGCTCTTGCAAAAGTTTCGCCCGGCACCGTGGATAGAGTAATTCACAACCGTGGCGGTGTTGCCCCCGAGAGCAAAAAACGCATTGAGAAAATATTGAGCGAGATGAACTTCAAGCCCAACAAAATGGCGCAACTACTGGCCATTAAAAAGGATTACAAGCTCACCTGCCTCCTGCCCGAATCACAAGCGGGCGACTACTGGTGGGATATTCTCAAAGGTATTAAACGTGCACAGGAAGAGGTTGCCGACTACCGTGTAAAGGTAGAGGTAATTTACTTCAACCAGTACAATGTAAATTCGTTTGAAGAGGCCGCACACGAAATGCTGGATAAGAATCCTGATGGCGCGCTGCTGGCACCTTTCTTTAGGCGCGAAGTGCTCCGGCTCACCAAAGACATGGAGGAGCGCAGCATTCCTTTCGTATTTGTCGATTCCAACGTAGATGGCGTAAACAGCTTGGCATACTACGGTCAGCAGTCACACCAAAGCGGCTATTTGGCTGCAAAAATGCTGATGGGTAACATTGACAAAGATTCAACAGTATTGCTACTGCACATGCTTCGCGGCGGCTCCACAGGCGCCAACCAAACGGTAAAGCGCGAAGAGGGTTTCCTTTCTTACATAGAAAAATATTCGCTCGAATCGCAGTACAAAATTATGCGCGTAGATATTCATGCCGAGAATGCGGACAACAACTATGCCATGCTTGACGATTTGTTTGCAAAGAATCCGAACATACACGGAGCTATAACTTTTAATTCGCGCGTGTACCGTTTTGCCGAGTATATTGAAAGCCGCAAAATAAAAAACGTACGCATACTTGGATACGACTTGCTTGAACGCAATGTACGCTACCTAAAAAACGGCATTGTGGAATGCCTCATAGGGCAGCGCCCGCAGCTGCAAGGTTACTATGGCCTGATGGCGCTGGTGAAACATATTGTGCTAAGCCAAAATACCAAGCAAGTTAGCTTCATGCCTATTGATATTTTGATTAAGGAAAATATTAATGATTACAAGGTGTATCCGTTTGATATATAGAATACCGCGCGCTGTCACCCGGAGCCTGTCGAAGGGGTGCGGCGGGGATATCAATCGGGAAATTCCGCCCCGCATACTTCGACAAGTTCAGCATGACAGCCCACGTGACACAAATTCGACTAAATTTTTTCAAAAACTATAAACTTTTAAAAACAAAATGAACCAGCTAAACAGAAAGAATGCTCCGGCTGCCAAGATGCGCCCCGAGAGAATTATCCAATTCGGCGAAGGTAACTTCCTCCGCGCTTTTGTGGATTGGATTATGTACAACATGAATGAGAAGGCAGATTTTAACAGCAGCGTAGTAGTGGTGCAACCTATTGAGCAAGGCATGGTAGATATGCTCAACGCGCAGGATTGCCTGTACCACCTCAATCTGCAAGGCTTGGACAACGGCAAGCAAGTGGATAGCATTGAAATGATTGATGTTATCAGCCGCGGATTGAATCCCTACACACAGCACGATGAGTTCATGAAGCTGGCTGAAAATCCCGATATGCGCTTTGTGATTTCCAACACAACCGAGGCCGGTATTGCTTTCCGCGCTGAAGATAAGCTGGACGACAAACCCGCAAAGTCGTACCCCGGTAAGCTGACACAGCTGCTGTACCACCGCTTTAAAACCTTTAAGGGCGCTGCCGATAAGGGTTTCATCATTCTGCCTTGCGAGCTGATTTTCCACAATGGCACCGAGCTGAAAAAGTGCATTGAGCAATACATTGACCTGTGGAATTTGGGTGCAGAATTCAAGAACTGGTTTGAGACTGCTTGCGGTGTTTACTGCACGCTGGTTGACCGTATTGTTCCGGGCTACCCCAAGGATACCATCAACGAAATTCTGGCAAAAATCAACTACGATGATAAGCTGGTTGTAAAGGCTGAAATTTTCCACCTGTGGGTAATTGAAGCGCCTGCAAGTGTTGCGAAGGAATTCCCCGCTGACAAGGCAGGACTTAACGTACTATTTGTACCCAGCGAAAAGCCTTACCACGACCGCAAAGTTACGCTGCTCAACGGCCCGCACACCGTGCTTTCACCTGTGGCCTACCTAAGCGGTTTGGATACCGTGCGCGAAGCATGTGAAGATGCCGTTATTGGCAAATTCATCAACAAGGTAATGTTTGATGAGTTGCTATCTACTCTTGATCTTCCCAAATCGGAGTTGGATACATACGCAAAGTCGGTGCTTGAGCGCTTCCGCAACCCGTTTGTAAAGCACTTTGTGACGAGCATTATGCTCAACTCATTCCCCAAGTTCAAAACACGCGACCTGCCCGGACTCAAGATTTACTTGGAGCGCACAGGTTCGCTACCGCAAGGTATTGTGTTGGGCTTGGCCGGCATTTGCACCTACTACAAGGGTGGCAAGCGCGGCAACGATGTTATTACTCCTAATGATGACAAGCAAATTCTTGACCTGCTCACCAGCCTATGGGCAAGTGGCGATGTGAAGAAGGTAGCACAAGGCGTGCTTGCTTCGGATTACATTTGGGGCGAAGACCTGAATAAGGTTCCTGGCCTGACCGACTTGCTGGCTAAGGATTTGGAAAGCATTGCAAGCAAGGGCATGCTGGAAACGGTAAAGGGTATTTTGTAAATTAGAAAAGGATTGTGCGGGTGGTTATCCCCCGCTGGCGGGGGTGGTCGAAGACCGGGGATGGATGTCAAAATTCTAAACTTCCACCTCCGCCCCACGGGCACCTCCGCCAGCGGAGGATAGCCACCCGCAACGCCTACAATAAAAAGAATAAAGCTATGATTGAATTCCTAAAAATCAACCCTGCCGACAACGTGGTGGTGGCTATAAGTCCACTCACCGCAGGCAAGCAGCTGGTGATAGAGGGTGTGAGCGTTACGCTCAAGGCCGATATAGCCATGGGGCACAAGTTTGCGCTGAAGGATTTAAAAAACGGCGACCACATTATTAAGTACGGATACGCCATAGGCCACGCCATTGCTGATATTGCACAGGGTGAATTGGTGAACGAAAAGAACATCAAGACCAACCTTGAAGGTTTGCTTGACTACAAGTACACGCCTGTAAAAACCGAGCCTAAATTCACCAACCGCAACATGACCTTTAAGGGTTACAAGCGCAAAAATGGTGAGGTAGGTATTCGCAACGAGGTGTGGATTGTTCCCACGGTAGGTTGCGTAAACGGCACCGCCAACCAGCTGATAGAAATGCTGAAGGCTGAAGTAGGCGCAGACTCTAAGGTGGATGCTATGGTAGCATTTAACCACAACTACGGCTGCTCACAGCTGGGCGACGACCACGAAAACACGCGCAAGATTTTGCGCGATATGGTAATGCACCCCAACGCAGGCGCGGTGTTAGTATTAGGTTTGGGATGTGAAAACAACCAACCCGAGGCCTTCCGTCAATTCCTTGGCGAGTACGATACGGACAGAATTTACTTCCTCGAGACCCAGAAGGTAACCGATGAGTTGGAAGAGGGTATGAAGCTACTGCGCGACCTGTACAAAAAGGCTGCCACAGATGTTCGCACCGATGTTCCCTTGTCGGAATTACGCATTGGTTTGAAGTGTGGCGGTTCAGACGGATTTTCTGGCATTACCGCCAATCCGCTGCTGGGTATGTTCTCCGACTTTTTGGTGGCGCAGGGTGGTACAACAGTACTTACCGAAGTACCCGAAATGTTTGGTGCCGAAACCATACTGATGAACCGCTGCGGTACGGTTGACTTATTTGACAAAACCGTACACCTCATCAACGATTTCAAGGATTACTTTACCAAAAACAAGCAACCTATTTACGAAAACCCCTCCCCCGGAAACAAGGCCGGTGGTATTTCAACACTTGAAGAAAAATCGTTAGGTTGCACACAAAAGTCAGGTACTTCAGAGGTGAAGGACGTGCTAATGTACGGTGAGCGTATCAAGACTAAGGGTCTGAATCTGCTTAGCGCACCGGGTAATGACCTTGTAGCTGCTACAACGCTTGGCGCTGCAGGTTGTCAAATGGTGCTGTTTACCACAGGTCGTGGTACACCATTCGGCAGCTTCGTTCCCACCATGAAAATTTCAACCAACACACCGTTGTTTGAAAAGAAACCAGGATGGATTGACTTCAACGCCGGAACTATAGTGGAGAATGAAACTATGGATGACGCCACCGAGCGCTTTATCAAGTATCTAATAAGTGTTGCTAATGGTGAAAAGGTTAATACCGAAAAAAAGGGATTCCGTGAGATAGCGATATTTAAGACGGGAGTAACGCTGTAATGGTTAATTATCAATAATTAATGGTTAACGGTGAGTGGTCAATCATTGAGGTATTAGTAAAAGGAAACATCCGAGGTTGTAACAACTCTCGGATGTTTTTCTATTAGCGGCGCCTTCCCTGTACTTCATTAATCATTTATCACTAACCATTAATCATTATTGTCTCTTCCTGCGTAACGTACCAACACCCCACCGCAAGCTAACGTAGCAGCCGTTTTTTTTCGGGTACGGCATACGCTACGTAAAATATGCCGTTTTTTACGCCAAACCCTTAAAAATTTGTATATTTGTTCGTCTCTCTAAAAAGCATACTATGTTTTTAAACCGGCTTAACCGATCTTTCTCCACAAGGCTTAGTTTGGCTATTCTTAGCTTCACCGTCCTTGTTTTTATAGCCACTTTTTCGGTATCATACCACTTCTCGGCGCGCACCATTGAGCAGGACGCGCGCGACGACTCCGAAAATCTGCTTGAGGTTATCAACCTTAAGGTAACCAGCCTACTACGACGCGTAGAGGTGGTACCCAACAACCTTCGTTGGGTGATAACTAACCGCGACCTTACACCCGAAGACCTGTATGGTGTTACCCGCAGGGTATTGGAAAATAATCCCGACATTTGCGGTTGCGCAATAGCATTTGAACCCAACCATTTTCAAGAAAAAGGACGCTACTTTTCGCCCTACTCATACCGTGACGGTGATAAGATACGGAGTCACCAGCTGGGTAGTGAGGATTATGATTACTTTACGTGGGAGTGGTATGAGCAACCCAAGCGACTCGACAAACCCTGCTGGAGCGAACCCTACTTTGATGAAGGTGGTGGCGAGATGCTTATGTGCACCTACTCCGCACCCATATATGACAAGCAAGGTAAATTCATAGGTATTTTCACCTCCGACATCTCGCTCGAGTGGCTTACCGACCTTATAAATGGCATGAAGAAAAGCGATCTGTCGTACACCTACATGCTGGGACAGGACGGAACGTACATTGTACACTACTTACGCGAGCGCATTCTCAACAATACGATTTTTGATGTAGCCAGCCAAATGACCGACACCACCGTTATGACACTCGGACACCGCATGATTGCAGGCGAGAGCGGCATGGAGGTGTTTGACAACGACGGCGTGGAGTCCTACGCATTTTTTGCTCCCATAGAAAACACGAGCTGGTCAATAGGCATAGTACTGCCCAGCGACGAGATATTTGGGGAGCTATATCGCATTAATAAAATTGTATTTATTATTGCTATTACAGGCTTGCTCTTGCTGTTTGTACTTTGCTTAAGTATCGTAAGTAGACTTACCCGCCCGCTACACAAATTTGCCGTATCCGCACGACAAATTGCGCGAGGAAACTTTCACGCAAAGCTACCTAAAATCACATCGCAGGATGAGATGAAGGAGCTGGCTGACTCGTTTCAGTACATGCAAAACGAGCTGACCAACTATATTGAAAACCTAAAAAACACCACCGCTGCCAAGGAGAGGATGGATAGCGAGCTGCGTATTGCCCGTGATATACAAATGGGCATGGTGCCCACCAAATTTCCCCCATTTCCTGACCGCAAGGAGATAGATGTGTATGCCATGCTGAGACCGGCAAAGGAAGTGGGTGGCGACTTGTACGACTACTTCATGGAGGGCGACAACATCTTTTTTGCCATAGGCGACGTGGCGGGCAAGGGAGTTCCGGCTTCGCTGTTTATGTCCGTTACGCGCAACCTGTTCCGCGCTACCGCAGGGCACTTTCAAAACCCCTCGGAAATTGTATCATCCATTAACAATACGATATCGGAGACCAACGAAGCAAACATGTTTGTAACGCTGCTAGTGGCCGTACTGAACCTGAAAACGGGTGTAATGAAATTCTGTAATGCAGGGCACAACCCGCCCATACTCATTACTCCCGAGGGCAAAAGCAGCTATATGAGTATGGCACCCAATATACCCGTGGGCGTTATGGATAAATTCGAGTATAAGGACCAAGAAATAACTCTATCCGACGGCACCATGCTGCTATGCTATACAGATGGCGTTACCGAAGCCGAGAACGCCACGCAAGAGCTATACGGCGAAAACAGGCTTCTGCAAACAATAAACGACAGCAAGGGACTCAACGCGCAGCAAGTGGTAAAAACAGTGGTGGAGCATGTAGCAAAGCACGTGCAAGACACCCCCGCATCGGACGACATTACGCTGCTTACCATTGGCTACAACAAGCTAAACAGCATTACCGACATGATGCCGCAAACGCTCACCATAACCAACAATGTAGAAGAAATAACTCGCATGGCCGAGTTTATCGATGCCATGAGCGAACAGCTGCAGCTATCACCAGCGCTAACCATGAATCTGCAGTTGGCTTTGGAAGAGGCTGTATCCAACGTTATACTCTACGCCTACAAGGAGGCAGATAAAACAATCGACATTACTTTTGCAAAAGCAGGCAACCAGCTAGAGGTAACCATTACCGACTGCGGTGTAGCTTTTGACCCCACAGCAAAGGAAGACCCCGACCACCTTAACCTATCGGTTGAAGAACGTCCTATTGGCGGGTTAGGCATTTTTCTAATCAAAAAATTAATGGATAGCGTAACCTATAAGCGTGAGAACGAGAAAAATATTCTCACCATAAAAAAAACAGTATAATTCAAAAATCAAAACAAAATTTTTAAACCATGGAAGTAACTATTTCAAACAACGGCACTGCCACCATCATTAAAATTACGGATAGACTTGATACTGTAACCGCTCCTGTATTAGGAGAAAAAGTTGCTCCTGTACTCGAAGGTGATGCCCCAAACATAATACTCGACTGCTCGGAAATAGCATATATAAGCAGTTCTGGGCTACGCCAGGTATTGGCATTGCAAAAAACGGTGACCGCAAAAAACGGACAGCTAACCATTAAGGGACTTAATAACGAGGTAAAGGAAGTGTTCAACATGACAGGCTTTACCGCACTATTCAAATTCGAATAATTTCGATGAAAAAAATTTACTTTCTCATTGCGCTTACCATATTGGTGAGCGCAATGCTTGTTTCATGCATAAGCAGCTGTTCCCCAAAAAAAACAGAGCAGTGGAGCAGCGTGAGCGATTTAGAGGGTAAGCGCATAGGCATAATGGTAGGCTCCATTTACGAAGACTACGTAGTGAAGCACATTCCCAACGCCAAGCGTGTGTACTTTGAAAGTATACCCGACCTGCTCGTAGCGCTTAAAACTGACAAGGTAGATGCTTTTGCTACCAACGGTGATGCCTACTTGGCCTTCACCAAAGAACACCCCGATGTTGGGCAGCTGATAAAAGACGTAGAGATGGAAGACCTTGGCTTTGCCTTTAGTCAAGCAAATCCACAGCTACGTCAATTGTTCAACGCTTTTTTAAAAGAGCTGCATGACAGCGGTGAGCTAGAAAAAATATGCGATAAGTGGATGTACCACTTCGACGTAGAAGAACCTCCCATACTCACAAGTAACGGCAACGGAGGACCCATTCGCTTTGCTACATCCGGTGTAAACATACCCTGCTCATTTACCAAAAACGGACAGCTGGCAGGGCACGATGTAGAGCTAATGTACCGCTATGCTTCCAAGCACAATCTTAAGCTCGATGTACAGCGCATCCCATTCGGTGGTTTGGTTGCAGCCGTTACCTCCGGCAAGGTGGATGTGGCAGCGGATGGCATAACCATTACACCGGAACGCAAAAAACAAATAGCATTTTCCGACGCTTATAAGCAAAAAGGGCTGTGCATAGTAGTGCTGAAAAAGAATATTGCCACCAGCGAAATAGATGAAGATAAGATACGGCGCATAGCCGTGCTGGTAGGCTCTACGCATGAAAAAACAGCCAAGAAAAAATTTCCCAATACACCACTCATGCTGTGCGATGCCACGCCAGATATGATAATAGCGCTCAAAAGTAAGAAAGTTGACGCCTTCATAGCCGACGATATTGCTACCAACCTGCTTCTTGAGCAGGACAACAACCTAAGAGTACTACAGCGTGGAATTGAATACTACGATATAGCCGCGGGTATCAACAAGGACAACACGGATCTGCTCAACTCATTCAACAAGTTAATCAAGGAAAAAAGAGCCAGCGGCGACCTAGCAGAACTCGAGAATAAGTGGATAAACAACTATGAAAAATGCGACCCTCCCATAAATACAGGTGACGGCAGCGGTGGCATTTTACGCTTTGGCACCACGGGTGTGGACATGCCCTACTCCTACGTAAAAAATGGAAAACCATCGGGGCTTGACGTTGCCGTAGTGTACCTCTACGCCTCACAGCACAACCTAAAGGTAGAAATACAAAATTTTTCCTTTGGCGGACTGATTGCAGCGCTCAATACAGGCAAGGTTGATATCATATCAAGCGGCATATCGGTAACAACCGAAAGATCCAAGCAGGTAGCCTTTGCTGAGCCTCATACCAGAACAGGAGTGGATATAATTGGGTTAAAAAACGACAAAAAAAATCACAAGTTCAAAAGTGTAGACGATGTTTCCACAAAGCGTATAGGCGTGCTCATAGGCTCCATACACGATATTTTTGCCACCAAGCATTTTACCAAAGCCTCGCTCTTTCGTGGAGAAGATTTACCTGATTTGGTAGCAGCACTACAGGCAAAGAAAATCGATGCCATACTGATGAACGAAATTGCCTGCAGATTCTACCTCGAAAAATATCCGGACATGGGTATTCTCGAAAAAAATATTTGGGCTGACAGCCTCGGCGTTGCTTTCAACTACAAAAATGCTACGCTGCGCCAATCTTTTAACGAATTTCTGAAAGAACTTCAGGAAAGCGGAGAAATGGCCAAAATATACGATAAGTGGGAGAACCATCTTGACGAGACACCGGTACCAGTGGTAACAGGCGATGGCAGCGGAGGCTTGTTGCGCTTGGGAACAACGGGCGTGAGCATTCCCTTCTCCTTTGTAAAGGATGGCAAACCGGCAGGCGTAGAAGTAGAAATGATGTACCGCTTTGCCTCTAAACACAACATGAAAGTAGAGGTGCAAAAAATGCTTTTCAGCGGGCTAATTCCATCACTAATAACAGGCAAGATAGATGTACTCGCGTCAAGCATTGGCATGACCGATGAGCGCAAAAAGCAGGTAGCATTTTCAGAGTCGCACATACAAATACCCATTCACGTAGTTGCGCTTAAAGATAACATAGCTGCTTGTGCTAATGATGAAAAAACTACCGTAAAGAAAGGTTTCCTCAAAAGTGTTGCCGAGAGTTTCAACAATAACCTAGTAGTGGAAAAGCGCTACATGCTCATAGTAAATGGCCTTACCACCACCATTACCATTACCCTTTTTGCTGTACTATTCGGCACTATTTTCGGTGGACTCATTTGCTTTTTGTGCATGAACCGTAATAAATTTTGGCGAGGTGTAGGAAAAACATACGTGTCCATTGTAGCAGGAACACCCGTGCTGGTATTCCTCATGATTATGTTTTACATTGTATTTGCCAAGCTCCCCATCAGCCCCGTACTGGTTGCCATTCTCGCGCTGGCGCTGGCCTTTGGCGCGTATGTATCGCAAATTTACCAAACCTCCATACAAACCATTGGCAAGGGACAAACCGAGGCCGGTATCGCTATGGGATTTACCAAGGTAGGTACGTTTATTCACATTGTAATGCCTCAAGCTATACGCGTAGCGTTGCCACTGTACAGGGGCGAGGTGATATCAATGCTTAAAACCACAGCCATAGTTGGTTACATAGCAGTTGAGGACTTAACCAAAGCAGGGGATATTATTCGTAGCCGTACGTTTGATGCTTTTTTCCCGCTCATAGTAGTGGCTATTATTTACTTTGTTTTGGCACGCCTACTAGCCTACATACTTGAAAGGATAACGCAGAATACAGACCCTAAATATAAGCTTGCAAAAATGCTGCGCAAAGGTTAACCATTTTAGAATGTAGTACCAATATGATACGAGTAGAACACCTATCGAAGAGCTACAGCTCCACGAAAGTACTGACAGATGTAAATGCTGAAATAAAAAAAGGAGAAGTCATTTCCATTATCGGACCTTCGGGAACAGGGAAAAGCACCTTTTTACGCTGCATCAACCTGCTTGATGCACCATCGGGAGGTCGCATATTTATTGATGAAGAAGACATTCTCGCACCACACACCAATGCTCCCAAGCTGCGGCAGAAAATGGGTATGGTATTTCAAAATTTCAACCTATTTGATCACCTTACCGTACTCGAAAATCTCACCATTGGTCCTGTAAAATTGCTCAAGCGCGACAAAGAGCAGGCTAAAGTACGCGGACGCGAGCTGCTAAAAATGGTGGGATTAGCCGAAAAAGAAAACGCGTTTCCATCCGAACTATCAGGCGGGCAAAAGCAGCGTGTTGCTATAGCCCGCTGCCTATCCATGGAGCCGGAAATTATTCTCTTCGACGAGCCCACATCAGCGCTTGACCCTACCATGGTAAGCGAAGTACTCGGCGTTATTCGTCGTCTGAAAAAGGAAGGAATGACCATGGCCATTGTGACGCACGAAATGAAGTTTGCGCACGACGTATCAACCCGAGTTTTTTACATGGATCAGGGCGTTGTATACGAAGAGGGTACTCCCGATGAAATTTTCAACCACCCCAAGAAGGAGCGCACACGCGCCTTTATCAACCGTATTCGCAGCTGCCGATTTCGCATAGCCAACGCCAACTATGACCTGTACGCTATGAACGCCGAGGTAGAGGCATTTTGTGAAAAACATTTTTTCACACCAAAGCGCAGGCACAACACGCTGCTATTGATTGAAGAGTGCATGCAGCTGTGCTTTTCCACCGCCGAAGATGTCGCACAAGTGCATCTACGCAACGAGGTTGTCAATGCTGCAGGAGGCATCGACCTCAGCGTAGCTTTTTCTGAAAATACAGACACGGTAGATGTCATTTTTGAGGCAGACAAAGCTATTGGCAGCATCACAGGCGGTGATGCTGCCGATGCCATAAGCCTTTCAATAATAAAAGGACTCACATCGCACGTGGAGGAAGTTACCGATGACAAAAATGTAAAACTTACTCTCAAATTAAAATAAGAAAAGAAAATGAGAGGGGTATATACTATTTTGCTACTCATAGTAGCCAATATTTTTATGACATTTGCATGGTATGGACATCTTAAGTTAACCGAGTACAAGTGGTTTTCAAGCCTGCCTTTGGTAGCCATTATACTATTGAGTTGGGGTGTGGCACTATTCGAATACTTTTTTCAGGTACCTGCCAACCGCTTGGGTTTTATAGAAAACGGAGGTCCTTTTACATTATTTCAACTAAAAGTAATTCAAGAAGTTATCACACTTACCGTGTTCACTTTTTTTGCTATCAACGTATTCAAAACCGAAACGCTGCGCCTTAACCACTTTGTCGGATTTTTGTTCTTGGTGCTGGCGGTGTATTTTATATTTAAAAAATAGTACTTCTAATAATAGATAAAATGATAAATGCGCTGCGCACGATAAACGCTTCGCGATAAATTTATCGCCACGTAGTGGCATTTATCCTTTTATCGCACGTAGTGCATTTATCCATATTTTTGCTACCTTTGCACCCATTATTATTAATATTCACATTCAAAAACAATAGACATGGCTAACCTACGTACCATTAAAAAAGACATCGACTTTTTAGTTGAAGAAATAATTTCGGACTGCTACCTGTTCATTAACTTTCATCCCGGTAAGAAGGAGGAAGAAGTAGAGGCAATTTTACTTGATGCCGTTAACCTACGTAATGATCTGTTTGATCGTATTAACAACGCACCTAAGGATAAGGTAAAGCAGCACTACAGCAAGGTTTCGAAGGATCTGCTTGAAGGCATTGACAAAATGTTTGGTCGCATTAGCGACTTGGCAAAGTAATCTGCTTTTTCGCATAGCAAAAGCCTTTCTCCGCAAGGAGGGAGGCTTTTTTGTTTATAACAAGTCCCGCACAAACGACATTTTATTAACCGCGGGTGCAACCTACAGTAATGGTACACTCCGCTTATTGCGTAATTTGGGTTGAATTATCCCGTAGGGATATAATATTGTTAGAAAAAGGTAAGGAAACTTGCGTGGCGCGCGGAGCAAGTTTTTCCCTTAAAATAAGCTTATGCTCTGCGCGCCACATGTAGTGATTACGTGTATTTACTGCCAACATTTCATACCTAACGGCATAAAAGAATATTAGAGATTACGTTTGCGAGGAGATTGGCTCCCCCCGTGGGACAAAAAACTCATTAAACCTCCGTTAATTTTTCTTTTCCCCGATAACAATTTGTCATTTTTTATCATACCTTTACAGCGAACAATAAGTATTTACATAAATATTTGATTGATAAATATTTAACAAAATGTTTTTACCATCAGTAAAACCCATAAGTATAGCCCATAAATTCCACATTGGCAGCAACAACAGCCGCTTTAGTCTTATAGCCGGTCCATGCGTAATGGAAAGCGCTCAAATGACCATGGAGGTTGCAGCCGAGCTGAAAAAAATTTGTGAAGAACTGGGGCTAAACCTCATCTTCAAATCCTCCTTTGATAAGGCCAACCGCTCATCGGGACATTCACCTCGCGGTTTGGGCTTAGATAAAGGGTTACAAATTTTACAAGATGTAAAAAGCAAGCTCCAGTTGTCCGTCACCACTGACGTGCACGAGAGCTGGCAGTGCGAGCCCGTAGGCAAGGTGGCTGATGTAATACAAATACCCGCTTTTCTTGCGCGACAAACCGATTTACTGGTAGCCGCCGCCAACACGGGTAAGGTAATCAACGTAAAAAAAGGACAATTCATGTCGCCCACCGATATGAAAAACGTAATAGTAAAGTTGGAAGAAGCGGGCAACAACAACATACTGCTATGTGAGCGCGGCGTAATGTTTGGATACAACAATTTGGTGGTAGATATGGGGGGCTTGGTGGAAATGCGCGCGCTGGGTTACCCCGTAGTATTTGATGCTACGCACTCCGTGCAAAAACCCGGCGGGCAAGGCACCAGCACAGGTGGCAACCGCGAACTTGTACCGCCCCTCATGCGCGCTGCACTTGCCGTAGGCGTTGATGCCATATTTGCCGAGGTGCACCCCAATCCCGACAAAGCTTTTTCCGATGGCCCTAACCAGCTGCGCTTGGACAGCGTGAAGGAAATTTTGAAGGTGGCAATTGAGGTGGATGCAATAGTGAAAAAGTAGGCAATTCGCAGTTGGCAATAGGCAGTGCATGTCACACTGAGCCTGTCGAAGTGGTGCGGCGGGGATAGAGCGGGGAATAAATTGTAAATAGTAATTTGTAAATAGTAAATCACATGATGGATTTCGCAAAACGCGCCCAAGAAGTTTTCGACCTCGAAATAGAGGAACTTCAAAAAGTCAAATCCCGCATTGGTAAAGAAATGGACGACGTGGTGGAGCTTATCTACAATTCTAAAGGAAAAATTGTAATCACGGGAATTGGCAAGACCGGCATCATTGGAAAAAAAATATCATCATCGCTAGCATCAACCGGAACACCGTCTATTTTTATGAATGCTGCCGAAGCAGTACACGGTGACTTAGGCATGATTTCGCGCGGCGATGTGGTAGTAGCTATATCCAACAGCGGCAGCTCACAGGAGGTAGTCAACATTATGGCGCCCATCAAAAATATGGGATGCCCTGTGGTAGCCATGACTGGAAATAAAAATTCGCCGCTGGCAAAAGAAGCCAACTACATACTCGATACTAACGTAGAGCGCGAAGCATGCCCTATGGGGCTTGCCCCCACCACATCTACCAGCGCCACGCTGCTTATGGGCGATGCCTTAGTGGTTTGCCTTATCGATCGTCGTGGATTTAAAGCAAAAAGCTACGCGCTATACCACCCCGGTGGCGCGCTTGGCCGACGACTTTTGTCGAAGGTAAAAAACTACATGCGTACCGACATACCTAAAGTAAGTGAGAGCAGCGTAATGCGCGATATTATTTACGAAGTAAGCAGCAAGCGCCTTGGCATGGCTATGGTGTGCAATGCCGAGGGAAAAACGGTGGGCATCATTACCGACGGCGATATACGTCGCGCCATGGGAAAGTTTGGGGACAAAGTTATGAGCATAAAAGCCGACGAGTTTATGACACCAAGCTTCAAGTACATCTCACCCGAGGCTATGGTAAACGATGCGCTTGAAATGATGGATCTGAATAAGATTATGAATCTTGCTGTACTGGAAAATAATGTAGTGATAGGTATTATTGCCATGCACGACATTATGGAGTTTAGAAAAGGATAAAAGGTAAGAGATGGGAGCTAACCCTAACAAGGCTTTGAACCCCTGTTAGGGCTTAATCTTATGGAGTGTAGAAATCATAAGGCCTGAAATTGCTTCGTCGCTCCTCCTCGCTATAGTCCCCTACCCCTTGGCGGCTCCTCCGGCGATAGCTCCACGCTTTGCTTTGAGCGGCGGTTCATGGATTCGGTATCCAGCTTACCAAACTTGTACATAATGGTAAAGCGAAGCTGGCGAGAATTCTGCGTACGCTCGCTATTGCTCTCAAACCCATCACCCGACGAGTAGTTCACGTACTTATACGTATTAAACGCATCGTACAGCGCAACGGTAGCCGTCAGCGTTTTTTCAAAGAAGGTGCGACGCAGGCTGAAATCTACCGTACCATACTCTTGGGAATGTCCTTGCGCTGTCACGTTAGGAAGCGAATAGCGTCCCGAAGCATTAAAAACAAAACCCAGGGGAAAATTGTAGGTAGCCGTTAGCGATGCACGCCCACTCCACAAGTCTGATTTATACGATTCGTTATTGCGCATACCCTGCATCACGTTGTAGCTACCGTTGAGCGTTGCTGCTACCGTCAACTTTTTTATCTGCTTATAGCGAAAAATAAGGGTAGCGCCTGCCACATCATTACGTCCCACGTTCTCCAAACGACTCACCGTAACCGTATCCGGGTCGGCATCAGGCACATAATTACGCACGTCATCCATAAAGCGAATGCGCTGTATCACATCTTCTGTGCGCGAATAGTATGCCTCAACGCTAAGCATATTTTTCGACTTGCGATAAAACTGCGAAAAGCTGAACTCCACGCTATGCGTGTATGAGGGCTTCAAGTCGGGACTACCAAGGCGAATATTTTGCAAGTTGGAAACATCGGAGTACGGCACCAACTGCAAAAATGAGGGACGCGAAATACGCGCAGAATAGGACGCTACTACACGCTGATCATCACCCAAGTTATAGGTAAGGAATGCTGAAGGAAAAACGTAAAAGTAGGGTGTATTCACAAACGCCTTTGTGCCGTCCTTAAGTATTGATTCTCCATCCATAAACGACTGCTCGGCACGCAAGCCCAACTTGTAGCCTATATTGCCAAACGTGTAAGCAAAGTCAAAGTAAGCCGAATAAATTTGTTCGGTAAATTTGTAATCTTCAGCCTGCGTGCTATCGGGAATAAAAGGCAACGCACCATTATTCAACATTTCCGCATCGTACTTCGTTTTGTTCCACTGGTTATTAGCACTCACTCCCACCTCCAACTTCCCCTTATCTTTTATAGGATACACGTAGTCCGACTTTGCCAACATGCGGTTACGCTTCACTCCGCCAAACTTGGTTTGCCACTTCAGCTCCTCCGGATAAAAAACAGAATCCGGCGAAGGGTACCTTCTTTCCATCTCCGTTTTATACGAAGTATTTCTATCATACTCCTCGTAAGAGTAGCGCAAGTCTGCCGTTAACTCATGCTCAATTTTCGGGTTAAAAGAGTGCTTATAGTTAAACTCCGTTACGTAGCTGTCATTATTGTTCTCTGCCGTATTTTGGCGAGTACCTTGTCGATAGGTAAGCATTGCAGGAACTCGATTGTACTGCATGTTTATGCCCTCATTATTCTGCGAACTACCCAAACTCACCAACTCCGAAACCGTAATAGCATCCTTATCGTTGAAAAAGTAGTCAAAACCAAACTTGTAAATACCCGAGGGTGATTTTGAGTTGGTGTGCGAGGTCTGATTCATCTGTTCATATACCGTATCAGCCCTAAGATTTTTACGCTCACTCTCCACATCGTACTCACGCGTATACTGGCGACCGTTGGCCGTAAAAAAGTAGTTCACCTTACCCACCCTATAGTTGAGCGTAGCGCCGCCACGCAGCTGCGCGTTGGGTGCGTAGCTGGCGCTCACAGCGCCATTGTAACCACGAATTTTACTTTTCTTGAGCACAATATTTACAATACCACCGGCACCTTCGGACTGATAGCGTGCCGAGGGATTAGTTATCACCTCTACCCTTTCAATCACATCGGCAGGAAGCATTTGCATGGTAGTTTGCACATCAGGATATGGCGACGGACGACCATCAACCGTAACAGCTACTGACTTTCCGCGCATTTGCAGGTTATCATCTGCATCCACCTCCAGCATGGGAATCTGACGTAGAATATCCACCGCGCTACCACCTGCTACACCTTCTATTTTGTCGGCATCAAACACCTTTTTATCAGCCTGCATGGTAAAGCTGTTGGCCTCCGCAATTATCACCACCTCCTGCAGCTCCTCGGTTGACTCCTTTACCGATATCACACCCAAATCAAGTCGGGGTTGTGCCTTAGAGACTTGCACTCGTCGAGTTACAGCAGTATAACCCACAAAACTTATATGCAGGTCATACTCGCCAAAAGCAACGGATGTAAAGGAAAACGCACCCACATCATCGGTTTGCAAGCCTTTTACCAGCTGCCCTGTCGATGCTTTTTTGAGAAGAACGGTGGCAAAAGGCAACGGTTCTACAGTCATGGAATCCACAGCTATACCTTTTACTGTGCCCGTAGTTTGCGCAGAAAGGGAGAAAAAGAATAAAAGGACAATGGGGAAAAGAAGTAGTTTTTTCATTTTCACAAAGGTACAAAATTCGCATACGCCCGGCAACAGAAAAGCCGGAGTATGATGCTCCGGCTTTTCGTTAAAAATAATTTTACTGCTATTCCACCGTTACCGATTTTGCCAAGTTACGTGGTTGGTCCACATCGCGCCCTTTGTTAACCGCAATGTGGTAAGCCAGCAGCTGCAAGGGAATGGAGCCAATAAGCGGAACAAAATATTCGAGCGTATCGGGAATTTCAATAACGTAATCGGCAATGCCCTTCACCACCTCGTCGCCCTCGGTTACCACGGCAATAATTTTTCCATTACGCGCTTTTATCTCCTGAATATTGCTGATAACCTTTTCGTACATACCGCGCTTGGTAGCAATTACCACCACCGGCATTTCATTATCAATAAGCGCAATAGGACCATGCTTCATTTCTGCGGCAGGATACCCTTCGGCATGTATGTACGAAATTTCTTTCAGCTTCAGCGCGCCTTCAAGCGCCAGCGGGTAGCTGTAGCCGCGACCTAAGTAAATAAAGTTGCGGGCGTAGGTAAATATCTTTGAGTATTCGGCAATTTTATCGTTCAACTTCAGCGCCAGCTCCACCTTTTCGGGAACCATGTTTAGCTCCTTTACGTAGGATACAAAATCATCCTCCGAGATAGTTTTCTTTTCACGAGCAATGCTCAGCGCCATCAGCGCCAGCACCGTTACCTGCGCTGTAAATGCCTTGGTTGAAGCCACCCCTATTTCAGGACCCACATGCGTGTACGAACCCGTGTGCGTAAGACGGGGAATGGACGAGCCAACGGCATTACAAATTCCATAAATAAAAGCACCAGCATTTTTTGCCAACTCAAGAGCTGCAAGTGTATCAGCTGTTTCCCCCGATTGCGAAATGGCAATCACCACATCATCCTTATCTATTACCGGCTTGCGGTAACGAAACTCCGATGAGTACTCCACCTCAACAGGAATACGACACAGCTCTTCTATGAGGTAGCAACCTATAAGTCCGGCGTGCCATGAGGTACCGCAAGCGCAAATAATAATACGCTTAGCATTCACAAATTTTTCACGGTGATCAATAATGCCCGACAACACTATGTTAGTCGCGTCAACATTAATACGCCCACTCATGCAATCGCGCAGGGTTCGGGGCTGCTCAAAAATTTCCTTGAGCATGAAGTGCGGGTAACCACCTTTTTCGAGCTGCGTCAGACTCAGCTCCAACTCCTGTATTTCATGCGTTTTTTCAACGTTGGCGATGGAGAAATATTTCACCTCCTGTCCACGGTGAATAACTACAATTTCTTCGTCGCCAATGTAAACTACCTGCTTGGTGTACTCCACAATGGGAGTAGCGTCCGAAGCCAGAAAGTATTCATCCTCACCAATACCCACCACCAGTGGACTACTCTTGCGAGCTGCCACTATTAAGTCAGGGTTATTTTTCTCAATTACAGCAATAGCATACGCACCTACTACCTCATTCAGGGCTATTTGTATAGCTTTTGTCAAGTCCACTTTATTGGTGACCTTCACATACTCTATAAGCTGAATGAGAACTTCGGTATCTGTGCTACTTTGAAATTTGTAGCCTTTTTGCATGAGCGATTCCTTAAGCACAGCATAATTCTCAATAATGCCGTTGTGAATAAGCGCCAAGTTCTCGGACTGTGAGTAGTGCGGGTGCGCATTCACGTTGTTTGGCTCACCATGCGTAGCCCAGCGCGTATGCGCAATACCTATGGTACCCGAAGTATCTTTACTTTTGGCAAAATCCTCCAGCTCCGCAACTTTTCCTTTTGCCTTGTATACATTCAAGTCTCCACTTGCGTTTATCATAGCAACACCGGCACTATCATACCCACGGTACTCCAGTCGATGTAAGCCTTTTATAAGAATTGGGTAAGCCTCACGATGGCCAATATAACCTACAATTCCACACATAATCAATTAAGAATTAAGAATGAAAATTGAGAATTGAAAACGAAAAGCATCTCCAATTCTCAACTATAATAATTATCGAATAAATAGTAGCTCGCGGTATTTCGGCAGCGGCCACATTTCATCGTCTACAATCAGCTCCAGGTGGTCGGTGTGGTTACGAATAACGTCGAGCAACGGCATTACCGTTTTTTCGTAGGCAAGCGCTTTCTTTTGCTCGTCCTCTATACGGTTGGCGATCTTACGCGCGTTTACCATATCAAGTACAGCAGTGCGAATTTCGCTCACGTGCTCGGCTATTTGCTCTATGAACACAATATCTTCCTTTATATACTTTTTGCTTTTTAGGCTGGTTAGCACCTGCTGCGCTTTGCACACGTTATCCAACAGCATGGTTTGGTATTGCATAGCCACCGGTATAATGTGGTTGCTGGCCAAGTCACCCAGCACACGCGCTTCTATCTGTACTTTTTTTGTGAAAATTTCCCACTTCACCTCGTTGCGCGCGTGCAGCTCCTTTTCATTAAATACGCCTGCTTCCTTAAACATTTTCACGCTTTGCGTAGAAGTGTACGCATTGTAAATGGCAGGTACACTCATACCACAATCCAACCCACGCTTAGCTGCCTCCTTACGCCACTCGTCACTATAACCGTTACCGTCAAAACGAATAGGCTTAGATGCCTTGATGTACTTTTTAATTACATCAAACAATGCCTTTTCTTTGCTCATACCGTCATTTATGAGCGAATCCACCGCGGCTTTAAACTCCTTGAGCTGGCTCGACACCGTAGCGTTAATAGCTATGAGCGCGCCCGCACAGTTGGCCGACGAACCCAACGCGCGAAACTCAAAACGGTTACCCGTAAAAGCAAATGGCGATGTACGGTTGCGGTCGGTATTATCCAGCAGCACCTCGGGTATATGTGCAATGCCCAAGCTAAGTTTTTTCTTTTCATCAAGCACTATAGCCTCATCGCTTGTGCTCTTTTCCAGCTTGTCAAGCACGGCCGAAAGTTGCGCGCCCAAAAATACAGAAATGATGGTGGGAGGAGCCTCGCTGGAACCCAAGCGGTACACGTTAGGCGCGCTCATTATGCTGGCCTTGAGCAACGCGTTGTGCTTGTGCACTGCCATAAGTATGTTGGCCAAAAAGGTAATGAACTGCAAGTTCTCGGCAGGCGTTTTTCCCGGAGTGAGCAAGCCCACACCCGTATCGGTACCCAGCGACCAGTTGCAGTGCTTACCCGAACCGTTTACGCCCGAGTAAGGCTTTTCGTGCAGCAGCACACGGAAGTGGTGCTTACGCGCCACCCGTGCCATAATGGACATGATGAGCTGGTTGTGGTCGTTGGCCAAGTTAGCCTCACCATATATAGGAGCCAACTCAAACTGGTTGGGCGCCGCCTCGTTGTGGCGCGCCTTTAAAGGAATTCCATACTGGTAACCCTCGTACTCCAGCTCGCGCATAAACGCTGCCACGCGTACCGGAATAGAACCCCAGTAGTGATCCTCGAGCTGCTGGTTTTTGGCGCTCTCGTGCCCCATGAGCGTGCGACCGGTAAGCACCAAGTCGGGACGTGCCATGTACAGCGCCTCATCCACCAAAAAGTACTCCTGCTCCCAACCCAAAAACGAGGTTACCTTTTTTACCCTCTTATCAAAGTACTGGCACACGTCGAGCGCAGCCTTAGAAACGCTATGAATGGAGCGCAGCAGCGGTGTTTTGTAGTCCAGCGCCTCGCCCGTGTAGGCTATAAAAACGGTGGGAATACACAGCGTATCGTCCACTATGAAAGCGGGCGACGAGGGGTCCCAAGCAGTGTAACCGCGCGCCTCGAACGTATTGCGAATACCACCATTGGGAAAGCTCGACGCATCAGGCTCCTGCTGTACCAGCAGCTTACCCGAAAACTCCTCTATTACACCACCCTTTCCATCATACTCTATAAACGAATCGTGCTTTTCGGCCGTACCATCGGTAAGGGGCTGAAACCAGTGCGAATAGTGCGTAGCACCCATACCCAACGCCCAGCGCTTCATGCCTGCCGCCACATGATCGGCAATATCACGGCCTATAGGCGTGCCGCTATCAATGGCGCTTACCACATGTTGCAGCGTTTCCTTCGAAAGATACTCGCTCATGCGCTGTCGGTTGAACACCTTAATACCGTAGTACTCCGATGTTAAGCCCTTGGGCGCGATTACCTCTACGGGCATGCGCTTAAAGGCTTCTTCAACTGCTTTGAAACGTAGTGTGGACATGGGAAAAGGGGTTTATAAAGTCTGAAGGTTTATAACGTTGTAACGAGAAAATACACTGTAAGCCTTTAGGGTATTGCAAAACATGAAACTACGAAGGTAGCGATTTTGACGGTAAATCAACACAACTTTTTGAAGAAAAATGGCAAAAAATCTTTATGTGTTAAAGCAGCAAAGATTTAACACTCAAAACATTCGTAATAATTAAAAAATCAAGACCTTAACCAACACAAGGGCTGTGCAAAACATGCTATTCCCCTTGTAAAGCTAAACACTCACCTAAAAAATCTACAAGCCATGAAAAAAACACTCCTCCTCCTCAGTATGCAACTTATCATTGCCAGCTCTTTTGCACAAATAACATACATCCAACACGGCAATCAAGCGCCATTTAACCAGCCAATAGGCGCCAACCTTAACGATAGGTTTCTTCACAATGGAGTACAGATGGCACATTACGGAATAGGGTGGTACACCGACTACACATGGTCCGGCATTGGCCCATCAATGTGGGTGAGCGCGTATGGTGGCATGAAGTTTTTCACCGCGGAGATTCCTCGCCTAACCATCAACGTCTCCGGCAATATTGGCATTGGCACCATCTCACCCGAGTATAAGCTGGATGTAGTAGGCGCCATTCGCGCTCACGAAATACTGGTAAACACCCAAAAGTGGGCCGACTTTGTATTCACTCCCCAATATAAGCTGAGAGCACTCTCCGAAGTAGAGATGTTTATTAATGAGAATGGCCATTTACCCGAAATTCCTACTGTCACTGAAGTGGAGCAGAATGGTATAAACGTGGGAGACATACAAGGAAAACTACTGCAAAAAATTGAGGAGTTGACGCTATACATTATTGAGCAAGATAAGCACAGCAAGAAATTAGAAGCAAAGATTGATGAACTTGAAAGGAGTATGAAAAATGCAGAACACGACAAATAATATTACATATTTACTTATCTACTACACTAACTTTTAATCACATAAACTTATTAAATAATGAAACGCATAACTTTCTTATTAACCATAATATCCATCCTTTCCTCCGGGTGTAAAGATGACTGCACAATAAAAAAGCCATCTAACATTCCCTCTATTGACTGGGAAAACTACAATGATGTTTACACCGTTTATTGGAACTACTTTGGTCTATGTGAAGGCAGGCAGGCAAACACTGGAGACACCATTAGTTTATATGGATGGAAAACATCTTTTCACGATTATTTTTATATCGCAGCAGATCCAAAATACATAAAAGAATACTCTAGAGAAATAATTCATATAGGTTGGGAGTCAAACATTCAAAAAGCAATGGCAATAAAACTTGACTCATCTGATTTAACCAAGAAGTGCTTTGTAAAGGGTCTAGTACTACTGCCATGCCTAACCACAGAATGCTCTGTAGTTGATGTAACTATCCTTATAACAGATCCCAATGACATTTACTTTGAATAATATATGGAGAGCAAACAATGAAACTTTTAAAAATACTATACCCAACCTGTTGTATGTTGCTGGCACTTAGCAACACCAAGGCACAGCAACAGGTCTCAATGGAAGAGGCGAAAAAAGCAGCAGAGCAATTTGTAAACCAATCTACAAGCAAGCAAATGCGCTCAAAATCAACCTTAACAAGTGAGGAGGCAACCATAGAAAAAGTACACAGTCGAAAAAGTGGAAGCAATACACTTATGTACGAAGTTATTTTTAGTGATGGCCAAGGAGTTTTGCTATCAGGCAGCAAAGCATGCCTGCCTATATTAGGATTTTTTGAAATCACTAACGAAAGACACTCCATTTTTGAAGACGATGTCCCCGATGGTTTAAAATTTATGCTCAAGGAGTACGAAGAGCAAATAGCGTTATGCTTTAAAAATGACACTATTTCATTACACCATCAATCCGAGTGGCAAAGCCTGCAAGAAATTGGCACCATGAACCACAACGCCAAATTAGGTGCAACCCCAACAGCATTGGCTACCAATACAACAATAGTAGTGCCTCCATTAATTACATCAAAATGGGGACAGCGTTATTCAAATGATGGCGAGGAGTGTGACGCCTATAATCACTACGTAACAAAAACTTCGTCAAACTGTAGTTGCAGCGAAAACAAGTGCGCCGCAGGTTGCGTAGCGGTGGCTATGGCACAACTTATGAATTACTGGAAGTATCCCGTTTCTCCCCATTACGCATCATTATCTGCCCAATGGGGATACGATTGGTGTAACATGGCAGACAACCTTATAACAACTTCGCCAAACTATATCAAGGAGCGAAATGCTATAGCTAGCCTAATCAAGGCCTGTGGCAATTCTGTTAACATGAGATACTGTGAGGATGGTTGTAGTTCCAGTGCCGATATAAGTGATGCTAGAAATGCGTTAGTCTCTAGCTTCGGCTACAGTAGCAGTGCCGACAAACAAATGAGAATGTGGCACACTGACAACACGTGGAAAAACAGAATAAAAAATGACCTTAATGCAGGCAGGCCCGTACTTTACGGCGGCCAACCATCTCTAACTGAAGACGGGCATGCCTTTGTATGTGACGGGTATATGGATAATAATTTATTCCATTTTAACTTTGGCTGGAGGGGTTCACACGACGATTGGCTTACAATTGACAATTTAACTCCCAATGGCAATAACTACAATTCTTATCAAGAAGCTATTTTTTATGTTTATCCCAACATGAGTCAGGATTATCGCAATTATAAGGCGTATGTATTTGATGAATACAACTATAGGTGGAATGTGCTTCTTATGGCTGGATTGTCCGGATTAAATATCCCCGTTAGCGCCTTTGAAGCCATCCCAAACTATCCTCCTAAGAACGCCACTACGTTAGTAAGCGTAGATCCCGCTCAACGGCTAGCTTTCAACGCCCAAGTTCCTGCATCATGGTACACCATTAGTTCTGGGCAAAGCATAGAATATGTTGCCCATGAAAGCATAGTCCTGCGACCCGGCTTTCATGCACAAGCGGGTTCAAACTTCACTGCACGCATTGAACCCTGCAACAACGTCAGAAGTTCAACAAGGATTATAATTGCTACTGACAAGGAAATTACCATTAATAACAGCATCATTGCTAAAGAGACTTCCAATCTTATTAGGGGCACGCAAGATATAAACGAGAATGCATTGCCCGAGGAAAACAAAAGGAAAAATGACGAACTACACATTCACCCTAATCCCACAAGCGGTTTATTAACTATACAGGCAGGCGACATCAATAGTTCCATTCAACTAATAGAGGTATATTCCACATTAGGAGTGAAAGTATTTACTCGCATTGGGAATAATAGTTCTCTACAAGAAATAAACATTTCTCACCTACCCTCACAAATGTACATCATTAGAATCCAAATAAACAATCAACGATTCACAAGAAAATTTATTTTGAAGAAGTAAGGGAAAGGGGGGAAGGTAAAACTGGAAGTAGCCCTGCAAATGCTACAGATAAATATTGTATATTTACTTTTTCATCATATCCACTCTATTCATTGTTATGAAGCGTATATTTTTATTCTTAGCCATAGTAGCCACTCTTTTCCCTGCATGTAAAGACAGTTGCACTATAGGAAAACCGAACAACATTCCTCCCATTGATTGGGAAAACTATAACGATGTTCCCACCGTTTTTTGGAATTACACAACGGAGGACTGCTCTAATGCTGGCCCCACAGGAAAAACCATCAAAATGTACGGATGGATTAATGCCAACTATTTAGGCTCTGTTGATCCTAACCTTTTCCCAATAATAGATAACCCCGAACATACCTATGACTACTGGCACTACTCTGGGAAAATATCCGTTTATATTAACGGCTACTCTGTTTCATCTCAAGCGCTACTTGCCAAATTGGACTCCTTTGATTTTACAACAAAATGTTACATCAAGGGAGAGCTATTTGTTGATGACTTTTCCACAAATAACTGCTGCACTACAGGTCCACAAATCATATTGAGAAACATCAACGATATTTATTTTGAATAAAAACCGTCAAAAACTCTACAAAATCCCCTTCACCACCTCCACCGAATATTTGTTCGACACTTTTTCAATGAACGCGGGAAAATCGATATGCGATTTTTCGTCGGCGGTAAACAGAATTTGCAATATCGTTCGCCACACAAGGTTATTTACAACTGTATGGAGAATGACGTTAAGAGGTAGAATCCCGAATTATAAATTCGGCATGTTCCGAGCGCAATTACAAATTGCGCTCAACGGCAGCAGTAATATTCCGCCGAACATATGACATAAGTGGCAATAGACTAAAAGTTATTACTGAAAATGTTACATACAATTTCGGGAAGCATCCATTAACCATAAGTGACAACGAGTTACAACCCGAAGTTTACATTCTACATTGTAGCATTAACACGAAATTTTTTTGCGCAAAATCATTAAAAATAATCTCCATGAAATCCACTTCCAAAATTATCATAATTGTTCTAGCATTGTGTTTAGCATACGGATGTTTTACCCACACCATATACTGCGATGCTCTTAATGATGGCAAGAGGTTATTTGTTTCCTATAATTTACAGAAGGGGGATTCTTTAATATTTTACAGCAATCAAGGGGATTCAATATTGTTATATGACAGTTGAAAAGAACTTTTACACATCGGAAGACTTTGCCTCAAATTGTGATTGTACCTGTGAGAGTTCTTTTGACATGAATCTAAGCACAATCCTTAGAGTTTTTTTTATTAAATACAGTTTGCGTAGCTCTTATCTTGAAGAATCCTCTCCATTAATCGAATGCTCTTTTGAGATTTTTTCTCAAAAATATTCTTTTGGCTACCAAATAAGAAATGGTGGCTCGTTAGTTATGTCCATCCCTGTGCTTGACAGCCTAGAAGCAAATGGTGTAACATACAAACAAGTAATCGCATTAAACGACTCAATACAAACAGTGCATATTGCCAAAGATTGCGGCGTAATATGTATTGCTGAGAACAGCGGTAGAAAATGGACGCTAAATAAATGGTAGGAACGAGTATCGAATTATTTTACCCCAAAATCCCCTTCACCATTTCCACCGAATATTTGTTCGACACTTTCTCAATGAACGCGGGGAAATCAATATGTGATTTTTCGTCGGCGGTATCGGATATGGTGCGAATAATAACAAATGAAACGCCGTACTCGTAGCACACCTGCGCTACGGCAGCGCCTTCCATTTCCACGCATTGTATGGTGGGAAGATTTTCCAACAAGGCTTCCTTCTCCTCGGTTTTGGAGAAAAATTTATCGCCGCTGGCAATATCACCCTGCACCATTTTAGGGTCCTCAATGCCAAATTGCTTTAGCACCTCGGGCGCTATTACCGCCTGCAGATGCCCTTTTTCAAGCAGCGCGCTCACCGCGCTTGAAGTGACCTTTTGCAACTCCGACGTGGCCTCAATGTACTTTATTCCCAACAACGGAACTTCATAGCGAGGCATAAGCGGCCTGCCATCCAAATCGTGCTGAATGAGGCGTTGCGATACCACCACATCGCCAATGCTCAATTCGGAATTTATGGCGCCTGCCACTCCCGTAAAAATAATTTCGGTAACGCCGAATTTCAGAACTAAAGCCGTAGCCGTGGTTGCCGCCGCCACCTTGCCCCAACGCGAGAATACTACCACCGCCTTCACGCCGTTAATCTTACCCAAGTAGTAGGTTCTCATGCCCATTGAAAACTCCTGCTTATCGGTAAGCAAGTGTACCACTTCGCCTACCTCCTCGGGCATAGCCCCCATAATACCGACTACTCTTTCTGCCATAACATTTTATGTCTATAAGATTCCATTTAATCTCCCGAAGGGAGAAAACTTTAATAACCGCGGGTGAAGCGCAGCGAAACCCGTGGCTAAAGCTACGAGCAGCGTATCGCGCGCGGAGAAGAATTTTCCCTTGAAAAAAGTTTTTGCTCCGCGCGCAATATTCTGAGGCTGCCATATACCGTAGGTTCCGCTTCGCTACACCTACGGTTATTCAAATTTAGCCCTTGCAGGGCAAAAATAATCTCTCCCGCGACAGCAAATGTAGCCAACCATTTGGAAACATGCAACAAGCACGAAGTACAACGACGCCCCTTCGACAATCTCATTAATTGTTGAAAACTTGAAAAGCTAAAAATTTTGCCATAAATAAAAAAGCTACTACTTTTGCCAAGATTTAAACGAAAGAATTGTGAAACAGAGGAACTATAAGTTCAAAACCAATGCCATCGCGGATTCGCCTTCGCAATTTCACCTTTCTCTTTTCGTTATTTCTATTAATTCTATAATGCGTTAGCCTCTTTAGCTGACGCATTTTTTTTGGGCGCATAGCAACGGTGCGTTTTGGAAAATAATAAAACAACAGATAAAACACATGGAAAAGAAAGTAAAAAAAGTCATCCTGCTGGGATCGGGTGCACTTAAAATCGGACAGGCCGGTGAGTTCGATTATTCAGGGTCGCAAGCGCTGAAGGCTATGCGCGAGGAGGGCATCGAAACGGTGCTCATCAACCCCAACATTGCAACTATTCAAACCTCGGAGGGTATTGCCGATAAGGTGTACTTTCTGCCGGTTACGCCCTACTTTGTAGAGCAAGTTATTATAAAGGAAAAGCCCGATGGCATACTGCTGGCTTTTGGCGGACAAACGGCGCTAAACTGCGGTACGGAGTTGTACCTAAGCGGCACGCTAAAGAAGCACAACGTACAAGTTTTGGGCACTTCGGTAGATGCCATTATGATTACCGAGGACCGCGACCTGTTTGTAAAGAAGCTAAACGAAATTAAGGTAAAAACGCCCGTATCGCAAGCGGTAGAAAATATGGAGGACGCGCTGAAGGAAGCGCGTCGCATAGGTTTCCCCGTAATGGTACGTTCGGCTTACGCCTTGGGTGGCTTGGGTTCGGGCATCTGTGCCAACGAAGAGGAATTTAAGGAGCTATGCGAAAGTGCGCTGGCGCACTCAAAGCAAATATTGGTAGAGGAAAGCCTGAAAGGTTGGAAGGAAATTGAGTTTGAGGTTATTCGCGATAAGAACGACCACTGCT
Organism: Bacteroidales bacterium; assembly: GCA_031553765.1. Taxonomy (GTDB): domain Bacteria; phylum Bacteroidota; class Bacteroidia; order Bacteroidales; family UBA932; genus JAITMY01. The sequence goes on from JAVBKY010000004.1 coordinate 205,415, forward strand.
TTACGGTGGTTCCCATGGAAAACTTTGACCCGCTTGGCATTCACACGGGCGAAAGTATTGTGGTAGCACCTATTATTACGCTCACGAAGGAGCAAATCGGGTTGCTGGAGGATGTGGCACGTCAAACCGTGCGCCACATTGGCATTGTGGGTGAGTGTAACATTCAGTACGCCTTCAACGCGCAAACGAATGACTACCGTATTATTGAAATCAACGCGCGCCTGAGCCGTTCATCGGCGCTGGCGTCAAAGGCAAGCGGCTACCCGCTGGCATTTGTTGCAGCCAAGCTGGCACTGGGCTACTCGCTCGACCAAATTGGCGAAATGGGTACGCGCAACTCAGCTTACGTTGCACCTACGGTGGACTACATGATTGTAAAAATTCCTCGCTGGGACTTGACTAAGTTCGTTGGCGTAAGCCGCGAGATTGGTTCTTCGATGAAGTCCGTAGGCGAAATTATGAGCATAGGCCAGTCGTTTGAAGAAATTATGCAAAAGGGCCTGCGCATGATTGGTCAAGGTATGCACGGCTTTGTGGGTAACAACGATTTGGAATTTGACGACCTCGATTCGGCGCTATCAAAACCCACCGACCTGCGCATATTTGCCATAGCAGTTGCTTTTGAGAAGGGCTACAGCGTTGAGAAAATTGAGGAGTTGACTAAAATTGACCCTTGGTTCCTGCAAAAGTTGGAAGGCATTGTGAAGTTTACCAAAACGCTGGAGGCCTGCAAAAAAATTGAGAACGTGGACGCTGCCACTATGGCCGAGGCCAAGCGTATGGGCTTCTCCGATTTCCAAATTGCACGCTACGCGGAAAATCCTCAAGGCAATATGGAGGAAGCACTGCTGCGCGTTCGCGCTCACCGCAAGAGCCAAAGCATTGTGCCTACCGTGCGCCGCATATATACCGTGGCTTCGGAAAATCCCGAAACTACCAACTACATGTACCTTACGCATGGCTCAAAGGATGCTTACACTCCCACGAAGAGCGATAAGGAAAGCGTAGTAGTACTCGGTTCGGGCGCCTACCGCATAGGCAGTTCGGTAGAGTTTGACTGGTGCTCGGTAAACGCTGTGCAAACGGCACGCAACTTGGGCTACCAATCGGTAATGATTAACTACAACCCAGAAACAGTAAGTACGGACTACGACCTGTGCGACCGCCTCTACTTCGACGAACTGTCGCTGGAGCGCGTACTCGATATTATTGATATAGAAAAGCCAAAGGGCGTGATTGTATCAACGGGCGGGCAAATCCCCAACAACCTCGCCATGAAGCTGGCGCGCCAAAACGTGCCTATTCTCGGCACCTCGGCACAGTCAATTGACCGCGCAGAAAATCGCCACAAGTTCTCTGCCATGCTCGACCAGCTGGGCATTGACCAGCCGCGTTGGAAGGAGTTAAGCAGCCTCGACGATATTGATAAGTTTGTGGAAGAAGTCGGGTTCCCCGTACTCATTCGCCCCTCGTACGTACTGTCGGGCGCAGCCATGAACGTGTGCTACGATAAGGAGCAAATGTTGGTGTTCCTCAACATGGCTGCTAAGGTATCGAAAGAATACCCTGTAGTGGTTTCAGAGTTTTTGCAAAACGCAAAAGAAATAGAATTTGACGCTGTTGCTAAGAACGGCGAGGTGGTAGAGTACGCTATTTCGGAACACGTAGAATTTGCCGGAGTGCACTCGGGCGATGCTACGCTGGTATTCCCCGCGCAAAAAATCTACTTCGAAACCATGCGTCGCGTAAAGAAGGTTTCGAAGATGATTGCAAAGGAGCTGAATATCACAGGCCCGTTCAACATGCAATTCCTTGCCAAGAATAACGATGTAAAAGTGATTGAGTGTAACCTGCGCGCGTCGCGCTCGTTCCCCTTTGTGAGCAAGGTACTCAAGCGCAACTTTATTGAAACCGCCACACGCGTGATGCTTGACGCGCCTTACAACAAGCCTGATTCATCGGTGTTCGACATTGATCGTATCGGCGTAAAGGCTTCGCAGTTCTCATTCGCGCGCTTGCACAAGGCCGATCCGATTTTGGGCGTTGACATGTCGTCAACCGGCGAGGTAGGCTGTATTGGCGACGACTTCAGCGAAGCGTTGCTCAGCGCCATGATTTCGGTAGGCTACAGCATCCCGAAAAAGAATGTGATGATTTCTTCCGGCGAGGCAAAATCGAAGGTAGAATTGTTAGAAGCTTGCAAGTTATTGCAAACCAAAGGCTACACCTTGTTTGCCACTAACGGAACCGCTAAGTTCCTTGCTGAAAACGGTGTACGCGCTACCGAGGTGGCATGGCCCGACGAAACAAGCAAGCTGCAAATTATGGATATGATGAGCCGCAAGCAGTTTGACCTAGTGATTAACATCCCGAAAAACCAAACACGCCGCGAGCTGACCAACGGATACAAAATTCGTCGCGCGGCCATTGACCACAACATTCCATTGCTTACCAACGCTCGCTTGGCTGGCGCATTTATACAAGCCTTCTGCGAAATGAGCATGGAGCAAATTCAAACCAAATCGTGGGATGAGTATAAGTAATGGTTAATGATTAATTGTTAGTGATTAATGAAAAGCGAGGGTGGCATTCGTACGAATACCACCCTCGCTTTTTTGTAGAGAATATTGATATTTTTACAAAACACTAATTCATGAGTTCGCTTAATTTCTTAGTTAACTTTTCTTGAAATGCAGGCATATATTTCGTCATCATCGCGTTCATCATAGCTGCCGAAATCTCTGGAGTTTTCTCGGTCATCTTTTTACCTGTGGGAGATTCATAAAACTTAATTAAATTCTGTATCTCCTCGTGGGTAAAAGCCTTATCATAGCTGTTGACCATATCTTCATTAATCAACTTATGAGTTAACTCCTTTACCTCCTTCATCATAAAATCTACGTATTGATCCATCTTTGCTTTGGAATCACCTCCTTTAAGTTGCGCGCCAGCCTGCTGCTTTAGCATAGGAGTCATGTTATCAAACATTCCATCAACCATTTTTTCCGAATTCATCAGCTGAAGTAACTTCTTCACATCTGAAGTTTTATCCTGAGCAATGGAACTCATAGCAAACGCAATTGTCAGCACGGATAATAGTAGTAACTTTTTCATTTTCTTGTTGTTTTAAGGTTTAATACAAACATAAGCATAATCTCACAAGGAGCAGGCAGGTTTCTACAAAATTTTCTATTTTTGTAAGTATGAAAAAGACGACCCTCCTACTTATTGCTACAATAGCAGCATTCTGTTTACAAGCACAAAGCCCACAGCTATCTGTTAAGGCTATCCCCTACCCGATCGAAATCTACAATCAGCCTACCAGCTACATTGCTACCGATACCTTGGTAGAGATTTCGGCAAAGGGAAAAACAAACCTATTCAACAATCCTAACGGCAGCTACTACGTACAGGACGCGCCCATGCTGCTGTTCAAACCAGGTGGTGATTTTACGCTGAGCGCAAAAGTTACGGGTAAGCTGAAAAGCATTTACGATGTGGCGGCGTTGGTGGTGTACCAAAATAAGGACATGTGGGCAAAGTTATGCTTTGAAAATTCGGTGGGTAAAATTCCAACTATAGTATCGGTGGTTACCCGCAACTACTCGGACGACTGCAACTCTATGAGCACGGGCTCATCTGCCTACTTAGCCATTATGAAAAAGGGAAATGAGTACTCCCTATTTTACGCTCCTGATAAAACCAGCGACTGGAAAATGATTCGCCATTTTCATATGGAAACCAAAGATGCCGTTAAGGCAGGTTTTGCCGTACACGGCTCACGCGGCAACGGATTTACCGCACAGTTTTCTGAGATAAAATATATGGATAAGGCGTTGGAGGATATGAGGGATTTGAAGTAAAACACTAATAGTTAGGGATTAGTGATTGGATGTTAGAGAAATACACAGAACAAACCCAACATTCTGACAACAAGAATATTATACGGTTAAAAACAAAAACGTTAATTATTTTTTTGATAGAAAAATTCTGAGTAATTTTGTGACTTTGTTTTCAAAAAAAATCCCTCAAAAAAAATGGCGGCAAAGTATATTTTCGTAACAGGCGGCGTGGTTTCATCGCTGGGTAAAGGTATAGTGGCAGCATCGCTGGGCAACTTGCTTCAAGCGCGCGGCTACAAGGTGGCAATTCAAAAGCTCGACCCCTACCTCAACGTTGACCCCGACACGCTGAACCCCTACGAGCACGGTGAGTGCTACGTTACCATTGACGGCGCGGTTACCGACCTCGACCTGGGGCACTACGAGCGCTTTCTCGGCATTAACACCACGCAAGCCAACACCGTTACTACCGGACGCATTTACCAAACGGTAATTGACCGCGAGCGTCGCGGCGAGTACAACGGCAAAACGGTACAGGTTATTCCGCATATTACCGATGAAATTAAGCGTCGCATCCTGCGCCTGGGTAGCTGCAACGAGTACGATTTTGTTATTACCGAAATAGGCGGTACCGTAGGTGATATCGAGGGTCTGCCGTACATTGAGGCGGTGCGTCAGCTGCGCTATGAGTTAGGTTCAGGCAACGCGCTATTTGTTCACCTTACGCTGGTGCCCTACGTAAAGGCAGCTGGCGAATTGAAGTCGAAGCCCACGCAACACTCCGTAAAGTTGCTCCTTGAAAACGGTGTGCAACCTGATGTGCTGGTGCTGCGTACCGAAAAGGATTTGCCAAAAGAATTCCGACGCAAGATAGCATTGTTTTGCAACGTTGAGCCCGACGCAGTTACGCAGTCTATCGACATGCCCACTATATATGAGGTTCCCCTTGTAATGCAGGAGGAAAAATTAGATGAAGTGGTGCTAAGAAAGTTTGGCATAACCGATGCTAAGGAAGCAGATATGACGGCTTGGCAAAAATTTGTTGACAAGTATAAGCATCCAAAAAAGACCGTTGACATTGCCCTTGTGGGAAAATACGTGGAGCTACATGATGCCTACAAATCAATTTTAGAGGCCTTTATTCATGCCGGTGTATATAATGAATGCAAGGTGAAGATTCACTTTTTCCAATCGGAAAATATTACCGAGCAAAATGTAGCAGAAACGCTGAAGGGCATGCAGGGTATTATGGTTGCCCCCGGCTTTGGTGAGCGTGGCATGGAGGGAAAAATTCAAGCTGTGCGCTACGCGCGTGAGAACAACGTTCCGTTCTTCGGCATTTGCTTGGGTATGCAGTGCGCGGTGATTGAATTCTCGCGCGATGTACTTGGCTATAAGGATGCTCACTCTGCCGAGATTAACCCCAACACCAAGCACAAGGTGGTGGATATAATGGAGAACCAGAAGAACATCAGCAACCTTGGCGGCACCATGCGCCTTGGTGGTTACAAGTGTACCATAAAGGAAGGCACGCTGGCCTACCAAATTTACGGACAAAAGGAAATTACGGAGCGCCACCGCCACCGCTTTGAGTTGAACAACGAATTTCTGCCTGAGCTGGAAAAGGCAGGTATGGTTGCCTCGGGTATTAACGAGCAAACTAACCTGGTTGAGATTATTGAAATCCCATCGCACCCGTTCTTTATTGGAGCACAATTCCACCCCGAATTTCAGAGTTCGGTATTGAAACCGCACCCGCTGTTTATGGCGTTTGTGAAGAAAGCGTCTGAATCGTAATTTCAGATTTCAAGTTTCAAATTTCAGATAAAGAAAATGCCGCTTAAAAAGCGGCATTTTCTTTATCTAATCCACAATATCCCCAACTCCCGCAGGGAGTTAATTTGAATAACTGCGAATGAGCGAAGCGTAACCCGTGGTTATTGAGATATTCTTAGCATAGCGCGCGGAGCAAGTATTTCCCTTGATATAAGTTCGTGATCCGCGCGCAACACAAAGTTCGCCCCACTACCGCAGGTTACGCTTCGCTCACCTACGGTTATTCACATTCAGCCCTTGCAGGGCAAGCGAATCGCTGTCACTAACGGGCAAGATGAGGGATGGTTATTTCATTTTAATGGAAAAGACATTTATAGCATCATAATCAAGATTAGATGCCGACTCCCTCACTTTTTTCACCATTTGTATCACTTTCTTCTCCACAAAACTCATCTTATCAAGTTGATATTCTCCTCCCATAAAGTTTTCGGCCACTGCCGCTTCGTGAAGATAGTCGGGATAAGCATTTTTCAATTCTTCCTGTCTTTTCTCTTCACTCATTTCTCCTCCGCACACAAATAATCCTATGGTTTTGCCCTCAAAAGCAGCATGGTTGTTTTTGCAAAATTCTTTCATATTCTCCCTGGGCTTTCCCACATAAATAGATGTACCCAAAATTACTTTGCTATACGCCGTTATATCCGGTCTTGGATTATCATTTAGCGCAATAAGCGTAACATCGTTATTTTCGGCCATTTTCTCGGCAACCATTTTAGCAACCTTTTCGGTTGTTCCATACTTAGAGCTATATACTATAGCTGTTTTAACAGCGTTACGCGAGGTTGAACCACTATTTTTCATATTTTTTTGTGCGTTTGTTTTCGTTCCACTTAATACCATCATGCATAAAAGAAATAAATACATTTTTTTCATTTTTGCTTATTTAAATATGTTAGTCTGCTTAATTACGATTAGCAGCATTCTTGCTAATTGTATTATTTTTGCAAAGGTAAAGCGTCCTAACTCTTGTATCAATAGTGAATAATCACCATTTTTCCGAACGTTCATGAACTTAGATAAATATATATATTATGCCGAGCTATTGTCAAAGGTGAACAATTGCTGTGTGTTTCTTATAGAGTACAATAAAGAGTTCCTGTATACATCTCCAAATTTCCACACATTCTTTGGTTATGATATTGAAAAACTCAACGACCCTTCGATTGAGCACAACTATGTAGAAAAGCATATTCACCCTGAAGATTATTTAGTTTTTGCAACTATTCAAAAAAAATTAGTGGAATTTGTGTATAGCCTACCTGTTGAAAACAGAAAAGACTACAAGCATATTTACGAGTTCCGAATTTTAAATTCAAATAACGAGTATATCAGAATTATTAGCCAACATCAACTTTTAGAAGTAGATGAAAATGGCAATCCATACTTGGTTTTGGGTGTTGCAGATATATCGCCTGACCAAAGGGAATCTGACAAGGTAAAATTCAGGCTCGTTAATATTAAAACCGGGGAGATTGTACCTTTCGCTTTAAATGAAGAGTCTAATATTAAGCTTACCAAACGAGAAGTTGAGATTCTTAAATTGGTAAATAAAGGTATGTTCAGTAAGGAAATATCGGAAAGTCTCTCCATCAGTATTCATACGGTGAATAATCACAGACAAAATATTCTCCAAAAAATGAACACTGATAATGTGGTTGAAGCTATTAATTATGCCAGAGAATTAGGGTTACTGGATTAATGAGTATTCAGAGGTCAAAATTCTAAACTTCCACCCCCGGTCTACGACTACCCCCGCCAGCGGGGGATAGCCACCCCACAAAGTCTGCCTTAGCAACAATCTGAAACTTGAAATTTGAAATTATCAAGCTCTTTTTCTATAGCTCAACACCGCCCATCCATTCAGTCCCGCAGCAAAGCCGCAAAGAATTAGAAGTTGCGGAATAAGATCACCCATGCTACTTCCTTTGAGGTAAACAGCACGCATTACCTCCATAAAATACTTCAACGGATTGAATATGGTAATGGCCTGCGCCCATGCCGGCATGCTGCTCACGGGAGTGAATAGACCACTCATAAGGATGAGGACTATAATGAAGAAGAACATGAGGAACATGGCCTGTTGCATGGTGTCGGAGTAGTTGGAAATAAGCAGGCCAAGCCCTGATACCACCAAAATGTAGATGCCCGTATAAAGGTAAATGGTGAGCAGGCTTCCCGCGGGAATAAGGCCATAAATGGCGGCGGCAATGCCTATGCCTATGCTGAGCACTATGAAACCGATAAGCCAATATGGAATAAGTTTTGCTAGTATAAAGGTGGCTTTTGATACGGGGGTTACGTTTATTTGCTCAATGGTACCGATTTCTTTTTCGCTTACAATATTAAGCGCAGGCAAAAATCCCGCAATCAACGTAAGCAGCATCACCATAAGCGCGGGTACCATAAACACCTTGTAATCCAAGTGTGTATTGAACTTATTATAGCTATTAATGGTAATAACGGGCGCCACAATCTTAGCGTTACCCTGCCCCGACTCCTGCTGCAACTCCGTTGAAAAACTCCGAATAATAGCCATCAGGTATGCAGAGCCTAAGCTGGCTTTGGTGCCGTTTACGGCGTTGGCGCTAATCATTACTTCGGCATTGCCGTCCCTCACCAGATTACGTTCGAAGTTGGGCTGAAACTCCAAAATAATATCCGATTGCCCCGACTCGATGCTCTCCATTGCCTTTGTATTTGTAGGCGACACATCGGTAAGTAGGAAGTAGCCCGACGAGGCTATTTTTTGTGTTAAGCGCTGCGTATAGATGCTGTGGTCATTGTCCACTACGCTAAGGTGAATGTTCTTCACCTCCTGATTGGCAGCCCACGGCAGTATAAGCAGCATCATCACCGGCAAGATGAAAATCAGCTTGGGTAGTATGGGATTGCGAACAATCTGCTTAAACTCTTTTTCGAGAAGATAGCGAAGCATACATAAATACGTTGAATTGTTGAACTGCTTTATTGTTGAATTGTTTTTAACGTTATAACGTTTAAACGTTCAAACGTTATGAACTTTAGCCTATGCGGGTTTTGAAGCGTTTGAGGCTGATAAATATTAGTACGAATGCCATGCATAGAAGAATGATAAAATTTTTCAAAACAAAGATTCCATCTACTCCTTGTATCATTAACTTTTTTACAGCATCGATATACCAGCGTGCGGGAACAATGGCCGAAATCCATTGCAGCAACTTGGGCATGCTTTCTATGGGAAATATCATGCCCGACAGCACCATGGTAGGCATCATTAACCCCAAGCCCGATACCAGCATAGCCGAAACCTGATTGTTCACCATATTGGAGATAAGCAAACCCAGCGACAGGGCTACCAAAATAATCAGCAGCGACACCAGCGTGAGCAGCACTAAACTACCCGCCACGGGAACACCCAACACAAATACCGACAGTAGCAGAATGGTGACAAGGTTGACAAAGGAGAGCGTAAAGTACGGCACGGCTTTTGCCAAAATAATGTATATAGGTTTGATGGGCGATACCAGCAGCACCTCCATAGTGCCTACCTCCTTCTCGCGCACAATAGAAATGGAGGTCATCATGGCGCAAATGAGCATGAGGATAAGCCCCATTACGCCCGGCACAAAGTTGTAGGCGCTTTTCATGTGCGGGTTATACAGCATTTTCAGCTGCGGCGTAATTTGCATGGGAATATTATACTCCCTCAGCAACTCCTGTTGGTAAGCGGCAAGTATGCTCGAAGCATAGTTGGTAGTCATGGTGGCTTGGTTGGGGTCGGTAGCATCGGCTATGAGCTGCACGGAGGCATCGCCGGTATGCAGCAAACTGTTTTGAAACTCGCTACCAAACACCATTACCATGTTTACCGCACCTTCTTTAAAAGCATCGTCAATTTCGGTAGGACTGCTGATTTCTTTTACTACGCTGAAGTATTCGCTGGCATCAAAGCGATCGATAATACGTCGCGTAGCAGCATCCTTCGACAAATCCAGCACGGCTATGGGCGCGTTCTTAATTTCGTTGGTAAGCGCAAAGCCAAACAGGATGATTTGTATAATAGGCATCACCAGCAGGATAAGCATAGTGCGCTTATCCCGAAATATGTGGTAAAATTCTTTTTGAACAAATGACAGAAATGACTTCATATAATTGAAAATTGAGAATGGAAAATTGAAAATTATTTTCTCAACCCATGATTTTCTTTAGTCGTTTTCACTATGCGAACTAATAATTTTATTAATTCTCCACAATCAGCATGAATTGACTCAAAAATTTCTCCATCTATATAATCACTATCCTTCAACAGCATTAGCCAGTACTCCGTTTCGTTCGCTTCTTTTAAAGCAATATTCATCTTATTAACAAAATCGGCTTTAGATTGTGCATGCTCTGCCTCTTTTACTAAAGCCCCAACCGATGTACCACTTCTCAGGAGTTGCTTTGAAAGCACAAATTCTCTTTGCTCCAGGCTCAAATACTTATATGCTTTTATAACTCTCAGTGCAAAGGCATATGCCTTCGTCATCACTATATTTTCATTCTTCATTGTTGTTCTTTGTATTTTAATTTTCAATTCTCCATTTTCAATTTTCAATTCTTGTTGCCTTGCGTGCTAGTAATTGAAAAACTCCCTCCATGCTGGTAGTGGCAAAGTGTTGCTTGAGATTTTTAGGGGAATCAAGGGCTTCTATTTTTCCATCCACCATTATAGAAACACGATTGCAGTATTCGGCTTCGTCCATGTAGTGGGTGGTAACAAATATGGTGATACCACGCGCTGCGGCTTGATAAATCAGCTCCCAAAATTTACGGCGGGTAGCGGGGTCAACACCTCCCGTAGGTTCATCGAGAAACACCACTTCGGGTTCGTGCAAAATGGAAATGGAAAAAGCCAACTTCTGCTTCCAACCCAACGGCAATGCTTTTACCAGCTCATTGCGCTCGCTGGTAAATCCGAGTTCGGTAAGCATCTGCTCCATTTTTTGCGCAAGCAACTTTTTACCCATACCGTATATGCCGCCAAATAGTCGAATATTTTCCCACACCTTTAAATCCTCGTACAACGAAAATTTTTGACTCATGTAGCCTATGTTTTTCTTTATACTCTCAGACTCTTTCTTAATATCGAACCCTGCCACCATTCCCCTACCCGATGTGGGTTGGCTTAACCCGCATAGCATACGCATGGCAGTGGTTTTTCCCGCACCATTGGCTCCCAAAAATCCGAATATCTCACCACGTTCGACGTTAAATGAAATATTATCCACCGCCGTAAAATCACCAAAACGCTTGGTGAGGTTTTCGACTTGAATGACGGATGTATCTTTTAGTATATCGGTCTTCATATCACTTATAATTGTCGTGGACTAACCCTAACAGGGTCTCAAAACCCTGTTAGGGTCTTGCAAACTGCCTACTTTTCTTTCGCTGCCAGCTGCATAAAGCAGTCCTCAATACTGGGTATCGCTTCCTTTACCTCAACATTCGTATGCATCAACCTCTCCAAATACCCTCGTAAATTATCCATTGTCAATTGTTCATTGTCAATTGTTATATGGTGTGTTTCGCCAAAGGTAAAGCAGGTTTTTACCTGATGGCATTTTCGTAAATCGGTCAACAAACGAAACATTTCATCGCTCTGCACCGTCCATAGCGTTTCGGTAAAGCTGCTGATGATATTTTGCGGCGTATCAATTTGCAGGAATTGCCCTTCCTGAATGAGTCCTATGCGGTCGCAGCGCATGGCTTCGTCCATGTAGGGTGTGGATACGAGAATGGTGATACCCTGCTGTTTCAACTTTTTAAGCATCTCCCAAAATTCCTTACGGGAAACAGGATCGACACCGGTAGTGGGTTCATCTAAGAATAGCACGGTAGGCTTATGGATTAGGGCGCAACTCAGCGCCAACTTTTGCTTCATGCCTCCCGACAATTTTCCCGCCTTGCGCTTTTTAAAGGGCTCTATTTGCTGATAAATATCCTTTATTAAATGGTAGTTTTGCTCAACGGTGGTATTGAAAACGGTGGCAAAAAAGTTAAGATTTTCTTCCACGCTCAAATCCTGATACAGGGAAAATTTTCCCGGCATGTAGCCAATTCGTTGGCGGATGAATTTGAAGTCCTTTACCACATCGTAGTCATCCACCGTAGCGCTGCCGCTGTCGGCCAACATAAGGGTGGTGAGTATGCGAAAAAGCGTGGTTTTGCCCGCGCCATCGGGACCAATTATGCCAAACAACTCACCCGCGTTAACGTTAAAGTTGACGCTTTTCAAGGCTTGCACCTTGCCAAATGATTTACTTATATGATCAATGATAACGTCGGACATCTTCTTTTAATTCTCAGTTTGAAAATCCACATCGCCATACATTCCCAACTTAATATAGCCATCGTTAGGCACGGAAATTTTTACAGCATACACAAGGTTAGCGCGCTCATCACGCGTTTGAATGGTTTTTGGGGTGAATTCGGCCTTATCGGATATCCATGCTATAGTGCCGGGATATTCTCGTGAGTCTTTTTCACCAAAATCGGCATATACCTTCACCGCCTGCCCCAGCTGCACGCGTGTAAGCTGGTCGGAGGTAATGTAGGCACGGAGCATTACGCTGCTTAGGTTGGCCACCTTAAACAGCGGGCGACCTTGCGTTACCAACTCTCCCGGTTCGGCGTACTTAGCCAACACCGTACCTGCTGTGGGTGTTGTTATCTTCGTTTTACGCAGCTGATCATCCAGCTGGTCGCACTGCGCTTTCAGAGCGGTTACCTCATCGGACACACCTTTATTGGTCGATTCAAAATTTGTTTTTTGCGCCGCCAGCTGCTTTTTCAGCACGGCTATTTGCGCGTCAATGTCGTCCACCTGTTTTTGCGTAGCAGCGTTGGCTTTTACCAGATTTTCAAAGCGACGCTTTTCATTTTGCGCCGTAGCTATTTGCTGTTCTATGCTCGCAATTTGTGTATTCACATCCAGGTGGCGACTTTGCGAGGCTTGAATGCGTGCCTGCAGCTGTACTTTTTGCAGGTACAGCTGTACGCTATCTACCTGCCCTACTACCTGCGCAGAGTCGAGTGACTCGCCTTCTACAATGGTAAACACCTGCAACTTCCCGTTCACCTCACTCGACACTACAACTTCCGTTGCCTCAAATATCCCCGAGGCATCGTGCTTCATTTTTCCGCGCGAGCAACCTACGGCAACAAGTGCCAAAAAAGCAATGCAGGTGATTTTTTGAATTGATTTCATATATACTGATTTTTAGTTTTTACAACTATTTAGACCTCTCCCCCACCCCCTCTCCGCAGGAGAGGGGCGCGTACCACACATGTGAGTAGGACGTACGAGAACGCTTGTGCGCTGCAAGTCCCTCTCCTGCGGAGAGGGATTTAGGGAGAGGTTGGTAATTTATCATTAATCACTAACCATTACTAAAGTTCGTTCATCACATATTTAAGGTCGGCAATGTGTATGAGCAGCTGGATTTCGTGCATGGTTTTGGTTTGGCGGGCAAGGTTTTCGGAGTTCACCTCGCGCAAGTATTCTATCACGCTCATGGTGCCGTTGGCTACTTTAACTTCCGCCGATTTCTTTACATTTTCGCGAAGCACAATAATCTCGTCGTCCATTTTCATTACCTCCTGCATGCTCTCAATATTTGCCTTCAGCTGCGCCATGCGCTGGTTAAGGTTGAGCAGGTAGGTTTCGCGCTGCACATCCACCGAGGTGCGCTTCACATCTATCTTTTTTCGCTCGTTGCCTTGCGTGTATAAGCCACCAAAATTCCACGACAAGCGCGCTCCGAACATGTAGTACGCTTCAAAATCGCTGCTCAGCATATTTAAACCCGGCCTGCCGTATCCGCCCTGCGCAAATACGCCTAAGCGCGGCATGTTGGACGCCTGAATACCATCCTTTTGCGCCTCAAGGTAGGTGGACTGCGCTTGCAGGAGTTGCACCTGCGGCAAGCTGTCGGGTTTCAACTCCGGAAAAACGGAGTCGATAATAGGGCGCTCCAACGTGGTGCCTTCGGACACCGATGTGGCTATGAGCAGCGACAGCATTTCGCGATACGCCTTAAGGTTGCCCTTCATTTGTTCGCTACGCTGAAGCGTGTTTAGCTGTTCCACTTTTACCGCGTCAAGATCGGCTTGGTTGGCAATACCGTTGGCAATGTAGCTCGATATTTGATCGTAACTGCGCTTCAGTTCGTCAAGCAGCAGGTCGTTTTGCTGCAGCTGTTCTTCCGTTAGTAGGATGCCAAAAAATAGCTGGTTGATTCTATCATTTACGGCATACATATCTGCCTCAACTTGGTGGCGCTCTACATCTGAAGTTGCCTTGAGCATTTTCTTTTGCGAGTGAATAATGCCACCATCCCATATCACTTGGTTCACATCAATCGTTGCATTATACTGATCCTTGTCAAGCACGGGAATGGTTATGCCCATAGCGGCAAACAAGGAGGGGTCAAGAGGCAGCTGCGTTACATCGCTTTGATAGGTGGCGCGCGCGGAAAGCGATACCTGCGGCAGGTAGCCCCGACTTGCGTTGGCAAGGTTGTACGACTTTGATTTTTCCACCAAATCGTACTGCCTTATAAGCGGGTAGTTGGCTTTTGCCTTAGCGTAGCAATCCTCTATGCGCAGCTGCGCAAAGGCTGAGGCATGCATAGCGGTCAACAACAGTATGAGTACAACTTTTTTCATAAAAACTACTTCTTTAAACTTGCTAAAATCACCTCTACATTGTGCTCGCGACGTCGCTGTATCAACTCCTGTTGCTGCTCAGGGTCGAGGTGCAGAAGGTCATTAATCAAGGGCTGCACTACAAACAAAAACGCGTTGAGCGATATAATATCGAGCACTAAATCCACAGGGTCTATGGGACGAATGCTGCCCTTGGCAATTTCCTCCTTCAACTCATTTGTAAAACGCTCTTTCATTTTATACACCTTGGGGCGCAAGGCTTGTATCACGACTCCTCGACGCTCGTCGTTACTTACAATTTCACCAAAAATAAAGGAGGGTAAGCGCGGATTAGCAGCAATCAGGTCAAAGTGATTGCCAATGGCCTGCTTTAACCTTTCCTCAAAGGGTAAATTTTGATCAAACGATACTAAGAGGGTGCTCACAAATTGGTCGAACTTGCGCTGAAATACCATTTCAAACAGATTATCTTTTGTGCGAAAGTAGTAATGCAGCATGGCATGGGTTACGCCCGCCCGCTTCGCGATTTCGGTTGTTTTGGCGTTGGCAAATCCTCTCTCTACAAATACTACTTCGGCTGCCTCCAGTATCTGCTGCTCTTTATTTTTTTCTTGTACTTTCATAGCTTAACTTTTTAGTCTAACAAAAATGTTTAACACAATTGTTAGATATTGCAAATGTAAAATCTTTTTATGAAATTGGGAAATTTTTAATATAATTTTAGAATTGAATAAAATACAACATATTGATAATAAATAAAATAAACATCCCTAATTATACCCCCTACTAACAATCAACTACGGTGTCAGCGTATACTCCATAATGCCTTGTGCCAACTCCCGAAGGGAGTTAATTTGAATAACCGCGGGTGAGCGAAGCGTTACCTACGGTTACTCACATTCAGCCCTTGCAGGGCAAGAGATTTGCTATTTAGGGATAGGTTGAGTCACCGGGGGCTTACACCCCCAGCTACAAGGTTATCGCGCCTATGGCGCTACGTTCTTATTCGACTGAAAGTGTATTTCAACTGAACAATATCCGGGCTAACCCTAACAGGGTTTTAAGACCCTGTTAGGGTACGGGCAAAAGTGGAATAAAAAAAACCCTCACTGGACTCAAAGCCTTGTGAGGGTTAGCTGCAGGCAGCTGCATTGGATTGTAATCGGCGCTTATTTTACCATCAACTTTTGCACAGCGTGCTTGCCTTCTTTACTCATGTAAAGTATGTAGGTGCCGGGCTGCAGGGTGCTGATATTTATATCGGCTTGATTCTGCAGGTAGGTTTGCGTATGCATTACCATCACGCCATTCACGGTGTACACTTTTACGCTCCATGTTCCTACGGCATCGGCATTATCGCTCTTAAGGTAAATGGTACCGTTGGCAGGATTGGGGTACAGCTGCACGGCAATGGTATTTTTATCCACCGCATTGGGCTGTGGCGCGTCGGCTATGAGGTTGATGATTTGCGTAAGCGTGCGACCCACTATGTCGAGCGATGAATTCACGGTTAGCGTTCCGCTTTGCGAAGCGTATCCACTCTTGCTCACGCTATAGGTATAGCTACCCGGAAGCAGGTTGCCAAACGTTAGCGGTGCGCTAACGGTGGTCTGCGTAGTCTGCCCTTGCAGTTCAACGCTGGCACCGGCTAAGTAGGTAGCACCTGTGCCGTCGTACACCTTAAATTCGATGGCGTAGCGCGGCGTGGTCTGCAGCTGTATTGCGGGCACAAATACGGTATCGTTAACGGCATGGGTGGCGGTTACCTGTTGTGTACCTGATGCGGTAACGTAACCACTTTTACTTACGGTGTAGGCAACAACGTCGCCGGAATCGACATTAGCAAATGATAGCGGCGCATTGGTAGTGATTTTGGTTTCGCCACCTGTCAGCACCACGCTTGCTCCGCTAAGCAGGTTGCTGCTGCTGCCGTCGTACACCTTAAAGGTAAGGGTGTACTTTTTGAGGTTGGCAGGCTTTACCATCATATTCACCATAAGGGTGTACGACCTGTTGGCTCCAACAGTAGCGGGCGACAGCGTAATGTCGGTGCTCTGCGTAAAGTAGCCTGTTTTACTTACCGAAGCGGTGTAAGCACCTGCCGTTAACCCCGTAAAGCGCACGGTGTCGCCGGATACGTTTTGCGCTGTTTGCCCAGTAAGACTCACCGTAGCACCGCTGAGGTAGGTGGTGGTACTACCATCGTACACGGCAACTTTAATGGTATAGGGTTGCTCACGTACCAAATTAATCGTCTTGGTTACACTGCCTGCTATCACGGTTACAGAACCTGTTTGCAGCACGTAGCCATCCTTGCTTACGCTATAGGCGTAGCTGCCCGCCACCACATTGCTAAAGGTAACGGTAGTATTGGCGGTAGAGAGCGTACCATAGCCCTGCAGCAGCACGGTAGCACCACTCAGGCGCGTAGTTCCTGTGGCGCCATCGTACACATCAAATGATACACTGTAAAGCGGGCTGAGGGTAACCGATTTATGCAGGTTGATACCCTGCCCTACATACATGGTACCGCTTACGCTTTGGTACCCCGATTTGGTTACGGAGTATGCGATGTTACCCTCTGCCACGTCGGCAAACAAAGCTTCGCCGTAGGTATCGGTCATTTGGTTATCATCGGCAAGGGTCACTGAGGCCCCGGCAACATCCTTTCCTTCATTATCGCTTACATAAAATGCGACTTGATAGTAGCTGCCGCTTTGTAACTCCAGCCGAACGTTAGTAAGGTTGCCTGTCACACTCACCGTTTGCTCCACATTTTTGTAGCCTGATTGCGCTACGCGGAAAGTGTAGGTACCCTCGGGGAGGTATAGCATTCGGTTAACATTTACCCCCATGCTGTAATACGTATTACCACCCTTAAGTATGATTACGTTTACGTATCCCGAAGGCATGACAGTGCCCTCGGCAGTGGTAAGGGTACAGCTGACCTGCCTATAGTTTTCAAACGATACGTTAACCGTTTGCCCGCTGCTACCCACCGTAAATGTGCCGGAGTAGGGCGCGGCTTCGGTTCCGTTAACATACAATGTCCCTTGGTGTCCGGCAACTTCATATTGGTAGGTTCCGGCAGGCAGGCGCAGCGAATCGGTTCGCGAACCACTGCGGTGTTCTATGCTCTGATCTACGCCGCCACGCATCGATACAGAGTAGTCGGTACGCGTAGCAAAATTTCCGGTAGGCACAAAGGCTACCTTATACATGGGTTGCATTACGTAGGTTACGGTAGTATCTGCTCCGTTTACCGTGAAGGGCTGCTGCGCACCTGTCCACACCCGGTAGTTTTCAAGCGCCCACGCGTAGGTGCCGTTGGGTAAATAGTAGGTATGGGAGGTAGTGCCACTGCTTATGTTTATATAAGTCAGCGCATCGGTCTGCCCCTGGCGGTAAAGGTCTATGTAGTATTCGGGGCGCACCTCGCCTACAGGTAGCGTATAGCCAAAGGTCACCTTATGGTAATCGGCAAAGGAAACGTAGAGGGTTTGATTGCTGCTGCCAACAGTAAAGCTTCCCTTTACAGGCAGCAGCTTGTCGGCATTATCGTCGTACACCTCGTAGCTATAGGTGCCGTTGGTCAACGTAACGCTATCGCTAATACCATGCAGCTTTACAGGATTGGACAAGCCATCACCGGAAATCTCCACAGCTACATCACCGCCGCTAATACCTACCGGTAAATTGCTTACTACAAACTTCAGCTGCGGAATAAAATCGGTCGCCATATTCAGCGTTACAATTTCGTATGTGCTTGTCACTATGAAATTCTTATATGCTTCGTGTAGGGTATTGGTTACCGTATCCATTGCAAGAACGGAAAGCATGTATACACCGCGGGCCATATAGAAGGTATCGGTGCAGGGCGGATAGGCGCCAAATATCGGATATCCTACGTTGCTCGTATTTTGCAAAATGAACGCACCCCGTACTCTATATTCTCCCGGTGCAGTAACATTTAGCGCTACGCTACTGTATACGCTGAGCGTTACCGCAGTATCGGCAACAAAAGTACCAGTGGCTTCCCCCACCAACTTTGGTGAGGGATTATTGTCGTACACCTCGTAGCCGTAGGTTGCTCCCTTTACCAATGCGATTGCCGTAAAGTTACTTCTCGCATCAGCATCTTGTACCCAACTTCCACTTTCATCATAAACCACTACCACTACACTA
The DNA here is from genome assembly GCA_031553765.1 of Bacteroidales bacterium. Classification (GTDB taxonomy): domain Bacteria; phylum Bacteroidota; class Bacteroidia; order Bacteroidales; family UBA932; genus JAITMY01. Next base: position 223,966 of record JAVBKY010000004.1, read on the forward strand.
CCGAGCAAGTTGACAGGTACGTTGACTATAGTAAAGCGCGCATTCACCAGTTCCACCGCCGCTACCCTATTGGCGCCACTTACCGTAAATGACACCCTGTAATTACTTACGGTAGTACCCAAGGTAGCATTATACGCTCCGTTGGGCAGGTAGATGGTGGTATCGCCACCCCATAGGTTAACCACCCCATCGCCGGTAGTGCGGTCGCGCACGTCAACGTAGATAAGGCTCTCGCCAGCGGGTAACGCTGCCCTAAAATCAATCTTATAGTATCCCGAAAAGGATATGCTTACGGTACCGGCTCCGCTTACCGTAAAGTTGCCCGCCTTTGTTGCCACATTTTGATTCAACTTCACCCCGTAGCTGTACGTGCCGTTAGGCAGATAGCACTCAGCAGCTCCATACATATCCAGCAGCATGTTGCCGTTGGTATCGTAAATTTCAATAAGGGTATCGGTAAGCACCAAGCCTGTAGGCAGGTTGGTGAGCGTAAAGGCTTGCTTGGTTTGTCCGGCAGCGCTAACGTTAATATTCACTTCGCCCGCAGCACTCACCGTAAAGGTGTGAGGATATCCAAATGGCGTACCCTGCAAGTCAAACGCAGTAACAGCACAGGTGTAATCACCGTTGGGCACATACAGCGTATCGGCGTATTGCTGCGGCGCTACCGAATCAAGGTTCACGTACGCTACATACTGGTCATTTTGCCTTACTTCAACAGCGGTATTTAAAGACCAACCCGCAGGCAAGTTCACCTTAACTATGGTTTGCTTTACGCTGGTGGTAATCCTTACCGTATCGGTTGCCGTAAACGGAATAACAACCGAAGACACCTTACTACCTTGCAGTTGGCAATAATAGGTAGTACCAGCAATGAGAGGATTGTCGGATTGGTAGCCGTTTCCCTCATAAAAATAGGTAACATAATTATTCAAGTCAGCATCACTATATATGTTCCCTGTTATACTACTAACCACTTGTGCAGGTAAGTCGGTAAAAGTAAATACCGAAAAAACCTCGGCATAGGTAACCACGCTGTTGGCACCGCTTACCGTAAAGTCTACAACCTTGGTGTAGCCATTGGCGGTGTACAGGTTGACGTAGTAATCATCATTGGGTAGGTAGGCAACGCTGTCGCCATAGGCTATGCTTGCAACCATATCTCCATAGCTATGATTATATACCTCGGCTCCCGTCCAGCTATCGCTATTGACCAGCTGCACCCTAAAGGTTGTTTTATAGTAATCGGCATACGAAACTGCGATGCTTGCATCTCCACTCACCGTAAGGTCGGCTGCATTTATGGCGATATTCGCCCCCTGCATAGCCATATAGAAATATGTACCATGCGGCAGGTAGCAGCTCATAGTTCCTTGAAGAGAGTTGACCTGCGCCCCTTCATCATCGTAAATCACAATGGTGGTATCGGGCGCTACAAATCCCGTGGGCAGGTTGGTGAAGGTAAAGGTTTGCTTGCCGTATCCCGTAGCGCCCACATTGATGAGCACATCACCTGATGCACTCACCGTAAAGTCATGCTTGTAGTGCAACGACACACCTTGCACATCGAGCGCCTTAATGGCAATGCTGAAGGTATCCGAAGGCATGTACAGCGTATCGGCAAACAGACGACTGCCAACGGAATCGAGCGCGCAATAAGCAACAGAGTACCCATCACGATATATGGCTGGATTGAAATCCTCCAACAACCATCCCACGGGTAAGCTTACCTTAACTGCCATTTTTTTAAGCGCCGTGGTAAGTCTTACCGTGTCAGTTGCCACAAATGGAGCAACGGTGCGAACAACCTTCGCTCCATTAAGCTGGCAGTAGTAAATGCTATCAGGTGTTAGTACATCGTTAGTAACAAAGCTACTCCACGGACCAAACGCCGCTTGCTGGTTATTCAAATCTTCGTCCTCGTATATATTCCCGATAATATCAAGGCTTTCATATTCGGGTATATCACTCAGCACAAATACGGGCTTAACTTCAGCGTAGCGCACTATGGTATTTCCTCCGCCTACCGTAAAGTGAACGGTCGCATTTCCCGAAGGGCTAAAACTCATCATGGCATAGTAGGTGTCGTTAGGCAAGTATACTACGCTATCACCGTTGCTCAGGGAAGTAACATAATCATTAACCACTCCACTGGAAAATATATTCGCGCTTGACCAAGTGTATCCGTCAAGTAGCTGTACCCTGAACGTTGTTTTGGAGTAGTTGGCATAGGAAATAACCGTGCTACCGGTACCGATAACCGTAAAGGTGCCTTTTTTTTCAATAATAGGAACATCACCCGATAAGAGAACGCGGTAGCTATAAGTACCATTTGATAGATAGCATCCAAGTGCCGGATCAACACCCGTTAACCAATTACCTTTTTCGTCGTATAGGTACATGACGGTAGAGGCAGACAACAATTCGGTCGGAAGATCAGTAACCGAAAAGGTTCGCTTACTCAATCCGCTTGTCGAAACATTAATATTTATATCGCCCGCGCTGCTCACCGTAAAGGTATGCTTATAGGGAAAATTCGCACCCTGCGCATCGGCAGCAACAACGCCAATGCTGTAGATGCCGTCAGCCATATACAAGGTGTCGGTGTACAGCGCTCCACTACCCGTAAATTCTGCCGTAGCCACTATGCTTTCATCCTGATATATGTCGGACGAGGGATAGGACAGCACATAATCGGCAGGCAAGGTCACCTTCAGCACCATTTTTTTATAATCGGCCAGCGATATTTGTACCGTATCGTTAGCCACAAAAGGTTGAAAGCCGCTTGCTACTCCATCACCCTTCAGCACATAGTAGTAGGTATTACCCACACCAAGTTCTACCGTATTGCTCGCAGCATCAAAATCGGCTATATGGCTACTCGAATCAGCGCTACGGTATACGCTGCCGCTAACGTTCAACCCATCGGGGATATCGTTCAACTCCAGTACAGCACTCATAGGTCGTACAAGTTCCCACGTATAGGTGAGATCTCCGGAATAAAGATGCCATTTGACCATGTAGGTGGTACCGGCAGTAAGGCTAACGGTTAGGTTTGCCGCCATGGAGTAGCCGCTGCAACTACCATCATCATCCTCTCCCACAATTTGCTGCGACTCGCATCTGCCGCTGTAAACAGTCACCTTGGTGTCGCTGGAGTTGGAATGACCGCAGCTGGAAAACTTGTACACTCCGCTTACAGTGGGTGTAAAGTTGTACCAAACGCCTTCATAGTTTCGGCTATGTACAGCTGTAACGCCGGGAGAAGTGGTTACTACCTGCGGTTTCTCACATGAGACTCCGCCCTGCGCCCACGCCTGCGTACCGCATAGCGTCATTAGCGCAATAGTTAAGGCTATTACTATCTTTTTCATTTTTGTACTTTTTTTGAGGGGTAAAAACAACTACAAAAACTAATTAGGTAAATATAATACACCAATGTAAAAATGTGTATAATCTCATGGGCATTCCCCGCATTTTTAACTATATTGAATACCCCTCCAAAACCAATACACATTTAGTAAATTGATATAAATCTTTTTTTTACGTGCTCCCTTTTTGTAATAGTAACAGTAAGCTATTTTTAGCTTGTTTTTACATTCAAAAGGGAAGGGTCTGTATTTGTAAAAGAATGGCTATATTTGTTAGTAACCAAAAACTGAAATACTATGTTAGAGGCAACACTCGTAGGGCTACTGGCAGGCTCCGCCATTTTAATAGGCGCACTGCTGGGCATGTACCTTAAGGTAAATAACAAAGTTATTGCCGTGACAATGGCCTTTGGCGCGGGTGTGCTGGTATCGGCACTATCAATAGACTTGATGAGCGATGCCTTTGAAAGAAGCCATAGCGCGTGGATAGTGGGACTGAGTTTTTTGGCAGGGGCGCTGGTGTTTGTGGGCGGCGACTACCTTATTGATAATCGTGGAGGCTACTTCCGCCGCCACTCGCAGGGTAGCGCGCAGCTTGCCAAAAGCGGCAGCGCCGAGGATAATTCGGGTAGCGCCATACTGCTTGGTACGCTGCTCGACGGCATTCCCGAATCGTTTGTAGTAGGCGCCAGCATTGCTATGGGAGGTAATACGGGGTTGGTATTTTTGGCTGCCGTATTTTTGAGTAACCTGCCCGAAGGCATGTCGGGCACGCTGGGCATGAAGCTCACGGGCATGAGCAATCGCAAAATTCTACTTATATGGACTACCACGTTGGTGGTAACCGTGCTGTCCTCAATAGGTGGATTCATGTTTCTGGGTGATGCGCCGCAAAGCGTACACGCCGCCACCATGGCTTTTGCCTCGGGCGCCATACTTGCCATGCTGTGCGACACCATGATTCCCGAAGCATTTAAGTTCGGCGGAAGAGGTGTAGCGTTAATAACAGTGTTGGGATTTTTGCTGGCGTTCCTGCTGAGCAAATCTTTTTAGAATTTGTACGTCAACATGCTCCTTATTTCTACCGTTTTGGTAGAAACATCGGGCTCATTTTCATACGCTGCTAGGCGGTAGTAAAATACGCCTTCGAAGCTAAGACGTATGGCTTTGGTGATGTTGAAATCGAAGCGGGGGTTGATGATGTTAAAAGTAGAGTAGCCGGCAGCAAGCGATTGCGCACCGTATATGCTCTGCTGATTATTACTTGTAGCCCACGAATACAGTGACAAGTGGTAAGCGCTCAGCGTAAACCCGCCAATGCGACGTAGCGTAGCCGACACCTCTACCTTTCCGCTGAAGCCACTACCTAGGTTATAGTCACGCCCCACAATGCTATCGGATACAGGCGTATCGTACAGGCAGCCGCCCAATATCACCGCATTGCCATACATAGCCAGCGATACCTCGGCCTTATTATTCATTTGCGGAAGTTTATACAGTATACCTGCTCCACCCGATGCGATTTCGCCAATACGGTAGGGTATTTCGCCCGTATGAATTTCCTCGGAATCGTAGTAGTTAAAGTGTTGAAACGCGCCTATGAGCATGCGGTGCCCCGGCACAGGTTCGGAGTGCTTTCCTGCCAGTATAGCCGCAGCGTTAAATGAAGAAAGAAATGGTTGATTTCCACCTACGCTCAGCGTTGCCTTTAAGTCGAAGTAGTCAAACGGCTCGTAGATATCGTCGAGCAGAAATGGCGCACCGTAAGTAAGCCTCGCACCCATGGCCAGCATGCTGTTGCCCTTCATTATATATTGGGCATCGGCAAGGTAGCGGTATCCCATGCTCACATCAAGCACCAGCGGGCGACGCTCGTAACCACAGGCGTCAATGTAGCGGCTCATGTACTTGTACGAGTCGCCTGTTACCAAACGGTTGAAACCGCGCAGGGGCGAAATGGCGGCTACGCCGATTTCGCGAAACACACGTTCAACGCCACGAGCACTCTCATCAATCAGCAGCGATGAAAGGCGAAAGGTCATTTCACCCAACATAGCACCACCAATAGATGTAACAATAAAGTCATTTATGGAGGGCGGTTCGTTCTCCATAAAATACTCCCACATAAGGCTACCACCCATGGCATAGGGGTACGACTCCCAAAAGCTCATGCCGTTGGAGCGCGCCGCGTTGAAGTACAAGCCACCTTGATACGGGTGTCCAAAAAGGTTAACACCAAAGGGGTCGGTATCCCACACAAAACCCGTTTCAAAGTTGCTTTTGATGGTAGACCCGTTGATTTTCGCAAAATCACTTTGCGTAATAAAACGGTTGTAACAACCAATAACAATGTTGGTAGCAATTACCTCCCCTGCCGCACGCCACGGGTGCTTCACAGGCCTAACCGTATCACAAAACGGAAAGTTAGCCTCAACAGCTACCGAATCATCTTCAAATGTCAGCATCTGCGCCCGAGCATTAGCAAAGGCAAACAACAACACCAGCAATATGACAAACCCTCTCTTCACCTACTCTATACTACTTAAATTCTTTTGGCAAGCGAAATGATACGCCACCCTCCAACAATACTTTTCCGCTATAGCTAATGGGACGTTTATACTCCGAGGTCCATGCGTAGCCGCCTGTGGCAAACACGCCCAGCCATTTCCCAATTTTATACTCCAACGAAACACGCGTCTGTAGCGAAAACTCGCGCACATCCACCTCGTCGCCACCCTGAAACATGTGCATGTAACCTATATCGGGATTCAAGTATAACCGATTATGAAAAAGATTGACGCGCGCACCAAAGCGGTAGAGCAAGGCAGCGGTAATGTTACCCGATCGGTCAGTAGGAAGATCTACTCCCAGCATAGTATATGTGTACTTGTTGCAAAAGCGGAAGCCTACGCCAAAGTTGATCATGTTACCGCCCACCGCTATTACATCGTATCGCGAGCGAGGATTGAGGTTTACCAATCCCAACTTATGAAATGAGGTGGTATCCTCACTATAGTTAATCAAGCCCACCTGCACACCGTTAAGGCTGCCGTTGCACATATTTGCCAGGCCTATTTGCGCACCGTACAAATCGCCCGAATAGTTGGCCACCGCCAGCTGCGCACCTTTAATAGTATCAAAGCACATGTTGGCAAAAGAAGCTACCTGTGCCGCACGCGCACCACGATTAGCAATGTTCATAGTACCGCTAAGCTGCACACCGTGCACTTCGCCCGCGCCCACGTTGCACACAGCAGTGAGCTGCGCACCACGCACATCGCCTATGCTAAAGTTCATAGGAGCCAGCTGCACGCCGTACATGCGCGAGAGGTTCATGTTAAACACGCCCGAGAGCAGAAATCCTGAAGCGCTATCGCGAACAACATTGCCCAGCAAAGAAAAAGCTATACCGTGAAACTTACCCTTAGTTAAACTTGCTACACCCGACACCACAACACCATCCACATCACCCATATGGCGAGAGAGTATCGCTGCGCCACCCACCCCCTGCAACGTATGCACCTTATAGCCTATACCCACTGCAAGGTTCGTTGTAGCGAGACTGTCATAACGCGGTATGGCAATAGGATTCCACAATGATAACTGCGCAGGCTGCCAGTGGCTCTGGGCCAGGGTCGCAAGCGAAAAAAATGCTGCTAAAAGCAGCAAGAATATTTTTTTCATCAAAAACATTGGGCGCAAAGGTAGTGAAATTTTTCAAAGTAACCACATTAGTATTTTTACTCTTTGCAATTCATTTTTTTTATTTACATTTGCAGCCATAAATGTGATTTCAGGGAATTGGGTGAGAATCCCAAGCAGTACCCGCTGCTGTAATCCTTCTCTACCGCAAGGTAGTTATCATCAACAAAGCCACTGTGAAGCGTAAGCAAAATGGGAAGGCTTTTTGAACAAAAGATATAAAAGGTAAGCCAGAAGACCTATCACGTAAATTTCATTTTTTCCGCAAAACTTTCGGGATAAAAGTTGCGAATGTATTTACTACGTTTATCTATACTATTGTGTTTGCTTTGCTTTGCATTTACTGCAACAGCAAATAGGGATACTATTACCATAAACGAGGTAGTAGTAAATGCCCATAAAACGGAACAGCTGCGCCACGACATTAGTCCTGTACAAACGCTCAACAGAATCAGCCTGACACGGCTAAATGCCTTACAGGTAAGCGATGCCGTAAAATCGCTGGCAGGCGTGCAGGTGAAGGACTACGGTGGCATAGGTGGCCTAAAAACCGTATCGGTGCGCTCGCTGGGCGCTAAGTACACGGCCGTGAGTTACGATGGTGTACTGCTGGCTGACGAGCAAAGCGGTCAGGTTGACCTCGGAAAACTTTCGATTGATAACGTGCAAAGCCTTTCGCTGGCAAGTGGCCTTGCCTCGGATATTTTCGCTCCCGCAAAATCTTTTGCATCGGGCAGCCTGCTCTGCATTACTACCACAACTCCCTCGCTAACTGATAGCACTCACGCCCACATAGCGGCTGGAGTTAAAATCGGCTCCTTTTACTTTGTTGCCCCTTCTATTACCTACACACAAAATGTCTGTAAAAAATTTGCTTTTTCAGTAAACGGTGAACTCCAATTTGCCGGAGGCACCTACCCCTACACGCTAACCAATGGTGACACGCAGGAAACATTCAAGCGTATCAACAGCGATATTAGGTCGCTACGTTTGGAAGGAAATATTTACAGCAACTTTTCGGAAAGGCAACGCCTTGCGGCAAAAATATACCTTTATCATAGCGAGCGCGGACTGCCCGGCTCCACCATATTTTATTACCCCCACTCATCGCAGCGACTATGGGATAAAGTAGCGTTCGCTCAGCTTATGCATCAGGTGGATTACAATGAGCAATTTTCGCAAAAAAGTTTTATAAAATACAACCATAGCTACACACACTACCTCGACCCCGACTACCTAAGTTCGGAGGGCATGTTGGATAACCGCTATACGCAGAACGAAATTTATGCCTCAACATCGCTGCTATGGAATACCACGAAAGCTTTACAGTTTTCCACCTCGCTGGACGGCGCCTACAGCACGCTGGACGCCAACCTTACCAGCTTTGCCTACCCTGCACGCACGTCAATTTTTGCCAACATAGCGGGAAAATACACGCAGCGCTACTTTGATGTAGTAGCCAATGCACTTGGTTCATTTTTCATTGAAAGCGTAGAGCACGGCATACAACCCGATAACACGCAGCGCATATCACCTGCTGTTACTGTTGCCATAAAACCGCTGGGTAGCGAGCGGCTGCTACTTCGTGCATTTTACAAAGATATTTTTCGCATGCCATCATTTAACGACCTTTACTACGGACAAATAGGTAACCCCAACCTGCGCCCCGAGAAGGCTCAGCAGTACAACGTGGGGGTAGCCTTTTATCAAGCATGGCAGCAAGGCGCGCACTACGTATCCACATCGGTTGATGGATATAGAAATTACGTTACCGATAAAATTGTGGCAATTCCCACCAAGGACCTCTTTGTGCTGAGTATGATAAATATGGGTAAGGTGCAAATAACAGGACTAGACGTTACCGCCAAGGTGGGCTTCACCCCCATTACAGGTTACAGCATTGCGCTCAACGGCAGCTATACCTACCAAAAAAGCATTGACAAAACCAACCCTCAAGGCAAGACTTACAACCATCAAATTCCATACACGCCGCTGCACTCGGGTAGCGCGGGCGCAAGCCTCGCAACACCATACGCAAGTTTGGATTACAATGTAATGATAAGTGGCAATCGCTACACGCTTCCGCAAAATAATGATGCCAACACCCTAAGCGGATACGCCGACCACAGCATTGCCGCACGCAAAAGTTTCAGCCTTTTCCGTTTAGACTGGAAGGTTAGCGTAGAGGTGCTGAATTTGCTTGATACGCAGTACGAGGTAATACGCTACTTTCCCATGCCGGGAAGGTCGTTCAGAGGAACGTTAACCGTAAACATTTAATATGAAGCAATACCTATACATCATCCCATTTTGTCTTTTATTCCTCGCATGTGGAAAAGATGAGCCCGCAACACCGGATAATAACGACATACCTACCCCACCCGCAGGAACCAAGGCGCTGTATATACTCAACGAGGGGTTATTCAACATGAATAACTGTACGCTCTCTTACTGTAACTTTGAAAATCAGGTGCTGGATCAGAACTATTTTCACACCGTTAACAGACGTAACCTGGGTGATACAGGTAACGATATGCAGCAGTACGGCAGCAAAATTTACTGCATAGTAAATGTATCAAGTCAAGTAGAGGTGATTGATGCCGCTAGCGGAAGGTCGTTGAGGCAAATTCCACTTTTTAACAACAACGTCGCACGACAGCCACGCCACATCACCTTCTGGGAGGGCAAAGCTTACGTGTGCTCGTTTGATGGAACTGTGGCACGCATTGACACTGCCACGCTGAGCGTAGAAGTATTTGCACAAGCAGGCCGCAACCCCGACGGCATTTGCGCCACAAACGGCAAGCTGTACGTGAGCAACTCGGGCGGGCTTGATGAACCCAACTACGACAATACAGTATCGGTAATAGACGTTGCTTCGTTTACCGAAGTAAAAAAGATAGTGGTAGATGCCAACCCCTACACCATTGAGTCTGATGCCTACGGCGATGTGTATGTAGTTACGCGCGGCAACTACGGTGGCAAAAACTACAATATGCACCGCATAAACAGCGCTACCGATGAGTTGGTGCAAACGCTCAATATTGCGGCGCTGAACTTTTGCATAAGCGGCGATTACGCCTATATATACAGTTACAGTTTCTCGCAAGGCACCTCGTGGGTAAAACTGTTTAACGTAAAAACGGAACAGGTGGAACGCGACAACTTTATTACCGACGGCACACCGCTGCAAACACCCTTTGGTATTAACGCTGATAAGCACAACGGCTACGTGTACATTACCGATACGGATGGAGACTATACCTCAACGGGAGAGGTATTGTGCTTTTCTCCCGAAGGCGTACTGCAATTCAGATTAACCGCAGGCCTCAACCCGCACAACATTGTAATTATTCACTAACAAATTTATTTACTCATTTAAGAATCAAAAAATGAAAAAAAAATTATTCTTCGTAGCCCTAGTAGCAGCTTCGCTTTTTATGGCATCATGCGACAAAAATGATAGCGAGCATGTCAGCCAAATTGCCTTCGGCGATCTCCCTTTGGATTCCATCGGCTACTGGAATGGTAGCGACACCACTGGCAGTTTTACTTGTCTCGATGCTACATTTTCTAACACATATAATACCACTTGGAATTCATGGAGCGGCTTTAGCTACTCCAACCATAACAATATTGACAGTGCAGGATACAGCAATCAGTATAGCGTTTACACCGCAACCCCAAACACCAACGGAACTTTTGCTATTTGCTATGTATCGGGTACTCCCTCCATGACATTTTACACTCCAGTAAGGCCATGTAGCGCCGATTTTGCACTTAGCACCATAGCCTATAAATGCATGCAAAATGGAGATGGATGGGCTAAAAAATTTGAAGCAGGCGATTGGTACAAAATTACCATTACGGCTCACGATCGAAATGAAAATACAAGAACGTTGGACGTATACCTTGCCGATTTTCGTAATGGGAAAAGTCTTTTAACAGACAATTGGACAAGCATTGACCTATCGTCATTGGGCGACACTGTGAGCAAGCTAACTTTTGAAGCAAGCAGCAGCGATATGGGACAATTTGGTATAAATACTCCTGCGTATTTTTGCATCGACAATATAGTATATGCATTCAAAATATGAAAAAAAAATTCTTCCCCTTCCTCCTGCTCATATTAGCGTTATCGTCGTGTAACAATAACAACGACAACGATGATATTGAACCTACCCCAACTCAACCTTCAAAGTATGCTAGTCGTGTGCTGGAGTTTATGCCTGCACCCGGACAATTTACCAACAGGTTGCCCCAGTATGCTGATGGCGACAACGAGCAAGCTACGCTTGACAAGGTAACCGCACTGCTTATTGGTAAAACCGGAAATGTAATTTCACTGGGAGCATACGGTGGTTACGTGGTATTTGGATTTGACCACAGCATTGTGAACCGCCCCGACGCCAAGGACTTTAAGGTATACGGAAATGCTTTTGAAAACAGCGCTGAGCCCGGCATAGTTATGGTATCGGTAGATGCTAACGGCAATGGGCTGGCTGACGATGAATGGTACGAACTGGCGGGCAGCGAATACAGCCGTTCCACCAAAAATTACACCATAAGTTACCTACGTCCCAATCCCATTAACGGCACCATTCCCTGGTTTGATAACCAAGGTAATTTCGATACGCTACATATAGTAAGTGGCTACAGCGGAAAATCATACTTCCCGCTTTGGGTAGATAAGGATACGCTTACCTTTCACGGCACTCTGTTACCCCCCAATGCCGTATTTGAAGACGACAGGTGGAAATGGAAGGCTTATGACTGGGGATACGCCGATAGCTACCCCAATAATAACGCGAGGTGCGAATTTGACATAGAATGGGCAGTAAATACCATAGGCAACAAAGTATCACTTGACAAAATTGACTTTGTAAAGATATATACTGGCGTGGTACAGCAGTCTAGCACACTTGGAGAGTCCTCCACCGAGGTAAGTGGCGTAGAAGATTTGAACATGGAGTAGCCAATCCCACTTCCCTTTTCATTATTAATTGTTAATTATCAATTATCAATTATTTTGTACCTTTGTGCCCTAATTAAAAAAACAAACGTATGTCATACGGTTTATTAAAAGGAAAAAAAGGCTTAATTTTTGGAGCGCTGAACGAGAAATCCATTGCATGGAAGGTAGCAGAGCGCGCCGTGGAAGAGGGTGCGCAAATTGTGCTTACCAACACTCCCGTTTCAATGCGCTTAGGCACCATTGACGAGTTGGCTAAGAAGTTGAACACCGTTGTTATTCCGGCTGACGCAACAAAGGTTGAAGATTTGGAAAACCTCGTGCAAAAGGGCATGGAGCATCTTGGCGGCAAGTTCGACTTTGTGCTGCACTCTATAGGCATGTCACCTAACGTTCGCAAGGGTCGCACCTACGACGATTTGGACTACAACTTCCTGCAACAAACGCTGGACATTTCCGCTATATCGTTCCACAAGGTTATTCAGGTGTGCCGTAAGGCCGACGCCATTAACGAGTGGGGTTCGGTAGTAGCGCTGTCGTACATTGCCGCTCAACGCACGCTGTACGGCTACAACGATATGGCCGATGCCAAGGCAATGCTTGAGTCAATTGCCCGCAGCTTTGGCTACATCTACGGTCGTGAAAAGAAGGTGCGCATCAACACCATTTCGCAGTCGCCCACACAAACCACCGCGGGTGGCGGCATCATGGGCTTCGATAACCTGGTGGACTTTGCCGACCGCATGTCACCTTTGGGTAACGCCGACGCTATGGATTGCGCCGACTACGTTCTTACGCTATTTTCCGATTTCACACGTAAAGTTACCATGCAAAATCTTTTCCACGATGGCGGTTACGCCAGCATGGGTATGAGCTTCCGCGCCATGAAGGTGTATAACGAGGGCTTAGATTACCGCGACGTAAAAGAAGACAAAACTCAACACAACAATTAAGAATTAAGAGTTAATAATTCTACCAAATGAAAAGCGGCTGCAAGGATTTGCAGCCGCTTTTTGGTTTATATGAAATTCGCTTTAAACCTCCAACGCGGGTTTATTTTTTCTTGCCCACGCTATAAACACTCCCAACACCACCAGCGTACAAATTGCACCACCTATGTACGAAACCGTATGCGACAATGAGAATCCTTCGGGGGCAATAAATATGTAGGTAGAGCACACTGCCGTCATAAATAGCGCGGGAATAAGCGTAATAATGTACGCTTTTTTTTGCTGATAAAAATACACCGTGAGCGCCCATAACGTAAACACGGAAAGCGTTTGGTTGCTCCATGCAAAGTAGCGCCAGATGATACCAAAATCAATTTGCAGCAGCACAAATACCAGCACAAAAATAGGTAGCGATACCATCAACCTACGCTTAATGCTACGCTGTTCAACACCTATAATATCGGCCACCAGCAAGCGCGCCGAACGTAGTGCGGTATCACCCGTAGTAATAGGCGCGGCAATTACACCCAATATGGCCAACAATCCTCCTACCTTGCCCAACCATGAGTCCACAAGTGTTTCAACCACCACTGCGGCATTGTTGTTATTCTCCGCTAAGAAGTTTTGTAACCCACCCACAGAACCAAAAAAGCTCATAGCCGCGGCAGCCCAAATCAGAGCCATAATTCCCTCGGCAACCATGGCACCGTAAAATACTTGGCGTCCCAATTTTTCATTCTTCATGCACCTTGCCATAAGCGGCGACTGTGTGGCATGAAAACCAGATATAGCGCCACAGGCAATGGAAATAAACATGAGAGGAAACAACGGATACTCATCAGCATCGGGACGCATATTACCCAAGCCTGCCGTGAATTCGGGAATGGGCGCGTTGTACACAAACAGCGAAACAAAAACACCAATTGCCATAAAGAAAAGCGCCGCGCCAAATACAGGATATATGCGACCTATCAGCTTATCAATAGGCAACAACGTAGCCAAAGCGTAGTATACAAAAATAACCACTATCCAAAAAAGGTAATTCAAATGCGCGGGCGTAAGGTTAGCCAACAGCTGCGCTGGCCCCGACACAAACACCGCTCCCACCAGCAGCATAAGAATAATGGTAAAGACGCGCACAAATTGCTTAACCGGTTTACCCAGGTAGCGACCTATGGTTTCAGGCAAGCTCTCTCCCGCATTACGCAACGATAGCATTCCGGCACAATAGTCGTGCACCGCCCCCCCAAAAATGGTACCCAGGACAATCCATAAAAAAGCCGCGGGACCATATACCGCACCCATTATGGCGCCGAATATGGGACCCAATCCTGCAATGTTAAGAAACTGAATCAGAAAAATTTTCCATGTAGGTAGCGGCACATAGTCTACACCATCGTAATGGGTAGTGGCAGGCGTGGGGCGCGATTTATCAGCCCCAAAAACCCGCTCAACAAATGCACCGTAAATAATGTAGCCGCCTATGAGCAGCAAAACACAGAAAATAAATGAATACATAACTAACTAATATTTAACGCACAAAAATAGCAAAAAAATTGAGGGAACATTTTCGAATACTATTTTTTTCGAAAACGCCCCCTCAAAACGTGGAGATGGCGGGAGTCGAACCCGCGTCCAAACAAGGTCTTAACGTGCTTTCTACATGCTTATTGGCTCTTCGGTTTTTGTGATTATATCAGGCGAGCCGCTGCCGAATATAACCCTTAGCCTCTTAATTTTCATCGGGCATTAAAGGCATTTGCCCGACTATCTCAAAAGGATGATACCCCGTGTGCCCTTACATTAATGAGCGGAACGCAAGAGCGGGATACTCGTCGGCGGACTCCTAGAGTCGGCGGATTAAGGTTAATCGCTTAGCGATTAAGCTGCGAGTGCGTAATTAGATTCGCCAGTTACGGCTTGCACGTTGATATTTACGAGCTTCCGTACAACGCTCGGCATGCTTACACCTCAAGTCATCCTGCTGTCAAAACCAAGCATCCCCAAGGAATAAATCAATTTTATAAGATACAAACGCAACGTCAAACTATGGCACAAATATAAATATTTTTATCTGATTAATGAGAAAACAGCCCTTTACCTTGCGCCGCTTATTTGCTCCTCATACGACTTAATCAACTTGCGCTGAGTATCGCATAACTCTTGCAAAAGCGCATACTCCTGCTTTAATTTCTCAACCTCCATCATATTCGCCCCTGGCGTAATATTCGATGAAGTATACAACATTTCTCCCTCCCCAGTGAGCAACCACCTTGCACTATAATGGGGATAATTTTCAACAACTCGTTGTATCCACTTTGACTGAACATCCGTCCCATTGGCAATTGCTCGAGAAAAAACCCCCTTGCTAGCACCCACCAACTTCTCCAGCGCGCCAATGCTAATACTTTCATTATCAGCCAATTTCGATATTCTGTTTAAAACATTATCCACTAATCGATGAAAATTATTCCACTTATTTTGTTTTTGTTGAAAATTATCCCCTACTTTGCACCTGAATTATTAATTCCTTGATTATACTATGAATACACATCCATGGTAAGGGGCATCGCAACTTATAAAGTTAGTCCTAAAAAATCAGAATGAAACTAAATATTTGCATTTTTTTACTTTTTAAACATAAAATATAAAGGCGTTAAAATCAATATTTATATAAATCATTTATTATGAACTCATTTATTACTTTATGCACTAATTACAAGGCATATTTTTTCAAGGGGATTATTTTTCTTAGCATTTTTGCTGCCGCAATGTGCCTGCAAGCTTGCATGACAACCCAACAAACAACTTCGTACTCAATAGTTTCCGTACCTGAAGAAGGGGGTATAAACTTTGTGAAAATCACCGATGATGCTGACAGACTCATTAATCCGGTACCTACTACCAGCACCTTCAACTCCTCAGGCAGCAGCATTCTTGTATGGTGGGTTAATCCCATCATTGCTATTTCGCCCGACGGAAGCAGAATAGCCTATGTGAACTCCAAGGAGAACATGACAAATATTATGGAAAAAAATGCTGCAACCGGGGGCCCGTCGATTCAGCGCACGTTTAGAAGTAATATCACCGATTTTTCATGGTCGCCCGATGGAAAGAAATTTTGCTTTTCGGAAAATAGAAATGGTGTATCCGGAATTTACATGGTAAGTTCGGAGCAAGGAAACGTAGTTAGGCAAATATCAACAACCACAGCCAACGATTATGCGCCCGTAATGACTGCCGATGGAAAGAGTATTTATTTTCACCGTAAGGAGGGACGCGACATTTACACGCTATGGAGCTTTGATATTGATAAAAACCTATTTTCGAACTACTCGCGCGGCATGACACCCTGCATAACCCCCGGCAACCCCAATATTATTTACTGCGCACGCTTTACCAGCAACAAGGAAAGCGAAATTTGGAAGTTAAACTTAGAGACAGGAACAGAGGAGATACTACTTTCTAAGCCCGGCAGAAGTTTTACCACGCCCAAAATATCACCCAACGGACAGTGGATTTTGTGTACAGGAAGCAGCAAAACAGCAAATAACAGACAAAACACCGACATATTTGTTATCAATGTGGATGGCACCATGCTTACACAGCTAACCTACCACCCCGGCAATGACTTATCTGCTATATGGGCGCCCGATGGCAAGAGCATTTTCTTTGTCTCGCAACGAGGTTCGGAAGGTAAATACAGCGTTTGGAAGATGGATTTTAACCTACAATAAATAAACAACCTATCATTCCTATGAAAAAAAATCTCGTTTATGCATTTTTCGCGCTAGCCTGCCTACTCTTCACCCCCAGCGCATTCGCTCAACTCGCCGAAGATCATAGTTTCAATATTTTCAATTTTGCAAAAAGTGATAACGTCAATGAAGAGAAGGTAACATTTGGCGCTCGCCTGGGCTTAAATATTGCATCCGTTAGTGCAACCGATGACGAAGGGAACAGTAGCCGAGTAAATGTTAACTTCGGTATTTCTGCCGACATTCCGGTTTTCAATGGATTTTACATCCAGTCGGGTTTATACCTCTCCAACAAGGGATATAATTATGATGAGAACTTTAATGAGTATAATAACTTCAACTATACAGCCAAATTAGGCTATCTTCAACTGCCTATCACGATTGCATACCATCACCCTATTACCAATGGATGTGAGCTGCAAATTAACACAGGACCTTACATTGCCTGCGGCATTTATGGTTCGGTTGACTGGAACGAATCATCCCACACCTATGGTAATGAAAGTGGTTCCGAAGATGTGTTCGGTGATGGAGCTGACTTAAAGCGTTTTGATTTAGGTTGGATATTTGGTGCAGCTGTTACCTGGCAAAAAATGTACTTTGGCATGCAATACGATTTAGGAGCTTTAAATATTGCCCGCGATGATCATTGGCGCGATGGCTACTCCCTAAAAAATAGGTGTTTTTCTATTAATATAGGTTACAATTTTTAGAGGCAATGAGAAAAATAGTAGCAACTGTAGCTTTATTATGTTGCATAGTAAGTGCAAAAGGTCAAATAGCCGGAGTTGAAATGTTTTATAATACTCCGGGGAGTGAAGCACAAAGCAACACAAGCACGCAATATAAGAAAAACTGCTTTGGGTTGGATTTGGGGATAGGAGCTGTGGAGGATTCCGATGGCAAATATATGGATATCGGATTTCGCTACCTGCACAACTTTTCTCCTTATATAGGTTGGGATGTATTCACTTTAAAAACCCTAGTTGCCATTGACGCATTAAATGGCGACGACTTTTCAGAGGATGCTCTACTACCTCAACTCATGTCGGGGATTAGAGCATATACGCCAACCTTTGCTAAGAGCATGTCGGTATTCGCTTCTTTTAAAGCTGGATATGGATACATAATGAGCATGGAAAAAGGCGGGGGATGCTATGAGTTTGAAGTAGGATTACATCTTACACGTACTTTATTCTTGGGCTATGCGTACAATTTTCAAGGTGCCAGCATGGAGGTAGATACGTATAATAGCAAAGGACGAGTAAGTGGGAGCGAAAGTATAAAAATTAAGAATAAGTACTCTGCATTTCGATTAGGATTCAACTTTTAAAATGGCTACCCGCAGTACTACCACAACGGAAGCAACATGTTGCATAGCTGATTTCAGAAACTCATTAAACTTATGGGGAAAAGACTTTTTTTAGCAACTTTGATAAGTCTCTTTACAGCATTAGCGTTTACAGCTTGCAGCAAAGACAAGGAGGAGGGCATAGAGCAGGGCAACTTAGCGGGCACCAGCTGGAGTTACAGGGTCACCACCAGCAACAGCGTTACAAGAGAGGATAGAACGTATAAGTATACGTTTACGTCAAAAAGCACAGGAACATACTCAGTAAATGGGTGGTATCAGGTTTCGTCCGGATATATAAAAATTACATGGGGAGAGAAGAAGCGTGATGATAGAGCATATGATTTTACGTACGCGTACGACCCAGCCTCTCAAATCGGCACACTCACATTAGATGGACGTACAACCCCAGAAGTTTTTGAGATCTCGGAAGACCTCCAAACATTTAAGTGTTCATATACAAATTATCGGGTCTATGAGCGAGAATAAAATCATTCGGTATTGCCCCTGTATAATCTAGGATAATAACTTTACAAAAACTGCCGCAAAAACTGTGGCAGTTTTTTGTTTCAAGACAGCTAATAGTAGTAGTATATCTTTCATCAAGAAAATTACAAAAAAGCAATTTCCACTCTTTTCAGTAAAATTTGTACATTTGCAACTTCTAAAAAAACCACAGCATTTATGAATAGCATGTACGAGTCCCTTAATGTGCTCAACTCCATTTCGCCCATTAACTTTGGTGGAGCAGCCAGCCATGGCGTGAATATTGTGCTGAGCATTATTATGTTTGGAGTAGCGCTGGAGATTAACCTCGACCATTTTAAAACACTCTTCAGGCAACCCAAACCTGTAATAGTAGGCGTGATTTGCCAGCAGATATTGCTGCCCGCACTCACCTTTTGCATTGTGCTACTCGGGCGCAACTTTATTACTCCTCAAGTAGCCATGGGTATGATTTTGGTGGCAGCTTGTCCCGGCGGAAACATCTCGAACTTTATGGCACACCTTGCCAAAGGGCGTACCGAACTATCCATTGCACTTACTGCTATTACCACAGTATTAGCCACATTCACCACTCCGTTCAACTTCGCCTTTTGGGGGCGTATGTATCTCAACTTTTTGGGCAAACGTTCAAGCGAGGGTATGCTGCAAACGTTGGAAATAGACCCCGTACAAATGTTTACCACCGTGTTCATTCTGCTGGGAATTCCGTTGGTCCTGGGGCTGCTCTTCGCTCGCAAGTTTCCCAGGGCTACAAAAAAAATTGCCAAACCGCTACGTCAACTATCCATTGCATTCTTCGTAATCATAGTAGCAGGCGCGCTGGCCAACAACTTCGGCCTATTCCTGCGCCATATTCATTACATTGCGTTGGTGGTATTTATACACAACGGATTGGCGCTACTGGTGGGCTATTTGGTTGCACGCTATATTACCAAACTCAACGAGCCCGAGTACCGCGCCGTTACCATCGAAACGGGTATTCACAACTCCGGCTTAGGGCTCGCGCTACTATTTAATCCACGTATTTTCCCCGCCCCCATGGTAGGCATGCAGTTTGTTACCGCATGGTGGGGCATCTGGCACATTGTCACAGGATTGGGATTGGCTTTGTACTGGTCAAGAAAGAAGTTGAAAGAAGTAGTAGGGAAAAACACAACTTCATAAAGAAGGCTTTCATTGCCATCTGCCTTAGTTGACAGACAAGATAGTAACAGTAGCAAAAGCGCGCGAAGCACAAGTTTTCCTTGGAAAAACACCTGTGCTTCGCGCGCAATATTTATGAACAATCCTCTGCCCCGTCATGCCGAGCAAAGTCGAGGCATCTCCTCGCATACGCAGAACGCGTTTTAATTCGTTTAATTAGTCAAACTCGTGGACAGATTAAATCGAAGCCAACAGCGCGATAGTTTCCGTTGGGCTAGGTGATGCAAACACCGTACTTCCCGTCACTAGCACATCAACTCCCGCTTTTTTTATTTGCTGCGCGTTAGCCAGCGTAACACCGCCATCAACCTCAATAATGGCCTGCGATTTTTTGCGCAGCAGCAGGTCGCGCGTGCGACCTATTTTATCGTAAGAGTTTTCAATAAACGCTTGCCCTCCAAAACCGGGATCAACCGACATCACCAGTACCATATCCAGCGTAGCAGCAACTTCCTCCAACGCGCTCACCGGCGTATGCGGATTAAGTGCCACACCGGCCTTCATACCCAAACTTCTTATTTGCTCCAGCGTACGATGCAAATGCGTGCATGCCTCATACTGTACGGTAAGAATATCGGCACCCGCAGCGCGAAATTGCTCCAGGTAACGCTCCGGCTGCACCATCATAAGGTGCACATCAAGCGGCTTATTGGTATGCTTGCGCACCGCCTTCAGTATGGGAAAACCAAACGACATGTTGGGAACAAACACGCCATCCATGATGTCAAAGTGAACCCATCCGGCAGCGCTGCCGTTCAGCATTTCAATCTCGGATTGCAAGTTCGACATGTCTGCCGAAAGTATGGAAGGAGCGATTATCATACCAATTACGAATTATTAATTACGAATTACGAATCTCCCAACCCTTCAGCCTTTCCAATTCTGCATATCCCGTCATGTCGGATTGAATGGGAACAGCTGACACATAACCGTTATCCAGCGCCCACTCGTCGGTATCGGTAGCCTCCGGCTCGTTGTTGATAAAGCGGCCCGACAGCCAAAAGTATTCACCGCCATGCGGGTCAATGCGGCGGTCGTAGTGCTCGCTCCACGTGCCATTTGCCTGACGGCAGAATTTCACGCCCTTAATTTCATCCAGCGATAGCACAGGAAAGTTAACATTCAGGCAAAATTCTCTATCCATGCTGGTGGCCAACACCTGCTGCACAATTTTGCGACCTATGGTTATGGCAGGTTGAAAATCAGCGTTAGGCGAGTAGTCCAAGTGCGAAAATCCAATGGAAGGAATGCCGTACAGCGAAGCCTCCTGCGCTGCCGACATAGTACCCGAATACACCACGCTGATGGACGAGTTGGAGCCGTGGTTAATGCCCGACAGCACCATATCAGGTTTTTCACTCAGCAGGTGCGTCATGCCCAGTTTCACGCAGTCCACGGGCGTGCCGTTGCAGGCATACACCGCCACATCATTGCGCTCATCGTAGTCGCGTATTTTGCGCAAGCGAATGGGATTTTTTGTAGTAATAGCGTGGCTTTGACCGGAGTGTCCTTCTTCAGGTGCCACCACCAGCAATCGGCCTATGGGACGCACCATCTCTATAAGCGAGCGCAAACCCTTTGCGCGTATTCCGTCATCATTCGTTAAAAGTATCAGCGGCTTCTTTTGCATCTCTTGATTTCTTCAATGTAACCTTACAAAGGTAGCAATTTAGCGTTTGAGAAAAAAATAGTATTTTTGTAAGTTTTATAAGGAAAACCCACGCTGCACGCTTCGACAAACTCAGCATGACAACGCACTGCGGTTATAGCCCCCTTTAGGGGGTTGGGGGTAACATTCGTAATTCGTAATTAATAATTCGTAATTGAAGATATGACTATTTCCTACAGCTGGTTGAAAGATTATATTAGCGCCAATGTGAGCGTTGACGAGGTTAGCAAAATTCTTACCGCCATTGGCCTTGAGGTAGAAGGCGTAGAAGCCGCCGAAAGCGTAAAGGGCGGACTCCGCGGCGTAGTGGTAGGGCACGTGCTCACCTGCGAGCAACACCCCGATGCCGACAAGTTGCATGTTACCACCGTGGATGTTGGCGCTGAGGCGCCACTGCAAATTGTGTGCGGTGCGCCCAATGTTGCCGCAGGGCAGAAAGTAGCGGTAGCTACTATTGGTGCTACGCTATACTTTTCGAGTGGCGAGGAGGTAAAGATAAAAAAATCGAAGTTGCGCGGCGTAGAGAGTTTCGGTATGCTTTGCGCCGAGGACGAGTTGGGAATTGGCACCTCGCATGCAGGCATTATGGTGCTTGACACCGATGCAAAAACAGGTCAGCCGCTGGCCGACTTGCTGAAGATGGAGAGCGACTACGTTTTTGAAATTGGCCTTACCCCCAACCGTATCGACGCGGCATCACACGTGGGCGTAGCGCGCGACTTGGCTGCCTACCTTGCCGTACACCAACCCGAAAAGTTGCAAAAGTTTGCTTATCCATCGGTTGAAAACTTCAAGGTAGATAACACCTCAAATACCTATCAAATAAAGGTAGAAAATAGCGAGGCTTGCCCACGTTATTCAGGCATTACCATTTCTGGAATAAAGGTGCAACCCTCACCCGAGTGGCTGCAAAAAAGGCTCAACGCCATTGGCGTGCGCCCCATCAACAATATTGTGGATATTACCAACTACGTGCTGCACGAAATAGGGCAGCCGCTGCACGCTTTTGACGCCGACAAAATTGAAGGCAAAACAGTAGTGGTAAAAACATGCACAGAAGGCACGCTATTCCGCACGCTGGACGAAATGGAGCGTAAGCTCTCTTCGCAAGACCTGATGATATGCAGCACCACCAAACCCATGTGTATAGCAGGTGTATTTGGCGGAGTAGATTCAGGTGTGAGCAGCGATACGCAAAATATATTTTTGGAGAGCGCCTACTTCAACCCCGTGTGGGTGCGCAAAACCGCCAAGCGCCATACGCTTAGCACCGACGCATCGTTCCGCTACGAGCGTGGAGCCGACCCTAACATTACCGTAACGGCACTTAAGCGTGCTGCTATGCTCATAAAGGAGTTGGGCGGTGGCAGCATCTCGTCAGAAGTGGTAGATGTATGCGCACATGCTATTGAAAAAAGAGGTGTAGAGCTATCATTCAACCGCATTTGCGCAAGCATAGGTAAGCAAATCGACAAGGATACTATCCGCAAAATTCTTGCCGCACTTGAATTCGAAATTGTAGAAGAGAATGGCGACAACCTGAGCGTAAGCGTACCCACCTACCGCGTAGACGTTACGCGTGAGTGCGACGTAATTGAAGAGGTGCTGCGCATTTACGACTACAACAATGTAGAGATACCACAGCACGTGCACGCATCGCTAAGCCACACCGCCAAGCCCAACAATGAGGTGCTGCGCAACACAGCAGCCGACCTGCTGTCGAGCCGTGGGTTTAATGAAATCATGTGCTTATCGCTCACCAATTCCAAACGCTACGATAGCCTAAAAACGTACCCGAAGGAAAGGTTAGTGCTGCTGCAAAATCCCAACAGTGTTGAGTTGAACGCCATGCGTCAAACCTTGCTGTTCGGTGGACTGGAAACCATTGCCTACAACATCAATCGCCGTCAGGCTGATTTGAAACTATACGAATTTGGCAACGTGTACTCCCTGCAAGCGCCAAGCGGCGATGTAACTGCACGCTTTGGTGAAGAGGCGCGCATGAGCATATTTGTTACCGGAGCCAAGCACAAAAAGAGTTGGAATGCAGGTACCAACTTCACCGATTTTTACACGCTGAAAAAATATGTACAGCTGTTGCTGGAACGCTTCGGCATCTCACTCGACACGCTGCAAAGCGCCGAGCTGCCCTCCGATATTTTTGCTGATGGTGCAGCGTACAAGCTCCTGGGCAAAAACTTTTTGGAAATGGGCGTGGTGAGCAAAAAGGTGCGCACCATGTGCGATATTAAGCAGGATGTTTACTTTGCCGAAATACGCTGGAGCGCGCTGGTTAATTTTGTTGCAAAGCAAAAAATCACCTATACCGAACTACCAAAATATCCTGAAGTAAACCGCGACCTCGCGCTGCTGCTGGATAAAAAAGTAACCTTTGCGCAGCTGCGCGATGCCGCCGTAAAAAGTGAAAAGAAGCTACTCCGTAGTGTTGGCTTATTCGACGTGTACGAGGGCGATAAGCTGCCCGAAGGCAAAAAGTCGTACGCGCTTTCGTTCACCCTGCAAGATAGCGAGCGCACCCTCGCAGAACAGGATATTGAGCTCGCAATGAGCAACTTAATGAAGATGTTTGAAAAGGATTTTGGGGCGCAGGTAAGATAGAAATAAACCCTAACAGGGTTTCACAGGTCAACACACAACTTATTTTGCAACCCTGTTAGGGTAGCTGCAAAAGTTGAGAAACCCTGTTAGGATTATACAAGTTTATGAAAAATTACGTAAAAAATTTCGCCTCGCTGGTTAAGTTCAGCCACACCATTTTTGCGCTGCCGTTTGCGTTTGTAGGCTATTTTTTAGGTGTAGAGCACACGCAGCACTTCAATTGGTTTACGCTGGCCCTGGTGGTGCTGTGCATGTTTTTTGCGCGCAATGCTGCCATGAGCTTCAACCGCTACGCTGACCGCCACTTCGACGCTGCCAACCCCCGCACCGCCAAGCGCGAAATTCCGCAGGGCATAGTACCCGAAAAGTACGCACTCATTTTTTGCATTGCCAACGCCGCGCTGTTTATCATAACCACCGCGTTTCTTAATAAGCTGTGCCTGCTGCTGTCGCCCGTGGCGTTGTCCATTATATTAGGCTACAGCCTTACCAAGCGCTTTACAGCGCTGTGCCACTTCATTCTCGGGCTTGGGCTATCGCTTTCACCCATTGGCGCGTACATAGCGGTAACGGGAGAGGTAGCTGCTACCCCACTCCTTTTTTCAGCCGTACTGCTACTGTGGACTGCCGGCTTCGATATTCTATATGCCCTACCCGACGAAGAGTTCGACCGCGAACACAAGCTCTACTCCGTCCCCTCAATGATAGGTCGCAAGCGTGCTATCAGGCTATCTACGCTCGTTCACATTGCGTGTGCACTCATCACCTTGTATATAGGTATCTATGTAATAGATAGCATTTTCTACCGTATTGGCACCATGCTGTTCATATGCTGCATCACATACCAGCATAGCATTGTAAATGAGAATGATATAAGTCGAATCAACCTCACCTTTACCACTGTAAACGGTACCGCAAGCATTGCTTATGCCCTCTTCTGCATTCTCGCCCTCGCATTATAACTAATTGAAAATCAATTCTGTTATTTTTTGTTAAATAACAACAAGGTGATTTACTATGCCGTACCTTTGCAGTCGAAAATAAATTTATTTAAAACCTCAATTTCACTAAAAGAAGATGAAAAAGATTTTGTTCCTCTCGCTGGTAGCATTAGCTGCTGCTTGCTGCGGTCCCAAGAACGAAGTTAACGTTGACAAGCTCATCGCTAACCCCGCTGAATTCATGGGCAAAGAAATTACCTTCACCGGTAAGGCTGTTGTAACTGAAGACAACAACATTGCTGTGTATGGTACTGACTCTACCAAGTACATCATGGTAAAGGCTGACAGCTCTATTAAGGTTTGCGGCAAAATGTGCGGCAAGACCGTTAAGGTTGTTGGTAACGTTGTAGAAGCCGTTATTGACGTTGCTGTTGTA
This sequence comes from Bacteroidales bacterium, assembly GCA_031553765.1. Classification (GTDB taxonomy): domain Bacteria; phylum Bacteroidota; class Bacteroidia; order Bacteroidales; family UBA932; genus JAITMY01. The sequence goes on from JAVBKY010000004.1 coordinate 249,445, forward strand.
GATAGCACCGAGGCGTCAGAAATCATAGTTGATAAGTTCTTTGTAGCAGCAAAGAGCATTGAAGTTGCTGCATGCTGCAAGAAAGACTCTATCGCTGCTTGTGTAAAGGCTGATAGCGCAGTAGCAGTTGAAGCTGATAGCGCAAAGGTTGAATAATTCAACTCTTGTATCCATAAAAAAAGCGCAACCTGTAGGTTGCGCTTTTTTTATGGATTAAATATCAGAATAACTTCCTAGTAGATTTGATAGCCACAAAATCTTTGAGGTAGAATGGCTCAAAGTAGGCCACATCCTCAAACTGTTTTTGAGTAAATTTGCGCTCTGCTAGTTCCACCATGCCGCGTGCTGATGCATGCACCTCCAAAAAAACGGCATTATCACCTGATAAAATCTCTCTACATTTTTCGGCACCACTACCAAAAAACAGCACACGCTGCTTTTTCAAAACATCCGAAAAGCTATCCTCCGTAATAATTTCAGCCGTGACCTCCGTTTGCAGTTCACTCTTCGTATTGTAAAATGCGGTGTACACCTCCATACGGCGCGCATCAAGCAAAGGGCAAAGCAAGTCAGAAGGTTGCACATCATGCTGGTGCAATGCTAATGCTGCAAGCGACTGCAAACTCCCCACAGCAATAAGCGGCTTACCTGTACCATAGCATAACCCTTTGGCTGTACTCACACCTATACGCAAGCTGGTGTATGAGCCCGGTCCCTGACTTACCACCACAGCATCCAACTCCTGCGGGCGAGTATTTGTTTGCGTGAAAATTTTGTCGATGAAAGGAGCCAGCAACTTGGCATGGTCACGCTCATGGCTGCTTTCCTCGCAGTCCAACACTTTACCATCGCGCGCAAGCGCAACGGAGCAAACCTCAGCAGAGCTTTCTATACAAAGTAGCAACGCCATCTTAATTTCTACCCTTTATGGTTTTATCAATCTTCTTATCCAGCCCCTTTGCCGATTCCTTCATTTTATCAAAATCAAGAAAGGTTAGGACAGAGGGAGCAAAGTTTGAAATGGGCTTATAGAATTTTGACTTTTGCACTTGCTGGCGCGGCATGAAATTCAGCTCCTGGTCAATAGTATTGATAATAACAAGTAGAACGCTGACGATGAGCCCCATTTTTATTATAGCAAAGATAACACCAAGTAAGCGGTTTAGCCATCCAAGTAGCACAACACGCACCACCCTATCGATAACGCTACCCAGTAAACGGGCCGCTATAACCACGCCTATAAATGTAAGTATGAATGAAACTATGGATACCACCTGAGAGCCTACACCCAAATTGGTAATCCATTTAGCCATAAGGTATGAAAATTTAAATGACACGTAGATGCCCAGCAGTAACGCCAGCACTGCTGTAATCTGCACCACAAAACCCTTGTGCACGCCCATGAAAATTGCCCACCCCAGCAGCAGCGCAAATATCAAATCAAAAATGTTCATTGCCTATAAAAAATATTTTAACACGCTAAGTTAGCAAATATTAGATTGGCTTGCAAGGCTACGAAATTTTCTTGTAACTTTGGGTGTAAATTAATCATTGTTACACAAGTCATCCCGAGCTTGATTCGGGATCTCCCGAAGGAGATTGCGGGTCAAGCCCGCAATGACAAGCATCAACAAAAAACGTATGAGAGTTCACTTCATTGCTATTGGCGGAAGCGCTATGCACAACCTTGCGCTGGCCCTGCACGAGAAAGGTTACACCGTTAGCGGTTCTGACGACGAGATTTTCGATCCGGCTAAAGGTCGCCTTGCGGCAAAAGGTTTACTACCTGAAAAAATTGGCTGGTTTCCTGAAAAAATCACCAAAGAGTTAGATGAAGTAATTCTGGGTATGCACGCCCGCATTGACAATCCCGAGCTCTTGCGCGCAAAAGAATTAGGTTTAAAAATATATTCATACCCCGAATATTTATACGAGCAAACCAAGGATAAGACGCGCATAGTAGTAGGTGGTAGCCACGGCAAAACCAGCACTACCGCCATGATTATGCATGCGCTACACCACGTGGGTATTGATTTTGACTACATGGTGGGCGCTCAACTCGACGGTTTTGACACTATGGTGCGCCTGACTCAATCGGCAAAAATTGCCGTGTTTGAAGGTGACGAATACCTTACTTCACCCATCGACCTTCGCCCAAAATTTCACCTCTACCGCCCGCATGTGGGCATAATTACGGGCATAGCGTGGGACCACGTAAACGTATTCCCCACATGGGAAATGTACGTGGAGCAGTTTGCCATTTTCACCAACCTGATTGAGGATAACGGCTCACTCATATTCTGCAAGGCTGACAAAACCTGCGCTTCGGTTGCCGAAATTGCGAAGGACAGCATTAAAAAAATAGGATATGACGCACACCCGCACGTCAACATTGACGGTATATGCAGCCTTGTTACACCCGATGGCAACGTGCCGCTAAAAGTATTTGGTGAGCACAACCTGCAAAATCTTAGCGCGGCTATGTTTGCCTGCGAGCAAGTTGGCGTGGAGCGTAAGGATTTTTACAATGCTATAAAGGAATTTGGCGGGGCAGCACGTCGCCTACAGCTGATGGCAAACTCCGACAGCGCAAACGTGTACTACGATTTTGCACACTCGCCTTCGAAGTTGCGCGCTACAACCGAAGCCGTAAAGAAGCAGTTCCCCAGCCGCAAGTTATACGCCTGCATGGAACTGCATACCTTTAGCAGCCTTAGCAAGGAGTTTCTATCGCAGTATGAGGGCGCCATGCACGATGCTGATATAGCCTACGTGTACTTCAACCCCGAAACGGTGAAGCACAAACAGCTGGCGGAAATATCCGCAGATGATGTAGCCACAGGATTTGGCGGCAACGTAAAGGTATTTACCGATAATGCGGCATTGGTAGCGGAGCTGAAAAAATTACCCGCCTCTAACGCAAATTTTTTGTTGATGAGTTCAGGGAATTTTGGAGGATTAAATATTAAGGAGTTTGCAGGGGAGTTGGTGGGGTAAGCCACAACTATAACCGTCATTGCGAGCGAAGCGAAGCAATCTCATCAAAGTAACGACCTGCTACTTGAGATTACTTCGCTTCGCTCGTAATGACGCCTTGCTCTACTCACTACAACCTTACCGCAATTCCCTTTTCCGCCAAATATTTTTTCAGCGTAGGAATTTCCAACTCTTTAAAGTGGAAAAGGCTTGCGGCAAGAGCAGCATCGGCCTTTCCTTTGGTAAAAGCGTCCTCGAAGTGCTGCATGTTGCCCGCACCTCCCGAGGCAATAATAGGAATATTAACCGCGTCGGATAGCTGCGCCAACGCCTCACAGGGGAAGCCCTGCTTCACACCATCGTGATCCATGCTAGTGAACAAAATCTCACCCGCGCCACGGCTTTCAGCCTCTTTAGCCCATGTAAACAACTCCCTATCGGTAGCAATGCGTCCGCCACTCACGTAGCATACCCACTTACCGTTTTCAAACTTACCGTCAATAGCGCAGGTTATCACCTGGCTACCGAAGTTCTTTGCTATTTCATCAATCAGCTCGGGACGACGCAAAGCTGCTGAGTTCACCGAAACCTTATCTGCACCGGCATTAAGCAACTTCGACACATCGCTCAACTCGTAAATACCACCACCCACCGTAAAGGGAATGTTGATATGGCGGGCAATTTTTTCCACCAATTCGGCAAAGGTTTTTCGCCCCTCATGCGTAGCTGAAATATCAAGAAATACCAGTTCGTCAGCACCTTGTCGGCTGTACTCCGCACCCAACTCTACAGGGTCACCTGCATCGCGCATATTTACAAAGTTGATACCTTTTACAGTGCGCCCGTCTTTAATGTCAAGGCAGGGAATGATACGTTTTGCCAACATTTTTTTCTAATGATTAATGATAAATGGTTAATGATAAATTAGGAATTTCCTCCATTAACCATTAATATTTTACAATTACTATTTTACAAAGTCAAAAAATTACGCAAAATTGTCTCCCCCACCCACGCGCTTTTTTCGGGGTGAAACTGCACGGCATAAAAGTTATCCTTATGCAACGCGGCGCTGAATGGTTGGGCATAATGGGTAGTGGCAATGGCATGCTGTCCCACCTCAGCGTAGTAGCTGTGTACGTAGTACACGTATGGGTCTTTCTCCAAGTCTGCAAAAAGTGGTGAGTCGTTAGGCTCAATAGTATTCCAGCCCATGTGCGGAATTTTGTACTCTTTCGATTGAAAACGTTTTACGCTTTCGTCAAAAATGCCGAGACATTCGGTATCGCTCTCCTCGGAGTGCTTACACATAAGCTGCAAGCCAATGCAAATGCCGAGCGTAGGCTGTCGAAGGCTGCAAATAAGTTTATCCAACCCATGCTCGCGCAGGTATTTCATGGTGGTACCGGCCTCACCTACTCCCGGGAAAATTACCTTATCTGCTGCCCGAATTACATCAGGATTATCGGTTAATACCGCCTCCTGTCCTATTCTTTTCAACGCATTTTCTACCGAAAAAATATTACCTGCGTTGTATTTTATAATGGCTACTTTCATTGTTAAATCATGCTCTCGTGCTTCTTCATATATGCCTTACGGTCAAAGCGGAAGTAGCGTGCGGCACGATGCGTTACATTACGCTCTTTCTCCTCCAGCGCAATGATATACTTTTCGCCTTCAATAAATTTTTTGTAGAAGTTGCGTACATCATAGGGTCTATTGAAGAGCACTTCATAAGCTACGCGCAGCTCGCGCGCCGTGAATTTTTTAGGCAACAAATCAAACACTACCGAAGGATTGTACGTCACCTGACGACGCACCTCTTTTAGCGCCTCATCCAATATTATGGGGTGGTCAAATGCCAAATGCACCGAGGTGTCGTTCACGTTAAACCAGCGCACATCATAGTCCTTTGAAATGTTGCTAATGCGTTGATTCATTTTAATCAGCGTCATGTATCCAACGGTAACAATGCGTCCAATATTTTGGTGGGCGGCCTTACTCAACCAGCGTGAATCGCGCGGATTCCCGGTGCGGTTGGGATCGCCAAAACTTTTAAACTGGCGCATCTCCACATTTTTCAGCCCTGCAATATCGCGCACAGCGCGCTCCACTGCCATTTCCAAACTCTCATTAGCATATATAATGCTACCGGGAAATTTAAAGGCGTTGAACTCATCATTATCCGCCTTATGCTTCATATCCATTAGCAACATGTGAAGCGCCCTGCCATCAAAACCGAATACTACACAGTCTACCGACACGTGCGGATAAATCTGCTCTGTTTTTGAATACTGCTCCATATAGTTGTCCTTCTAATTAATCAGAAACAAAGTTAACTATTTTACAATTGACTGATTTCTTTTTAACAAAATATTTTTTGATAATCATTAATTATCAACTGTTTAAATATTGTAATAAATACAATATCAAGAAAACCACTTATTGTAGTTAACTGCTTATTGTGTTAAAGGATTCCAGCCATCATTACCTCCTAAAACGCTTTCAAGGGCATAACCCTTTGCCTGCTTATCAGTAAGTACGTGCGACCATGGTACACGTTGTTTAGCATCAGCACCCGCGCCAAAATTTTTGTACTCTGCGTAAAACACTGTTTTTTCAGCATCCTTTTTGCTCCAGTTGTGCCAACCTACAGGTAAAACATGCACGCCTAAATCGCAATTCATAAATACGGTTTGCGCATACGGCCTCCACGGACGCCCCAAGTACACCTTGGTTACTCCGGCATCAGCTGTAAGCTTGCAATTCATAAATACGTAGCCATAGGGTAAGCCCTGCGTGGTTGAAGCAGCGGTAATGTAGCTGTCGGCCTTGCTGCGAATCTCGCACTTGCTAAATACTACTGTAGAACTGCCGAAAATGAAATCGGTAGTTCCCTCAATGTAGCAATTATCGTAGTACTGTCGGCTGGTTTTCCCGTAGGTGTACAACGTATCTTGATTACCCAAAAAGCGGCAATTTTTAAACACCACCCTGTCACCATTAACAAACACGGCAACGGCCTGCCCTACGGGACCTGCCGAGTTTTCAAACGTAATATTTTCAGCATAAAAATCATGCCCGTAAACGTAGAACGAGGCTGAACCCGAAGTACCTTTTTCCTGTCCGAAAACATTTTTCTTTTGCGCGTAATCATCATACGTCAGCACTGTTTCCTGGCTTTCGCCAAAAAATGACACGTTGATTTTACTCTCTGCCAACATCAACTTTTCCTTATACACGCCACTACGAATATAAACCGTAGTTCGGCGCACTTTACTAAAATCGGGCACAGCATCAATAGCCTCTTGCACGGTGAAAAAGTCACCGCTACCGTCCTTGGCTACCACAAAATCGTAGTAGCACACAAAGGGTGCCAAAGCTGGAACTTTTGCCCTAATGCTATCTACAGCAAGGCGAGCCACGGCACGCCCACCCATAGCGTTTAGATGTGTATCGTCCTTTTTGCCCTCAGGCAAGGCAAGGTTAGCGTTAGGCTCCACCCACATGAATAGTTTCTTAGACGGTTCATCACCTAAGCCCTCTACCAAATCATGAGTGGCGGCATTCAAGTCAACACAGATTACCTTAAGACTATCGGCTAGTTCGCGCACAGCGCTAATGTAGCGACCATGCGTATCTTCAAGCTTTCCATCAACAAACTTACGTCGCACTATGGAAGTAAACAACACCGGCGTAGCACCACGCTCACGCGTATCGGCCACGTACTTGGCAAGGTTTTGCTTAAAGGTTGTTTCAGGATTGGTGTAGCGAGTGGTATCAGGTTTCTCATCGTTGTGTCCGAATTGGATGAACACAAAATCGCCGGGTTTTATTTTATCACACACAGCTTTCCAGCGTCCTTCGTTCATAAAACTTTTGCTGCTGCGACCATTTTGCGCATGATTATCCACTACTACATCACTTGTAAAAAAGCCGGGAAGCATCATGCCCCAACCGCGCTCCAACGCATTTTTGGCTATAGATTTATTTGCCATGGTGGAATCGCCCACCATGAAAATGGTAACGACGTCGCGCTTTTGGGCAAAGCCTAATAAAGCGATAGCTGATAGGAAAAGGAAAAGTTTTTTCATATTATCCTAGATTATAAACAACTGAAATGACGTCATTGCGGGCAACGCGAGGCAACCGAAACTCGACGTAGTCAATCTCAAACTAAAACTCGCTTTGCTCGTGATGGAAAGATTGCTTCATCGTACCTCCTCGCAATGACGCCACAGGCAAGTACTGCAAATATAAACACCTACTTCATCGGATTCCAACCATCACACCCCTTCATTACATTTTCAATGGTATACTTCTTCACCTCATCGTCCGACAACTGATGCGCCCAAGCAACACGCTGAGAAACGTCGGCACCCGCACCTGTATTTTTATACTCGGCATAGCGTGATGTGGCTTCGCGCTTTACATCACCCCAATTGTGCCACCCTACGGGCAAAATATGCGAACCGAGGTTACAATGCATGAACAACACAGCAGCGTGAGCACGCCACGGGCGACCAAGGTATACTTTTTCAATACCATCAGCGGCAGTGAGAGTACAACGATTGAAGACGTAGCCAAACTCATGGTCTTCGGGAGTGGAGGCGGCTGTAACGTATGAGTTGCGCTTGCTGCGAATGGTACAATTTTCGAACCACGCGGCAGCGGGGCCAAAAATAAAATCGGTAGTACCTTCAATGTAGCAGTTGAGGTATAGCTGGCGACTATCACCATTGCCCGTAAACAGCGTATCCTGATTACCGAGCAAGCGACAATTTTTGAACACCACCCTATCGCCCTCAACGTGTACCGCAACGGCTTGTCCCAGCTGCGGAGCATTGTTTTCAAACGTAATATTTTCCGCCTTGAAATCGCTTCCTAAAATCAAAATGGTATAGGTTTTAAACGTTCCCATTTTGTTGATATTGGCATGATCATCCCACGTAATTACGGTTTCGTTCACGTCCTCGCCTATGAGGGTAATCTGCGTTTTTTGCGCGGAGATAACCAACTTTTCCTTGTACACACCCTTTTTGATAAAGATTTTGGTTTCACCTTCGGGACGATAATCGCGTACGGAGTTCACCGCCTCCTGAATGGTGGTAAAGTTACCGCTGCCGTCCTTGGCTACTACAATATCGTAGGACTGCGCTTGCGCAAACAAGGCGCATAGGGAAAAGACGAGAAGAGAAAGGATTTTTTTCATAACGGAAGGAAGTGGACCCTAACAGGGTTTTGAGACCCTGTTAGGGTTGTGTAGCTATTTAGGTAAGGTAATATTCTTGGCATTTTCCAGCACAGGCGCTGTTGTTTTCTCCGTGATGATTTTTGAGTTTTTGAACTCAATATCTTCAGCATTTTTAATCACAAAACCTTCCTTGGATTGCACGGTAACGTTGTCGAAGAAAAGTCGGCGGACGGGCTTGTTGGGCAGCCCTGTGATAGATAACGCTACGTCAGCGCCATTGCAATGCACATTGCTGATGTAAAAATCGTGCAGGTCGGGAATTTTGTCGGTAGGTAACTCTGCTTCCTCAACACGAGTTGCGCCTGCAGGCACGTTTTGGTAGTAGGTGTCGAAAAGGAATGCAGCCTCAACAATATTGGCCATGTACACATTTTTGATATACACATTCTTCACATCACCGCCACGACCTCCGTTACTCTTCACGCGCACACCAATGTCGGAACCAACGAAGTTGCAGTCGGTAACGTAAATGTTATTCATATCACCGTTGGTGTTGCTACCAATAACAAAACCACCATGCGCATGGTACACGTTGCAGGCTGCTACCAGCACGTTTTCAAGGTAGGGCTTCGTTTTATCACCGCTTGATTTCATGCAAATACCGTCATCGCCCACGCTCACGTTGCAATTGTATACTACCACATTACGACAGGCGCTGATATCAATACCATCGCCATTTTGCGACCACCATTCGTTGTACACATTTACGTTACGCACGGTAACATTTTTACAGCCATTGGGGTATAGCACAAACTTGGGGGAGTTGCGCAGCGTTACTCCCTCCACCAGCAGGTTCTCACAACTTTTAAAGTTCACCAAGTTGGGGCGCGCGTCTTTTTTCGACATTTCTTCGTTAGGCCACCAAATGCTCTCTTTATCGGTTAGCACACCTCCCGACTTAAGCAATTCCTTCCACTGGCGGTCGGTGGTTTTCATCTTCTTGACGGGGCGCCATACTTCGCCAGAGCCATCAATAATGCCGCTGCCGGTAATGGCAACGTTTTTCAACTTCTCTCCTGAAATGGGAAATAAAAGTGTCTTTCCATCGCTGCCAACAAACTGCTTCATATCGCGCGAAAAGAGAATGGTTGCACCGCGTGACACGTGCAGATTCACATTACTTTTAAGTTCAACAGGCCCTGTATACCACAGACCTGCCGGCACTAATACAGTACCGCCTCCCTTGACTGTGCAATCTGCTATTGCCTTTGCAAAGGTCTCTGTGTTGAGAAAAAGCCCATCGCCTATCGCACCATAATTAACAATATTGAACGTTTTATTTGGAAAAACCGGAAGCTCCGGCACGTCCATTTTAAAAGGAGCCTCAGCCAAATACTGCTCTACTGTTTTTTCCTGCGCCGATACGCTTAAGGTAAGTACTGCTGCTGCAACGAAGAGAAAAATCTTTTTCATTGAGGAGTGGTTATTAAGAGTTTTATATGATCAATCAAGCTTTTGCCCCTGCCCATTCGGTCAGGCAGGTGCTAGGGCATATATATCAATAGAAGTATACAAGCGTTAAGTCACCTTGCCCGTTAGGGCATAAACATCAATGAGTTAATCAGCAACCACCGCTCCCTCAGGCAAGTCACCACTCTTTTCAAGCGGTTTTAGCACGTTAACAAAGTTATTGCTTTTCAATATCACCTTTTCGGTTTTTCCCCCGCTCACTCGAGCAAATATATCGGTTGGAGCAATGGGATAATTGTTATACATATAAACATCCTTTACGTTGAGCAAATCAACTATGGGCACTTGTGCTACCGGCGCAGACGACTTTACATTGTTCAGCACTAAACCTTCCACCAATTCAGCCTTGAATGGAACGCCTTTCTTAGCATTCACCTCCACATTATGCAGCTCTATGTTACGAGCGGTGCTCATGCTGAAGCCCATCTCTGCATCCATGTTAATATCGGAGAAGGTGAGATTACTTACAGGCATTTCGGCTATGCCTATAATGTTGCACACCTGCTTTACATTCATCCCCGTAACATTGCTTATATGAATATTGCGGAATACGGGCGTACGCTCGCTCACCGGCTCTTCCGGTTGATTTTTATCATAAAAAAGATTGAAAACAAACGCCTCTGACTTAATATTGTTCATCACAATGTTACTTACGCGTACCCCTTCTACTACACCGCCTCGTCCACGCGATGACTTAAGGCGAATACCACGATCGGTACCGTCGAACACGCAGTTGCTAATGGTAACCTTACGCACACCGCCGCTCATTTCGCTACCTATTACCACACCACCGTGCCCGTTGAGCATAGTGCAGTTGGTAATGGTAATATTTTCACACGGGCGAGCCCACTTGCGGCCATCGGCATCACGCCCTGACTTGATGGTAATACAGTCATCACCCACGCTGATATGGCAATCGGAGATATGCACATTGCTGCATGACGAGGGATTAATACCATCGGTATTGGGCGAGGGCGGATTGTTAATCGTCACACCTGTCACGGTTACATTGTCACAAAAAATAGGGTTAATAGTCCAAAAGGGAGAGTTGACAATAGTTACACCTTCCACGCGAACGTTTTTACACATGAACATTTGGAACAAGGGTGGACGATAAAAGCGTCGCTTCATTGTTTTTGCATAGTAGTCCGAGGTTAGCAGTCCCTTATTCTGCTCTACCCACATTTTTTGGTACTTATTCAACTCTTTTACGTCACCATGCGTGTTTATTTCTACAATCAGGCGCAACGCTTCAGTCCACCATTTTTTTCCGCTACCGTCAATCTTTCCACGGCCTGTGATGGTGATATTTTCCTGCCCGTTGGCGTAAAATAGCGGACAGAAGCTATTCATCACCGTGCCCTCCCAGCGCATTTGTACAAAAGGAAGGTAGTCGTCGAAGTTATCGCTGAACTTCAACACGGCACCGGCATCAAGATGTAGGGTAATGTTACTTTTTAGGATAATGGCTCCTGTGAGATATTCTCCTGCCGGAAAATAAATTGTCCCTCCACCGTCACTTTCGGCTTGCTCTATGGCCTTTTTTATAGCTTGTGTACACAAGGTCTTACCATCAGGCTTGGCACCCATTTGTCGAATATTAATCCAGCCTGCCGGAGCGGCAATCATGTGCAAAGGAAGCACGAGTAGTAGAAATAAAAGAACTTTCTTCATTAAAAAAACAGTTAATGTTGTGACTATTGTGCAAATATACAAAAAAGGCGCACGTGGAAAACGTGCGCCTGTGTTAAAAACAAGACCCTAACAGGGTTTCGAGATCCTGTTAGGGTTGAGACTTTGTTTACTTATACAACGCGCCGTAGGCTTGGCATGCACGGTAGTCGGAACCTTCTGCATTCATGCCGTAAGCAGCCCATGCGCTGGGACGGAATATTTTGCTTTCGTCCACGTTATGCATGCACACAGGTATGCGCAGCATGGAGGCCAGCGTAATGAGGTCAGCGCCCACGTGACCGTAGCAGAACGAGCCGTGGTTAGCACCCCAGTTATTCATTACTGAGTATACATCGGTGAATGGGCCTTGACCTGTAACGCGTGGTGCAAACCATGTAGTAGGCCACGTTTTGTCGGTGCGCTTATTGAGCGTGTCGTGTACCTCGGCTGGCAGCTCTACGGTGTAGCCTTCGGCCAGCTGTAGCACGGGGCCTAAGCCCTTTACTACGTTTAGGCGAATCATGGTAACCGGCATATCACCCTTGGTAAGGAAGGTTGACGAATAGCCGCCGCCACGGAAGTAGTCCCTGTCAGCAGGGTGCCATGTGGTTGCCCTAAGGCACTTGTCGGCCTCCTCCTGCGAAATTTCCCAGAAGGGCTTCATGGCAGGCTTTCCATCCTTGCCTTGCTGACCTGTACCGTCGAGGCTAGCAGCGCCCGAGTTGATAAGGTGAATGATACCGTCCTTGGCATTGCCTTGCAAGCTGTGACCCGTTACACGCTTTACGGCATCGGGGCTCCAGAAGGTACGTACGTCGGCGAATACCTGCGCGGTGTTGGTAAGCAACTTTCCGAACAGCATTGAAACACCGTTGAGCGCGTCATTTTCGGTAGCTACTACATAGGCTTCGCGAATGCCGTTCCAGTCGAATGATGAGTTAAGCAGCGCTTCGCTGAAGTCGCCGTTAGGGAAGTGGTCAGTCCACTGGCGTTGGCCTTGGAAGCCCGACAACAGGGCGTTGTGACCAAGTGCTTCCTCCAAATATCCTGCCTCCTTAAGCTTGGGGTTACCCTGCATAAGGTCGCGAATAATCATGGTCATTTTTACTACAAATTCCCAATCGGCATCCTTAGCGGCACGATCCTTTTGCTTTTCGGGACGATTGTAGTTGGGGCCTTCGTTGGGCTTGCACTTTTCTTCAACCCACTTCATGGCCTTTTTAAATTCTTCCTTATCGTAAATGCCCTCCTCCATGCGGCGCACAATTTCGGTCATATCTACCGACTCGCTACGCATGCCAAGGTACTCCTGGAAGAAATCGCGGTCAACCACCGAGCCTGCAATACCCATACACACTGAGCCTACGGCCAGGTATGATTTTCCTCTCATGGTTGCTACCGCAATGGCAGCACGAGCAAAGCGTAGCATCTTTTCCTGCACATCGGCGGGGATGGTGGTATCGGTAGAGTCCTGCACATCGCGACCGTAAATGCCGAACGCGGGCAAGCCCATTTGGTTGTGTGCTGCCAACACTGCGGCAAGGTACACCGCACCGGGACGCTCTGTACCGTTGAAGCCCCACACGGCCTTTATGGTGTGCGGTTCGGTATCCATAGTTTCGGTACCGTAACACCAGCAAGGGGTAACGGTTATGGTAATGCCTACGCCTTCGCGAACAAATTTTTCGCGACAAGCGGCAGCCTCGGCTACGCGACCAATGGTGCTGTCGGCAATAACGCATTCTACGGGCGAACCATCGGTATACTTAAGCGTACTGCTCAACAATGCTGCTACGTTCTTGGCCATATTCATGGTTTGCACTTCCAGCGATTCGCGCACGCCACCTTGACGTCCATCGATGGTAGGACGAATACCAATTTTAGGATTCGCTCCTATTAATCTTCCATTTTTCATTGGTTGAAAATTTATATGTTTGAACAAAAAATCTTGGGTGTTTTTTACTACAAAAACTTTCGGACAGATTAGCAAATGTATTTATTTTATTTTCAAATTGCAAATTTAATACAAAATAACATATACAATGTTGATTTAAAGCGTTTTATACTTATTGTTAATTATACAATAAGTATAAAATATCAGAATTTGCTAAAAACATAGTATTACACTCAAATGTGTGCGGACACGCAACTTCATTGCCATCAGCTTTAGTTGATGGTTTAATAATGAGTAAAGAAAAAACGCGCGAAGCAAGTGTTTTCCTTGAATTAACACCTGTGCTCCGCGCGCAATATTTTGTGGCATCCATACTCCGTCAGCTAAAGCTGACGGCAATGAAAAAGAAAGGCTACTTCTCTACTCTAAAGTAATCAATATCTATCCAGCCTCCATCGTTGGTGGCTTTTGGGCGAGTGCAGAAGAAGCCTACCTTAGCACCAATCCAGCGACCAGATTTAGCGGTAAACTTGCTTCCAAATGTTTCAAACTTCTTTCCATCCAAACTGTAGCTGAAAGTGCACAACGCATCCTTCTCCACCTTCACGCGCAGGTAAACTTCACCGTTAGGTAATTTCACTGTAGCATTCTGCTTTTCTACGCTACCTTTATCAGCGTTTTTGCATTCGTTTTGCGAAAGCAAAAATCCATCAGCTGTTTTTTCAATTGCCAAATTAGCGTAGCTAAATCCCATAATGATAAGTCCAGCACGTTCGCCATCGAGACGCTTGTTGGGAGTCAACTTAATTTTGGTGTTAACCGTAAACTCAGGAGCTGGAAACTTTTGCATGAGTAAGTTGCCCGCACCCCAAAGGCTCTTGGCCTCCTCGGCCATAGGCACTGAGAACATGCGCAGCTGCTTTTTTTCCTTGTTAAGGTACGACCACCACGGACGTGAGTTGGCGTGCCATTGCCACTGCAAACCTATAGCCTCGCCATCAAACTCATCCGTTTCCCGAGGAGTTTCAACGGGATAGGTAGCGCCCACGTTGGGCTTCTTGTATGTCATTACAGGCTCACCACATCCGTCACCATCCTTATCCTCTCCCATTACAGGCCAATCGTTAACCCACTTCATAGGTTGCAGGTGCACCACGCGACCGTAGGCAGGTAACTCCTGAAAATGGTAGAACCAATCTTCACCCGTAATGGTATTCACCCAAGCGCCTTGGTGCGGTCCGTTGACAGAAGATTTTCCCTGCGCCAATACCATTTTGCGCTCGTAAGGTCCAAAAGGATTTTTGGAGCGAAATGCCAGCTGCCAACCCTCGGTAACGCCACCTGCGGGAGCAAAAATATAGTAGTAGCCGTTGCGCTTGTAGAACTTTGGACCCTCAACCGTTTCGTCAATATCGTGTCCGTCGTATATAATTACATCCTCGGTAATGGCCTTTTTTGCATCAGCCGAAAGGCGGCACACCGCCAGCAGACTCTTAATGCCGGCGCGGCTTCCGGCATAGGCATGCACCAGGTACACGTTGCCGTTATCATCCCACAGCGGGCAGGCATCAATCAAGCCCTTGCCCTCCTTTACCATTACCAGCGGCTCCCACGGGCCCTCGGCATTTTTAGCCTTGGTCATATAGATTCCGTAGTCGGGATCGCCATAAAAAATGTAGAAGGAATCCTTGTGGTAGCGAATGCTTGGCGCCCAAATTCCGTCACCGTGGCGGGGTTTTGCGTACACATCAACAGGCGGCAGCTCGGTTACAGCATAGCCTATAATTTTCCAGTTTACCATATCCTTTGAGTGCAAAATAGGCAGACCGGGCATGCAGTTGAAGCTGGAAGCAGTCATGTAGTAATCGCTACCCACGCGGCACACATCGGGGTCGCTGTAGTCGGCATACAGCACGGGATTCTTGTAGCTACCCTTGCCATTATCCGATACCCAAACCTTGGATACGTAGTTTTGTGCTGAAAGCGTAAACGAAAGACATACGCCGGCAATGAGAAGGTGCAATTTTTTCTTCATTGTGGTTATTTTTTAATTAGCAATATCAAAAGAGTTGGTAAAGATATGGTATATAATTTACAATACCACGTGGGGTATTATTTTTTTGAATATACAACACATCTCAAAAAACAAATCAGCCACTCACATTTTATTGTAAGTGGCTGATTTTTAGTGACCCCGACAGGATTCAAACCTGTAACCTTCTGATCCGTAGTCAGATGCTCTATTCAGTTGAGCTACGGAGCCATGCTCATTTCTAAAGCGGATGCAAAGGTATGAAAAATTTTCTACTTTTTGCCAAAAGTCGTAAAAAAATTAAAAAAATATAGCAGCAATGAGGGCAAAAGCCTATCTTTACACCTTAATCCAACGAAAACTCCTTTTTAATACACCGTTCAGTAAATCGTGAAACAGCTCCACCGATTAGTACTCTCCGCCTTTGCCGGTCCATTTGCCCTGTCATTTTTCATGGTTATGTTTGTGCTAATCCTACAGTTTCTGTGGATGTACATTGATGACCTTGTGGGAAAAGGCTTGGAGTGGACGGTAATTGCAGAGCTCATTCTGTACGCCAGCGGCAACCTAGTTATTATGGCGCTACCACTATCTACGCTGCTATCATCCATTATGGCAGTGGGAAATTTGGGCGAACACAACGAGCTGCTGGCCCTAAAAGCTTCCGGTATTTCACTCCCACGCATTATGGCGCCCTTACTGGTGGTAGTGTGCATGATTACGGCTGCCGACTTCTTCTTTTCCAACAACGTACTCCCCTACTTCAACCTTAAGTTCACCTCGCTACTTTACGATGTGAAGCAGCAACGACCGGAATTACAAATCAAGGAGGGCGTATTTTACGACGGCATCAACAACTACACCATTCGCGTGGACGATAAAAATGATGACACGGGATTATTAAAAGGCATTATTATATACGACCACTCCAAAGGTAACGGCAATCGGTCGGTAACCATTGCCGACTCAGGTTACCTACGTATGACTTCCAACCAAAAATACCTTATACTTACACTTTTCCAAGGACATACGTATGAGGACGAGAACGAAAATGCTGGTGGTGCCGATCGCAAATTTCCTTTTCGTACCAACGCATTCGGTGAACAAGAGGTTATATTTGAGCTTTCGGGTTACGGTTTTGAACGCACCGACGAAAACTTGTTTAAAAGTCGCGCGCAGATGCTCAACCTGCATCAGCTATCTTTAATGTCCGATTCGCTTTCGCGTGAGCGCAACGCGCGCGTAGCAATGCAAATGCGCAGCTTCTTTTACTCCAGCAATTTCAAGTATTACGCCGATTTCGACATAACAGAAAAACCCTACAAGGCCTCTGTCGACTCTGCTTTGCACGGGCTCAATATTGAGCAACGTCTTGCGGCTGCCGACAAAGCAATGGCCTTAGCAAAGCAAGCGCAAAGCAGCCTCGGCACTCAAGCCGACGACCTGCGCCGCTCCAATCGCGAGCTATACATGCACAATATTGAGTGGCACCTTAAAATCAGCTACCCTATTGCCTGCATCATCTTCTTCTTTATTGGCGCCCCGCTTGGCGCCATTATCCGCAAGGGAGGATTTGGTACGCCCTTTATTATTTCGCTTACCGTATTTTTGATATACTACATGGTGTCGGCAGCATTCAAGCGGCTGGCGCGCGATGGCTCGTGGGATGCCTCCATTGCCATTTGGATGTCAACGCTGGTAACGCTACCTATGGGCTTATTCTTCACCTACAAGGCCACCACCGACCAGAGCTTCACGCTCCCCAAGTGGTACACCAAGGCGGCAGAATGGGTAGGACAGTTTTTCTCAAAATAAGTAAACCTTGACGTGCGACACTCGAGATGCGATAACGCTTTGTCGCACATCGCATGTCGAATATCTCAAATCTAATGTTGGAGTCTTTACATATCCTCGGATTAATGTCGGGCACCTCGCTCGATGGGCTCGATCTTTGCCTTACCGCCTTTCGGCAAAAAGAAAACGGCGGTTGGCAGTACGAAATTCTATCGGCTACAACCATGCCGTACCACGATGAGTGGATTCAAAAGTTGCAACGGGCACCCATGCTCAACGCGCTTGACTTTGTAGCGCTACACAAAGAGTACGGAAAATATTTAGGTGAGCAATCCGCGCATTTTTTGCAAAGCAAAAACTTAAAGGCTGACTACATTGCTTCGCACGGGCACACCATCTTTCACCAGCCCAAGCGTGGTATTACTTGTCAAATTGGCGATGGTAGTGCGCTTGCCGCTGCCGCCGGAATTTCCACCATTTTTGATTTTCGCAGCCTCGATGTTGCCCTTGGTGGACAAGGTGCACCGCTGGTTCCCATAGGCGATAGGTTGTTATTCTCCGAATACGGCAGCTGCCTCAACCTTGGTGGCTTTGCCAATATTTCATACGAGCAAAATGGCAAGCGCATGGCCTTTGACGTTTGCCCGTGCAACATTGTGCTCAACGCCCTTAGCCAAACCGCAGGGCAAGCCTACGACAAGGACGGACTACTTGCCTCGAAGGGTAACGTAAATATGGCACTGCTCGAAGAACTCAACTCTCTTGATTTTTATACACAGCAAGGTGCAAAATCGTTAGGGCGCGAGTGGGTTGAAGATGTTTTTTATAAAAAAATAGAGTCGAGTAACATTCCCCTGCTTGACAAAATGCGCACCATGTGCGAGCATGTGGCTATACAAGTTGCACATTGCGCGCAAGGCAGCACCTTGCTTGCCACAGGCGGCGGTGCATTCAATAAATTCCTCATGCAGCGCATAGCCGATTTGTGCAAGTGTAAAGTCGTTGTTCCCGACGCACAAACGGTCAACTTCAAAGAAGCGCTGGTGTTTGCATTTCTCGGAGCGCTTTACGTGACCAACCAACCCAACAGCCTTGCCTCATCAACAGGCGCCAAGCACGATAGCGTGGGTGGATGCTTGGTGAAAATGTAATTTCCCCCTTTTTATTTCCTCTCGGTTTAACTCCTCGAAGTTCTACTTCGATAAAGGATAAAATTCCATTAAGCGCTGTAGGCGCGACAAGAGTGTAGCCAGCGAGTATCTCCGACACATCGTCATTCCGAGCGGAACGAGGAACAAGCGAAGTCGAGGAATCCCCTCGCAAACACACCCTCTTATTGTACAAATTACAATAAGAAATCTCCCCTCCAATCATATTTGTTATTTTCTTATTATCAATTAATTAAAAACACTCATCTTGCTTTTAACAAATCGGCGCACACCTACCTATCAAAAAAATTCCTACATTTACTTTTATGTATTTTTGAGCAAATGCAATTCAAATTTGTTGCCATGCAAAAATTCTTCCTGTCAATTTTCTTATTCCTATTCTGCCTTTCGGCAAATGCCGCTGAGATTTTTGTTTCGCCGCAAGGCAACGATAAAAATAGCGGTACGCGCGAGCAACCTATGGCTACACCTCACGCTGCGTTACGCAAGGCACGTGAGCTGCGCAGGTTGAATGACGAATCGGTAAAAAATTATGTACACATAATTTTAATGAACGGCATCTACACATTACAGGAGCCTATTTTTATTCGTCCCGAAGATAGCGGAACAGAAAGTTGCCCCACCATAGTTAAGGCTGACGAGGGAGCGCAACCTATTATCAGCGGCGGTGTACCTGTAGCAAAGTGGCAAAAAGCAGGCAACGTTGCAGGGCTTCCAAAATCAGCACAAGGTAAGGTATGGGTGGCGGATGCACCGAAGGTTGGTGGACGCAATTTAGAATTTCGCCAGCTGTGGGTAAGCGGCACAAAGGCTACCCGTGCGCAGCATGTAGAAACAGAAAACATGCCACGCATTTTGTCGTGGAGCGTTGAAGATAGAATGTGCGCCATTCCTGCTCCGGCACAAAAGTTGAGCAGCACCGATGGCGTAGAAATGCTCATTCATCAGCGTTGGGAAATTGCCAACCTGCGCGTAAAATCATTGGATGTAGTTGGCGACAAAGCGCTCGTTTCATTTCAAGAGCCAGAGAGCCGTGTGCAGTTTGAGCACCCGTGGCCCAGCCCTATGATAGATGAAAAAAATGGCAACTCAGTCTTTATGTTCATCAACGCTATTGAGTTTTTGGATACCCCCGGTGAGTGGTACTTGGATACTAAAAAAGCAAAGGTGTACTACTACCCGCGCCAAGATGAGGACATGAGCAAAGTCAGCGTTGTGGCGCCCTCGCTCGAAACGCTGGTAACGGTTGAAGGAAGTACCGACAGCCCTGTTTCGCACATCTACTTTTGGGGAATAAACTTTGCGCACAGCACTTGGATGCGCCCATCGCTACAAGGACACGTGCCGCTACAGGCAGGCATGTACATGCTTGATGCGTATAAGCTGCAAAAGGAGGGTTTGCCTTGGGATGCCAACTTGGAAAACCAAGCATGGATTGGTCGCCAGCCCGCCGCAGTGGAGGTAAGCAATGCGAACAATGTAAGATTTCAAGGCTGCACCTTTACACACGCCGCAGCCTCCGCAGTTGACTTTGTGAGTGGCGTAGAAAATAGCCGTATTAGCGAAAGCAGCTTCTTTGATATTGGCGGAAGCGCCATTGTTGCTGGCTCATTTCAAGAGGGCAGCACCGAAACGCACATCCCTTATAACCCCGACAACAAGCGTGAAATTTGCCATCATATTACCATTGCAAACAACAGCATTAGCAACGTAGCCAACGAAGATTGGGGTTGCGTAGGTGTAAGCGTGGGCTACGCGCACGACGTAAACGTGGAGCATAACGAGGTGAGCGACATTCCCTACTCGGGCATCTGCATAGGTTGGGGCTGGACAAAGCATATTACGGTAATGAAGAATAACCGCATTGCGAATAACCACGTACACCATTTTGCAAAAAAACTTTACGCAGCAGGCGGTTTATATACGCTATCAGCGCAACCCAACACGGTAATAAGCGGCAACTATGTACACGACATGGTGCTATCGCCCTACATGCAGGAGCCCGACTACTGCTACTACATTTACCTTGACGGAGCATCGTCGTACATTGATGTACGCGACAACTGGTGCCCTGAGCAAAAATTTGGTGTAAATAATCCCGGTCCCGGTAATAATTGGGAGAACAACGGGCCAATGGTGAGTGATGAAGTGAAGCAGAAAGCGGGAGTAAAGAAGTTGCAGTAGGCAGTGGCTATCCAAGACCCTAACAGGGTTTTGAGACCCTGTTAGGGTTAGTTCACAGTAGGCAGTCGCAGTTTGCTGGGAAATTTAGTTCAACAGTTCAACAAATAATCAATTCAACAGTTCAACATATTTATATGAAGCAAACAAATTACCATCTTTTCGATTTTCTGGATTTCGATACGGAGTTGAAGCAAAACGAGGCGTTGTGGCGAGCATGCAAGCCCACCGATATTGAGGAGAAAAACGGCGACATTATTCTTACCGTACCGTTTCAAAAA
The DNA here is from genome assembly GCA_031553765.1 of Bacteroidales bacterium. Classification (GTDB taxonomy): domain Bacteria; phylum Bacteroidota; class Bacteroidia; order Bacteroidales; family UBA932; genus JAITMY01. The sequence goes on from JAVBKY010000004.1 coordinate 270,167, forward strand.
CAAAAGTTAACAGGTGATGTACCTGCTTGTGACCTTAGCGCTGACGCAAGCGTAACTCGCAAGGAGTATAAGTTGATTATTCGCCAATATGGTGAAAAAATTATCCGCGCATTTGTAGGATTTGGTGAAGAGGTGCAACCCGCTTCATCGGAAATGTTGGAGTTGGATGCTTCGCTAAAACAAACTCCGCTATACCTTGAGAAGCATGAAAATGAGTGGTTGATTTTTGATAGTAAGAATGTAAAAAAGGCGGTGGTGAGCCTTCGCGACCCTGAAATAGACTGGTGGAGCGACTTGCTACCCGCACCCGATGAAACGCTGAATATTGTATTTTATCCCGATGGGAAACGTGAGATAGCGCTCAGCGCCTACGATCAGTTCTCACCCCCTCGCCACGATGGATTGGCGTTGGCATACGTGGAGAAGGATGGCAAGAATGACCGCGCCACCATGTCATTTCACGCCGCACCCGATGAGGTGTTTGTGGGAACAGGTGAGCGTTTTGCTAAAATGGACTTATCGGGTCGCACGTTCCAGCTGAAAAATCAAGATGGACAGGGCGTGAACAATCGCCGCACTTACAAGAATATTCCTTTCTACCTATCGAGCCGCATGTACGGCATGTTTTTGCACACGTGCGCCTACACTAAGCTATCGTTAGCCGATCACTCTACGCGCTCTGCGCAAATGTTGGTAGAACAACCGCTGCTCGACGTATTTTTAATTGGTGGTGATAGCGCAGAAGAAATTCTACGCGGCTACCGTCAGTTAACTGGTTTCCCCAGCATGCCCCCGTTGTGGAGTTTCGGCACATGGATGAGCCGCATGACCTACTTCTCGGCTGATGAGGTGAACGAAATTTGCGACCGCATGCGCAGCGAGGATTACCCCTGCGACGTGATTCACCTTGATACAGGATGGTTCAAAACCGACTGGCTATGCGAGTGGAAGTTCAACGATGAGCGCTTCCCCGACCCCAAGAAATTTATTGGCGACCTTAAGAAAAACGGCTATCGCGTTAGCCTATGGCAGCTACCCTACGTGGCCGATGGCGCAGAACAGCTGAAAGAAGCAAAGGAAAATAACTACATTGCTCCGCTTACTAAAAAGGCGGAGACTGATGGTTCGAACTTTAGCGCGCTGGACTACGCGGGTACCATTGACTTTACCTACCCCAAGGCCACCGAGTGGTACAAAGGTTTGCTGAAAAAGTTGCTCGACATGGGCGTAGTGTGCATCAAAACCGACTTTGGTGAAAACATACACATGGATGCCAACTACCACGGCATGAAACCCGAGTTGCTGAATAACCTATACGCGCTGCTGTACCAAAAGGCTGCCTACGAAATCACCAAGGAGGTAACGGGTGATGGCATTGTGTGGGCGCGCGCGGGCTGGGCAGGATGTCAACGCTACCCGCTGCACTGGGGCGGCGATGCTGCTTGCTCGTGGGAGGGCATGGCGGGCTCACTCAAGGGCGGACTGCATATAGGTCTATCAGGATTTGGATTTTGGAGTCACGACGTACCTGGGTTCCACGGTGTACCGAACTTTATGAACTCCGTTATTTCGGATGAGCTGTACGTGCGTTGGACACAGTTCGGCGTATTTTCGTCGCACCTGCGCTACCACGGCACCTCAAAGCGTGAACCATGGAGCTACCCCAACATAGCCGACACCGTGCGCCAATGGCTTAAATTGCGCTACTGCCTCATGCCGTATTTGATAGAGCAAAGCGAAAAGGTTACTACCACAGGTTACCCCGTGCTGCGCGCGCTGGCATTCCATCACCCCGATGATAAAATGTGCTGGCACATTGACGACCAGTACTACTTTGGCGATGACTTCTTGGTGGCACCTGTAATGAACGCCGAAGGTAAGCGCGACGTGTATTTGCCGAAAGGTAAATGGGTAAATCTTTTTGACGGCAGCGTAACTGAGGGTGAAAAGTGGCTGAAGAATTACGAATGTGCACTTGAAGATATGCCCGTATGGGTACGCTTCGGCGCAAAAATTTCCGTTTACCCCGAAAGCGTAAAATGCACGGATGATATGGATTTGAAGAAATCTGTAAGTATTACGTTTGACGAAACGTTTAAGGGAATAAGAAAGTCTATTATTGGAAAGATATTAGTATAAATTTACCTCTCCCCTAACCCCTCTCCACAGGAGAGGGGCACGTGCCCAGAAATCCCGTTGTAGTCACGGGATCGCTTGTGGGCAGAAAATCCCTCTCCTGTGGAGAGGGATTTAGGGAGAGGTCTGAACCTGAAAATAATTATATGCAAACTTGGAAATCAAACTGGGAAGAAAGCAAGAAACGCTACCTTGATTGGTGGAATCAAAAAGGAATAATTTTAACCATGTGGGAGCACATGGCTAAGGAAGGTGCACCATATGAAAACGTAGCTGCACCCGCTGCACCACGCGACCTCACGCAGCGCTGGTTCGACCCCGAATGGCGTGCCGATGAGCTGCACTACCAAATGTCGCGTAACTCCTATCTTGCCGATATTATTCCGGTTGCCAATACGCAGCTGGGTCCGGGTTCGCTGGCGGGAATTTTAGGAGCTGAACTTGAAGGCGGCCCCGATACTATTTGGATTAAGCACAACAGCGATTTTGGTGATGAAATTGTTTTTGACGAAAACAACCAGTGGTGGCAAGCGCACCTCAACCTGCTTAAGGCATGTAAGCAGCGTGCACAAGGAAAGTACTACGTGGGCATGCCCGACCTGATGGAGGGTTTGGATATTTTGGCTGCGCTGAAGGGTCCTGAAAATGTGCTGATGGATATGATTATGCGCCCCGAAGTGCTGGACGAACAGATGAAGAAAATCAATGAGATTTACTTCCCCGTTTTCGATCGCTTGTACGATATTATTAATGAAAACGGAGAGATGGCGTTTTGCTATTTTTCTATTTGGGCTCCCGATAAGTGCAGCAAGCTGCAATCGGATATCTCCATCATGTTTTCGGAGGACGACTACCGCCGATTTGTACAGCCATACATTCGCGAGCAGTGCCAACGTATTCCGTACACGCTATACCACCTCGATGGTGTGGGCGCCATGCGCCACCTCGATGCACTGCTTGAGGTAAAGGAGCTCAACGCTATTCAGTGGACACCCGGCGTGGGTGAACCGCAAGGCGGAGATCCTAAATGGTACGAGTTGTACAAAAAGATTTTAGCGGGTGGAAAATCGGTAATGGCAAACTGGGTAACGCTACCCGAGCTGCAACCGCTGTTGGATAATGTTGGCTGCAACGGTCTGCACATTTCAATGGATTGCAAAACGGAAAAGGAGATGGAAGACGCACAAAAAATCATTGATAAATATAGATAAAATGCGCTTCGCGCGATAAAAAGGATAAATGCATAAATTGTAAACTATCACATTACCTATTTTTACACACTAAAATTTTCTGCTTATGGATAACATGTTAGGGCATTTTCAAACTCCCGACTACGTTACGATTGCAATTTATTTGCTCGTACTAATCGGTATTGGTTGTTGGGTAAGTTTTGGTGGAAAGAAAAACAAGAATGAAAATATGTTCCTGGCTGAGCGCTCGCTCAGGTGGCCGGCCATAGGACTTAACATGTGGGGCACCAACGTAGGTCCATCAATGCTGTTGGCTTCAGCCAGTGCCGGATTTACAACAGGAGTTGCATCGGGTAACTTTGCGTGGTATGCCTTTTTATTCATAATGATGCTGGCGGTAGTATTTGCTCCGCGGTACCTTGGTGCGAGAGTTTCAACGCTACCTGAATACATGGGTAAGCGCTTCGGACAATCTTCAAGAAATCTTTTGGCCTGGTACACGCTTATCACCATTCTTATTTCATGGTTATCGCTAGGCCTATTTGCCGGGGGCATCATGGTGCAGCAGCTGCTGAACGTGCCCATTTGGGTTGCCATTATTATTATGGTGGTGCTGTCAACCGCGCTCACCGCAGCCGGGGGTTTGAAGGCCATTGCGTACACCAACGTTTTTCAAATGGTGCTACTCATCGTGGTTTCACTCATACTGGTAGCTATCGGCATATACAAGGTTGGCGGAGTATCGGAGCTTATTAGCCAAACTCCGGCACACTACTGGAACTTGTTCCAACCCAATTCGGATAAAGACTTCCCGTGGTTGGCTATTATTTTAGGTTATCCAATAATGGGCGTGTGGTTTTGGTGTACAGAGCAATCAATGGTACAGTCGGTATTGGGTGCGAAAAATTTGAAAGAAGGGCAGCTCGGCGCCAGCTTTATTGGTTGGCTCAAAATTCTTGACGTGCCCTTGTTCATACTTCCGGGTATTATTTGTTTTGTACTGTATCCTCAGCTGGTCAACCCCGATGAGGCGTACCTCACACTTGTAACCAACCTTTTCCCAACAGGAATGAAGGGGTTGATTATTGTAGTACTTGTGGCAGCACTGGTGGGTAACGTAGGCTCATCACTCAACTCGGTAAGTACCGTGTTTACCATGGATATTTACCTGAAAAACAAACCCAATGCCAGCACTAAAGAGGTGATCAAAATTGGTCGCTGGGTAACGGTTGTAGGTGCAATAGTATCGGTGCTCATAGCATTGGCTATTGCCAACATTAAGGGGCTTAACCTGTTCAATATTTTCCAATCGGTGCTCGGATTTCTAGCACCTCCCATGACCATCACCTTCCTGTTTGCCGTATTGTGGAAGAAAACATCGCGCCGGTCTATCGACATCGTGCTTACCGCAGGTGCCGTGCTGTGTCTTGCCATTGGAGTTCTATACTACCAGGGTTTGATTTTTGTTGGCGTACACTTCCTCTACCTATCTTTCTTCCTATCGGTAGCGTTGGCGTTATTCGTAATTCTTTACTCAATGTTTGACAAGAATGATGTTCCGGCTACATTGGAGCATGCAAAAACAAAAACAAGCCTCAGCGTAAAGCTGGCATGGATTATACTTACCATAGTAATGGTAGCGTTATATATAATTTTTAATGGACACTAAAATAATTACGAATAAAAAGTTATGCAAACATGGATTAATAATATTCTGTCGGGAGATAAGCGCGTGGCCATCCCTATCATGACGCACCCGGGAATTGAATTTATAGGTAAAAGTGTAAAGGATGCCGTAACGGATGGCAACGTGCATTTCGCGGCAATTAAAGCGCTGTACGAAAACTATCCGCTATCGGACGCAGCCACCACTATCATGGATTTGACGGTAGAATCTGAGGCTTTCGGTGCTGATATTTCATTCCCCGAGGATGAAGTGCCAAGCGTAACCAACCGCTTAGTGGCAACTATGGAGGATGTACAAAAGTTGGCTATACCCGACATTTCAGCAGGACGTGTACCTCAGTATTTGCTCGCAAGCAAACTCGCTGCAGAGTACATTAGCGACAAACCCGTACTTAGCGGCTGCATTGGCCCCTACTCGCTTGCCGGACGCTTGTTCGACATGACGGAGATAATGATGGCGCTATACACCGAACCTGATACGGTGAAGTTGTTGTTAGAAAAATGCACAGAGTTTCTTATGGCCTACTGCAAGGCAATAAAGGCTACAGGTGTGCAGGGCGTGGTAATGGCCGAGCCTGCGGCAGGACTACTCTCCAACGAGGATTGCCAACAGTACTCTTCGGTGTACGTAAAGCAAATTGTGGATGCCGTGCAGGATGATAATTTTGCTGTAATTCTTCACAACTGTGGTAACGGTGGACACTGCACCTCTGCCATGGTGTACACAGGTTCGGCAGGCTACCACTTCGGCAACAAAATGGATATGGTGCAGGCGTTGCGCGAGTGCCCTTCCAACTCTCTTGTGATGGGAAACCTTGACCCTGTGGCTGTATTCAAGCAAAGTACTTCCGAGGAGGTAAAACAAAAAACGCACGAACTGCTGGAGCATACCCGCACGCACAAAAACTTTGTCATCTCATCAGGCTGTGATACGCCACCTCATACACCGTTGAAAAATATTGAGGCGTTTTATGAGGCGGTAAAAGAGTATAACGAGCAATAATTACAACGCTTTGAGCGTTTTTACCACCCTGCGTTCTCCATTGTAAAAGGTGGCGGCAAACAAATAAACGTTGCCGCCATCTTTTATTTTATACTTTTTACGAATATCTGCAACGCTAACAGGAAAGTTGCGCACAGCAATATTCGCCATCATGTCAGGTAAATAAAATTTTAACTCAGCATCATTTAGAGCAAATGTTTGCTGCACCTCAAAAATACGACCGGGGAAATCCGAAATAAGAGTATCGGATGTGTAGAGGTGTGTATCTGGGTGTAATTTTTGCAATGCAAAACGTATGCATGGCAACTTAAATGCACCAGCCTTGAGCAGGCTCACATTAGGTTCGTACAGGTATCGCTTAGGCTGTTCCGCATATTGAGAAGTTGCCGAATTTTCCTCCTCCAACGTAAAATCAAACTGCTGCATCTCATCCACCCTAATATTTACACAACGAATAAGCGGACGACTCTCCTCCTTTTTGCAAACAAACAGCAACTCCTTGCACTCGTTTTTCACAGCCACCACATGCACCTCTGTCACCAACTTCAACTCCCGCAACGCTTGCACAATATCAAGCATTGGTGAGGCTTTAAGCACTACTTCATCAGCCTTGGAGAAGAAAAAATCCAGATACTCCAAAACATTCGGTTCACAATCAGCAAGGCGTACTACCTTGTTTTTGTTACTGTCACGACGAGCCGGATCAAGATAGATAGCATCAAAATGTTGTGAAGTATTCTGCAAAAATTGAACACCATCACCACAGCGCGTAGCCACATTGTACGCCGATAGAGCAGCAAAATTATGTTGCGCTATATTGCTGAGTTCTTCACCTCTTTCCACATAATCTACCGATGTAGCATGTTGCGAAATGTAGTAAGCATCTATACCAAGTCCTCCTGTAATATCAACAACCGATTTACTATTAAAAAGCAAAGATTTGTATGCCGCCGTTGATTCTGAAGAGCATTGTTCCATAGATAGTTGAGAGGGAAAAATAAAATCGGGACAAGCTGCAAGAGTTGGTAGTTTACCCTGCGCTTTTTGCCACCCTTCTATCTGCCGAACAGCAAATTTTATATCAACACCCTGCGGTGCTTTACGCAACAACAATTGCTTCGTGTCATCATTCAGGTGGTCACGAATAAAATCTTTCGTAGTATCGTTAAGCGAAGAATTATGCAAGACAAGATAGTTTAAACACTCTACACAAAACACATAAACACATACGCTATAACTAAGGCCGGCAGCATGTTTACCACCTTAATATTGCGCAAGCCTATAATCTGCATTCCCAACGCAATGAGCAGAACACCACCCACAGCAGTAACTTCTATTATGTAATTCGGTTGTAAAAAATTACCAATACACATGGCCAAAAGCGTAATGCCACCTTGAAAAATGAGTAGCGGAATTACCGAAAAGAGAACTCCCCAACCAAAAGCTGAAGCAAACATTATGGAGCAAAAACCATCCATCATGGCTTTGGTAAGCAACAAATCGGATGTGTGGCCGGTCAAACCCTCCTCAATAGGACCAAGTATAGACATGGCTCCCACACAGTACAGTAGGAAGGCGGTAACCAACCCCTCCGTAAACTTTTCTTCGCGCATGTGAATTTTTTCTTTAAACCATTCTCCAAAATTCTGCAAGCGATCGTGCAACCGCATCCACTCGCCCAGCAACGCTCCTATCACAAGGCTTACGCCCACCACCATTAGGTGCTCAGTTTTTACGGCCATAGTAATGCCGATAAGAATGGTGAATAACCCCGCCGCCTGAAAAAATATTTTCACGTAGCGCTGATTCAACCTCGACTTTATGAGAATACCTATAAGGCTCCCCACTATAACAGTTGCCACATTGGCTAAAGTTCCTAACACAACATACGATGTTTAATGATATTGCACAAAAATACACAAAACAACGTCGAGTTAAAAATGATTGAAAAAATAAATACAAAAATCATAAACTACTAAAAAACACATATTTACATAAAATAAGATATGAACAAATTAAAAAAACTCCCCATTTTTTCCTATCTTTGTTAGTTACCACCGTATAAAACGGCACATGTTAGCCGACACAACGCCGCACACCTGCCCGTCCGGTCAGGCGGGCTTCGACAAGTTCAGCATGACAACCCGCGGAGGTAACTCTCAATTTTCAATTCTCAATTTTTAATTGGTTAATGGATTCAGCAGCACTCTCGAACTACACCGACGACAACATCAAAACCCTCGACTGGCAGGAGCACATTCGTCGTCGTCCCGGCATGTACATTGGCAAGCTGGGCGATGGTACTTCGCCCGATGATGGTATTTACATCCTGCTCAAGGAGGTACTCGACAACTCTATTGACGAGTTCGCCATGGGCTTCGGTAAGCGCATCGACATTAAGATTGGCGAAGATGGTGCGGTAATTGTTCGTGACTTTGGTCGTGGTATCCCCCTCGGCAAGGTAATTGACGTTGCCAGCAAAATGAACACCGGCGCCAAGTACGATAGCAAAGCATTTAAGAAATCTGTGGGGTTAAACGGCGTTGGTATCAAGGCCGTGAATGCGCTTTCATCGCACTTCGATATTCGCGCATTCCGTGAAGGACAAATGGCGGGTGGCTACTTCAGCAAGGGCATACTCAACAAGGAGCATAAGCTGTCGGCCAGCAGTGAGGCCAATGGCACCATGACTTCGTTCATCCCCGACGAAGAGTTGTTCGGCACCTACAAGTTCAACATGGACTACGTGGAAAGCATGCTGCGCAACTACACGTACCTCAACGCAGGGCTTATCATTTCGCTCAACGGCGCAGAGTTTGTTTCCAAAAACGGGCTGCTCGATTTGCTTAACGAAAACCTTGGTGAAGCTCCTCTCTACGAGCCCATTCACCTCAAGGGAACCGACATTGAAATTACGCTTACGCACAGCAACGAGTATGGTGAAACCTACTTTTCGTTTGTCAACGGACAGCACACCACCCAAGGTGGTACGCACCTCGTAGCGTTTAAGGAGGCCATTGTTCGTACCATAAAAGAGTTTTTGAAAAAAGATTTCGAACCATCCGATGTGCGTGGCTCCATTGTGGCAGCCGTGAGCGTAAAGGTGGAAGAACCCGTATTTGAGAGCCAAACCAAAACAAAGCTTGGCTCAAAAGATATGGGACCTAACGGTCCATCCGTGCGTAACTTTATTCTTGACTTTGTACAGGAGGCGCTGGATAACTTCCTGCACAAGCACTCAAGCGTAGCCGAGGCTATTCTCAAAAAAATTCTTGAAAACGAAAAGGACCGCAAAGCTATTTCGGGCATACAGAAGTTGGCACGTGAGCGTGCAAAAAAATCCAGCCTGCACAACCGCAAGCTGCGCGACTGCCGCGTACACTACACCGACAGCAAGAATGAAAAAGCCGATAAATCTACCCTTTTCATCACCGAGGGAGACTCGGCCAGCGGCTCCATCACCAAGAGCCGTGATGTGAATACACAAGGGGTATTCAGCCTTCGCGGTAAGCCACTCAACACATTTGGTCTTACAAAAAAAGTGGTGTACGAAAACGAGGACTTCAACCTGCTCCAAGCCGCGTTAGATATTGAAGAAAGCATTGACGGGCTGCGCTACAATCGCGTGGTGGTGGCAACCGATGCCGACGTGGACGGTATGCACATTCGCTTGTTGCTCATCACCTTTTTCCTGCAGTTTTTCCCCGATATAATCAGGCAAAATCACCTGTACATACTACAAACACCGCTGTTCCGCGTACGCAATAAAAAGGAAACCATATACTGCTATAGCGAGGAAGAAAAAGCAAAAGCCATAAAGAAGTTGGGTGCGAAACCCGAGATTACCCGATTCAAAGGTCTCGGTGAAATTTCACCCGATGAGTTCCGCGAATTCATTACCGAAGACAACATTCGTCTCGATCCCGTGCGTCTCACCAAGGACGATTTAATACATGACTTGCTCGAGTTTTACATGGGTAAAAACACGCAGGATAGGCAAATGTTCATCATCGACAACCTGAGAGTGGAAGAGGCGCTGGAGGCTACCGAAAAAGAAGAAATCGTAGAAGGGTAAGAGTTCCACTTAAGGCGGAACGATAAAATATCCCGCAAAGCGGGATGATAAAAAGATAAATATTTGCTTCGCAAATGATAAAAAACACAGAAGCAACTTTTATCATTTTATCGCGAAGCATTTATCGCGCGTAGCGCAATTTATCAATATAATCATATGAAAAGAATAAATATCTACCAAGTCACCACCCTGCTTCTCGCCCTTGCATTTATTGCATTAGCGTATAGCAAGGTAGGCTCAAACAACGAAACTGCCATGGATAAGAAAACCGCCGTACTGGAAACCATTCACAACCGCAAAAGCGTGCGCCGCTATACCGAGCGCCCCGTGAGCAAGGAGGATTTGATGACGCTTGTAAAGGCAGGCATGGCCGCGCCCAGCGCAAAAAATGTGCAATCGTGGGCATTTGTAATTGTGACTAATCGCACCGCTTTAGACGCCATAGCGGAGCAGCTACCTTTTGCAAAAATGCTTAAGCAAGCCTCATCTGCCATTGTGGTTTGCGGCGATATGACCAAGGTAGACGACCCTGCGAAAAGCCTATGGTATCAGGATTGCTCGGCTGCCGCTGAAAACATTTTACTTGCCGCCGAAGCCATGGATTTGGGTGCAGTGTGGACAGCCGCCTACCCTTACGAAGACCGCATGAAAGTAGTGCGCGAAGCGCTCTCATTGCCTGAAACCACCATTCCGCTTAACGTAATACCCGTGGGCTATCCCGCTGGCGAAGATAAACCGCGAGACAAGTGGAAGGAGGAGAATGTAAGATGGGAAAAATGGTAACAATAAATTGATAACGGACAACGGACAATGAATAATTGAATTTCACTGTCCATTATCCATTGTCAACTGTCAATTGAGTATTTATGTCAACCGAGAACATTAACGAACAAGAAGAGAACGAAGCGGTAGAGAGCACCAATAGCAAGGACCATGAACGCTTTGCTAAGCTTACTGGTGTGGACGACAGCAAAAAGTTTCGTATCACCGGTATGTACAAGGACTGGTTTTTGGACTACGCCTCGTACGTAATTTTGGAGCGTGCCGTACCTCACCTCAACGACGGACTGAAGCCCGTACAACGTCGTATTATGCACTCCATGAAGCGCATGGACGACGGGCGTTTCAATAAGGTGGCTAACGTAATTGGTCATACCATGCAGTTTCACCCGCACGGTGATGCCAGCATTGGCGATGCGTTGGTGCAGCTCGGACAAAAGGATTTGCTGGTAGAAACGCAGGGTAACTGGGGTAATATTTTTACAGGTGACGGTGCCGCAGCTCCTCGTTATATTGAGGCGCGTTTATCACATTTTGCACTCGACATAGCCTTCAATAATAAGACCACCGAGTGGATGGCATCCTACGACGGACGTAACCAAGAGCCCGTTACGCTGCCCGTAAAATTCCCGCTGCTGCTGGCACAGGGCGTAGAGGGTATTGCCGTAGGTTTGGCTTCAAAAATTCTTCCGCACAACTTCAACGAGCTAATCGACGCAAGCATTGCCTGCCTTCGCGGAAAACCTTTTGAGCTGTACCCCGACTTCCCCACTGGAGGCCTAGCGGATGTTTCCCGCTACAACGATGGACTTCGTGGCGGTGCGGTACGCGTGCGTGCACGCATCAGCAAGCGCGACAGCAAAACACTTGCTATTACCGATATTCCTTTTGGAAAAACGAGCACCACGCTCATTGAAAGCATACTTAAAGCTAACGAAAAAGGTAAAATAAAAATCCGCAAGGTGGACGACAACACCGCCGCCGATGTGGAAATCTTGGTACACCTGCACAACGATATTTCGCCCGACAAAACCATTGACGCGCTATATGCGTTTACGGATTGCGAGGTATCCATCTCTCCTAACTCCTGCGTAATTTTCGACGAAAGACCTGCGTTTTTGGGCGTAAGCCACATACTTAAGCACAACACGCAGCGCACCATGGAGCTGCTGCAGCTGGAGTTGCAAATTCGCATGAACGAGCTGGAGTCCGACTGGCACTACTCTTCTCTCGAAAAAATATTCTTCGAAGAGCGCGTGTATAAGGAGTTGGAAAAGGACAGCGCAACATGGGATGCACAACTTAAGGCAATTGAAACGTCGCTTAACAAGTACCGCAAGATGCTTAAGCGCGACATTTCGCAGGAGGACGTTATTCGTCTTTGCGATAAGCCCGTTCGTAAGATTTCAAAGTTCGACATTAAGGCTGCCGACGAGCATATTCAAAACGTAGAAAACGAAATGAACGAGGTGAAAAATCACCTTGATCATTTGGTAGATTATACCGTCGCCTACTACAAGCAAATTCAGAAAAAATACGGCAAGGGACGCGACCGCAAAACGCAGTTGGGCAGTTTCGAAACCATTGAAGCCACTCAAGTTGCCGTAGCCAACGCCAAGTTGTACGCCAACAAAAAGGAAGGCTTTGTAGGCATGGATTTGAAGCGCGACGAGGATGCGGAATTTGTTGCAGAATGCTCCGACATTGACGATGTAATTGTATTTCTCAAGAGTGGAAAATACGTTGTATCGAAAATCTCAGATAAGGCATTTTTCGAAAAAGATATTTTGCACGTAGGTGTCTTCAAGAAGAACGACACGCGCACCGTGTACAACGTAGCCTACCGCGATGGTCGCATGGGTCCCATTATGTATAAGCGCTTCAGCGTTACAGGCGTAATTCGCGACAAGGATTACGACATGACCAAGGGCGAAGAAGGCTCCGAAATTCTTTGGTTCTCGGCCAACCGCAACGGCGAAGCCGAAAAACTACGCGTTTACCTTAAGCCACGTCCGCGCTTGAAGAACTTGATACTCGACTTGGATTTCAGCACCATTGATATCAAGGGCCGTGGCGCGCAGGGTAATATCTTCACCCGCTACGCCATTCACAAAATTCAGCTGAAGGAAAAAGGCGTATCCACTTTAGGTGGACAAAAAACATGGTTTGACCCCGCCAACAAGCGCCTCAACACCGAGGAGCGTGGCATTTGGCTCGGCGAATTCTTTGATGGCGACAAGCTGCTTGCCATGACTAAGTCGGGCATGTTCTACACCACCAACTTCGACTTAGTAAATCACTATGACGAGGATTTGGGCTACATTAAAAAATTCGACCCGCAGCAAATTTTCAGCGCGGTGTACTTTGATGCGGAACAAAAGTTGTACTACATTAAACGCTTCACGCTCGAAACATCTATTAATCCACAAAGTTTTATCGACGAGGACAACAAGGATTCGTATCTAGTAGCGCTCAACGCTGACGAGTTTCCGCAGCTGGAGGTGGCCTTTGGCGGCAAGCATGCTAAGCGCGATCCGGAATATATCGACGTAGAGGAGTTTATAGGTGTAAAGAGTTTCCGCGCCAAAGGTAAGCGCGTTACCACCTTCGAGGTGCAAAAAATACAGTTTGTCGCACCCCTGCAAAAACAAGTAGAGGTGGAAGTTGAAAGCGGCGATGACGATGACGAATTTGCCACCGACATCGAACTCGAAAACCACGACAATAGCAGCGCCGTACAAGGCAACCTGTTTTAAATTTTTAATTTTTAATTCTTAATTTTTAATTGTTACTCATCACTCCCGATATAAAATTAGCCGACGCCATTCACAGTAACTACCTGCTCATTCCGGTAGTTACGCGCTTTGGCATTAAGTTGGGCTTTGGCGATAAAACGGTGAAAACGGTTTGCGAGGAGTACGGCGTAGATGTAGAATTTTTCACCACCATACTCAACGTATTCAGCCATGAAAACTACTTCCCGCAGGAGCGAATGATTCACTTCAACGTGCTACAGCTGGTAGAGTATCTGAAAAAAACGCACGAGTACTACCGCAACTTTCTGCTCCCCATGCTCGATCAGCACCTTACGGTATTTATGCACAGCGCATCACAAGAAAATAAATCGGAAAGCGCGCTTATCGAAAACTTTTTCGCGCAGTACAAAAACGAGCTATTGGCGCACCTTAAGCGTGAAGAAGAAGTCACATTTCCCTACATTGTGTGGTTGTACAAAAAGGAGAATTTGGAACAGCTACATAAGCAATACTCCATGAACACGTTCGAATCCGAGCACGACAATGTGGATGAAAAACTCTTTGACCTCAAAAATATTTTGATAAAATATTTGCAGGGCAACTACAATGAAAATTTTCGCAACACGCTAATATTCAATCTTTTTAGACTTGAAAAAGATTTAAAAGACCACACGCGTATAGAGGAAAAAATTCTTTCACCTATGGTGAAAAAAATGGAGCAGGAGGTCTTTGGTAAAAATGCTTAGCAAGCAACATATAGCAATTATCTTCCCCGATTTTCTCATTGGCTACGGCTTAAAATCGCTGCTGTTTGAATACTTCAATCCAGCCGATGTAGAGTTATTTTCCTCCCCCGAAGAATACCTTAACTGTAGTACCAATCACTATATATTGGTAACCTCGGCCGATGACTACCTAATGTATGGCAACCGATTTACGGTACGCAACAAGGTTGCTGTAGTAGCCACAGTACCACAGCAAAATACCTCAATGCAAATACCTTTGCTATACACGCAATGTAGCGAGCAGGAAGTGGTAGAGCAGCTACAACATATTTTTAACAACTTCAGTACCATCCAGGGTAGTGACACCAAAAACGAGCTGAGCGACCGTGAGCGCGAGGTGCTTGCCAAAGTTGCACAGGGTGCCATAAACAAAGAAATTGCTGACAATCTCAATATCAGCCTCAACACCGTTATTACCCACCGCAAAAACATTACGGCTAAGTTGGGAATAAAAACTATATCAGGACTAACGGTTTACGCTATCCTCAACGGTATTATTTCCGAACAAGAACTCCCCAAATCTTAGTACTTACCCCAACTCCCTAAAAGGGGCTGTAACCATAGTGGGTTTACTAACCGCCGCGCGCTGTCATACTGAGCCTGTCGAAGCCCGCCTGACCAGACGGGCAGGTGTGCGGCAAGGGTAAAATTCTACAAGTTCCAACGCCTAAACCCTTCGATAGGCTCAGAGCAACAACCCTCACCAAACGCAGTCCGTTATAGCCTCCTTTAGGGGGTGAGGCAAAATCAAAAAATACCAACAAATGAGGATTGCACATATCCTCACCCCACTCTACTTTTGTAACCGTAAATACTAATCCGGTTTTTCGCCATTCCGCTTAGCGTTTACACTACAAAAAAATCTCCGCATCATAGCGGCGGAGATTTTTTTCTTAGCATACATTTCCTTACCATATTTCCATGAAAAAGATTCCACTTCTCACGCTCATTCTATTTCTTTCCGTTACTCTTTTTGCAAAACCAAAAACCGATGCTCACCTTTCAGGTCACGTTATTGATTCCAGAACAGGAGAGCACATTCCATTTGTTACCATCAACCTCGTAGGCACTACCATCAGTGGAGCCTCAGATGCCACAGGGCACTACTTCATGAAAAACCTGCCCGTAGGCACCCATACTATCAAGGCGCAGCTAATTGGATACAAGCCGACGGAAACAACCGTAGAACTCAGTTCAGGTACTAATCAGGAAGTAAATTTTACTATTGAAGAATCTGCCTTAGAACTTGACGCCGTAGTGGTAAGCGCCAACCGCAACGAAACCAACCGCAGGGAGGCGGCAGTTGTAGTCGGCGTTATCTCCCCTAAACTTTTTGAGTTGACCAACTCGCCCAATTTGGCGCAAGGTTTAAAATTTCAACCCGGATTACGCGTAGAAAACAACTGTCAAAATTGCGGATTTCAACAAGTGCGCATCAATGGCTTAGATGGCCCTTACTCGCAAATTCTTATCGACAGCAAACCCGTTTTCAGCGCGCTGGCAGGAGTGTATGGCTTAGAGCAAATTCCCGCCAACATGATTGAGCGCGTGGAGGTAATGCGTGGCGGTGGCTCTGCTTTATACGGCTCCAACGCCATTGCCGGTACCATCAACATTATTACCAAGGAGCCTTCGTACAACTCATTCTCGGCTGGCGACCAATTCTCGCTCATTGGTGGCAGCGCTACCGAAAACATCACCACCATCAACGCCTCCGTGGTTACCGATAACAATAAGGCCGGCATGTACGTGTACGGCATGTTGCACGACCGCGAAGCGTGGGATGCCGACGGTGACGGATATTCTGAGCTAGGCGAACTAAAGTCGGAAACAGTGGGATTCCGCAACTTCTTTAAAACATCAGACTACAGCAAGCTGAATTTGGAGTATCACCGCATTCACGAATACCGACGCGGTGGCGACAGCCTCAACCTTCCACCTCACCGAGCAAACGTGGCCGAGCAAACCGAGCACGAGATTAATGGCGGAGGCGCCAATTTTTTACTCTTTAGTCGTAACTATAAGCACTCGCTCAGTCTTTACGCTTCCGCGCAAAATGTAGATAGAAATTCATACTACGGTGCAGGACAAGATCCTAATGCTTACGGTAAAACCACCGACCTCACCGCTGTGGGAGGAGCACAGTACGTTTACAAAATGGATGAGCTGTGGTTTATGCCTGCAACCCTCACGCTGGGCGGAGAGTACAGCTACGACCACCTGGTGGATGAAATGCCGGGCTACAACCGCTTAACCGACCAAAGCATTAATCTGTTTGGATTTTATGCGCAAAACGAATGGAAAAATGAGCGCGCATCTATACTTCTCGGTGCGCGATTGGATAAGCACAGCATGATTAAAAATCCCATTTTCAGTCCACGTATTAACCTTCGCTACATGCCTATAACCGACTTGAATTTGCGCGCCAGCTACTCTGCCGGATACCGCGCTCCACAAACGTTCGACGAAGATTTGCACGTAGAGGCTGTAAACGGAAATGTAGCACTCATATCCAATAGCCCGAACCTTAAACCCGAGTACTCGCACAGCATTAGCGCAAGCGTTGAGTACACATTCGACCTGTTCGAAATGCCCGTCAATATTCTTGCCGAGGGTTTTTACACTATACTCAACGATGTATTCCGACTGCAAAACATTGGTGTAGATAGCAGCGGAAACATCCTCAAAGAACGCCAAAATGCTTCGGGTGCAAAAGTAAAAGGCGTTAACATTGAGGCAAAGATAATTCCTTCAAAGTGGATGCAGCTACAATTGGGTTATACCTACCAGCAAAGCCGCTACAACAAGGCGGAATCGTGGAGTACCGACAGCACATTGGCCACACGCACCATGCTGCGCTCACCCGACTGCTACGGTTATTTCACCGCTTCATTCACTCCGCTGCGCAACCTCTCAACTTCGCTTTCGGGTGTATACACAGGTCCCATGCTGGTACCACACACCGCAGGATATGTAGCGCAGGATGAAAATGTAAAAACGTCATCATTCTTTGACCTCACCGCCAAAGTTGCGTACACGTTCAAAATTAACAGCACGCTCAACATACAGCTGAATGCCGGCGTGCAAAATATTTTCAATAGCTTCCAATCCGACTTCGACCAAGGCCCCGACCGCGACGCAGGATATATGTATGGTCCCACTCTTCCGCGTACATATTTTGTAGGATTGAAGTTTGGGATTTTTTAAGACCTCTCCCCCTGCCCCCTCTCCACAGGAGAGGAGAGACTTCCCTCGAGCAACACCAGCAACCATCACCACTTTTGCTCCTTCTTGGCACATGCCCCTCTCCTGTGGAGAGGGGTTAGGGGAGAGGTAGTAACGTGGTTTGCAATGCCGCTGTTTTTTTACTATCTTTGCAATCTTTGCAAAAAACGAGGATAAATTTTCAATGCTCGAAAAACGTTGGATAATGAAAGAAAACGGCGATGCCAAAACGGTTGCAGACCTTGCAGCTGCTTTAGGTATTGACCATGCCTTATCTAACCTTCTCGTTCAGCGTGGCATCACCAACTTCGATGATGCTAAAGCATTCTTTCGTCCGCAGTTAAGCAATCTGCATGACCCATTCCTTATGAAGGATATGGACAAAGCAGTAGCCCGTTTGGAACAGGCGATTAACAACAAGGAAACAATTCTGGTATACGGTGACTACGATGTGGACGGCACCACTGCCGTAGCACTAGTGTATGCTTTTCTCAAAGCACGCGGCGTATCAGTTTCATACTTCATTCCCGAACGCTATCTTGACGGTTACGGCGTAGCCATTCGTGGCATAGACCATGCTGTGGATGAGGGTGCTACACTCATCATTGCGCTCGACTGCGGCATTAAGGCGGTTGAGAAAGTGGCATACGCCAAAAGCAAAGGTGTTGATTTTATCATTTGTGACCACCACCTGCCGGGTAGCGAAATCCCCGACGCCGTAGCAGTACTCGACCCTCAACGCACTGACTGCAGCTATCCATACAAAGATCTTTCGGGTTGCGGTGTAGGCTACAAGTTGCTGCAAGCATACTGTCAGCACAACAATATTTCACAGGACGCGCTACTACCGCTACTCGATTTAGTTGCGGTGAGCATTGCATCCGACATTGTACCACTCACGGGCGAGAACCGCATACTTGCATACTACGGCCTGCAGCGCATTAATACGCATCCGCGCAAAGGATTTCAGGCCATCATTAAACGTTCCGGTTTACACGACCAGCCTATCACTATCGACGATATTGTGTTCCGCATAGGTCCGCGCATTAACGCCGCAGGTCGCATGGAGTCGGGCAAAACAGCTGTTGACCTGCTCACTGCTGAAACCGATAAAATTGCTGACGAAGTAGGCGACATTATTAACGACCGCAACAACGACCGCAAAAACGTTGACCGTAGCATTACGCTTGAAGCCATCAATATTGTACAGCAAGACCCGCAGCTACAGGCAAAAAAAACCACCGTGCTATATAACCCCGATTGGCACAAAGGCGTAGTGGGTATTGTAGCATCACGTTTGGTTGAAACCTTCTACCGTCCCACCATTGTACTTACCGAGAGTAACGGTCTTGTAACCGGCTCGGCACGTAGCATTCCGGGATTCGACCTATATCAGGCTATTGAGTCGTGTGCCGACTTGCTGGTCAACTTTGGCGGACATATGTACGCTGCAGGACTCACCATGAAGTTGGAGAATGTTGAGACCTTCATCAACCGCTTTGAGGAAATAGCCGACAAAATGCTCTCTCCCGATACGCTCATACCACAAGTAGAGGTTGACGGCGAAATTAGTTTCAGCGACATTACCCCAAAATTTCACCGCATACTAAAGCAATTTCAACCGTTTGGACCAGGTAATATGTCGCCCGTCTTTCTTACAAAACGCGCTTACAGCAATGGAAATACTCGCGTAGTAGGTACCGACCTTGAACACCTCAAGTTAGAGCTGATTCAAGAGAACTCACCCTACCTACCCATGTCTGCCATTGCATTCAACCAGGCACATTTCTTCGAGCACATCAACAGCGGCAAACCCATTGACGTATGCTACTCCATTGCCGAAAACATTTACCGCGGCAACACCACCATTCAACTCCGCGTAAAGGACATTAAAAAAAGCGTTTAGAATTTTATTCTAAGTTGTACCTTCACATCCGTTTGGCGATTCGAATTATTTTCAGCTAAACCATCGCCAATACTTTCCTTATCAAAATAAAAAGTTCGCGCACAACGTAGCCACACGTCCAACCTATCTAACGGTTGCCACTGCAAATTTATGAACCAACGTGAACCCCTTCCGTAGTATGCGGGTACTGAAAAAGCATAAAGTGCATCAGCCTCGTAAGCGTAAATGCGCGTAGCGTAGCTATCGGTATTAAATACTGCATAGCGCAACGAAAAACCTAAAGGTAACCGCTGTAAACTATAGCGAACATCCTGAAAAAGCGCCAACCCGCTCTCCCGCCCTGCGAATCCGCCTTTGTACCACGAACCCTCCATGCGAGTCTCGCAATTCAAGCCTTGCAGTAAAGAATAGACAATATTGTAACGCAAAGTTATTTTCTCTACATCATCCGTCGTTCGTGTTTGCTGCAAATCATTCCTCACATTTTCCTCCTTGGTATCGTACTTAAACCGCAAGTACATTTTACAAGATTGCTTCGGCATATAATCTGTTTGAAATAAAAACTCAAACCCTTTTGATGGGGCAAATGCCTTAAACTTAAGCCATGAAAAATAGTAGGCATCAAAATAAAAGGTAGTCTTCACTTTGGGATGAGGAAAAATATTTGCACCTATATAAAAACCTGTTTCATTTGCTGTTTTTCCTCCATCGGCAAAAGCGTTGGCATAGTAGGCCTGGTATTGCGGTTGATAATAGCGATGCAATAGCGCCAGCTGCATGCGCGGGGTTACATCGGCCAACAAACCGTTTATAGTTGCTAATCCTCCGTTTTGGCTTACACCGAGTTCACCAAATAGGTGTATCTTCTTAAAGTAGTAGCGGTAATCAGCGCTCACGTTGGCATTGCTGTTTTTACTTAACTCGTAGCGATTGTACGAATGAACTTCCTTTTGATACTCCCCACCAAAACTATGCCACAATCCCGTTACCCCAATTCGTAGTTTCTTCATGCTCCATGCACCGTTAGCGCCAAGCACCATCTCGCTCACGGCATCTTTTTCATTCATGCTGCTGGGTGTATTATGCAAGCCCGTTGTTTGCAATGTGGAGAAAACGTCTAGCGAGTCAGCATTTGCATCGACATCTTTATACGAAAAGAAAGCCGTTGCTATAAACCGCTTATTCAACCTCACGCTTGTTGCAATGCCACGAAAAAACATATTTTCATCGGCACCGCTATACGCCTTTACACCTGCGCCACGCTTTGCTACGCTCAATCCATCACTCGATTTACCAAACGATCCACCTTGCCAAAGAGAAAGTCCCTGCCCCAGCTGTATATAGTAATCGCCTAGCACCAGCGTGCGCAACGGTCCTATTTTATTCAGTTGAATATGTCCTGAGTAAAAATCAAATCCAACAGGATTAACTTTTCTTCCGAAAGGCTCTCCAGCATCTTTCTCAGCAGTCAATCCCCACTGTAACGTACTACCAAACGCATAGCGATAGCGCAGGTAAATATTTTGCTGACTACCTAAATAGCGCGAGTTGGGTTTTACCACAAGGACGCTATCAGCAATTGGCTTATAGCCTTGTTGCTTTTCCACCGTTTGCTTTACGCGCCCCAGTAATTGGTGCTGACCTCGCGTAAGCATCTGCCAAATAGTAGGTCGCTGCCACCTATCGGTAGGTATAGCCGTAACAAATGGCAGCAACAACTTCATCTGTCCCTGTGTAATACCATGTACATATTGCAGCTCGTAAGGTGTTTGCATCTCACCATATAGAGCAATATACTCATGAATACTTGCCGCTTGAAACTCATTAAGCACATGCAATTGCAACAGCTCAGTTTCACTTGCCGTATTCAAGTTCAACGGATTGATAGAATATCCCGCTAGCGTTTCATACATCACCTCCAAATTCGCATCGGCATTTTCCAGCGATGAAATTTCCTCAACAATGTCCTCAATGGCTTCTTGAGTGGTAAGGGTTTGGGCAAAGGTGGAAAAACAAATGAGAAACATACCAACTACTACCCCGAACCACCTAAAAAGAGCCATAGCAACACAGCATTTGATAACAGCGTCATTGCGAGCGAGGCGTGGCAACCGGAACAAGGTGGAGTTCAGCGAAGCTAATCTCCCATTTTGCGCAAACGGCGCAATTGAATAGATTGCTTCGTCGTTCCTCCTCGTAATGACGCTTTGAGGGAAACACTGCGCAGACTCACTACTATTATGGCCTTCTTTAGGAGGTTTGGGGAGAAAAGAAGCAAACACTTGTATCATCGTCCACCTTTTTTACGCTCCGCAAAAACATAGCAAAGTGTCACCTGCGGTGAATACCCCAAACTCTCATGGCGCGAAAACGCCATATCAATACGTAAATTGTGGTACACATAACCAAATCCTGCATACAACTCTACAGGCTTTGCCGACACGCCCAACCTCAACGTCAGAACCTTCTCCACCGTAAATTCTGCACCAAACTTAGCCTGTACATTTTGCTTTGAGTCAAACTCAGCGGCAGCCAAAAGAGTAACGTATGGTGTTAATATATAACCCATCCCCAGATTGAAAAACATAGGCAGCTGCGCACTATAATTATCGCTAAATAAGCGCGAGTTAGTAAAGTTGTAGACGTGCACACCAAGCCAAATATTGTCCAGCGGTTCGGCAAGCACAGCCAACTCCGCTGTAATTGCCCCCGTACCACCATATCCCACCACAGCAACATGATTATAGCAAAGCTGCGCACCTATTGCGAATCGCTCAGATAAGCGTTTTCCTAACGCCACTCCCACCCGATTCTCCCGATACTGCGAATAGCCAAAAGAGCACACATCCACCGCTACCACGCCCGCTATAGGCACGGGCATAGCGAATACTCCGGCTCCCATATTTAGGGCCTCAGTAAAATATTTATTTTCGTAGTGAATAACTGCTTCTGGTGAGGTAATAAAACCCAATGCTGCTTGATTATTATAAGCAGCAAAGGCATCAACATTCACAACACCAATACCACCCAAGCCTGTTGCGCGACTTCCCTTGGGTAGAACATTAATAATAGCATAACATAAATTTGACGCTAATACAAGCGCGAGAAAAAGGGGCAGAACTCTCATATACGTAAAAAGAAAAAGCGAAGCATTTCTCGTAGGAAGTGCTTCGCTTTAGCATTGCATTTTTGATTCGGTTTAGAACGGCAGATCGTCGCTCTCGGGTTGCTCAGGTACCGCAGGTGCAGCAGCCGGTTGTGAGTAGCCTCCACCAGAGGGAGCCGATGATTGCTGAGGTGCGGCATAACCACCACCTCCGGCGTTATTATCTTCACGGCGACCAAGCAGACGCACATTATCCGCCACAATTTCAGTTGTATAGCGCTTTTGACCATCCTTATCATCCCAACTCCGAGTACGAATTTTACCTTCTACAAAAATTTGTGACCCCTTGCGGATGTACTTTTCAGCTAGTTCGGCCAGCTGGCGCCATAGCACCACATTGTGCCATTCAGTGTTGGTTACACGTTGTCCGCTGGTTTTATCGGTATATGTTTCAGAGGTAGCCAGCGTGATGGTGGTAGTGGCTACACCGCTATCCAAATGACGAACCTCGGGGTCTTTCCCCACATTTCCAATGAGCATTACTTTGTTTAGTGACATAATCGTATTGTTTTAAAAAATTATTTTGCAAAAACTGTTAGGAAACAAAGATAGAAAAACAATCCTATTCTCACATCTCACTACGTAAAAAATACCTCTCCACCGGTTCCGCAGCCATATAACCATCTATTAACCTTGGAGTTGAATAGTCTCCCAAGTCCTCTATTTTTACCTTCTTGAAATTAGAGATCAAGTGGTACGGAAGGGTCTTTACCTCCAATATCAGGAACTGAGTATAAAGATGTTGGTGGCTCAGCACGTGCTTCATGATTGGCGACACATACAGCATGGTGGGTTTTACGCTATCGAATATCTCTTTCCACTCTGCCGTCTTTTCAAGCGCCTTGGGCGAAACTTTTTTGTCGGTTTCTATCAGCGGAAATTCGTACAGCGAATGCCATATATCTTTTTCGCCCCGCTGGTGAATAAAGGTATCGTCCTTGTGACGTATCATCAGGTACGAAAAGTAACGATCGGTTACTTTCACCTTTTTACTCTTAACAGGCAGCTGCGCCACTGCATGGTTGCGCAGGGCATAACACACATCGCTTACAGGACACTCTCCGCACAAAGGATTTTTGGGCATACACAGCGTACCGCCAAAATCCATTATAGCCTGATTGAAAATGTCTGGACGCTTTTTATCGAGCTGGTCAGAAGCAATTTGGTATAACTCTTTTTGTCCCGCCAAAGTATCAATGGGAGTGAATACGCCGAATATGCGTGCCCAAATGCGGTACACGTTACCGTCAACCGCGGGGCGCGGAATTTTGAACGCAAAAGCGCCAATGGCGGAGGCGGTGTAATCGCCCACACCATGTAGAGAACGTAAGCCTTCGTATGTATTGGGAAATTTTCCACCGAACTCGTTCACCACCTGCTGCGCTGCAACGTGCATGTTGCGGGCACGGGTGTAGTAACCTAAGCCCTGCCACACCTTCATTACGTCGTCAAGGGGAGCCGAAGCCAAATCCTGCATAGTGGGAAAAGCCTGCAAAAATCGGTAGTAGTAATCCAAGCCCTGCGCCACGCGCGTTTGCTGCAGTATCACCTCCGACACCCAAATAGCATATGGGTCTTTGGTTTTACGCCAAGGCAGGTCGCGCTTGTTGGTTTCGTACCACGCTATTATTTTTGAAGCAATGGACATCTACCTCGCCTTCAGCACCTCGCCATTATCATTTACAATAGCCCTGCGCTCACGCTCGGGTAGCTGCGGTTGCATGGGGCTCGGGCAATTGCCATAAGAAGTACGGGTAAACTTTCCGCTATCTTCCTTTTTGATATTGCCGTCAATATA
This sequence comes from Bacteroidales bacterium, assembly GCA_031553765.1. Lineage (GTDB taxonomy): Bacteria > Bacteroidota > Bacteroidia > Bacteroidales > UBA932 > JAITMY01. Next base: position 294,673 of record JAVBKY010000004.1, read on the forward strand.
TTTTACCATCAAATACTGATCGAGCTTAACCCAACGGCGCATCATTTCCTCCGCGCGACTCACCGAGTAATCAGTCAGCACTTTTACCTCGCTGCCATCATCCACCAACTTCATATTAGCCACCTGCTCCATCGACTCCTTTTCAAACTCCTGCTGCACCTTAACAATATCGGCGCTCATGGCATTGTAGCGCAGGTAAGCAAAATTGGTAACACGGTTGAACAACCAAAATGCGGCAGTGGGTGAATAAGTCAGCATATCGCCATTACCTTGAGAGAAGCACTCGGGTACACGCGTTGAACAGCTGTATATGGGTGTGAGGCATGAGGTAGAAGCATCATCAACACCAAACCAAAATACACCAAATGGTGCGCGACACTCCGCTACAAACCAAAAGCCCGTTTGCTGCGTAGCTGTAGCACGCTCATGTATGTAGTTCACACTATCCAGCTGCCACGTCATAGGACGCCAACGGTACGGAAGGGCGTATGCTCCTGCACCCGCATCCTTAGTCATATCCATGGGCGTGCCCTCGTAGTGGTCGCGCATGGCAGCGGCAATATCATCCACACCTAAAACGCGATTGGGTTTAATGTACAGCGGCATTCTGTTGATTAGGTTATCCCCCATAGCATAGTCCAGATACTGCATCATATCGCCATTCACCTCCTTAAAGAATGACCATACGCGGGCATCGCAAAAGCGCGCGCCTCCAAAGTCAACGGGGTTGTACGTATCAGAAAACGAAAAATCTTTATCAAGTCCCTTGTAGTAACCGCAGGCACGGGCAAAATCAATTACATCATCAGCGTAAACTACCTCAGCTGTTGCAGGAAAATTCTTCTTCATTTGCGAAGCGGTGATAGACTTTTTTCCATCAGCCAGCGGGAAAGTTTGAATACGCGCTTGGTTGGCATGGCCGCTCACATATCCGTCGGGAATGCGTACCGCTACCCACACAGCACCTTTGGCAAAAGGCTTTTTCTTAGCATTGTACTTTATCTCGCTGCCCTTACCTATCAACTCGAGTATCCACACCTCGTTAGGGTCGGCAATGGAGAAGGATTCACCGCTCGAGTAGTAACCGTAGTTTGCCACCAAATCAGTCATTACCTTTATGGCTTCACGCGCGGTTTTAGCACGTTGCAATGCAATATAAATAAGGCTTCCGTAATCTATTATACCCGTTGAATCGTACAACTCCTCGCGTCCCCCGAAGGTGGTTTCACCTATGGCCAGGTTGTACTCGTTCATGTTACCTACTACGTTGTAGATTTCATCCACTTCGGGGATTTCACCCAATATTTTTCCACTATCCCAATCCTGTACCACACGCTTGGTACCTGCTTCATTCTTTGTTGCGGGATAATGGTACAGTTCGCCATAAAGTACGTGCGAATCGGCCGCATACGAAATAATGCACGCGCCGGTTTTCGATGCACCTTTAGTCACAATGTAGTTTGTACATGCTTGCAATTGGTACGTTACAAAAGCAACAGCAACAAATAACAGTAGTAGTTTTTTCATAATTTCTTTCTTTACCCCCAGGCTATGACATTAACTGTCTGCTGGCAGTAGTACATTTTTCACAAACCCACCACGGTTACAGCCCCCTTTAGGGGGTTGGGGGTCATATTTCTACACCAAATATATTTTATTCTCTCTACACTTCTTCCTCATCTCATCGGACCAAATACTGGCTTGCACTTCGCCTATATGCGCTTTACGCAAAAAGAACATGCACAGGCGCGACTGTCCAATACCGCCGCCCTCCGCCAACGGCAACTCACCGTTGAGTAAGCGCTTGTGGAAAAGTAATTCCTTGCGGTCTTCCTTTCCCGTCATTTTCAGCTGGCGCAGCATTGCCTCCTTATCCACACGAATACCCATTGACGAAATTTCGAATGCTATTTTCAAAATGGGATTCCACAGCATCAAGTCGCCGTTCAAGCCGGGTAATCCATTACTTCCGGTAGTAGTCCAGTCGTCATAGTCGGGCGCGCGACCGTCGTGCTTTTCGCCGTTGCTCAACTCGCAACCAATGCCAATAATAAACGCCGCGTGATGCTTTTCCAGAAACTTATTCTCACGTTCTTTTGGCGACAAGTTCGGGTACATTTGCAGCAGTTCCTCGGCATGTACAAATACCAACTCCTTTGGAAGAATAGGCTTTATTTGCGGATATGTTTCGTACACCACAAACTCTGTTTGCAGTAACGCCGAATAAATCTTATTCACCGTTTGCTTCAAAAACTCTACCGTGCGCTGTTCAGGCGCAATGTTGAGCTCCCAGTCCCACTGATCCACGTAAATGGAGTGGATATTATCCAACTCCTCGTCAGCGCGAATAGCATTCATATCGGTGTACAAGCCGTAGCCCTGCGCTATTTCGTAATCGGCAAGTGCAGTACGCTTCCATTTGGCCAGCGAGTGTACAATTTCAGCCTTAGCATCTCCCATATCCTTTATAGGAAAAGTCACGGCACGCTCCACACCGTTCAAATCGTCGTTAAGACCGGTACCACGCAACACAAACAGCGGCGCCGTAACGCGACGCAAGCACAGATTCGAACTCAATGACATCTGAAAGGTATCTTTCACCAACTTAATAGCCTGCTCGGTTTGCTTCAAGTCAAGCAAGGGCTCGTAGCCTGTGGGAATGGTAAGGTTCATATAAAAATATTAAAATAAGATATGCGATTTTCGACATGCGAAAAGAAAGTCCCATGTCGAGTGTCGCCTATCGCAAATCTTGTTAGTTCAACAAATTCTCAAACGTATAAACGTTCACTTCGGTGAAATCTTTTATCACCATATCGGCATGCTGCAGCTGCGCCTCCGGCATAATAGTGGAAATAGCAATGACTGCCATGCCTGCGTTGCGCGCCGCTTCAATGCCCAACAAGGCATCCTCTACCACCACGCACTGCTCGGGCTTGAAGTTCATAGCTGCGGCAGCCTTCAAAAACACCTCGGGATTAGGCTTACCTTGCTTTATCTGCGACGAGTTAATCACAGCCTTAAAGTAGTGGCGAATATTCAGTCCGTCCAGCACCATTTCAATGTTCTCGTCAGGTGCCGACGAACCTACACACATGGGAATACCCGCCGCCTTTAGCGACTCGAGCAACTCACTCAATCCATTAACCAACTTTAAATGAGGACGATACAGGTCGCGGTACAATGATTCTTTTTCGTGCGCCAACTCTGCGATTCTTTCCCCCGAAATATCCGCCCCAAAAATCATGGGCATAATATCGTTGTTGGTTTTACCGCTTGTACGTGGCAAAAAATCGTCACCCATGGGTATATTATAGCGTTTATGCAGTTCACGAAAGGCCTCGTTATGGTACGGCATGTTATCTATCATGGTGCCGTCCATATCAAAAATTACTCCAAATTCTTCCAATTTCCTTTGATTTTAATTAGGTTACAAAAGATACAAAATTAGAAAAAAAAGTCGTATTTTTGCGGCTTACAAAACACAAACCATGAATAAACTTCTAAGTCAATCTAAATGGGCGCGTTGGACAGCACTCGCCATCGTTTCGTTTACCATGATGGCGGGCTACTTTATGACGGACGCAATGGCTCCGCTCAAGGGCATGCTCGAAAAAACAGCGGGTTGGGACAGTACCGACTACGGCTTCTATAACAGCGCCTATGGTTGGTTCAACGTATTCTTGCTCATGCTATTCTTTGGCGGGCTACTGCTCGACAAAAAAGGCATTCGATTTACAGGGAAATTGGCCACCATTCTCATGCTTATTGGGTCATGCATTCAGTTCTTTTCACTACGCATCTCACCTGACGGCGGCACTATTTTAGGAATTAATTCACAGGTAATGAACACAGCACTGGGATTTGCCACTTTTGCTGTGGGCGTTGAGGTAGCCGGTATTACTGTTACCAAAGCCATTGTAAAATGGTTTAAGGGTCACGAAATGGCGCTGGCTATGGGCTTACAAGTGGCTGTTGCACGTATTGGTACGGCTTGCGCCTTAATTTTTTCTAACCCTATTGCAAAGCACTTTAACGGAGTTTCATCCTCTATCCTATTTGGTTGCGTGCTACTTACCATAGGGTTACTTGCCTTTTTCATGTACTCCTTGCTTGACAAAAAGTTTGACAAGGAAACCGGGATTACCGGAGTTTCTACCGAGGATGAATTTAAATTATCCGACATAAAAGTAGTACTTACCAACTACGGTTTTTGGCTCATTGCTCTACTTTGCGTGCTGTTTTACTCGTGTGTATTCCCTTTCCTCAAGTACGCTACCGACCTTATGGTGAATAAGTTTGGTGTAAACGAGGAATGGGCGGGCACCATTCCCGGCATACTGCCCTTTGGCACGATACTACTCACACCACTTTTCGGCAGCATTTACGACAAAAAAGGTAAAGGCGCTACTATTATGATTATTGGTGCTCTAATGTTAGTGGGTATTCACGCGCTGTTCTCAATTCCATTTATTGACAACTGGATTTTTGCCGTATCACTCATGATACTGCTTGGTGTAGCATTCTCACTTGTACCTTCGGCTATGTGGCCTTCTGTACCAAAAATCATTCCCGAAAAACAACTCGGTACAGCTTATGCTTTAATTTTCTGGACACAGAATATTGGCCTTATGGGTGTACCCTACCTCATTGGCGTAGTACTTGATAAGTATTGCAAAACCGTTTCGCCCGAAGGCGCAATTTCGTACAACTACACCATCCCCATGATGATTTTCACCTGCTTCGCCATAGCATCGGTTTTGGTAGCCGTGCTAATCAAAAAGGAAGATGCGAAGAAGGGGTACGGGTTGGAGTTGCCGAATGCCAAAAAGTAACTCCGCACTTCGTCATTGCGAGGAGGAACGACGCCTTGAGCGAATTTTGGATATTGAACAATTGAATATTAAAATATGAATAACTTAGAACTATCCGAACAGGAAATTGTACGCCGCGAGTCGCTCGACAAAATTCGCGAAATGGGTGTGAACCCCTACCCCGCCGAGGGCTTTGACGTAAACGCTACTACCACGCAAATAGCAAAGGAGTTTTCTTCCGAAAAAAATAATTTTCAGGAGGTGAGCATTGCCGGACGTATTATGAGCCGCCGCATTATGGGTAGCGCCTCATTTTTCGAACTGCAAGATGAGCATGGCCGCCTGCAGGTGTACGTGCGTCGCGACGACATTTGCCCCGCCGACGATGAGGAAAAGAAGAACTACAATACGCTGTTCAAAAAGTTGCTTGACATTGGCGACATTGTGGGTGTAAAGGGCTTTGCTTTCATCACGCAAACAGGCGAACTTTCTCTCCACGCTAAGGAATTGAAGTTGCTGGCTAAGTCTATTAAGCCGCTACCTATAGTAAAGGAAAAGGACGGACAAACATTCGACGCTTTTACCGACCCTGAAAAGCGTTACCGCGAACGCTACGTGGACTTGATAGTGAACCCGCACGTGCGCGAAGCATTCGTTATGCGCAGCAAGCTGATTAACTCTATGCGCAACTTCCTCAACGAGCAAGGGCTGCTTGAGGTGGAAACGCCTATACTACAACCGCTGTACGGCGGCGCTGCGGCACGTCCGTTCAAAACGCACCACAACACGCTGGATATGACGCTGTACCTGCGTATTGCCAACGAACTGTACCTAAAAAGGCTTATCGTGGGCGGGTTCGATGGTGTGTACGAGTTTGCCAAGGACTTCCGCAACGAGGGTATGGACCGCTTCCACAACCCCGAGTTCACCCAAATGGAAATGTACGTAGCCTATAAGGACTACAACTGGATGATGGATTGCGTAGAGGCTATGGTAGAAAGAATTGCCATTGACCTGCACGGTACTACCGATGTAAAGGTTGGTGAAAATATGGTTAGCTTTAAGCGCCCATGGAAGCGTTTCACCATGTTTGAAGCCATACAACACTTTACAGGCGTTGATATTTCAAAAATGGAAGAACCCGAGTTGCGCGAAACCGCAAAGAAGTTTGGCGTAGAACTCAACGATACCATGGGTAAGGGTAAGCTCATCGACGAAATTTTTGGCGAATGCTGCGAGGCAAAACTCATACAGCCTACCTTTATTACCGATTACCCCGAGGAGATGTCGCCGCTGGCAAAGAAGCACCGTTCGGTACCCGGCTTGGTAGAACGCTTTGAGGCTATTTGCAACGGCAAGGAAATTTGCAACGCTTACAGCGAGCTCAACGACCCCATTGACCAGCGCAACCGCTTTGAGGAGCAGCTGCTGCTGGCTAAGCGTGGTGACGAGGAGGCTATGCTGCTAGACGAGGACTTCCTGCGCGCCATTGAATACGGCATGCCGCCTACCGCAGGTCTCGGCATGGGTATCGACCGCTTGTCTATGATTATGACCAACGCGCACTCAATACAGGATGTGCTACTATTCCCGCAAATGCGCCCCGAGAAGAAGGTGGTAAAGGATGACGACGAAAAGTTCCTCACCTTGGGAGTTCCCGCCGAATGGGTTCCCGTAATTCAGAAAATGGGATACCTTACTATAGAATCCATGAAAAAAATCGCACCGGGCAAACTATTTAACGACCTGTGCGGTATGAACAAAAAGCACAAGATGGGGCTGCAAAACCCCAGTGCTGACGACGTAAAAAAATGGGTTGAATAAACCAACGAAAGCCAAGATTTTGTATCTTGGCTTTGTTATTTAATAATGATAAAGACGACTACGTATGGAAATCAAAAAATTAGGGATGCTGGCCGGGAATGGCCAAATGCCCATTGAGATTGTAAAGCACTGCAAAGAAAAAGGCATTGAAATTTTTGTAGTAGGACTCGAACCTTTTGCCACCGAAAAAACGGTAGAGGGTGTTCCCCATATTTTTGCCCGCATGGGCGAAGTAGGAAAAATCCTGAAATTTTTCCGCGAAAATAAGGTGGAGGAAATTGTTATGGCCGGCGGCATCAAGCGCCCGTCACTCAAGGAAATTATTCCCGACTGGGAGGGCGTGAAGCTGATTGCAAAAATTTCATTCAAGACGCTCAACGACGACAGCCTTTTCCGCTCCGTAATAAAGGAAGTGGAAAACTACGGCTTCAAGCTGGTAGGCATTGAGGATGTAGTGCCTGAAATGTTGTTTGCCGATGGTATTTACGGCAAGGTAAAACCCACGAAAGACGACATGGCTGATATTGAACGCGGTATAGAGGTAGCCAAGGCCCTCGGTGCAGTTGACGTAGGTCAGGCCGTAGTGGTACAGGAAGGCATGGTGCTGGCGGTGGAAGCCGTTGAGGGTACCGATGCCATGCTGTCGCGTGCAGCAAGCGTTAAGCGCGATGGTAAAGGTCCCGTAATGGTGAAAATTAAGAAGCCCGGACAGGAGGTGCGCACCGACATGCCGGCTATGGGTCGCCAAACTATTGAGCAACTCAAAAAGTACGGCATGAGCGGTATTGCCGTTGAAGCCGGTGGTATTCTTCTCATTGAAAAAGATGAAGTAATCCGTATGGCCGACGAAGCTGGTATTTTTATTATCGGCGTAAAAGTACAGTAGTGATTTAACCATGACCCTAACAGGGCTTAGAGCCCCTGTTAGGGTTTATTTTTTCATTCAAAATGTCTTCCACAAAACGTGTGTACCTCATAGCCGGTGAGCCGTCCGGTGATTTACTCGGCGGTCGCCTTATGGCTGCGCTGCGTAAGCAATACCCCAATGTTGAATTTGCGGGCGTGGGCGGTGAGCTGATGCAGGAAAACGGGTTGAAAAGTCTTTTCAATATTGCCGAAATTTCGGTAATGGGTCTGGTGGAGGTGCTGCCTCGCCTACGCCTTATCCTGCGTCGTATTCGACAAACGGTGGATGATATAAAGCGCGTACAGCCTGATGTAATTGTTACCATCGACAGCTGGGGATTTGTGGATAGCGTACTGAAAAAGTTAAAGAAGGAAGGCGTAACCATACCCAAGGTACACTACGTGGCACCGCAGGTGTGGGCGTGGAAAAAGGGACGTGCGAAGAAGGTTCCAAAGATCGTTGACCGCCTGATGACGCTGCTGCCCTTCGAACCTCAACTCTTCGAAAAATATGGACTCAAGTGTAATTTTGTAGGTCACCCCGTAATTGAAAGCACAGCCAATGTTACTGATGACAGCGTTAGCTTCCGCAAGCTGCATAATATTTCACCCGACCGTGAGATACTATGCGTGCTGCCGGGTAGCCGCCATAGCGAGGTATCGCGCATTGCTCCCATTTTTGTGGACGCGTTGCGCATTATCACCGAAAAACACACCAACATTCACCTCGTGATTCCTACGGTAGAGGCTATGGCCGACGAGGTAAAAATGTACTTTGATAAGCTGCAGATTCCGCACACCATTGTATACGGACAGCAATCTCGCTACAGCGCGTTCACCGCATCCAAGGCTGCTATTGCCAAATCGGGGACGGTATCGCTGGAACTCACAGCATGTGGAACACCGCACCTCATAGCATATACGTTTAGCAAGTTCACCAACTTTTTAGCCAACCTCTTGGTAAAAATAAAACTTGCTAACCTCATCAATATTTTAGCCGGTCGCGAAATTATTCCCGAATTTACCACCAACAGCTGCCGTGCCGACCTCATTGCCGCCAAAGCATTGGAGATATGGGAAAGCGAAGCCTTTAGAAAAGAACAGGTGATAGAAGCGCGCCATGAGTTGGCAAAGCTAAAGCCGCTGGGGATGATGCCTTCCGAAGCCGCTGCTAAAGTGGTAATGGAGGTAGGCGGATTTTAGTAGTTCTTCAACGAAGCCATATCAATCACAATGCGGTATTTCACATCGTTTCGTTCCAAGCGCTCAAAGGCTTCATTTATCTGCTGAATATTGATGAGTTCAATGTCGGCAGTAATGCTGTGCTTGGCGCAGAAGTCAAGCATTTCCTGTGTTTCCCGAATACCGCCGATATTTGAACCCGCCAAACTTTTACGACCGTGGACTAAACTGATGGCATACACTTCAAGCGGTTTGATCGGAAGTCCGACCATAATCAACGCCCCGTCCGCTTTCAGCATATGCAGATAGCTGTTTACATCATGGTTACCCGACACCGTGTCGATAATAATGTCGAACTTGCTTTGCTCGCTCATTTGATGCTCGTCGGTGGATACTACCACCTCATCCGCACCTAAAGCCTTTGCATCCGCCACCTTCGATTGAGAAGTGGTAAATGCTACAACATGTGCGCCCATTGCTTTCGCAATTTTTAGGGCAACATGTCCCAATCCGCCGATGCCGATAATGCCGACCTTTTTTCCGGGGCCTGCACTCCAATGTTTGAGTGGCGAATACACCGTAATACCTGCGCACAGCAGCGGTGCTGTGGCGGCAAGGTTTACCCCATCCGGCACGTGCAGTACATAGTTTTCGCCCACCACAAGGCTTTCGGAAAAACCGCCATAGGTACGTCCACCCAGAGCAGGGTCGGCAGAATCGAATACGACTTGGAAGCCTTCTTCGCAGAACTGTTCTTCCCCTTCATGGCAATGGTCGCAATGGCCACAGCTATCGGTAATACATCCTACAGCTACGAAGTCGCCTGCTTTAAATTTGGTTACACCTTCGCCAATAGCAGTTACTTTTCCAACTATTTCATGGCCGGGAACCACGGGATAATGCGAAAATCCGTGTTCGTTTTTTATTGCCACCAAATCCGAATGACAAATACCGCAGTACAGAGTTTCAATCTCAATATCGTGTCCCGTGAGACCTCTGCGCGGGATAGTCATCAATTTCAAAGGCTCTGTGGCAGCCTCGGTGCCATATGCTTTTATATTTTTCGTTTTCATAATATTTTAATGTATTGTTGTTTTTGAAAAGAAATTGATAATGAATACGCCACCGACAATCAATGTGATACCAATGATGGCAGGAATATCAATTGCTTGTTTAAACACGAACACGGGAACCAAAGTAGTTAGGACAATACCCGCCCCACCCCAAATGGCATAAGCGGTACCAAGCGGAATGGTTTTCAGTGAAAGGGAGAGGAAATAAAAACAGACGAGATAGGCTACAGCTACTACAAGGGTAGGCAGTAGTTTTGAAAATCCGTTGGATGCTTTTATAAAACTTGAACCTGCAACTTCAAACAGGATGGCTAAACCTAAATACACGTAATGCATGCTTTACCTTTTTTAATTTGATGCAAAGGTAAAGCGCAATTAAACGAGCAAATTTGACAAAAGTCAAAAAATCATTTCTTTCTTACACGGCTTAAGGTTTCGGGAGAAATACCTAAGTAGGAAGCGATATAACCTAGGGGGACCCGCTTGATTATTTCAGGTTCATACTTGATGAGATCTTTGTAGCGGTCTTCGGCAGATTTGGTTTGAAAGGCGTAATTCCGTTCTATCAACATGTCGCAGTATTCCTCAATGAGCTTCCTGCCAACAGTATTTACTTCTTTATATTTTTGATACAACTCTTCCAACTCTTTACCCGGAATATATTGAAATATACAATCTTCCAAACATTGAATAGTCTCACGAGATGGCTTGGTACTAAAAGCCGAAGGACTGGCGGAAAAAGGCAAGCCTTCATACCCAAACCATATCGTAATTTCCTGCTCTTCCTTTTTATAGAAAGAGCGTATTAATCCTTTTTCAATAACAAAAACACTCGTAACAACCTGCCCTTCCTTGATGATGTAACTACCTTTCTTTTTAGAAATGGTTTGAGCCTTCGAATCGAGTTCCTTTGCTATCTCATCGGGGATGTAGCCGTACTGTTTGAGTTTGTTGACGAAAAGGGTTGTATTCTGTTTCAAGGCCTTTACGATATTAAATCTATCTGCTCCCTTGCCTCCAACTTATCCAACGCATTCGCCATGCTTGTAGCATCCTCAGCTACCACAAGTAACTTATCGTGCGCCTCAAGAATGGTAGAACCGTAAGGCGTAATATATTTGCTTCCTCGAATAATAAGCGATATCACTGCCTTCTTTGGAAATCCTAATTCCACCAAGGAAGTACCTACGGCACTTGACCCCTTTGGCAGCACCACCTGAGCAAACTTCGACTTCACATCCTCATGGTCGCCAACTTCAATATCAATGGAGATATTTCGTGTTTTCCTGAACGGCTGCGACACGCCGAATAATTTCGCCACACGCGACAACGTAGTACCCTGTATCAACACTGAAGTTGCCGAGATAAAGAAAACGATGTTGAACATCATATCAGCTTTATCCAACCCCGCCACCAGCGGATAGGTGGCAAATACAATAGGAACGGCGCCCTTAAGCCCCACCCACGATATAAACAGCTGGCGGTTAAACGGCATCTTAAGTGGCAACAGGCTGATAAATACGCTCAGCGGACGTGCCACAAACATAAGAAATGCCGAGATTGCCAACCCAATGCCGATAATAGGCACAATTTTGCTGGGAAATACCAGCAAGCCTAATACTATGAAAATGGTGATTTGCATGATCCACGCAAGCCCATCGAAAATTTTTGCAATGGTTTTTTTGTGAATCAACTTTTGGTTACCTAAATAAAGCGCGCATACGTACACCGCCAAGAATCCGTTGCCCTTTACCATGCCCGTTGCCGAATAGGTAAAAAACATGAGCGCTATGACCAGCACAGCATACAATGCATCGTACTCCAAGCGAATGCGGTTGATAATGCGCTTACTCACCCATCCCATAGCTAAACCCATTGCCACACCCACCACCATTTGCACTACAAACATAGGGACTTCAGCCCACAGGCTTTCGCCGGGATTCATTGCCATGTTCAAAAATGTAATGGTAAGTAAGTATGCCATAGGATCGTTGCTTCCACTCTCAAACTCCAACATGGGACGCAACCCGCCACGCAACCCCATGTTGCGTGAGCGCAGCACAGCAAATACCGCTGCTGCATCAGTCGACGACACTATGGAGCCCAGCAGCATGCCCTCCACAAAGGTAAATCCGGGGACAATAAGCCATACAAATGTTCCCAAGAATATAGCAGTAAAGAGTACCCCAAAAACCGAAAGCAACGCACCCGCTTTTATCACAGGACGTACCTCCTTAAAGTTGGTATCGAAACCGCCGAAAAATAGAATAAAGTTAAGCGCGATAACGCCAATAAACTGGGCTATTTGAGCGTTATCAAACTCTATACCCCCTATGCCCTCGCTGCCTGCCAACATGCCTATTACCATAAAGAAAAATAGTGTGGGGACACCCACGCGGTAGGACGTCTTGCTGGCAATCACGCTCAAAAATAATAGTACGGCTATTATCAGCAGTACGCTATCGGAAAGGGTGAAGGAAAAGTTTAGCATTAGAGTATATATTATTTTTTCATGAGATTGCTTCGGTCTCGTTCCTCTTCCTCGCAATGACGCTCCGAGGCCACGTCATTGCGAGGAAGAACGACGAAGCAATCTCTTATAATGATACAACAAAAAACAGCGAGAAGCATGGCACTTTGCACAAGTGACATTACCTTCTCGCTGCGTAACACGGATGCACTTAAAAGTGCTACTATTTTGCGTAGTTAACCGCTCTGGTTTCGCGAATTACAGTAATCTTCACTTGGCCGGGATAAGTCATCTCATCCTGAATTTTCTTGGCCACCTCCATTGAGATTGTTTCCGCCTCCTGATCGCTCACCTTATCGCTACCCACAATTACGCGCAGCTCACGACCGGCTTGAATAGCGTAGGTTTTCACCACACCGGGGTATGACAACGCAAGGTCTTCCAAGTCCTTCAAGCGCTTTAGGTATGAGTCCACCACCTCGCGACGAGCACCGGGGCGGGCACCTGAAATAGCGTCACACACCTGCACAATGGGAGCAATCAGCGAAGTCATTTCAACTTCCTCGTGGTGCGCGCCAATGGCATTGCAAATTTCGGGTCTTTCCTTGTACTTTTCAGCCAAGCGCATACCAAGTATAGCGTGCGGCAATTCAGGGTCTTCGGTTGAAACCTTACCTATATCGTGCAGCAGTCCGGCGCGTTTAGCAAGCTTAGCGTTCAAACCAAGTTCCGTGGCCATAATAGAGCTGAGGTTAGCCACCTCGCGCGCGTGCTGCAGCAGATTTTGTCCGTATGACGAACGGTAGCGCATGCTGCCTATCAGCCTTATTAGTTCGGGATGTAAACCGTGTACACCCATGTCGATGGTGGTGCGCTTACCCGTTTCAATAATTTCTTCCTCTACCTGCGCAGTAACCTTTGCTACTACCTCCTCAATACGAGCTGGGTGAATACGCCCGTCGGTTACCAACTGGTGCAATGACAAGCGAGCTATTTCACGACGTACGGGGTCAAAGCCCGAAATAAGAATGGATTCAGGGGTGTCATCCACCACAATCTCCATACCTGTAGCAGCTTCAAGGGCACGAATATTACGACCCTCGCGACCAATAATACGACCCTTTACCTCATCACTTTCAATGTGAAAAACGGTTACCGAGTTTTCAATAGCGGCCTCCGTGGCTACACGCTGAATAGTTTGAAGTACAATGCGCTTAGCTTCCTTACCGGCGGTCATTTTAGCCTCATCTACCGTTTCGTTAATGTAGGACATGGCCTGCGTTCTGGCCTCGGCCTTCATGTTCTCCATCAACGTATTCTTGGCATCCTCGGCAGACATGTTCGCAATCGTCTCCAATTTCTCAATATGCTGACGGCGAACCTTATCCAACTCTTCCATTCGCGACTTAGTCGCCTCCATCTGCTGGTTTAGGCTTTCACGTTGGTTATCAAGGTCGGTCTTTTTGCGAGAAACTTCTTCAATACGCTGGTTGAGTGCAGTCTCCTTTTGTTGTATACGGCTTTCAGCCTGCACCACCTTGCTGTTGCGCTCGTTGATATTGCGCTCATGCTCCAACTTCAACTCCTGAAACTTCTCCTTCGCCTGTAGCATCTTCTCCTTCTTAATGAGTTCGGCCTCTTGCTCAGCCTCCTTCACTATTCTACTACGTTTTTTCTTTGTGGCGGTATTCAGCAAAAAGTAGGACACCAGAGCTCCTGCTCCGACTGCACCCACAAATGTAATAATTGTAACTGTAACAGACATTTATGTATATATTTGAATTAGTAAATTGTTTGATTTTTACGTAAAAAAAACACAAGCCTTCAATAAAAGGTTTGACGAAAACCCAAAATGTTAATGTATGAAGCTACTGATAAGGTCGAACGTCCACCGCGCCGTAAAGGCGACCACAAGGGTTGAGGCCTGTTCTTGGGTTATCTAAGTTTTTGCTTCAATTAGTTATAAATGTTAGTTTTCGCAACGTGTTTTGAAAGCTTGTGCGATAATAATGCTATGTAAAGAACGTTACGCGTGTATCGTCGCGTTTATTTTTCTACCACGTAATCGAGGTATTCCGACAGCTTCTTCTCAAGGTCGCGCATACCACCCATGGCCACCTCTAAATCCTGGTTTGCTTCACTCTCCACCACTTTCAACGCAAAGTACATACAAGCCATCGATAGCCAATCCTGCACATCCTTTTCACCGTGGCGCTGCTTGTAACCCAGCACCTTTTCGTTAATAAGCTTCACTGCTTTACGCATCTTTTCCTCATCATTCCTATCCACCTTTAGCGGATAGTAGCGCTCAGCAATGTTGACCCGTATAGAGAGTTTTTCTTCCATTAAAAATGCTGCTTTTACTTACTTAAAAGCGTGATACACTTGTCAATCTCTCGCACAATCTTGCCAATTTTTTCTTTTGCTTCTTCCGAGCCCCCGTTGGCAGCCGTAAAAGCCTGAGTAACCAGCAAACTCTTGTTTTTTCCTTCCAACTCCACCATCTTTTTATCCTGTTCGCAACGTTGTGATTCAAGGTGCGCTCTATCATCTTGCGCCTTATCACGCTCTACGCGAGCCTTTTCGAACAGCGAAACCAGCTGCTCGAACTTATCGCCCAATCCGCGTAAAACATCATTAACCTCAACGCTCATTACTTAGAATGCGTAAAATATGGTGAACTTAGAATCCTAGTTTTACAAAGATAGTTCAAATTGAGCCAACTTCAACCGATACTTCATTCTTTTTTTTGCAAAACAATATTAATAAGGGAAATAAACGGAGGAAAATTGGTTATTTTTGTTCTGTCAATCGGATAAAAGAACAAAGACAAAAAAGATAAAAGACAGACCAATGCTTTCGCACTCCAAACTCACACTCATTCTCCATTCTCCATTATCAATTGTCAATTGTTCATTGTCAATTGTCTTTTTTCTAATCTACTTTTCGTTTTCGCAAAAGGTCAGCGCCCAACCCACCCCCTACTACACTCCTCCCATGAAGTTGCCCATGGCAATATCGGGCAACTTTGCCGAACTACGTGGTGGTCACCTACATTCAGGAGTAGATTTTCGCACAGAAGGTAAGGAGGGGGAGCCTGTATACGCCGTAGCCGATGGGTACATAGGCCGCATTGTTATCCGCCCCGACGGATATGGTAAAGCGCTGTACCTATGGCATACCAACAACACCATGTCGGTGTACGCGCACCTGCGCACCTTCACCCCTGAAGTTACGGAGTGGGCAAAAAAACAACAGTATAAGCGTGAATCATTTTATCTTGACACCGAACTTGAGGCTGGCACTTTTTCTGTAAAGCAGGGCGACTTGATTGGCTACTCGGGCAATAGCGGACGCTCTTTCGGCCCGCACCTGCACTTCGAAATTCGCGACCGCAACCAGTGGACGCTCAACTTTATTCAGGACGGCACATACAAAATTCCCGACAACACCCTACCCACTGCCTACCAGCTGGTTGCCTACCGTTTTGACACCGTGCAGGGAATGGCCATGCCTAAGGAGGATAATACGTACTCGCTTATTGTCGCTCAAAAAGGGATGCTCCGTTTGGGAAAGGATACTATCAACATACCCACGCCTGCCTACTTTGGCCTTAACATGCGCGACCAGATGGACGGATCAAAAAACATTTACGGCGTGAGCCGCTGCGAGATGCGCCTCAACGATTCGCTTATTTTTTCGTACAACATGGACAAGTTTAGCTTTGACGAAACGCGCTACGTGAATGCCATGACAGACTTTAATAAATCCGCCAGCAAGTTTGTGAGGCTGTATGTAGCACCCGGCAATAAGCTAAGTATTTATCGTGCCGTAAAAAATCAGGGAATTATTTCCCTTAATAGAAATGAGGTGGCTAAGGTAAATATTATCCTAACCGATGACGCGGGAAATACATCACAACTCAACTTTTGGACAAAGGGTACGGATAAGCTGTCGTCGTCAAAAACGCAGCTGCTGAAAGGGCAAAATATTGCGAATTGGAATAAGAGCAACACCTACGAGGTTGCCGGGGGCAAGTTCACCCTACCCTCGGGAGCGCTGTACGAACCAAGCGTATTTGAACTACAAACTTTAGGCCCTGCCTACGGTAGCGCATCACCCGTATTTTTGGTAAAGCAACCTGCTACACCGCCACATCGCGCGGTAAGCGTAAGCATTAAGGCCAGCATACCCGAAGATTTGCGCAGCAAGGCAACCATAGTTTGCATGGATAAAAAAGGACAAAAGGACGCGCTAAATACAACGTATCAAATGCCCTACTTCACCGCCAACACGCGCAGCTGGGGTTACTTTTTTGTAGAACTTGATACAATAGCGCCTCAAATTACGCCTGTAAATTTTGTGCCGGGGTCACGTCTTGGCGCCAATCAAAAACGCATTACGTTTAAGGTGAAGGATAGCCTTAGCGGATTAAAATCGTACGCCGGGCACATTGACGGTGAATGGGCGCTATTTGAGTACAATGTGATGAACGACCAAATGACCTACGAGGTTGACCCCACGCGGGTAAAAACAGGAACGCAGCACACGGTTACCTTCACCGCCACCGATGGCGTGGGGAATAAAGAGGTGTTTTTGTGCGAGCTGTTTTTTTAACTTCGCTCCATCCTACTTTTTGCAAAACATACTGGTAGCGTCCACCATTTTCCCCGCTTCTATTTTGTAAAAACGTTGGTTGGAGTTTGCACTTTGTAGCCCTCCTAAAGCCTCCACATAGGGCCCCAACTTTATGTAGTCAAAGTTGTGCGCTAAGCAACCTGCAGGCATGGTACTCCTACCCGAATACCACGCCACTTTCAAATTTTCATTAGTTGCGCTACGCACAAAGGCAGCCATGCGCTGCACTTCATGGGGCGCGGCATCGCCACCCATAAAGCACACGCAGGTTATAGCACTGCCATACGTGCGCAGCAGCTCCGCAAGCACATCGCAAGTGAGTGGCTCGCCCACATTCTTTTGTAAATGTGGGCTATGACACCCCCTACAACCATTCGGGCAACCGGATATATTCAGCGCCAGCGTGGTTTCGTTGGGTACTTCCTGAAAAACTATATCGTGGCTAACATACCGCAGCATAATGACGACGTGCGGCCTCCTGCTGCCGCGGTTGCGAGAAGTTGCTCACGCGCTTCATGTAGCCAATCACGCGCGTCAGGTAATCCAGGTTTTTGCTCTTACATTTTGGACACTCCTTAAGGTTGTGCTTATCTATGTGTCCGCAATCATTGCACACCATGTTGGGAATATTAAATGTGAAATAGTTGCAACCCTCCTGCGTTGACACGCGCAGCAGCTGGCGGTACTGCTCCTTGCTCAAATGCTCCTCAAGGTTAAGGTGCAGCGCCGAGCCGCCTGTAAGGTGCTCAATGTACTTGCGACCGTGAAGGCGGAATTTATCTACAATGTTAAGGCTGGTATCCTCTACTACGTAAAAGTAGCTGTTGTAGCAATCGCGGTTCACCTTGTAGCCGCTGCGCCTATCCCACTTGGCATGCTTTACGCCTACATTTTCGGCGGGAATCATTTCGCAGTTGAACATCACATCTTGGGTACGATAACGCTTATTGTATCGCTCAACGGTGCCGAGTATCTGCTGCGTAAACTTTTCGTAATCGGGATTATCGTTTATGGCAATGCCCAAAAATTCTGCTGCCTCTACCAAGCCGTTTACGCCAATGGTGAGATACTGCCTGCTCATATTTATGTAACCCGCGTCAAACAGCGGCAGCATGCCTTTGGAGTGCATGTACTTCAAGTTTTCGTTGTACGCCAGCTGCACTTTGTGTACCAAGTCCACCACCTCCTCCAGAAAAACCTGATACGGCATTCCCTTTTGCACAGCGTACTGTATACATCGGTTGAGGTTAATGGTCAGCACGCTTTTTGATCCCGTAGAAACGCCACCCGCGCCCAGCGTATAGCTGAACCCATTATCCTGTATTTCGTTGCGCAGGCGACAGCAGCTGCTCAACGAGTCAGCATTATCGCTCATATAGGTAAAGAACGAATGACCTGCGGCATACATCTCCGCGGTAAAATCGCCATACTCCTTATCCTTTGTGTCGCCATCCGCGGTAAGCAGCGCCATCGTTTCCACGGGGAAAGTAAGCACCGTACGCAAACGCTCGGCGTTGAACCACCTCATGAAGCGCTTCTGCAACCAGCTAAGCGCCTCCCAGTTGGGGCGTGAACCGTCGGGGAAAACAAAGTGCTCGAACAGGCTTTCGAAGTAGTACTTATCGTAGTAGGATATGTTCCAAAATACCGCCTGAAAGTTGCGCGCACCCGTAGGCTGATTAATGGAGTACACGACCTGCTCAAAGCAATCGGTTATCACCTTATCCAGCGTGCGCTGTTTCTTCGATAAATCCACCACTTTATCAGCATACTTGTAGTAGTCCTCACCATATTCCAAGCCAACAAAGTAGCTCATGTACATCAAAAATTCGGGAGTGGCACAGGCGCCACTCAACATGCTCGACACCATGAATACCATGTTGACAAAGCCGCCGCAAAACGACTTGAGGTTGGTGGGCGCTTTTGAGTTGCCGCCTATGGAAATAGTTCCACCAATCAGCCACGGGTACATGGTGATGCTGGCGCAGTAGTTAGCAAGGCTGGTTTCGTCGTTTTTGTAAATGAAGTGGTTGTTGAGCAGCTCAAGGTACCTATCGGAAAATTCCTTGCCGTACATTTCCTTCAGCCTGTCGGTAAGCATGCGACGATTCAGGCGTATGAAGTTCGACTTGGGCAGCTCGCCAATGAGCGTTGCCATATTTTTATTTTCCACGTTGGCGTTGGCATCATACTTACTCCCCGAGGCAGCATTGGAGGCATCGCAGTACTCCATCAAAAAGTTCAACTTCTCCTTCACCTCTCTATCCTCAGTGTGCTTTTGCCTATACAGCATGTAGGCTTTTGCCACGGCGTAGTAACGCTCCGCCATCAGCGCCGTCTCCACTTGATTCTGAATATCCTCCACCGTCGTACCTCCGGCAATGCTCACGCGGCTCAGTATTTCGGTAAGTGCGTCCTGCGTGGCAAAACTACCCACAGACAGGAAGGCTTTTGCAATAGCGTTTTGAATTTTTTCAATGGAGAAAGGCTCTCGACCTCCATCTCTTTTCACAATAAATGTTTCCATATATTCTTCAGATTATAAATTAATTTTTCATTCTGCACAACATGCGGGTTGTCATGCTGAGCCTGTCGAAGCGTGCGGCGTTTGGCCAACACCCCCTTCGACAAGCTCAGGGTGACAGCGCACAACATCAAAGCACTTTATCAAGCGCAAAAGAATACGGAAAGAGATAAGAGAAGATTTTACACGAAAGGATGTGCTGAAAACCTGCCCTGCCGCTCTTCACCCGAAAGCTCCGGCTCAAATTTCGATATGGCAGGTCTTCTGACTTGTTTCAGGGAGAGTGCCTTCCCATTACGCTTAAGCGCAACAGTGGCAGAAAGAGGTACTCCCTTGTTTTATGAAACTTACAGCTACGGGGATAGTTCCTGATTTACACAGGATTCCCTTTTAATCCCTATTGCCCGACAGGCAATGTTTTGGGAACCGATATCAGGGGCAAAGGTATCGGGTAATTTTGCATAAAGGGTTAAAATGGGAGGGTAATTATCAACAAGAAATTATCATTGGGCACAAAAAAAGCCCCCAGTACACGTAAAGGGGGCCATCTAACCTAAAACTTAACCTATGAAAAAACTCTATTGCGCTTTCGCGCATTACAAATATAGGGCTATATGGGTCAAGTTATTTTATATTTTGGTTAATAAACATTAATCACAAAAACGCTCAAAAGCCAATGTACACTAGGAAAAGCGTTTATGTACACAAAAAAATTATTCTACTTTTTCAAGCACCAATGCCATCATTTTATCGAAGGCGGCATTGAGCCCATCCACGTTTTTACCACCTGCCGTAGCATAAAATGGCTGACCTCCACCACTTCCACCCATTTCCTTGGCGGCTTCGCGCACTATATTTGAGGCATTGAGACCTTTTTTCACCAACTCGTCGGCCAGCATAAGCGCCAAAAGCGGCTTGCCCTCATAAGCACTTCCCGCCACCACCACAATATTGGGCTCAGCAGCACGCAGTTGAAATGCTAACTCCTTTACAACATCGGCAGGCATGGGTGCCTTCACCTCCACCAACTTGTATGCACCGAGCTGTTTTGCACGCTGCAGCAGCTCATTTTTCAACGTAGCTACGCGCTCATGCATGAAGCCTTCCACCTGCTTTTGCAGGTCAGAATTCTCTGTAATGGTTTTCTTTATAGCGGCTACAAGGTTGGGCGTATTAAACAGGTTTTTCATTTCACTCATCACACCTTGCAAGGTGTAAACAAACTCCTCGGCTTTTTCACCTGTTACCGCCTCAATACGGCGCACACCTGCAGATACTGCACCTTCCGACAGGATTTTGAACAGACCGATTTGTCCTGTTGCCTTTACGTGTGTACCTCCGCACAGCTCCACTGAATTGCCGAACTTCATTACGCGCACGTTGTCGCCATACTTCTCGCCAAACAGCGCCATGGCGCCCATTTTGCGGGCTTCCTCTATAGGTATCGAGCGACGGTCTTCAGCCACATCGTTACGACGAATGAGGTCGTTCACTATTTTTTCTACGCGCACAATTTCCTCATCGGTTACCTTTTGGAAGTGCGAAAAGTCAAAGCGCAAACCATCGGGTGAAACCAGCGAACCTTTTTGCTCCACATGCGTGCCCAACACCTCGCGCAACGCACAGTGCATAAGGTGAGTAGCCGAATGGTGGTTGGCCGAAAGCGTGCGCTTATGCTCATCCACCAGCGCTGTCAATGATGCCTTCACATCCTTTGGTAGCGTATTAGTGATATGTATGGTAAGGTTATTATCTTTTTGTGTGGCAACTACGGCAATTTTCTCTTCTCCTGAAATAATCCAGCCTTGGTCACCTGCCTGTCCCCCACTCTCACCATAAAACGGTGTGCGCTCAAGCACCACCTGATACTGCTCTTTGCCCTTGGTTTTAATTTTGCGATAGCGCGCAATATTAGTTTTTACTTCTAAAACATCGTAACCCACAAACTCAAAATCGGCGCCGCCTTTTACCTCTTCCCAGTCGCCCGTTTCTACAGATGCAGCGTTACGGCTGCGGTCCTTTTGCGCTTCCAGCTCCTTTTCAAAAGCCTTTTCATCTACCGTAAAGCCCTTTTCACGAGCCATCAAATCGGTTAGGTCGTAGGGAAAACCGTAGGTATCGTAAAGCACAAATGCGGTCTTACCGTCAATTTGCTTTTTGCCCTCCTTTTGCATTTTCTCCATTTCGGTATCGAGCATGCGAATACCAATTTCGAGCGTGCGCAAAAAAGTTGATTCCTCCTCGTTAATCACCTTTTCAATCAGCGACTGCTGCGACTTCAACTCGGGGAACATTTCGCCCATTTGCTCAACCAACGTGGGTACTAACTTGCAAATAAACGGTTCCTTAAAGTTGAGGAAGGTGAAGCCGTAGCGCACGGCACGGCGCAGAATACGGCGAATTACGTAACCCGCTTTTACGTTGCTGGGCAGCTGCCCATCGGCAATGCTGAAGCTGATAGCGCGCAAGTGGTCGGCTATTACGCGCATGGCGATATCCGTTTCCTTTGCTGCCGTATACTTTACACCGCACAGGTCGGAAATTTTACCAATAAGCGGTTGAAAAACATCAGTATCGTAGTTGCTGGTTTTGCCTTGCAGCACCATGCATAGGCGTTCAAAACCCATGCCGGTATCCACGTGTTGAGCAGGCAGCTGTTCAAGGCTACCATTGGCCTTGCGGTTGAACTGAATGAACACCAGGTTCCAAATTTCTATCACCGTGGGCAAGCCTTGGTTCACCAACGTTGCTCCGTCTACCTTCGCACGCTCCTCATCGCTACGCAAGTCAACGTGTACCTCAGTACAGGGGCCACAGGGACCGGTGTCGCCCATTTCCCAAAAGTTGTCCTTCTTGTTACCGTATATAATTTGTGACTCGGGCAAAAACTTTTTCCATAGCTCCAGCGCCTCATTATCGGGCTCAATGCCGTTAGCAGCATCACCCTCAAACACGGTAGCGTACATGCGCTCCTTGTCAATTTTAAGCACATCTACCAGCAGCTCCCACGCCCATGCAATGGCTTCTTTTTTAAAGTAGTCGCCAAAGCTCCAGTTGCCCAGCATTTCAAACATGGTGTGGTGGTAAGTATCATGCCCTACCTCCTCCAAATCGTTGTGCTTACCGCTTACGCGAAGGCATTTTTGCGTATCGGCTACGCGGCGGCTTTTGGGCGTTGCGTTACCCAAAAAGTAATCCTTAAACTGGTTCATACCGGCATTGGTGAACATCAGCGTGGGGTCGTTCTTTACCACCATGGGGGCTGACGGCACAATGAGGTGCTCCTTTGATTTGAAAAAATCCAAAAACGCGCGGCGAATTTCTTGCGAAGTCATATTCAATTATAAATTATAAATATATTACAAACCGAGCGAAGCGAGCTCATGAGCCGCTAGGCGAATAATTAACCGACAAAGGTAGTAAAAATAAGAAAACTATAAGCACTCAACAATTGTCCCTGCGGAGCATCCTTCTTCTTCGAAAACTCAGCTAACAAATCTTAAAATCAACTTTAAATAACAAGTCACAATACGCTAACTATCCATTTGTTAAGCGTTTAAAAACATTTGTGTTTTTGCGCAAAAACTCCTACATTTGTAAGTTTTTCGCAACAAAAGGTTTGGCAAAGCACTACGTATATAATCACGAGACCCTATCGTACGAGGCCATGAACATTCCGTTCAAGGTACGCTTACGTCAACTGCTAGTTTATCTACTGGTGGGTATTGCACTTTCTACCACTGCCGTGTACATTTTTTCCTACTTTTTTGAAACTCCGCGTACTGTTATCATGCGGCAGCAAAATGACGAATTGCAAATGAAGTACGAATTTCTCATGCAGCGCTTCCGCCAAACCGACGACGCACTTACCGAATTACTGCAGCGTGATAACAAAGTATATCGCTCCATTTTTGAGGCTGATATTATTCCTCTACCCGTGCGCGAATCGGGCATGAATGGTGCCGGACGCTACGAAAAACTGCTGGCTAACCCGCAAACAAAAGTTGTGGCCGAGGCGTCTCTGCTCATGGATAAAATCACCAAGAAGGCTTATATTCAATCTAAATCATTCGACGAGATAGGCGACTACGCACGCCAAAAGGAGTTGATGATAGAGTGCATCCCCAGCATTCAGCCACTCAACCTTGCCGACTCACGCATACGCATTTCGGCACTTTACGGCTACCGCGTTGACCCTATTTACCGCGTTCAGCAAATGCACGATGGCATTGACTTTGCAGGCCCCATGCGCACCCCCATCTACGCTACAGGTAACGGTCGCGTAATCGATGCAGCATACAGCTTTCACGGCTACGGCAACATGATAATAGTTGATCATGGCTTTGGCTACAAAACGCGATATGCGCACCTTTCGGAAATAAAGGTAAAACGAGGAGATGTAGTCACGCGCGGAAATGTGATAGCCCTCTTAGGTAATACCGGAAAATCTACCGGGCCGCACCTGCACTACGAGGTACTACACAAGGGTAGTGCCGTAAATCCCATTAACTTTTTCAGCAACGATATTACCGCTGAGGAATACAACAAGATTATCGAAGCTTTATCGGGAGGAACCACCGGATTAGCTACAGACTATTAATGGCCAAGAAATTCAAGTTTAATCACGAAACGCTCGACTTCGACGTTGTTCGCCACACAGTACTCAGCATACTGCGAAAGGTATTGCTATGGCTTTTTGTTAGCGGTTTATTTCTGATTGCCTACTACGCGCTGTTCTCCCGTTTTTTCAGTACGCCGGAAGAGCGACGCCTTGCCAAAGTTAACCAAACGCTGAGCAGCAACTATAGCCAACTAAGCAGACAGTATGTACAGCTGCAAAAGGTTGTGGACAATCTCAACCAGCGCGACGCAAACATTTATCGACGCATATTTGAGAGCGATCCACCAAAAGTTACCAATGCTGAACTACTGGTAAACACCGATGCTATAGAGCAAACTAACAACACAAAACTCACGCAGCAAACCAAGTTGGGCATTGACAAGTTAAGTCAAATAGTGGCGCTTCAAACAGAATTTTCACAAAAAATGGTTGCGACCAGCATCGGTAATGTCACGCTGCAAAGCACGCCGAGCATACAACCCGTGATGAATAATGACCTACGCCGCACGGCTGCTACTTATGGCATGCGTATTCACCCCTTTTACAAGGTATTGAAAATGCACTCAGGCGTGGATTTCACAGCACCGCTGGGTGACAACGTGTATGCCACAGGCAATGCGCGCGTGGAGAGCATAGAAAACAACATGCGCTCTACAGGGGTAACCATTACACTCAACCATGACAACGGTTACCAAACAGTGTATGCACATCTGCTTAGAGCTAACGTAAGAAAAGGAGATCGTGTAAAGCGCGGCAGCGTAATCGGCTTGGTGGGTAGCAGCGGACGCTCGGTAGCTCCCCACCTGCACTACGAGGTGCAAAAGGATGGAGAAACAGTCAACCCGCTTCACTATTTTTTTCAGGATGTAACACCCGACGAATACAAGCAGCTAACCACCCTTGCCGGGAACAAAGGACAACCTCTCGATTAGTTAAGAGTTAAAAATTGACAGCTAATAATTAAACGCTATGCCCTACAAGCAACCTAAGCTCGAAAAAATCTACTTCAGCATTGGCGAGGTAGCAGAAATGTTCGACGTAAACACCTCACTCATACGTTTTTGGGAAAAGGAATTTGATATCATCAAGCCACACAAAAACAAGAAGGGCAACCGCATGTTTACACAAAAAGACGTGGACAACTTCCGCATCATTTATCACTTGGTAAAGGAGGAAGGACTCACGCTTGACGGTGCGCGCAGACGTTTAAAGAACAGAAAAACCGACGAAGAGATTAACCTCGAGATTGTAAAATCGCTGGTTAATATTAAGAACATGCTGCTGGAGGTAAAGGCCGCTTTATAGTTGACCAGCTACCATGCACTAGCTATCGAGCGAGGGAACATGGCAGCTGATACATGACACACGAAATTATGCTTATTTCCGAAATCATATCGACCATTGAGGAGCTTGCCCCACGAGCATATCAGGAAAGTTACGATAACGCAGGACTCTGTGTAGGCAATGCTCAAGCCGAAGCACATGGCGCGCTACTGTGCCTTGACGTAACGGAGGATGTAATGCACGAGGCGTTAGACAAGAAAGCAAACCTCATTATCTCCCACCACCCCGTTATTTTCGGCGGATTAAAACAAATCACCGGCAGCTCCGCCACCGAGCGCATAGTACAACTTGCCATAAAGCACGACATAGCACTGTACGCAGCCCACACCAACCTGGATAGCGTGCGCGGGGGTGTAAGCGAAAAAATGTGTGATAAGTTGGGACTGAAAAATCGCGAAATACTGCAATCCACCAACGAGCGACCCGATGTTGGCTTAGGCATGGTGGGAGAGTTGGAGCAACCTATGCCCGTCGAGGACTTCCTGCTCCTCGTAAAGCAGGCTTTTGGCAATACCTGCATAAAATACACAAAAGGCAATAAGACAAACATTTACAAGGTAGCCGTATGTGGAGGTAGCGGCAGTTCACTAATCAGCAAGGCTATATTGAGCGAGGCAGATGCTTACATTACGGGAGATTTGAAGTACCACGAGCTGCAAAATACCACCGGGCGCATTGTGGCAGTGGATGTTGGACACTACGAAAGTGAAATTGCCGCGGTTGACATTTTTTACGAGGTAATTACAAAAAAATTTCCTAACTTTGCCGCCTATTTGTCCACTGTAGTCACAAATTATGTAAACTACTTGTAAAAAGACACTTACCATTCCAGTGCAAATTTATAAAAAGCAATAATATGGCTAAAAGCAAAACACAAGAGGTTGTTGACACAACGGTAGATAACAAACTCCGACTGCTGTACGATCTGCAAAACATTGACTGCGAAATAGATAAGATTATTAAGTTGCGTGGTGACCTTCCAGATGAGGTACGGGATTTGGATGATGAAATTGCCGGACTCGAAACTCGCATTCAAGCTATGCAGGCCGAGATGCACGAAATGGAGAGCATGGGCTTAAAGAAAAAGAATGATATTGAGGAGTCAAAAGCGCTTATTAAGAAATACAGCGAACAACAAAAGAACGTACGTAACAACCGTGAGTTTGACTCTCTTTCAAAGGAAATAGAATTTCAGTCGCTGGAAATTGAACTCAGTGAAAAAAAGATTAAGGAGTTCGGTTTTCAGGCAAAGGACAAGAAGCGCTTAATGGAAGAGGTTGCTGTACAGTTGGATGATAAAAAAATATCACTTGAGGAGAAAAAGAAGGAGTTGAAGGAAATCACAAACGAAACTCAGCGCGAAGAAGATGAATTGCGCAAGACTTCGGATACCTTTAGGGATAAAATTGAGATTCGCTTATATACTGCTTACCAACGCATTCGCACAAACGCCCGCAACGGTTTAGCCGTTGTTCCCGTCCGCCGTGATGCCTGTGGAGGTTGCTTCAACAAGATTCCACCTCAACGTCAGGTTGACATTAAGTTGAGTAAGAAAATTATTGTATGTGAATATTGCGGACGTATATTGGTAGATGCCGAAAGCATTGCCCACGAACCTGTAGTTGCATAGTTTTTTTCACTCGGTGTGATATACAAACAAAAACTCCCGCATAAATATGCGGGAGTTTTTGTTTGTATATCACTACCTTCCCACTTACTTCAAGCCCAACATTTGATTGATGTCAAACTTAGCCTTATAATCCTCCTTCGCGCGACGAATAATTTCGTGCGCTTCTTCAATACCAAATATATGCGTAATCTCGCAGTTACGCTTTTCACCGGGAATATCCTTATAGGTCAAAAAGTAGTGACGCAAACGGTCAACTATCACTTTTGGGCAATCATGGATATCGTGGTACTCGCCATACACAGCATCATCATACAATACGCCTATAATTTTATCATCAGCCTCCCCTCGATCAAGCATTCGGAAGCCACCAATGGGACGCGCGCGCACCAATATGTCACCGTGCGTAATATCCTTTTCGGTTAGGATACAAATATCCACGGGGTCACCGTCACCTTTAATATCAGCGCGCTCGGTTTTTTGCCTACAGAATTCGGCTACCAAGTCACCGCTATACGTTTGAGGCAGGAATCCGTAAAGTGCCGGAACCACGTTCGAGAATTTTTGCGGACGATCGAGCTTAAGGTAACCCGTAAGCTTATCCACCTCGTACTTTACTGTATCGGTAGGAACTACCTCCACAAATGTGGTAACAATTTCAGGCGCTTCGTCACCAAGCTCCACACCATGCCATGGATGCGATTTGTAGCGCATACCCATAAGTTTACCAAACGATAAATCCATAGTTTTTCAGGATTAAAATTTTTAGAAGAAGAATATACTCTTACAAGTACTCTTTTACTTTTTCGAGGTGTATACCACGCGAGCCTTTTACAAGAATTGTGCAACCACAAGGGTGTTCATCTTTCAAATATTCGCACAACACATCGCTGTTGTCGAAAGTCAAATATAAGGAATTTTTGGCTGCTTCACAAAAATTTTTACCTACTAAATAGGCAGTTACAAAGCCTGAAGCTTTCAACAGCTCCACTATTTTCTTGTGCTCGACAAACGAATCCTGCCCCAACTCAAGCATATCGCCAAGTATTGGCAACTTATGCTCCACATGCATTTTGGAAAAGTTGGTAACAGCTGCAGCCATGCTGGTTGGATTAGCATTGTAAGCATCCATTACCAGCGTATTATTTGCCGTTCTCAACAGCTGCGAACGATTATTTTGAGGCGTATATCCTTCTATTGCTTCACGAATTTTTGCTTCCTCAACACCAAAATGATGCCCCACAGCAATAGCGGCAAGCACATTAGGCGCATTGTATCCACCCACTAAGTTAGTTTGCCACACAGCCCCATCTGCCATTCGCAGCCCAAGAAAAGGGTTACTTTCCGTTTCAGGCTCCACACTTGCCCCACACTCTTTTAGGCTATAGGTTTTAGCGTTTATCACACCATGTTTAACCAACATCTCCTGCATGTCTACGCTATCGCTCCATACAAATATTTGCCCCCCCGCCTTTACAAGATAATCGTACAATTCCGCCTTTGTTTTTTTCACACCTTCAAACGAACCAAAGCCCTCAAGATGTCCTTTTCCCACATTGGTTATCAGCCCTGCGTTAGGTTCAGCAATGGTACACAAATCGGCAATTTCATGCGGATGGCTGGCACCCATTTCCACTACACCCACCTGCGTATTCTTATTCATACTGAGTAACGTCAGCGGAACACCTATATGGTTATTGAGGTTGCCTTGCGTGGCCACCGTGTTGAATTTTTGTTTTAAAACCGCTGCTACTAACTCTTTAGTGGTGGTCTTTCCGTTAGTACCTGTAATGGCAAGTATGGGCATGCCCAGGTAGCGGCGATGAAACGTTGCTAAATCCTGTAGTGCTTTCAATACATTTTCTACGCGCAGCAACTTATCGGCAGGCGTTAACACCTCCTCATCCACCACAGCATAGGCAGCACCTTGCTTCAAAGCTTCGGTTGCATACTTGTTACCATTGAAGCTATCGCCCTTTAGGGCAAAAAATAGACAACCTTCAAATACTTTGCGGCTATCGGTACTTATGCCTGTTGACTTCAAAAAGATTTCGTGCAGCTGTGCTATGCTCATCATTTTATTTTCTATTAAAAAAAGCGGTTCAAAGTTTTGAACCGCTTAAAATAATCTTACTTTATCAGCGTTATTTTTTTACTTCGGCAGCACCCAAGCAATCCATAGCGCAGCGAAAACCGAGGTCTTCTTTTGCTTGTGTTTCATCGAGGAATCGACGTGTACCGGGGCTCAACCAGTAAGCTCTATCCAAAAACGAACCCCCTTTGTATACACGAGAACGCTCATTTACCAGGCTGGTCATACCTTGATTATTCTCGCCTTTACCTTGGTAGTACATCTTACTTGAGTTGGCATGCTCCTCCTTTTTTTCCATATTTAACTCGCTATTTACAGCCGAAATCATATCGCCATCAAGATAGTTACGATTATCTCCCAACATATAATTGGGGCGATTTCCCACATATCCTACCGTGTCGCGCTTAATTTTTCCTAAGCTATCTTTTTGTGGACGACCATTTTCATCAAGCGCCACATTGGTATATATATTACCGCGGAACGGACGAGCATCTTCAAGGTCCTCAAAGGAGAGCGCACGGTAAACGTCGAGTACCCACTCGTTAACATTACCAGCCATGCAGTACAGGCCAAAGTCGTTGGGCCAAAATGAGGTAACTGGCATGGGCATAATCGCTGTAGCATCACCTGCTCCCGCAACGCCCATCAAGTCTCCACGCCCTCTTTGGAAGTTAGCCATAAGCCTACCTTTATCCGAGCCATCTGTTTTACGTACACGGTTTCCCTTCCACGGGTAGACGCCTCGGTCATTCTGTAGTCCGCTTTTGGGGTCACCCACAACTGCTGAAGCTGCATACTCCCACTCAGCCTCGGTTGGGAGACGATACTTTGGAAAGAGAATCCCATCCCCATAGCCAACGCGACGGCCCTCCGGGCTACGCCCCGTAAGATCATTCAAGTTGCGCTTTACTTTCCCTGTATATTCACCTGCCAAATAAGCATCCGTATTGAAACTGTTAGCATCCTTTTGGTCTAAGACATTGAGATCTAAAACACCGGCACGAATAAGCGCCATTTCATTAACTCGGTCGGTACGCCACGAACAGTACTCGTTAGCCTGTGTCCACGAAACACCCACTACGGGATATTCGTTAAACGAGGCCAATCTAAAATAGTACTCCACCATGGGTTCATTATATGCCAAAGGTTTACGCCAAGCCAACGTATCAGGTAACGCCTTTCGTGCAACTTCGGGATATGAAACGTACACAAAACTTAACCAGTGTACATATTCACGATAATCGACGTTGCGCACCTCGGTGGCATCAATGTAGTATGGAGCAACGCTCACACGACGCGGTTGGTTATTCCAGTCATACGCAATATCCTCCGTAACGCGCCCCATAGTGAAAGTTCCACCAGGAATAAATACTAGGCCGGGACCTGTAGGCTGATCGTGCATGTCGCGCACCTCAAAACCACCGTACTTAGGATCATTATATTTCCAACCGGTTGTTTGGGAGGTATTTCCAGAACCCGAAGGACCTGAAGATGCACACCCTACAGCGGCAAATCCAACTGCAATAACTATTAACCTTAGGTACAATTTCATAGCTATATCTAAAATTTACTTTGTATTTCCTGTAATTCTGCGCCATAATTAAAAGCCACTTCCAACCACCGGCGCCATTACATAAACATCAAAGTTACGGCTTATTTTGCGCTTGAGCACTCTTGGAAACTCCCATTTTTTGTTATAAATAGTTAAAGTATAGGCATGTTCCAACCTTCGTTAGAACGGCTCCCCTCTTGCCTATAAGCATTTCCATTACGCGATTTTATTTTAAATATAAGCGAAACTTCATGCGTGTTAGGATTGTATGCTTTAGTTTCGCTGCTCAGCACCCCAAAATCAAATGAGTACATCAGGCTGAGCAAATCAGATGTATAGCCGGCACAAGTAGAAAAGAAGTTGCTTGATGAGCCAAAATCCGACTTGTAAAAAAATCCCACTGAAAAGCCTTTAGCATGCGCGTATGAGCCCACCGAATACGACTTGTATATTCCTTGCCAACAGAAAATTACACTTGGGGATATGGTTAGCAACTCCACCGGTGTGCTACGGTAGCGAGCGCTCGTTTGCGAACCGGAAGAGCCAACAGGAATATTACAGCCACCATGCAAAGTAAGCTTACGCGGCACGGTTATACTCTGCCCCAGCAAATCCACTGAGGGGCTACCTCTAAGGTGGTGTAAAGCCACTCCTGCAAACAAGAAGTCGTAAGAGAAGACGCTACCAAGCGCCATGTCAAAATAGACGCGCTGCTCTGAGGCGTAAGGCTCCGAAGCAACAACCCCTCCGTTGAGCCCCAGCATGTCAGAAAACACCAACTTCTCAGCGTTAGTGGATGTCATACCAAGCAGCGCCTGAATACCAAAACGAATAAACGTTTTTTCGGCTACGTGGAGGTTGTAGGCATAGGAAGCTCCGAAATTCGATTGCACCACGCCACCACCCGCTTGACGATCGCTCACAGCGCTGAATCCCACCCCGCTTTTATAATCAGAAAAATAGTGGTCGGCATAAAACGAATAGGAGGTATAGGGGTCGCCCAACTGCGCCCATTGATAACGAAACGAAGCACCTATGCGCGAAAATTTCTCTACCCCTGAGTATGCGGGATTAAGATATAGCGGTGTGGAGTATGGTTGACTAAAACTCACATCCTGAGCATACGCACCGCATACGCTACATACCAAAGCAAGCCCGACAACCAGCTGTTTATGAAAAAATTTAACCACCATGCTAATCGACAAAGGTAGAAAAATGCTTATCTTGCAGGTTCTTTTCTATCTTAAAAAGAATGAAAAAGTCACTTCTTATATTTTTCTCTACACTGTTTTTTGGTTTAGCACAAGCGCAAACCCTACATACCCGTACGCTACAATGGTTTGACAAAGACACCTCTGCCACCGCGCGTAGCGCACGCTACCCCCGCCTGCACTTTTACGGATCATCACCCGATGCGCAGCAGCTACCGTTGTATACCGAGTTTTTTTCCACCTCGCGCTCAGCGAAATTGGAGTGGTACAGCAGCGAGCCCGTCCCTTCCGGCGAATTAAGCAAGCTGAAAAACGTAGCCATTGCCTCCGATTTTCAGCTAACGCAGGAAGTGGTGCACGAGCGAGGAACGACAAAACTCCGTGTTACCCTGCTGCCTATACGTAAAAATGCCAATGGACAAGTTGAGCGTATTACAGCATTCAGCCTGTCATTCTCCGACGCCCCCGGCAGTGCGGCAGCCTCCACCCTGCTACGCTCCGTTCGTCCCAAGGCAGTGGAAGCATCCAACTCCGTGCTCAGCAGCGGCAAATGGGTAAAGTTACGCGTAAAAAAAACAGGCGTATACAAACTCACTGCAAGTATGCTTAAGGGGTGGGGATTTAGCAACCCCGCTACCGTTAGCGTGTGGAGCAGCGGCTGCAAAGAGTTACCGCGTCTTAACAACATTGCCGCTCCCGACGACCTTGCGCAGCTACCCACACGGTTGAGTAACGGCAACATTTTCTTTTACGCCGAGGCTACCAATACATGGTATTACGACAAGCAAAGACAGCTATTTCGGCACGAGCAAAATGAGTACGACAATGCCGGCTACGTATATATAACGGCCAGTCGTACCGCGGAAGAAATGCCAACTATGGCACAAGTCTCGAACGCTACAGATGAAACCGACACCTACGACTATCGTGACTACCATGAGCGTATTGACACCAATATTCTACGCTCGGGGCGACGCTTTTTTGGAGAACTTTTCACCACTTCGTCCAGCCCCCGTACCATTAACTTTACCATACCATCGCTGTACACTCCCAACCCCGAGGCAAAGCTATACGTATGTGCTGCCGCGCACAGCATTTACTATCGCTCCACCTACTACTCCATAACAGTAAACGGCGGCAGCGAAAACATATTTACCATAGCTGCAGCTACAGGTGATGCTTACATGAATGCCGACACCATCCTCTTCTCCAACATACCTTTAAGTAGCGAAAATGTGGCCGTAAAAATGACCTACTATCGCAACTATAATGATGACTGGAGCGTGTTGGATTTTATTACCATCAACGCGCGGGCAAAGTTGGAGTTAAAAAGCGCGCAGCTGCTTTTTCGCGATGCAAAAACAGTGGGTAACGGCAATCGAACCCAATTTAACCTAAGCTCCACACAAAGCAACGTTCATGTGTGGGATGTAACACGATTGGATAGCGTACAGGAAATGGGTGGTATTGCTACCTCTGGCAATATTTCGTTCACAGCCAACAGCTCTGCTTTGCGCGAGTATGTGGCGTTTACCGAGGATATGGCTATGACACCGGAAGTAGTAGATGCAAACATGCCCAACCAAAATTTGCACGGAGTGCAACCTCCTGATTTTGTAATTGTAACGCACCCCGACTTTAAATCGCAAGCTAACCGCGTGGCGCAAATGCACGAAACGCATGACGGCATGAAGGTGCTGGTAGCCACCACCGATGAGGTGTACAACGAGTTTTCGAGCGGCATACCCGACGTAAGC
This sequence comes from Bacteroidales bacterium, assembly GCA_031553765.1. Taxonomy (GTDB): domain Bacteria; phylum Bacteroidota; class Bacteroidia; order Bacteroidales; family UBA932; genus JAITMY01. The sequence continues at coordinate 328,308 of JAVBKY010000004.1, forward strand.
GCCATACGCAACTTTATGCGTATGTTTCACCGCAAAAATACGACAACGGCTCCCAAATACTTACTGCTATTCGGCAGCGGCTCATACGTAAACTACATTAATAAAAGAGGCGTAGGACTTATTCCCAGCTATCAATCGGATAACTCGCTCACATCAAACCTTTCATACGTGAGCGACGATTTCTTTGTTCTACTCGACGACAATGAGTACCTTGATGACAATGGTATGCATGGAGCACTGGACATGGCTGTGGGACGCTTCCCCGTGTATAATACAACCCAGGCCAATACGCTTGCAAGTAAGACAGAACAGTACTATTCTGACCTTGGCGGCGACTGGATGAGCAAATGTATTTTTATTGCCGATGACGAGGATAATAATATACACATGACACAATCGGAAAGGTTAGGTAACTACCTTCTCGATTCATTTCCATCGTACTACGTAAATAAAATTTACCTCGACGATTACCTGCAAATATCAACGCCTATAGGACCACGCTACCCTGCCGTTACAGAAGCCATTAGTTCGGCAGTAGATGCCGGTGCGCTATTGATTAACTACACAGGGCATGCCAATGACGAGTGGCTGGCACATGAGCAGGTACTTACCGTAAGCGATATACAGAAGTGGGATAATCGGAATCGTCTTCCCATTTTTGTCACTGCCACTTGCGAATTCAGCCGTTTTGATGACCCATCACACCTATCGGCAGGTGAGTATGTTTTATTCTCAAGTAAGGGGGGAAGTATTGCTATGCTCTCCACCACACGCTTGGTTTATTCTGATGCAAACTCGGCATTAAACGAACAATTTATCAAGGATTTTTTTAGAGGGAATACCAGCGGTAAGCATTACCGCTTAGGTGAAGCAGTACAACAAACTAAAAATACGACTGCTACGGGAGTAAATCAGCTCAACTTCTCGCTGCTAGGCGACCCTGCGCTTATGCCCAACTTTGCAACGCTTACCGCTAACACTGCAGCTGTAAACGGAACCCCCTACCCCACTCCCGACACACTGAAGGCGCTGGCACATGGCAGCGTGAGTGGCAGTGTAGCACAAAGTACCTTGCGAGATACCATTGTAGTAACCGTATTTGATAAGGAACAAGTAAAAACTACTCTAGGTAACGGAGGTGAAACTCCGTTTAACTATCGCTCGCAAACCAATATTTTATATAGAGGTAAAGTAAGTACGCCCGGTGGAGCATTCACAGCAAAATTCATAGTTCCTCAGGACATTATTCCGCAAGTTGGTCGCGGGAAAATTACCTACGTAGGAAAAGCCGGAAGCACATTGGTGGCAGGCAGCAATACCGTTCCTATAGGTGGCACTTCCGCCAACCCCGTGGTAGACAGCACACCTCCCTCCGTGCGTATGTACATGAATAGCGAGCGTTGGGTGCCGGGTGGTACCGTCAACCAATCGCCCACATTTATTGCACTGCTTAGCGACAGTAGCGGCATTAACACTACCGGTAATGGTGTGGGGCGCGACATTACCTTGAAGCTAATGCCTACCGACAAAACCTACACGCTCAATACCTATTACACGGCGAACACAGACAGCTATACCAGCGGGCGCGTAGAGTTTCCCATTCCTTCTTTAGCTAAAGGGAAGCACGCGGCTACGCTTAAGGTGTGGGATGTAGTTAACAACTCCACCGAGCAGAGTGTAGATTTTGTGGTGGCAGATGAAGACGTTTTCACCCTTAATAGACTGTTAAATTACCCTAACCCCTTTACACAAAAAACCGCCTTCTTTTTTGAGCATAACCGCCCCTACTACAGTTTAGATGTACTCATTCAGGTCTACACAGTTACTGGAAAATTGGTAAAGACCATCCGCTACACTATCCCCGAAAGCAGCTCGCTACGCAGTGCTCCTATTGAATGGGACGGTCGCGATGATTATGGTGGGAAATTGGGTCGTGGCACCTATTTGTACAAAGCTAAAGTACGTTGTAGCAGTGGAGAAACGACCGAAAAACTTGAAAAACTAGTCGTTTTGAATTAACTTTGTTATAGTGTGCTTATTGCACAGATATATTTTTTGATATTTTTTTGATGATGCGTCAACTTTCAAGAATTCTTATACTTTTTTTACTATCAGCCGCTATTACGCCGTTACCCTTACAAGCTGCTGACGAGTACTCTCAAGAGTCACATAACCCCATACATACTGCGGTTCCATTTCTTGGTGTTGCTCCCGATGCTCGCGCTGCAGGCATGGGTGATATGGGCGTGGCTACCAGCCCCGACGTAAACTCCCAACACTGGAATGCTGCAAAATATCCGTTTACCATGGCAAAAATGGGCGTAGGACTTTCGTATGTACCTTGGCTAAAGGGATTAGTAGACGACGTAAGCCTTGCCTACCTCACCTACTACTACCGTTTAGATAACGCGCAAAGTGTAAGCGCATCACTGCGTTACTTTGGTTTGGGAGGTATGACTATTACAGATATACAAGGCAATACCTTAGACAACGTTAACCCTTACGAGTGCGCCGTTGATGTGGCTTATGCCCGTAAGTTTGGTGCACATTTCAGCGGAGCACTCACCTTGCGCTATATTCGCTCCGATCTCACCGGAGGATACATCGACATGGGCTCCGGTGGCTTTAACGCACTCACTCCCGCTAATGGTTTCAGCGCCGATGTGGCTATTTACTATCAAAATGAGCATGTTGGTAATGATTACGGGTTGGGACTCACCATAGCCAACATGGGTACTAAGGTAACGTACACCGAAAATAATGAGAAGTATTTTCTCCCCACCAACCTTAGACTTGGTGGAACCTATAATTTTCACATTGACGAGGAGAACAGCATTATGCTTGGCTTAGAGTTGAGTAAACTGCTTGTACCTACCCCTCCGGTAACCGAGGGTGGAGTACCTACCTTTAATGGGGGAAAGGTTATTAAGGGTATGGATAACAACGTAAGCACTGTGGCCGGTATGATTCAATCCTTTTACGATGCTCCATTTGGTTGGAGCGAGGAGTTGAGCGAAATTATGTTTGGCGTAGGTACAGAGTATGTTTACAACAACCTATTTTTCGCTCGCGGAGGTTTTTTCTATGATTCTAAACGTAAGGGAAACCGCCGCTACCTAACTTTTGGTGCCGGTATAAAGTACAGCTTCTTGGGGCTTGACTTCTCGTACCTATATCCCTTTACCACTACCGACCCACTGTCAAATACGATACGTGTATCGCTATCGCTTGACCTCAACGCAGGTCGTACTACACGCCGAGCAACCTCTACCGAATACTAAAAATGACACCCAACTTTCGCATAGGCAACGGTTACGATGTACACCGTTTGATTGAAGGGCTTCCGCTGTGGCTTGGCGGCATTCAGCTGGAGTACACCAAGGGCTGCGTAGCCCACTCCGATGGAGATGTGCTTATTCATGCGCTGTGCGATGCGCTACTGGGTGCAGTGAACATGCGCGACATAGGCTACCACTTCCCCGACAATGATGCCACCTATAAGGGAATTGACAGCAAAATTTTGCTTGCAAAAGTAATGGAGTTGCTGCGTGGAAAAAGTTACGAGTTGGGCAATACCGACATTACGCTTATTCTACAAAAACCCAAGGTTAAAGACCTTATACCCTCCATGCAGCAGTGTCTGGCTCAGGTGATGCAGGTGAGCGAGGAGCAGGTAAGCATTAAGGCTACCACTTCTGAAGGTATAGGATTTGTAGGGCGCGAGGAAGGCGTAGCGGTTTATGCTACGGTGCTGGTTTACAAAATAGTTTAACGCTTCGCGTTTACATCACCTTTACAAAGGCTTCTCCTTTTTTCAGTTCCGCTAAATAACCAATTTCAAATAGCGCTGTGCGGGTTTTCTGCGCGGCGTTTTTCAATTCCTCCACAGCATAGGGCATCACCGCCACCAGCAAGCCTCCGCTGGTTTGCGGATCACATACCAACGACTTTACTGTCTCTGTATCCTCATTAGCCACCGCTATAGCGGCCTTATGCCCATAGCTGTTCCAGTTGCGCGTGGTGCCGCCGGGCATACAACCCTGAGCTATGTAGCTATCAACTCCTGCTATTCGCGGCAGTTTAGCATAGTTCAGTACCATTTGCACACCGCTACCCTCGGCCATTTCAATGGCATGACCAATCAAACCGAAGCCGGTTACATCGGTTAGCGCACGCACCCCGCTTAACTCAGCAAAATCGTTGCCTGCAAGGTTGAGCGTTGTCATCAGTCGTACAGCTTCAGCAGCATCTTCAGGCTTTACAACACCCCGCTTTTCAGCCGTAGTAACAAGACCTATACCAAGAGGTTTGGTGAGAAATATTTTGCAGCCCGCCTGCGCTGAATTATTTTTCTTTACCTGCTCGCTACGTACCAAGCCCGTTACGGCAAGCCCGAATATAGGCGTGGCAATATTAACGCTATGTCCGCCTGCTAAAGGAATATTTGCGGCAGCGCAAACTTCGCGCGCACCCTCCACCACCTCGCGCGCCAGCTCCGCAGGCAGCTTATCCAGTGGCCAACCGAGTATAGCAATAGCCATAATGGGGCGACCACCCATGGCATACACATCGCTAATGGCGTTGGTTGCGGCAATGCGGCCAAAGTCGCGCGCATTGTCCACTATAGGAGTGAAAAAGTCGGTGGTGCTCACCACTGCCTGACCGTTACCAATATCGTACACTGCAGCATCGTCCTTGCTTTCGTTACCCACAAGCAGGTCGGCAAAGTGCATTTGCTCGCCCTCACACTTGAGTATAACTTCAAGCTCCTTGGGCGCTATTTTACATCCGCAACCCGCACCGGGGCTGAATTGAGTAAGACGAATTTGTTCCATCTATTTAATTGTTTTATGCTTCGCGTTTAAAATGGTTTGATGCTTGCGCGTTTAACAATTGTTGTTTTCAACGCGCGAAGCGCTTCAAACAAAGTCAAACTATTTTAAACCACCTTAAACTATCGCAATTATCATTTTTGCAATATCTGCCATGTTCGTTCCATCGGGAATTTCGAGTTCGGCAACCATTTCAGGATTACGTGCTGCCACTTGAAAGCCATAGGCCTTGTCGTAGTAGTCAAGCATAATTTTTGTTACCTGCAGCAAATCTCCCTGCGCACATAGCTCCAACGCTTGCTTGCACTTATCGTAGCCCAAACGTTTTTCTATTTTCTTAATTGATTCGGACAAAAGCGTGGTATCAAATGTGCCGTACTCTTTCAGCAAGCGTTGCACCCGCACCAGCTGCGATACAAGTACGCGCACAGTTTTAGCCTGCCTCATTTGCTCAAAAAACGGGACGGGGATCTGATTTTTTCCAACATTCACGCTCTCGTCCTCCAGCCATACAAGCCTACTTTTATCCGCCTTTTGTAGCTCTGCAAAAAGCATATTTTCAAAATGCTCGGTGCTGGGCTGGGGCAACTGCCCCAAGGCACCAAAGGCTGAGCCCTTATGATGTGCTAATCCTTCAAGGTCGATAACCTGCTGTCCGATTTTTTTTAATTCGGAAAGCATCTCGGTTTTTCCACTGCCTGTGTAGCCACTCAAAACACGCAGCTCACGCGGCACGGTCATTTCCTCCAACACCACTCGGCGAAAGGTTTTATAGCCACCTTCAAGCACTGTACATTTCTTACCAACTGTTTCAAAAAGCCACGCCATAGATTGGCTGCGCATGCCGCCACGCCAGCAGTGCACCAGCAGCTGCTCCGATTTCATTTTCAGCACCTGCTCACAAAAAGCGCGCATTTTTGGCCCCACAAAACCTAAACCTTGCAGCACCGCTTGCTCACGCCCCACCTGCACGTAGGTTGTCCCTACAGCTGCACGCTCCTCATCATTGAATAGCGGAATATTTATCGCACCGGGAATATGTCCCTGACGAAATTCGCTTGGTGAGCGCACGTCGATAATGGGGAGAGCTTGTGATTGGTGAAGAAAGTCTACTATATTTGTTATAACTGACATTTTATTAATGCTTAACTGTTGTCATTCTGAGTGAACCCTAACAGGGTCTCAAACCCTGTTAGGGTCTTAGTAACACCCCTGCAATTTTTTCTGCACAATTTGCGCCATCAATGGCGGAGGAGGTGATACCTCCGGCATAGCCCGCGCCTTCTCCGCAAGGATATAAGTTGCGTAGCTGCACGTGCTGTAGCGTATCGCTGTCGCGCGGTATGCGCACGGGCGACGAGGTGCGCGACTCTACTGCCAGCACATTGGCCTCGGCAGTATAGTAGCCTTTCATTTTTGTGTCGAATGCTTTAAATGCTTGCTGCAAGCTGCGGGCAACAAAATTGGGCAACAGCTCATGTAACGGCGCTGATATTATGCCCGGAATGTAGGAACATTTATTGAGCGAGGTGGAAGTTTTTCCGTTTACAAAGTCGGTTAATCGCTGCGCGGGTGCCACCTGCGAGCCACCACCCGCAACGCACATGGCACGTTCCACTTCCTGCTGAAATCGCAGCCCCGCCAATGCTCCATACTTGGCATATGCAGCCATATCCTCTAAGTTAACCTGCGCTACAATGCCCGAATTGGCAAATGGAGAATTACGCTGTGAGTTGGACATACCGTTCACCACTAAATGCCCCGGAGTAGTGGCAGCAGGCACAATATGCCCGCCGGGGCACATACAGAATGAAAACACTCCCCTATTGCCTACTTGTGACACCAAACTATATGAGGCTGCCGGCAAAAGCAGTGAATAATTTTTCCCATGGTACTGTATTTCGTTTATGAGCAGCTGAGGATGTTCAGCGCGCACGCCAAGCGCAAAGGGTTTGGCGTGCAGCTCCCAACCTTTTTGAGAAAACAGCTCATATATATCGTGTGCCGAGTGACCTGTAGCCAATATTACGGCAGCGCCTTCATAGCGGTTACCACGCTCATCAACAACGCCTTTTACCTCACCGTTTTCAAGTATAAAATCGGCCACGTGGGTATCGAAAAAATACTGCCCGCCGCAATCCTCAATGGTTTTACGAATGGCAGCGATAACGTGTGGCAACTTATCGGTACCAATGTGGGCATGGGCATCAATCAAAATATCGGGATTAGCACCATGCTGCACCAGCTGCTGCAGCACCTCGGTAATATTTCCGCGCTTGTTGGAGCGTGTATACAACTTACCATCGGAATAGGTACCTGCGCCACCCTCACCAAAACACCAGTTGCTGTTGGGGTTTACCACATGCTCACGCGTAAGGTGTGCAATATCGTGTTTGCGCTCTTTTACATTTTTTCCTCGCTCAATAATCACAGGACGAAGCCCTTTTTCCAGCAATTTCAACGCTGCAAATAATCCTGCAGGACCCGCACCAACAATAATTACGGGCGTTTTATCCGTCACATTTTTACAGTCAAAGTGCACCTCCCTCTGCTCAGGCATTTGCCCCTCATACACCTCCACTTTGAGCAGATATTGGGGACGACCACGGCGCGCATCAATGGAGCGTCGCAAAATTTTCACTCCGCCTACCTCACTATCCTGCAGCATAAGTTTCTGCGCAACGGCTTGCTTCAGCTGCTGCGAATTAGCCGCCACCTCGGGCGGCACGGTGATATCGATGGTATGTACTGCGGATTTCAACCTTTTTATTTTTGTGATGCAAATTTAATCATTCTACGCGGGTTATCGAAAATCTTATAACTCATTAAAAACAAGCTCTAAACCGTTAAAATTCGACGCGAGTTCACTTTTTTCAGCAAAAAATAACACTTTAACGAATAGCAAAGGCAAATATGAGCATTATATTTGCCATCCACGTTAAACAAAAAGAAATATATGAATACTTTGAAAAGATACTGGTGGGTTGGCTTAGCCGTTGCAGTCTTGGTTTTTCCCTCATGTATAGAGGGCGATCCTGCTCGTGCGCGCGTTCGTGCTGTTGGTGTAACACAATGCAATCCATTGGATTCCACAGAATGGTGGTTTATGGCTGACGATTTCACCACCTTTGTTTCAAGGGAGATAACAAGTTACACACCTCCACGCAACTGCCGCACATTGGCAATAATGGATCTAACCGACCAGAAGAGACCCGGTTATGGCTACGTAGTTGATTTTGTAACCTTGTCCAAGGTGGTAAATAATCCGATTATAGCTACTAGCACTGCAAGCATTGACACATTTACCAATGATGCTATTATAGTGAATGATGCGTACATAGCGTTGCAATACCTTAACCTCAGCATAAGCGTATATGGGTACGATGGAACGTTGCACACGTTCTCATTGCTACGCGACTCATTACAAACAAATCAACCTATAATGTTAAGCCTACGGCACAACGCGCACAAGGACACTCAATATGATGAGATAAGTGGGATTATTTCATTTGACCTTGAAACATTGGCTGAGCGGAAAACACAGGATAGCGTTAGGATCCGATTGATAACACCTGAGTATAACACAATGGAATACACCTACAAGTTTATCAAGTAGCTTAATTAGCAAACCACCGCTTGAACTCCCCTACCCGCGCCTTACTTACCAGTATACGCTCGGGTGTGGGGAGTTTTAAGTTTATAGAGAGCTTGCTGCCAAACCATGTGGATAAATCTTTTACTGCTTCACGCGAAATAATGTATTGGCGGTTGGCACGGAAAAAATTTTCAGGATTCAGATGCTGCATTAAATCATCCAACGTCTGGTCGAGGTAGTGGATTTTTTCATCGTGCGTAACGGCTTTTACCATTCCGGCATCAATGTATATGCAGCCAATATCATTTACTGAAAGGGGTATTAGCTTATCTTTTTCGGGCACCAAAAAATAACTTTTATAGGAGTGCGCATTTTGTTTTACGCTTGCCAGTAATTTCGCAATCAGCTCCGAATTTTCGCCTGCCGGCTGTGCCGAAAGACTTTTATACTTACGTATGGCACGCTCCAAATCGGGCTTATTAATTGGCTTCAGCAGATAGTCAATACTGTTTACCTCAAAGGCTTTTAGCGCATACTCATCGTAAGCAGTGGTGAAAATAATGGGGCAGGTAATTTGCACGTCATCGAAGATAGCAAATGAGGAACCGTCGGCCAGATGGATATCCATAAATAGCAAGTCGGGCATGGGATGCTGACCAAACCACGCAATGCTTTCGTCAATGGACTGCAGCACGGCAAGAGTTTCCACATCGCTGCTCACCTCCTTCAGCAGTGATGTCAACGCCTGTGCCGCTACGGATTCGTCTTCTATAATCAGTGCTTTCATTTTTTATTTTTATTTCAGGCCCCATTGACCCTAACAGGGTTTTGAGACCCTGTTAGGGTTTATAGCGTGGTGGACACTAAAGGTATTATCACCTCAAATTTACCTTCCGCATTGCAAATGCTGATGTCTTTTTTCCACATCAGGCGATAGCGTTCGGCAAGGTTTACAAGGCCAATACCGCTACCGACCTCGCTCTCCTTTTTCAGCTGCACGGGGTTGCTCACCCTCACGGTGTCATCGCCCTGCGTAGCTATGGTAACGGTTAACGGCTGCTTATTGCTTACCACGTTGTGCTTAATGGCATTCTCCACCAGCGTTTGCAGGCATAGCGGAACTACCGAATAGGCATTGTATTTTTCTTCTATATTAAAAACAAATTGCAGGCTATCGCCATAGCGAATTTGCATAAGATGGCAGTATGCTTGCGTAAATTTCAGCTCGTCCTCTAAGGTAATCACTTCCTTATTTTGGAGGGTGTACCTAAATACGTAGGAAAGCTGCTGTACGTACTCCTGCGCTTTATCGGCATCTACCTTAATAAGCGAATTTAGCGTATTTAGCGAGTTAAACAAAAAGTGCGGGTCAACCTGACTTTTCAACGCCGTAAAGCGCGTGCGCATATTTTCAGCACGCAGGCTCTCGTTCTCAATGGCTGTTTGCTGATGCTTGTACGACAAATTCAGCAGCTGCGACGACAGCACCACCACCACTGCAATAATGGAATCGCGAAAGAAACCACCGCGAATAAATTTTTGCGGATGCGGTCCAAAATCCTGAACCATCAGCTGCACGTTGGAGCTGGCGTAACTAACAAGCGCTGTAACTACTATGGTAGCAAGTATGGCTACAAGCCACTTCCAGCGATTAGTCAGATTACTTTTCAGCACACCAAAATTAACTATGTATAGTACAAATGCTACCACAAAGTTGGCCATGATATGCATGGTCATTCCTCCTACTTCAAGCGTTTTTGGAGGCCTGCCGTCGGGAGGCAATACCGCATCACGTCCGTAGAAAAACATGATGAGAAAAAGCAGATTCATCAGCAGGCTTATAGCTGCCGAAAGAAGCAATGCTGTGCGGTAGCTAAGTGGTGATTTTCGCATGTCTTTTTTAGTTTGTAACGTTTAAACATTATGAACACACTATTCATATCTAAGTGCATTTATAGGGTCAAGTGCTGCAGCTTTTTTGGCGGGATACCAGCCAAAGAAAATACCGGTGGCAGCACATACTATAAAGGAAATACCCACTGCTGATGTGCTTACAATGTAAGGCCAACCAAGTGCGCTTGCCGCCACGTAGGCCAGAGTTAAGCCTAAGAAAATACCGATAATACCACCCACAAGACTTAGCATTGTGCTTTCACATAAAAATTGGAGCAGGATATCCTTGTTATGCGCACCAATGGACATACGTAAGCCAATTTCCTTGGTGCGCTCGGTTACGGTTACGTACATAATATTCATAATGCCAATACCTCCTACTACCAGCGAAATGGAGGCTATAGCAGCAAGTAGCACCGTCAAAAATCCGCTAATGGAGTTCATCATTTGCAGCATTTCGGCTTGCGTGCGCACGCGGAAATCATTTTCCTCACCCGTCTTCAACTTATGCTGTGCGCGCAAGATTGATTCTACCTCATTGGTAGCAAGGGTAGCCACCTCCTCCGATTCGGCAGAAGCCATAATCATGTGAATATAGGTAATAGCCAAGATTCTTTTTTGCACAGTGGTAAACGGTGCTATGACCACATCGTCCTGATCCTGCCCCATTTGGTTATCGCCCTTGGCCGCCAATACGCCTATTACGGTAAACGGAATACGCCCGAAACGAATAGATTTTCCAATAGGATTTTCACCGTTAGGAAAAAGATTTTCTACTATGGTTTGACCAATGACGCAAACTTTGGCAGATGTCTTCACATCCAAATCGGTAAAGGAAGTGCCTGATTCTACCTCGTACTTGCGAATTTTAAGGATATCGGCATTACCACCTTGTATGCTCCCCGGCCAGTTGTTGGCACCGTACACCAGCTGCCCCGATGCATTAACTATGGGCGTAGCTTCGCTGATGTATTTTGCCTGCTTATGTATAGCATCTACGTCACTTTCGGTAAGCGTTTGCACGTTACCCGAACCGATGTTAACACCACCCTGCCGCTGGCTTTGACGCATTACCATAATGAGGTTTGTACCCATGGATGACACCTGGTCGTTAATGCTCCTGGAGGAGCTTTGCCCCAAACTCACCATGGTAATTACCGAGGCAATGCCAATGATAATGCCCAGCATGGTAAGCAGTGCCCGCGTTTTGTTGCGCAGCAAGGCTTTGTAGGCTATTTTGAAAAGATTAAAGAGGTTCATAATACAGTTTATAAAGTTACGAACTATAATCCGTATCCACAGGCAAAGCGGCTAATGCTTCGGCTGCCGATTTAGTTTCTACGGGACCATCCTTGATAATATGACCATCGCGGAGCTGCACGGTGCGCTTGGTGAATACCGCAATATCGGGCTCGTGGGTTACAAAGGCAATTGTTTTTCCAGCCGCGTTCAGCCGCTGAAAAAGGCTCATAATTTCGTAAGAGGTACGTGAGTCCAAGTTTCCTGTAGCCTCATCGGCCAACAGAATTACGGGGTCGTTAACCAGCGCGCGGGCAATGGCCACACGCTGCTGCTGACCGCCCGAGAGCTGGTTAGGCAGGTGATGCATTCTATCTTGTAAGCCCACCTGCTCCAGCGCAAACACTGAACGCTCATGGCGATCTTTGCTTGATATATCGCTATTGTAAAGCAGGGGTAACTCCACATTTTCCAACGCAGAGGTACGCGCAAGCAGGTTGTATGACTGAAACACAAATCCAATTTTGCGGTTACGCAACGTTGACAACTCATCCTTGCTGCGCTGGCTTACGGCAACTCCGTCAATCAGGTATTCGCCCGAAGTAGGGCGGTCGAGGCACCCCAGGATGTTGAGCAGCGTAGATTTTCCGCTACCGCTGGAGCCCATGATGCTCACGAACTCTCCTTCTTCAATAGAAAAAGAAATGCCTTTGAGCGCATGTACCTGCTCGCTACCTACCTGAAAGGTTCGCCGCAGCTCTTGTATTTCGATTATTTTTGACATGACAAATTAGTTTATAACGTTAGAACGTTCTTAACGTTTGTAACGTTGATAACGCAAAAATGTATTGAGACGTTATGAACGTTATAATGCGGCAACGTTACAAACGCATTAACGCCTTGGCGGTTTTGGCATAAGCGGGTTAGAGGCAGCGCCGCCCTTCTTTGCCTTTTTCTCTACCGATACTGATAGTATTACCGTATCGCCTGCCGCGAGGCCTTCTGTTACCAGCACATTTACGCCATTGGTCATACCTGTTGCTACAACGCGATACTCAAGTTTACCATTATGCTGCACCCACACACCTTTCGGTGCTTTATTTCCACGCGGTTGTTGCGGGGGCATCGGTGGCAACTTTTCATGCTTTAGCACTTCATCGCTTGGCTTGAAGTTGAGTGCTTCGGTAAGTACCGTCAGCCCCTCTTCGCTACACGTTACAATGCTTACGCTTGCCGTCATGCCGGGAAACAACTTCTCATCGGGGTTGGGGGCTGAAATTATTACGGTATAGGTAACTACATTATTGGTAACCGTGGGTTGCAGGCGAATTTGTGCAACGGTTCCCTCAAAAGTATCATCGCTATACGAATCAACAGTAAAAGTTACCTTTTGACCCAACTTCACCTGACCTATGTCGGCCTCGTCCACGTTAGCCTCCACCTGCATTTTGGTAAGGTCGTTGGCAATGGTGAAAAGCGTAGGCGTATTGAACGATGCCGCTACCGTTTGCCCTTGCTCTACCGCACGATTTAGCACAATACCGCTAATAGGAGAGTAAATTTCAGCGTAGCCCAAGTTAACTTTTGCCTGATGCACATTTGCTTTGGCGTTTGCCAAATTTGTTTTGGATTGCGCCAACGTATTTACCGCCTGCTCGTAGGCTGCTTCTGTTGCCGCTTTATTCTCATACAACATTTTTACGCGATCAAAATTCTGCTGGGCAAAAGTCAAATCGCTTTCGGCGCTAACCAATCCGGCATTAGCCTGAGTCAATTTTTCGGTAAGCGTTGACTTATCCAACTCTGCCAGCAGCTGACCCTTTTTTACCAGCGAATTAAAGTCTACGTAAATTTTTTCAATTACGCCCGACACCTGCGTACCAATATCCACCTTATCCACAGGCTGCACATAGCCCGTAGCGGTTACCAGCGTTTGCACAACTTCGCTTTGCACCACCGCCGTGTTGTAACGCAACTCCTTTTTGCCGGAGTTCAGAGCCAGCACAACGACTACCACCACAACTATGGCAATGGCCATAAGTAGTATGAGTGTTCTCTTTTTCATATAAAATCAGTTTATAAAGTTTTTAAAGTTTGCAACGTTTGAACGTTCGTAAAGTTTATAACGTTAAGAACGTTTTGCATTATAAACGAGGGGGTGGCTATAGCGCGATCGGCACGGCCATATATACGTCCAAAATTTTGCGCTTAAGCATAAAGCCATATTTACTTTGAATAAAATCGTTGAGCGCGCTGATGTAGTTATTTTGCTGCTGCAGCAGATCTACCGCGGTAATGGCACCGGCATTGAACTGCACGCGATAGGCGTCAAACGTTTTTTGGTAAGCGCTTTGACGAATATTAGTAATTTTATACTTGTTGTAGGCCGAAACTACATCCTGATACTGCGTCGCCACGGTTTGCTGCACATCAAGTTCTGCCTGTTTTTGACTTAACTCGGCCTGCTGCACAGCTATGCGGCTTTGCGCTACTTTTGATTTATTTCGGTTGTTACTGTAAATAGGTACGCTAAGCGATAAGCCCACTTGTTCCTTAAGCCCATCGGACAGCTGCGTACCGAAGTCGCTGAAATCGTTGGCATGACCCGTTCCTACGCTACCAAACAGGTTGAGCGACGGCATGTAGCCCGAGCGTGCGAGCTTAACGCTCATGTTGGCAATATTCACGTCGTACTGGTTGACTTTAAGGCTGGGCAAGGTATTTCCGGCCAATTCAATCACATCTACCATGGGAGGAATAGCGCTCATTTTGGTAATAGTCGAGGTATCGGGATAAATAATTTGCAACTCCTCGGCAGGGCGCATGGAGAGCAACTTTTTAAGTGTAAGGATGCTGTTATCGCGCGCTATTTCCGTATCGGTATAGTTATTTTGGTCATTGGCGTACTGCGCCTCTAGCAACAGGTAGTCGCTCTCCAAAATACCGCCCACGCGAAACTGCTCTCGCCCCTGATTTAGCTGCTCTTCGCTGGCCTTAATTATCACCTCCTGATACTTGAGCATCTCTTCATTTCCCAGCACGTTTAAAAATGACTGAAGAATCTGAATGGTGAGATCATTCTGATACTGCTCGGTTTGGTAGGAAGCCTGCTCCCTGCGCAACTTATTTTGCTCAATGGTATTGGATATGCTGCCACCTTGGTATAGGGTCATGTTGGCGCTTACGCTGTAGGTGCCGTTGAATGCAGAAGAATTGGCCTTGCTGCTGGTGATATTCTCGTTAGCTGAGGCACTTACGCTTGGCAATCGCTCCATTTTCGACTGCTCATAAATGGTTTGCTGCGCATCTTCCGACAACTTTAGCGACTGCATATTGTAGCTATTGCCTAAGGCGTAACGCAAACAATCCTCCAACGTGAAATTGTGCTTCACCGCTACGTTATCCTGCGCAATAGTGGTAAATGCTTTTATGCAAATAATGGAAAGGAGTAGCATCTTTTTCATAACCTTATCTTTTAATCAACGTAACAAAGGTAGGGATAAGAAAAAGGCACTCCATAAAAAAAATGGTGAAGCAGGAAAAAAGGAGGTTAAAACGGGAATTATTGAAAACAGAAAAGCCTTATTGCAATCTTCGAGCCCCCGAAAATATACAAACAAGCGGGTCGATTGCTACGATTCAACCGACCCGCTCTCAAAAGTAGAAAAAACCAAAAATCTACTTCATGCTACTTCACCACTAACCTTAGCGCATGCCCGTTAGCAGTAACAATGTACATGCCCGAGGGTAATCCCTGCAACGAAATCTGATGTATTGCGCCACCAGATAAGGTTTGCCTACTGCAGACTTCGCCACCTCGTCCAAAAATTACAAACTCAACATTGCCTTGTAGTTCGCCTAAGTTAACATTTACGTAGTCCTTGGCAGGATTGGGATAAACGGCATTAACTGAAAGTGGAGTTTTACCTGCAGCTGTGGTTGCAGCGGTTACTCTCAACGCTCCATTTACGTAGGTAATGTTGTAATTGGCAAGTCCACTACCCTGCGCCGCGCTTGGCACAATAGCGTAGCTGCCTGTATCGGCAACAGATGATGCGCCTGCGCTGGTAAGGGCTACGGCGGTTACGGCATCGCTACCTAATAAGCCTGTCACAATAAAAGCTGTTGTACCCAAGTTTTTATTTTCACCTTTTACCTTGGTTTGGGTGCTGGCAGTAATGGTAAGTGCAGCTTGATTAACGGTAAGCACAGCGCGTACCGTATCGCCAAATAGGCAATCAGTAGTTTCCTCTGTCCATGCTTTTACAGTGTAAACGCCCACAGCTGAAGGACGCGTATCAATTCCATTGTAGCGGTACAGCACCGTTGGTTTGGGTGACACGCTACCGCAACTTACCGAAACGGCAATGCCGCGTGGAGTGCTGTTATAGGTGTAGGTGGAATCATGTATAGCAAGCGTAACCGGAATTTTACTTGCTCCGGGTATCATACTTATGTTTTTGGTAATTACACGATTTAAATCGGCCGAGTCAGATACGATATTCAGCATGCCGGATTGCGTTGTAAAACCGGTTTTGAATACGGAGTAGCTGAGTTGTGAACCTGTTGCAATATTCGCGATAGTAACTTTATTGCTTACTACCGTGCGTACGCTGTCACCCAGCCTCACCTCTGCTCCGGCAAGATAGGCACCTAAGTTATCTCTTACATGAAACTCAACGGTAATGGGTGTCTCACGCTGCAGGCTGATGGTGCGGCGCGTAGTATCGCTCGCCACCGCCACATAACCCGACTGCGACACGTAACCAATTTTACTTACAATGTAGCGGTAGTTGGAAAATGTCAGGTTATCAAAAGTTACAGCACCATTTACCACGTTTTTACTATCCATATTTTGTAGTTCCACCTCGGCTCCGCTAAGGTAGGTAGAGGTAACGCCATCGTACACCTTAAATTCGGCTACACCCAAAGAGGGAAGCATTACAGCTTGGCTAATAACATCGCCGCCTACCGAAACATACAGCGAGCCGGATTGCGTAGCGTAACCGCCTTTACTTACGGTATAGGTTACTAAACCTTGCGGTACGTTGGTAAACAACGCAAGCCCTTTGGAGTCGGTAGCCATACTACCCAGATCACCCAGTGTAATGGTAGCGTCTTCAATGAAACCCTTAGCACGCACCTCAAACTGCACGTGGTTTACATTTTCAGCCTGCAGTTGTAGCGTAAGCGATGTGCCCGCTCCATTCACCGCCACATTTTGGCTCGCGGTTTTATATCCGGAACAATTGATCACAAAAAGATAAGTACCATTAGGCAAATTTGCTGTAGTCGGTTGTCCGCCCATTGGGTATAGATTGCGGGCTAACCCATAGCCATTATACACCTCTACCACCATTTGTGATGGCAGCGCGGTTCCTGTAGCCGCAGCTATGTTGCACGTTACAGCATACGTAGTATCAGAGGGAAGAGCAAGGTTAATCGTTTGATTTACGCTTACTGTAAAACCACCGGCAATGGGCGCATCGAGCCCTTGCTCTACCCTATACTCGTAAACTCCAGCAGCCAAATGCAGCGTGTCGGGAGCTGAATTCGGAGCGTGAAACACATTGGCAATTTTCGTGCCACCACTTGATACCTCCACCGCGTAGAAAACTTCACGACTTGGCTTAAACGCCACATTATACGTTGTTTCCTCTATCGCACAACTGATGATTTTATCAGCTCCGTTTACGCTGAAGGGGTGCACTGCTCCCACATAATCATAATCATTATATATGCGCCAGCTGTAGCTGCCTCCGGCTAGGTAGCGAGCAGAAGTAGTGGCAGAGGATAAATACTCCTCTCCCACAACATCTCCTTTTTCATTATGTAAAAGCAACCTTGCTCCGTTGAGTTCCGGTAGTTGGTTAAAGGTTACGAGATAAAAATCCTCAAACGAAACGTGAACAACCATAGCTGCAACAGTATCACCCACTCTAAATGAGCCATTTTGCTCTAACCCTTCAACACTATTATCCTGGGCATTCAAGGCCGCCACCCCTGCCATATAAGAATAATTTCCTGAGGGCAAGTAACCGCAAGGTTTATCGCCTTTTAGCCAAGCAGCACCTCTCACTCCTTGAGCCATAAAAGTAGTATCAACCACGTTTATTCCATTTAAACCTTCTACCTCAAAGCAAACGCGGCACAAGTTTTCAGGTGCAACACGAAGGTTCAACTCCACGTTGGCGCCATCTATAGTAAAAGTAGTATCATTGAGGAGGTCTACGGATGAAGCGCCATCTTCAACCTCAGCAGCATATGAGTAAGTACCGGCAGGCAGGTAGAGCGTATCGGTATAAGGAGCCGATGAAAAATACATGTGGGCAACATCTCTTCCGTTTTGCTTAATGGCTGCTTCATTAACGCTTAAGCCGGCAGCCAAGGTGAGGTTGGTTATCACCTTGCGGTATCCGGCGGCAAGGTCTACTGCAGGTGCGGCGGTAAACGAACCCCAACTACTAGCCATTTTACTCCCCACCAAGTAGTAGGTATAAGGCGCGTCTTTTATTAAGGTGGAGGTGTAATTATTGTGCTCGCTTGGAGCATTATTCCAGTCCATATCCCCATTGCTATCGTACAAACTCACCCATACATTGCCTACAACTGACGGTGGCAACTCTCCAAAGGTAAATACGCATGCTATGCGCTCATAACTCACCATAGTTTGCGCTCCGCTTACGCTAAAATTATGCTGAAAAGATCCGCCATTTACGTTTATTTGCAATTTATAGTCAGCCGCCGGTAAATAAATGGTGTCGGAAAGGCTGATACCTCCGGCTACAAAATTATAGTCGCGAGTACTAATATACAGACCCTGAACCGTTTCATTCGGAATAATAATATCAAAGCAGGTTTTTGTTAAACCTGTAGTGGCAAAGTTCAGGTGTACATCTCGCGCGGCATTAGCTACAGCAAAGTTCTCCCTTGCGCGAACAAATCTATTTACGCCACACTCTGCGGTTGCTTCTAGCTCATAATTACCCGCAGGCAGAAATACTGTATCGGTAAAATTCGGAGAATTCAATTCCGGTTGAACTCCAGCGTACTCGCCATCTCTAACAAATTTAACACTATTGCTGCTCAAACTACTGCCACTCGGCACATCTGCAGTAAGCGCAACCGCATACAAGTCACTGTATGTGACGACCATAGTAGTATCCTGCGTTATTCTAAATGTGCCCGTTTTCTGGTCACGTATTTTACTGCTTGAAGCCATGTACTCATACTCCTTCCCCGCTGCTAATACTACGGTAAAATTATTCCCGGCATTGGCTTCGCCTGCTTCACTCCATTCAGGCAGCGAGTATAAATACACTTTAAGGTTAGGTAAAGCAGTTGCAGGTAAACCGGCAACATTGAAGGCTACCTGAGGACCTCGAGCCATGGCTTCTATACTCGCCAACACTATCGCTGCACATAGCAGCATTCTAAAAATTGCTTTCATAGATTTTTTATTTTATTAAGTAATCTTTAATCACGTGGTTATTTCTTCTTTGCCACCAAAAGTCAAAACAGAAACCTGCGTTTGCGCCCAAAGCACGTCAATAAGCAAATTCAAGTATATGACTATAAGAAAATTAAATTTCCTTATTTATTATTTCAGAGCAAAACAAGCCCCCAATGAGGCAGTTAGACTAATACAATTTTACGTTAGCTATATTATTTTTCCGTAAAAATCCATTTACCGTACGTAAAAACATTGTGTTGCAATCAATTAGAAATAGTTAAAATACGTCAAAAATATTTTTAGCAAGTAAAAAAAACTATTACTATTTGACTATATTTGTAAACCTGCATTGTAACAGGCGCATTGTATGACGAGCAACTTTGGCTTATTTTTAACTGTTAAATCTGAGTGGACGGTGCTGTTATTTTTGGCGCCTATGCTCGTTACACTCTTTGGTGGCACTACGCTCCTACTTGGCAGGCGAAAGTCACTGGACAAAAAAAACTTAGCCCTGCTACTACTGGTGGTAAGCGCTTGCATGCTAGCCTACTTCATAAGCGACTACCTTATATACAGTCCACCCTACGGTATTTTTCGCTTCTTCGACTCGCTCTCTGGGCTTATCATTACACCACTTATTTATTTTTACTTCGCCTCACTTATTCAGCCGCAAAAGAAGCATGGAAAGAAGTTGCTCTTTTGGTTTTTACCAGCTATTATCCTGTTTCCTCTTTATGTACTGCTGTTATTGTTGGGAATGGAGCAACCCGAAGTGTACTCTTGGCATGATTTCTTCGCCACGCTAAGGCATCCCGAACCTTTAATTCGCCTGATTACCCTACTCATTTTTACCACCGAAATTATTTACTGCAATATTTTAGTATTCTGCATGCGCCACAACTATACGAGCAACCTTGTAAATACGCAGTCATCGGTAAATCAAATTGATCTTGAGTGGATTATATACACCATAATACTATTAGTTCTTTTTGGAGTGGCTAGCATACTGGGTATAGTACTGCCCGACCTGCTGTACAAGCTGCTATTCTCGCTATTTTCGGTGGTAAGTATGTTTTTGGTATTTATATTCGGCTATATACAGACCGACATCAGCACTATAGCAGTGTTCAATGAAAAGTCAACCACCGCTAATAGCCATGTTACTCTATTAAAAAACGAAACGCTACTTGGCAAGATTGACGCGCTTATGCTCGACAAAAAGTTGTATCTCAACGACAACTTAATGGTACAGGACATTGCCGACGCTCTTTGTACCAACCGTTCGTACGTTTCCAAAGCTATTAATAAGCAAAATATCAACTTTTACGACTACGTAAATACTTTCAGAGTCAAACACGCCATACAGCTACTTGAAAATTATGATGGTCGTAGTAAGTTTACCGACATAGCCAAACGTTGCGGCTTTAAGTCGTACCATGTATTCAGTCGTTTATTTTTGGAAGCAACAGGATGCCTGCCACGGGAATTTGTAAAAAGAAGAAGTGATAGCTAAAATATGACGTTAGCCGAGCACATACTATACTCGTTGCCACTACTTTGCTGTGTAGTTGCTGTGGTTATGCTGCTACTCAAGCGGGGGCGCACGCTCGCGCAGGGGTACCTTGCACTATGCTTAGGTATTCTATCGCTCATTTTATTTGCCGGCTACTTCAACGATGTTTTTCTTGAAGGTTTTAGTGACGAGCTGCTCCGCAGCATTAACTACTGCCTTACCATAGCCTGCGCCATATCAGTACTGCTATATTTTGTGGCCATTATGCAACCACGCAAACTTACCCGCCGCTACCTTAGCATGTGGGTAGCCATACTGCTACAATATAGCCTCATAATCACGGCTCCGCTATTTGTCCCTGAGCGCTTTATGGAGTTAGGTTGGAACGGCAAGTTCGACCTTTACCTGCGTATATTTGATGCTGCATGTAACATTTCGCTTGAAATGTACACCATTACTGCCGTCATTTTCATGTATTACCGTCACCGTCGGTACTTACTTAGCAACTACTCCTACTACGAAGGGATTAACCTGCGCTGGGTATTCTGGAGCAATGCTGTTTTCATTCTTATGGCAGCAAACGATGTGGTGTGGAAGCTTAAAGCCAACACAGAGACCAGCATAGTGTTCAACTTCTTACTATTGGCATACATTGGGATTATCTTCTGGCTAGGCTTTACCCACGGTGATGTGCCACAGCCCTCTTACGATGAGGTGCAGGAAATGGAAGAGCAATAAAAAAAGGGCAGAGTTGATTATATATCAACCCTGCCCTTTTCATTATCCTATATGATTATCTTTCAGCTTTAGTCATGCCTTATCCAAAAGCGCCACGAACAAGCGCAAGTGTCATCGGCTACATCGGGAAAGCAACTCACCGTTTCACACTCCATACGATCATCAATAATACGGGCAAAATACTTATGCTCAATGATACCTACCGACTTACAGGGGTGATAAGGCATTCCCTTTTGCCTACGTGCTTCCTGCACTCGACAAACTACAACTTTATAAATCAGCGTATCATTCTCTCTAAGAAGCTCCACTTTAGGATTAGCTAATGCTGAGAAGCGTAAAGACAAGGCTCTTTCCAGTCCATCCAATCCGGCTTGTTCGGGCAGGTTCAGAAAGTTCTTAATACGGTGCGCTTCGGTTTCCGTAAACTTTCGCCAGGCATTACGGTCATGCACCATGGCTTCATCCATGCCTGTAGCCTGCTCAATGGATTGAAACCAAACTCCATCAAGCGCATAAATATTACGAGCGTATACTCTTAGCAACTCCTTTAACTCATCAGCGGATAGGTTGTCCAGTATCATCGTTTATTCAATATTTGTAAAAAAAACGCGAGCACCACGTTGTGTGATGCTCGCGTTTTAAAAGTTAGGCGGCGACCTACTCTCCCGCTTTCGCAGTACCCTCGGCGCTGGCGGGCTTAACAACCCTGTTCGGCATGGGAAGGAGTGGAACCCCGCCGC
>JAVBKY010000010.1:0-28849 GCA_031553765.1 Bacteroidales bacterium
CGGTGAGACCTATTTTCAGTCGAACACAACGGGCTCTACAGTGCAAGGGTCAAATGTTATCACAGTAACCTACACTGGTGTTAACCAGGTTGCTAAGGGAGATGCTTACATCTACGAGTTTTCTGCTGCCAATAGTGCAAGCTGCTGCGCTGAGATTCTTATTGAAGGTCTCAATGTTAAGCAAGGTCAAGTGCTTCTTTTGGGTGTTGGTAATGCTAGTCCAAAGTGGAGCGGAATAACGCTTAATCCATATACGGAAGGGGAGCCTGATGTTCCTGCTTCAAGTATAGAGATTACAGGTGCTCCCGCCACTGCCGTTACAGGTGTACAGTACACCTTAGGTGCAACAGTTCTTCCCAAGACAACTACAGATAAGTCAGTTACCTGGAGTGTGGTGAAAGGTAATGAGTTTGTGAAGAGCCTCAATGCGGGTAAAATAGTAGCCCAAAATGCAGATAAGGATACGGTAGTTGTGCGCGTTACCAGCGTGAGCACTCCTAAAGTTTTCAAAGACGTAACACTTGTGTTTAACGCTTATGTTAAGGCCGATGCATTTGCAATTACCGGTATTCCTGCAGAAGCAGTCGTAGGAGGTTCATACACCCTGGGTGCTGATGTAACCCCCGCTACGGCTTCTTACAAAGCTCCAACTTGGAGCATTACAAGTGGATCGGCTAAGGCAAGCATTACTTCGGCCGGTGTACTTACACCTACCGATACAGGTACCATTGTGGTACGTGCTACCATTACCGCGCCTCTTGCTGCAGGTTCAGAATCTACTACTGTTGATTCTACCATTAAGATTAATCCGGTTGTAGCTACGGGTGTTAAAATTACAGATATCCCTGCCGAAATGGTTCCGGGTGGACAATACCTTTTGGGTGCTGACGTGCTACCTGCTAATACTACCTATAAGGCATTTGAGTGGAGCATCCAGGGTGCAAACACCATTGGTGCAACTATAACTGAGGCTGGTGTGCTTTCAGCTACAGCAGTTGGTTCGGTTACTGTACGCGCAAAAGTTACCTTTGGAGGTGCACTTGCCGACAGCGTTGTTACTTTTAAAGCGCAACCTGTTGAGAGCGTAACCATTGTGGGTAATCCCGCCGAAATTAATCCTTCGGCAGGTACGCTGCAGCTATTTGCAACCATACTACCTGAAGATGCTACCGATAAGAGCGTAACTTGGTCAAAGGTAAGCGGTCCCGGATCTATTGATGCAAATGGTTTGATTACCTTTGCAGGTGAAGGAACGTTGGTAGTGAAGGCTACTTCTGTAAACAATCCTGCAAAAACGGCTCAAGTTAGCATTATTGTAAGTAGCAGCGTAGTATCTGTTAAGCAAGAGGTGCTGGTAGTTTATGAAAACTTTGGTGGTCACAATAAAGTGGGTGAAATTCAACCCGCTGCATGGCCTATGCTATACAATCCCACTGAGCCATCGTATGCCGATCGTGCAGCAACCAAATCGGCGGGCGCATGGCGCAGAACAGCTCCTGATACTCGCTTTGTAGGTTACAACCAAACAGAGTATTCTGGTGCTATAGAGGTTCCCGGTATGACGGATAACCCTGAAAGACCTGGTGAAATTGCCGGTGTTGGCGCTGTATGGACCCCATGGTTGCTTGGTAGTTTTGCTTTTGAAATTGATACGATTAAGAAGTACAGCGGCTTGAACTTCCCGGAATATACGTTTGATGTGGCTAATCCTAACACAGCTCCATTCACTTACGGTGTGCCCTTGCGCAACGGATATATCCTTAACGGAGCTGCTACTATGCGTATCGGAATGCAAAATATTGCAGTAGCTCCCGATTTCCACAACATTCCTTGCTACGACACTACACTTACAAAGGGTGGTAAGTTTACCGTTGCAGTTGATCAACCCGGTTGGGAAAAATCATTTGAGGTTCCTGCCAACAGCACAACATGCAATACCTGTAACCAAGCCGACCGTAAGGGTTACCTACAGTTTGGCGGTGCACGCATAGGCTGGAAGAGCGCAACTGACCCCGGTATTCCCGGAACACTTATGATTCCTGCCGAAGGTACTCTTAACAACGTAAGTAAGGTAGAGTTTTCTTGGGCAAGTGCGCAAACATTCAGCGCTCTTGTAGCACAGGTTGAATACTATAATAATGCTGGCGCTTTGTTAAAGGTAGATACCCTTAACTATGCCTCAAATAACTACGCATTCCGCGACATTACGTTGCCCGTAACGTTGGATGCAAATGGTAATAACAAGATAAGGGTTAAGCTTACCAGCCCATTTAGCGATAATAACGGACGTAACTCATTTAGAAACTTTGAGTACCAGTTTAATGATCCTGCTGATGCAACCAACTCTCAAGCTACGGTAGCTATTGATCCGTTCACATTCAGCCGTTACGTTGCCACTACTACATTGAGCAACAACAATATGGCTTTGCGTTTATTCTCACTGAAGGTGTATGCTATGGTTGAAGCAACCGGCTATACTATTACAGCAAGCGCAGGGGTTACCGGTAAGACAACCGGTATTGGACACGGTGAAGTGGTATCGCTTAGTGCTGCCGCTAAGAATGGTACTAATAAGAGCTTCAGAGGTTGGCGTATTAGCGGTATGGACGACCTTACCGAGGTGTCTAACCCGCTACTGCTTACCGTAACCGGAGATGTAGCAGAGGTTACCCCGCTTTACGCTGGTGATTCGGCTATAGTGGCTGTGGTTAACGAGAACTTCAGGGATTGGGAGCAAGTAGGTGTAGACGAGGTGCTTCCCGGTGATGCTGCTGCAGGTATGATAAAGATGGCAAGGAACGTAGGTGCTGCTCTTTCTACCTATGGTCTAAGCGAAACACCTGTGGTGAAGCGTATGCCTTTGCGCTATGGCTTCAAAACTCCTAGTGGTGGAGACTTCGTAGATGTAACCATGAAGTATATTAACGTAGCACCTAATGCTACCATAAGAATACACAACGTTCCCGGTGCTGAGTCTTACAAGGGATTTGTAGCTTTCAGCTCAGTTGCCGATAACGATAAGGGTTACTTTGAAATTGCTGAACTTAACAATATCGAAAAGGCAGTGGTACAGCTGTCATCTCCATTGGTTGACAATGGTGGTACATGGGGTGCCAACGTGAGAGCAGCCGCTCAACCCGCATTGGCGTTCTTTGACGACAATAAGTTGGTGCGTAACGTAACTCAACTTAAGCCTCACTATGTTACTAATGCTGAGATTCCGTTCGGTGGCGCTAGCTCAAAGATTACCATCGGTTTTGCCAACAATGCACCTTGGGAAACTTTCTCAAGAGACAGAATGGGTACACCTGATACTATTAAAGGTGGAGTAAATGGTGACTCAGTTATCTACGGTGCAACCCTGAAGGGTCTTGTAACTTCGAAAAGTTACAGGCCTGCTTACCCAAGCACCTCAAGTGAGACCAATAACCGCGCATCATCTTTCGCAGCTATGCACTCACTCAAGTTGTACGCAAAGATAGAGTTGCCCGAAGAAAGCAGCGATGCTACACTTAGCAGTTTTGAAATACAATCAAGAAAGGCTATAGGTGATGTAACTCTTGACTTTACTTCTCCGTTTGCTCCTACTACCTACACGTACACTGTAGCAAATGACAGATTGGTTGACAGCGTAGTAATTATTAAGGCAGAGAAGAACAATCCTAATGCAACCATAACCGGTGACATAGGAACGAAGACTCTTAAGGTGGGTGATAATATCTACAAGGTTAAGGTGTTTGCTGAAAATGGTGATTCATTGGAGTACGCTATCAACGTAAAGCGCATCGTTCTTAATACAGATGCTACGTTGAAGAGTTTGACAGCAAGTGGTATTGTACTTACGCCTAACTTCAATCCTAACACCACTACCTACACTTCAACCGTTGCGGGTAGCGTAAGTAGCACAACTATTACCGGTGTGGCTAACAGTACTGTTGCTACCGTAGTTGGTAATGGCGAAAAAACGCTTAACGTAGGCGTGAACTCATTCAAGTTAAAGGTAGTTGCTGAAGATACACTTATCACCAAAGACTACACGATAAACATCCTACGTCAGAAGCCGAATGATGAAACCTCGGTAGGCGCAGAAGATTACACTGTGAAGTTGTATCCTAACCCTGCTACAGCCGGTGAACTTACGGTTGAAAACAGCGAATGGAAAGAAGGAACAGCAATTGAAATATTCGATCTGAACGGTACGCTTATTGTAACATACATGAGCACCAGTGAAAAAACAACCCTAAATGTTTCACAGCTACCCAACGGAGCTTACATGCTGAAGGCAGGTAACAAAGTTGCGACGAAGTTTGTTGTTAATAAGCAATAGAGGGGAGTGAATAGAGGGGAGGCGCTCAAATACGTTCTACGTTTTGGGCGCCCCCTTTTTTATAAACTAAAAAAAATATTTGTATGAAGTATATTTGGAATAGAGGGAAAATTTTACTCTTGGCGAGTGCCCTCACATTTGCTATCACCTCCTGTGTAGACGGGTATGATGATGATCATGCGTGGAAATCCACTGTGCAAAATCAGCAGCTGACAAGTCCAGAAGAATCTACTATTGTTATTGCTTTTAGCGCCGATGGTCTTACTCAAACTATTTCGTGGCCGGTAGTGCCGGGCGCGGGTGGCTACAAACTTTCAGTGTATGATATAAATGACCCCGACAATCCTGTTACCATTGTGGAGGATGTTGTTGTTGATGGTATCGCTCTTAAGAACATACCTTCTTTTGACGATACTAAGTTCAAATTGTTGATTACCACGTTAGGTAACGTCAAAATGAACAACACAGAGGCGCCAACGCCTACCGAAAAAAGTTATACCAACATGTTGCCTACTACTGCGGTTATTCCCACGGGAACGAACCTTACGCAGTATTTTATAGATAATCCTATCTCTGCCGACAGCATAGTAGATCTTTGCTACCAGCTGGAAGTAGGTGGCACTTACACCATGACCGGCGACATAAACCAATACTTGAACACGCTGGTTATTCGTGGTGATAAAGTGCTTACACCACATCCGGTAATTAGTATCTCAGCAGGCTCCTTTATAAATGATGGTGGAGGCTTTAGGCTGCAATACTTGGATATTGACTACACGAGTTACTCAGAAGGGAACAAGAACAAGGCTCTTGTTCAGATGAATACTACTCTTAATCCGGCAGTGGTGCTATCGGGGAATAGCAGCTTGGTGGTTCCCACCTCCAAACCTATTATTTTGCAGAGCTGCAATATTAAAAATATGAAATCGCGCTTGTTCGACGATGGCGCTAAGAAGTATGCTATAGGTACTTTCCTTATTAAGGATTGTATTCTAGGATTTGACGCCTCTGAGGTTAATGATGGTGTGATATTCTGTGCGTCAGGAATGATTAAAGATTTTACCATGACCAACAGCACTATGTACAACACGCGAAAAGTAGCGGGCTCAAACTACTTCCTGCGAATACATGGTGGAAGTGCTGCAGATATTCTGCCTAAAACAGAGACGTGGGGTGGTGGAAGTTGCACATTGTCCAACAGCACATTTTTTCAGTGTGCATACGGCGGACAAACATACAACTCAAATGGCAAATGCTGGAAGCAGGCCTCGGACAAGTTGGCCGTTACAAAATGTGTTTTCGTTGACAGCTATGGTGATGGTATCAATCACACTGGTATTATCAGGCGTATTCGCTCTTCGAGCAATACTCAGCCATTTACCGCAGATTGCAACACCTACTGGTACGACGGTGCCTTTGAGCAGGAGGAAGTTGACCATGGTAATGGCGACAAGAGTGGCACAGCAATTGATACTGACCCGCTGCTTGTTTATGATAACAATGGTGGATTTACCATGAGCGGAGCAACACAAATATCAAAGCGTACCGGCGATCCCCGCTGGTTACCCGAATTGTAGTGGTTGAAAATTTAAGTTTCAAAATTCAAGAATAGAGAAGCATGAAATACATTAGCAAAATACTATGTCTGTTGCTATCCGTGGCGTTTTCGCTGTCGGCTATGGCGCAGCAGCTCAATATTTCGGGTACTGTAGTAGATGATAACAACGATCCCGTTCCTGGCGCAAGTGTGGTAGTGAAGGGAAGCACCACCGGTGTGGTAACCGATGCCAGCGGTAACTTCAGCATTCAAGCTCCGGGTAATGGTACGCTGGTTGTTTCCTTTGTGGGAATGGGAAAGCAAGAGGAGATAATCGCTGAGCGCACACGCATTGAGGTGCGAATGATAACCGCTGAAAACGAGATTGACGAGGTGGTAGTAGTCGGTTATGGCGCACAGAAAAAGGCGCACTTGACGGGTGCGGTGGCGTCCGTAGCACCTGCGGAAATAGCTGACCTTGCCTCAACAAATATGGCATCCACTCTTCAAGGTATGGTTGCCGGTGTGAGTGTAAGTTCAGCAAGTAATCGTCCTGGTGAATCGTCCAGCATTAATATTCGTGGTAGCAACTCTGCTCCCGGAGCGCCGTCATCATCTGCCGGTGAGTTGAAACCCCTGTACGTAATCGATGATTACATTGCCGATGAAACTGCGTTCAACAACTTGGACCCGAGTGTAATTGAGGGCATATCTATTTTGAAAGATGCCTCCGCTGCTATTTATGGTGCGCGCTCGGCACAGGGCGTAGTGCTGGTAAAAACTAAGCGCGGAACGATAGGAAAACCAAAAATTTCGTTCAGCGGTCAGTGGGGTCTTACTGACGAATACTACCGTTCAAAGGTGCTCGACTCCTATAACTACGGTACGATTTGGAACGCAGTACGCGCTGCCGACCCCAATAGCACATGGAACTCTCAAAGAGATTTGTTTCAAGCCGATGAGTTGCAAGCGATGAAGAACTTGAACTACGATCAATTGGACAAGTATTGGAGTTCGGCGCTAACACAAAGATATGGTGTTACCATAAGTGGAGGTAATGAGTTTGCGACCTATTTTGGTGGCGTTTCGTACAACACGCAGGACGGAAACATAGGCAAAATATCCTACGACCGTTGGAACTATCGTGCAGGTATGGATGCCAAAATTAACAAGTGGACAAAAGTTTCATTGCAGGTGTCGGGCGACTACAGTAAAACGGTGAAAGCTATGACCAAGGTAGGTGGTACAAATGATGAGAAGGACTACGCTATGATGCTACTCCAGCCTCGCTACATTCCCGAGTATGTTACAGATGCTTATGATAAGAGTTACCCTATTGCCGCCTACGGCATTACCAATAATGCCATAACCGGAACGCAAGACTATCACTTTGCGGAGGTACAAAATTCGGGCGACTATACTATGAACATGCCGCAAAACATGACAATAAATGCGGCTTTAGACTTTGACCTCGGTTTTGTTTCCGCGTTGAAGGGTTTGAAGCTTAGAGGAACCTACTCTAAGAGTACTGCAAACGGGCATAGCAATCAGTATGGCTCTACCTACACGCTTTACAAGTTTGACGACGATTTACAGGGTCGTGGTGGTAGTGGTCACCACCTTTACACGGACACCGAAAACTATCCGCTAAACTTTAGTGCAATGAACCAGGTGTCGGTGGACAACGGTAATATCTTAAGCCGTAAAATGTCTAGCTCTGATAACTATCAGCTGAACTTTTACGCTACCTATGCGCGCAGCTTTGGCTTGCACGACGTGAGCGCCCTGTTCACCATTGAAAAATCGGAAAGCGAAATGGAGGATGTAACGGGACAAAAAACCTCTCCCTACGCCTTTACCAACCATCAGTTTAATGGAGCAGGCGGAGCAACTGACGCGAATTTTACTCGCTCTGAAAGTGGTACCCTGTCGTATGTAGGACGTTTGAACTACTCATACGATGGTAAATATTTGGTAGAATTCTTGATTCGCTCCGATGCCAGCACCAAGTTTGCCCCCGAGAACTACTGGGGAGTATTCCCATCGCTGTCGTTGGGTTGGGTGATATCAAAGGAGTCTTGGTTTGCTAACAACGTATCTTTTGTTGATTTCTTTAAAGTTCGCGGCTCTTTTGGTATGCTGGGACGCGACAATATTAAGGCTTGGCTATGGATGCAAACTTACGGACAGGAAGTTGTTAAAGGGCCTATCTTTGGAACAAGTACTACCACACCAGCCGGAGCACACTTCCAGCTGCCTGATGAGGTTCCCAACCGCAATGCACACTGGGATAAGTGTTACAAGACGAACCTTGGTTTTGATTTGAACTTTTTACAAAACCGCTTGTCGGCTGCCATAGATGCTTACTACAACCTCAACACAGATTCGTTTATGAGTTTGGGAGGCGATCAGGGATTTTTGGGAACCATAGGCGCTCAAGCGGCTCCTTATAACTATGGAGAGACTGCTAACTATGGTATGGAATTCTCGCTGAAATGGCGCGATAAGATAGGCAAGGACTTCAAGTACAGCGTTGGAGTGAACACCGGCTGGAGCGACGACAAGTTGATTAAGTATCCGTGGGCAACACTTAAGGATCGCGGCTTGGACGGTAAAGAACCCAACCAGCGTAACGACCGTGGTTTGTGGGGATACGAGTGTGTTGGCATGTTCCGCTCATATCAGGAAATTGCCGAGTATTTTGCTGAGAATAACCTCTCAACCTACGTGGGTTTGGTGCAAAGTGACGTTCATCCGGGTATGTTGATTTATAGTGATTTGCGCGGATCTCGTAAGGATGATGGAACCTACTACGAAAAGGGTGATCCAAGCGACCCCAACGGTAATAGGGTGGATGTGAGCGACCGTGTAAAGATTTCGGATCGTACAAGTAACATCTATGGCTTTACGCTTAACCTTAGCGCCGACTACAAAGGATTTTCGGTAAGCACTCAGCTGAGCGCTAACTGGGGCAGCTACATCATGATGCCGAGCGCTGCTACCAGCATCAGCAATCCCGTTGCCTCGTCGGTTAGCCCATCATATAATGCAATGCAGTACACCAACCTACCTTCGTTTTGGGCAGGCAACATGTTTGTGTATGAGGACGTGCTGGATGCCACAGGCCAGGTAGTAGCTTCGCAAAACCTCACAGCGGAGTATCCGAACCTACGTTATGGTGTTAATAGCCAAAACTCTACCTTCTGGAAGGTAAATGCTGCTAACATTTTCCTGCGCAATCTTACCATAGCCTACACCCTGCCTAAGGCGTGGGTGCAAAAGGTGGGTATGGAAAGCTGTCGCTTAAATCTTACCGGGCAAAATTTGTTTGATTTCTACAATCCTTACCCCGATAAGTTTATGAGCAGAAACTCCAACTACAATACCTATCCCACGCTAAGGAGATTTACTTTGGGGGTAAATGTTTCATTCTAAAAAATATACAGCAATATGGTTAAGAAATATATATATATCATAGCTTCGAGCGTGGTGTTAGCAGCAAGCGTATGCTTGTGGACGGGATGCAGCACTGACTTTTTAGAGGATAAAACCGATTACTCAAAGCTTACCCCCGATATTTACAACGACTACACTGGTGCGCTAATGCGGGTACACGATATTTACCTGCGCATGTTGCCCAACGCCAATACGGGTGTAACCTACAGATGGCCAAGTTCTGGTCGTTCGGATGTTCAAACTCAGGCTACCGAAGAGTACACAGGCGTTGGTTACTATACCGACCCTAAGAGTTCGAAAAATTTTCCCTACATGACTGGTGCACCGGCGCTGTTTAACGAATCGTACAAAACAAGCGAAAGCCCCTACGGCGAAATACGTAACTGCAATGATGCAATTGAGGGTATAAGTAAAGGTACGCTGACTGATGCCCAAAAGAAGGAATTGCTGGGACAACTCTACTTTTTCCGTGGTTGGCAGTACTACCTGCTGGTAAAAACCTACGGAGGTGTACCTATTATAGATCACGTGCAGGCAGCCGACGTAAGCCTGGTGGGAGATGCAACTGTGCCTCGTTCTACCACCAAGAAGTGCATAGATTTTATATGTGAAGATTTGGAGAGAGCCTTTGCAATGTTGCCCGCTACATGGAGCAGTAGCGATGTTGGTCGCATAAGCCGAGGCGCAGCCTTAGCCGTGATGGGACGAGTGAAATTGCTTTACGCCAGCCCGCTATTTAATCGTGGCGACGATCTCTCACGCTGGCAAGAGGCTTATGATGCCAACAAGAGGGCGATAGAGTGGTTGGATGCCAACGGCTACGGTTTGGCATACCTAAACGAACCGGGATTTAATGGTGCCGGTTGGGCAAAAGTGTTTGGCGGCATTGCTGAAGCAGAGGTACGAAAGGAGGCTGTACTTGTAACGCTATACAACATGCTCAATGATAGCAACGCGGCAAATGAGACTTGGAGAAACAATAACAGGGAACAAGGCTTGCGTCCTGCCAATGCTACAGGAGGTAGCACCGGAACAACCGCAACAGCTCGAATGGTGGATATGTTCCCTATGGCGGATGGAAAGAGGCCAGGATTTTCAAACTATCCATACTCGGCTGATGAGTTGCTGTTTTTCAAGGATAGAGATCCGCGCTTTTACCGCACTTTTGCCTTTCCGGGTATATACTGGCGCTTTGATGGCAGCGACACAAAATCCTTGCCTGGTTTGCCCGCTGATGCTCAGGTATACAATGGCGAAGAATACGTGCTATGGAATTACGCATGGTATGCCGATGATGCTACTCGCACAACCGACACCGAAAAGGGTTTTGGAGCAGATAAGTTGGGCGACAAAAACCTTGGAATGTACGTGCGCAAGCGTAGCAACGATTTTGATGTGACTAATCCCACTCGCCTGTATCGTTGGCCTGCCGCTTTCGCTGAAAACGCAGCTGCAGGTTTGTTTGGCGAAGGCGCCATGCCCCACATGGAAATTCGTTATGCGGAAGTGCTGCTTAACCTGGCTGAGGCAGCTTGCGGTATAAGCAAGATGGACGAAGCTTTCAATATTTTGAAGCTTATTCGTCAGCGTGCCGGATATGATCAGGATATCGCCACAGCCGACTATGGTTTAGTGCTTGGTGATCGTGGCACTATGTTTGGTGACGTTCTCTACGAGCGTCAAATAGAACTTGCTTACGAAGGCAAGCGCTTTGACGATATGCGTCGCTGGTTGCTATGGGATGGTGGAGTGAACTTTAGCAGCGTGGCAGGCGCGCCGGGTTCTTGGAGCTTGGCGGGCTTTGATGGTAACACCATAATGTTCTTGGGTTACTGGGCCTACACTGATTCTTATCCGTTCAATGGCCAGCTTCGCGACAACTTTGAGCTTGCCTCAAAGACAACAGCAGCAAGAAATACTGATGCCGACCCGCTTAAGAGCAAGCGTCCTGCAGCATTGGACTTAAAGGTAGATACGGTGACAAGTCATGTTGCTACAACTGCTAAAATAACAGCTTTGGAAAACTTCTACATCAACTATTTGGATCGCAAAAAACGTAGAGGCGACACTGAAAACAGGGAGGTTACTTTTGAACCGCAGTATTACTTCCTTGGCTTCTCAAGCGGAGCACAGGGTAGAAACCCAAGTCTAGAGCAGACCATAGGTTGGGCTGACGTGAAGAGGGGAGATGCTTACGGAACTTTTGACCCCTTGGCTGAATAAATTACAGCAACTATGATAAATGCCCTCAGTCTCTTATACAACGAGGGATTGAGGGCGTTTTTTATTTTGGAATAGGACAAAAATTAAAAATTACAAGCAGATGAAAAAATTTCACATATCACTTTTGCTGCTTACCGCACTTTTTCTGCTAACCGGAAAAGCGCAGCTAAGCGCACAAGAAACGCCCATTGATAGCATGGATTTGCCATGGGTGGGAACCCTATTAGGCGATGGTATTGTTTTTCACGTAGATGAAGTTACGCGCAAGGTGCTGGTGGTGTCGTTTACCGAAGCGCCTGTCAATGCGAAAAACTTTTACGGAACATATGGCGAGTGCGGACAACTTATCACAGGAGCCTCATACGGTGAAAATGGTAAGAAAAATACAGCAGCCATTATTGTTTCGCAAGTTATTAGACCCGAAATTATCCCACAAAACAACCCTTATCCCAATCCCGGAGATTACAGGGATAACTCAAGGAAGCCTGACACGGCACGTCGCGCCGCACACTGGTGCACTGAGTTGAAGGGGGGTGAGGAGTGGTTTTTGCCTTCGCGCGAGCAGCTGAAAAAGTTGTATGAAGCAAAGAGCACAGTAAACCAAACTTTGACATCCATGGAGGGTACTCCGCTTGGTAATGGCTACTACTGGTCGAGCACGCAGCTTGATGCCTACAATGCGTGGTACGTGTTTTTTGACAACGGTGAAGTTGCTGCCAGCACCAAGAGTAATGCAGGTAGCGTGCGCGCCATAGCTGAGTACAGCTATAGTAGCGCCCCCGTAGTAGATGACGAAGAGGAGGAAAATGGCAGTTACGACGGTATTTATGAAAAGGATGATGACGACGATGACGATGTAACCGGAGTGGGTAAAAAGAACCGCTTGAATGTTAACCTGTATCCTACTCCTACAAAGGGCACGCTCAACATTGAGGGCTTGACAGGACGAGTAAGGGTGGATGTGTACAGCGCCTTTGGAGTATTGTTTATGTCACGAATGTATGAAGGTGATGGACTATTCAGCATTGACCTTTCAGCTATGCCTAAGGGTACGCTGTTTGTGAGGTTGACCTGTGATGGAAAGAGTACCACCAAGCAAATAGTAAAGCAGTAGTAACCCAAAAGCATTAATACAGATGAAAAAAACATTTAAAATATTAGCTATAGTTTCGTTGCTGTGCATGGGCTTCGGAGCGCAGGCGCAAGGAGTTCGCTACACGTATACGCCCAAAAAAATATACGATTACTGGGTGTCGAAAGCTTCGGGCTTTTGTGATACGGTAAGTACCGGACAAGAGAAGCCGGATGGATCGATAAATCCTACTTTGTCAAATGGCAAAAGCTACACCTACAAAAGGGATGGATTTAGTTACATAGATATACGAAGTGCAACCTATTCGGGTGTGTGTGACAGTGGCGTGAACTTGAGCATTGGGCACAACAATTCAACCCTTCTGATGTTTCCATTTCAAGACTCCATGTGGTCGCAGGCCACCGAAAATTTTTCGGTAGAGGTTACCATTCCGGCGGCTATTAATAGGAAGGCAGAGAGCAAAAAGGTGCTTTTTGAAGGCTCATCTACCAATAACGATGGTAGGCTTATTCAAATTACCTGTGGCACCGACACCATTCACGATACTATATGGGTAGCCGGACGCCATGTCCTTTCCTATAGGGTAAAAAATGCAGGACAGCAAAAGGTGAAGTTTACTACAAAGAAAGCGTTGCCCAATCCCGGTCCGTACGATTTTCTAAAGGGAAACTTTAACTTCTTCCGCCTTGAGGTAGTTGATAACAATCTTTCGCTTAATACGCCTGTTTTACCATTGAGGAGCGGCACAGTTGCGAAGCTTCCGATGAAGGAAGGTTACGATAAAAATGAATCGGTTCAAATTACTGCTAATCCTGCGGCCGGCTATACGTTTACTTCCTGGTCGGATGGGCAAACAAACGCAGTGCGTACTGTTGTTATGGATGATGACGTTACCTTGACGGCTCGCTTTACTGCCATTGATTACAAGTTTAATGCAACGGTAAATAACACCACCATGGGTAGCGTAACTGTTAAGGAGGGAGTAGTTCTGCCCACCACGACGGCGCACGTAAACGATGTGTTTACGCTTACGGCAGTACCCAGCCTTGCTAAGTATAGGTTTGTGAAGTGGGAAGACAATAGCACCAATCCCAAGCGTACCTTCACCATGCCCGCTAAGGATACCATTGCCATGGCAACTTTTGAAGATCAGCCCAAATTGAGCGTGAATATTACCGTTAGCCCATCGGGTGCCGGTACTGTAACCGATGAGGGGCGTATTATGAGAGAGGCTTTGCACCAATACTACAATGGCGACATTGTGGACATGAAGGCAACGCCAAATGCCGGCTACGAATTTGTGAACTGGTCGGATGGTTCGGACGATCCGGAGCATGCCGTACGCATAGTGGGCGATAGCGCGGTAAAAATTACGGCAAACTTCAGAACAGCTACGGCTAATCCTCCCGTACCCACCCCTCATATCGATCCCATCATTAAAGTGGACTTTGATATCTCCGGTCGTCAAACCAAGGAGGTTACAGAGCCCGGCTTCAACTCATGGGTAGTTTCCAGCACAGATGTTGTGAAAACGATTGATGATATCACTTTCACTATGACTAAAGAGGGTGATGTAGGTAAGGGTTTCAGAAGTACGTGGGATAAGTTAACCGTGCAAGCTCCCTACTACGCACGCTTGGTGGGTGATGGTATTGCGGTAGACATGTCCGACTTGGACGCAGACCTTTACAAGGGCACGCAAATGTCCATGAAGATAGAAGGTTTGAACAAGGGTACGCACAGCATGTTGCTATACCTTAATAACACGGATGCTACTAGGGATGCTAAAACAGGCGATACTGTTTTGTTTAGCCCGGTTAACGTTTACCTTAACGGAAACAAAATTGCCAGCGTAATGCAAAGCAACAGGGCAGCAAGCACCGATGAGGCAGCAAGTCTTTTCTTTGAGTTTCCCGTGCGCGAGTTGGAGGATATTGTTATTTATCTGGAATCAGACCTCTCGCCCATTACGCATGCTACACACAATATACCCGATACGGTTAATTTTAAGATTATACGTACAGTTACACTCTCGGCCTTTATTTTGAACGACCCCAACCCCGAGAAGCAAGCGTGGAGCCCCACACCTAACAATAGAGACGAGCACATAAACTCGAAAGGCGCAGGTGATAAGGTTATGCTCTCTTGGCGTCCGGCACGCGAAGGCGCTACAAGGCACCACGTGTACCTTGGTAGTGAATTTTTGGAAATAGATGCCGCAGATAAAACCTCGCCCCTTTACAAGGGTGCGCAAACCGATACCACCTACCTTATTAGCAACGTGAATGTAATGGAATCTTACTATTGGCGTGTGGATGAGGAGAAAAATGGTGAGATAACCAAGGGTGATGTGTGGTACTTCCGCCCGAGGGTGCTGGCCTTCCCCGGTGCTGAGGGTTATGGTAAGTGGGCTCGTGGCGCTCGTGGTGGAAAGGTAGTGTACGTAACTAACCTGAAAAATGATGGCGCAGGTAGCTTACGTGAGTTGACAGGCAGTGGTGATAACGACTTAGGGCCTCGCTACATTTTGTTTGCCGTAAGCGGCAGAATTCACCTGAATCCGGGTGCGCGCATTACGCTCAATAACCCATATGTTACGGTAGCCGGACAAACGGCGCCGGGCAAGGGTGTTTGCATAAGCGGTGCATCGTACGGAGTTAGCGGAGGTCAAGATGTAATTGTACGCTTTATGCGCGTGCGCGTTGGTCAATTTGGTGAAACCATTGACGGCATGGGCATGAGCGGAGCCAACTACAGTATTATGGACCACAATACCATTAGCTGGACGCATGATGAAGCCTTCAGCTCGCGCGGAGGTAAGAACTTCACTCTGCAAAATACGCTTATAGCCGAAGCCCTAAACGTGGCAAATCACAAGAACTACAGCTATGGTTCAGGTCACGGCTATGCGGCTACCATTGGTGGCGATACCGCCAGCTTCTTGCGTAACCTGTTGGTGCACAACCAAGGTCGTAACTGGAGTTTGGGTGGAGGCCTGTACGGCGATGGTTACTACTCAGGACACTTGGATTTGTCCAACAATGTAGTGTACAACTACGGCGGTCGTGTTACCGATGGTGGTGCGCACGAGGTGAATTTTGTAAACAACTACTATAAGGCAGGTAAAAACAGCACTTCGGGCATGCTAAAAGCGCAGCACGAAGGAGTGGGCAAGGGAACCCAAAAGTACTACTATGCTGGTAATGTGAATGAAGCATATAATAGTGGCAACTATGGTGTGTTTACTTGCGATGGTGTTACCAACCAGCTGTGTGGCTACTCTGATCAATGGGCTGCTGCAGAAACGAGGTATACGGCAACAGTTGATGAGCCCTTCTTCCCATCTCATGCCACGGTGTTACCCGCTAAACATGCATTTAAAAGTGTGATTTCGAATAGCGGAGCTAATATGCCTGTGACAGATGAAAATGACTTGCGTAATATTTTGGAAGCACGCGATGGTACATGGACATATCAAGGCAGCTTCAGAAACAGCTACGACCAAGGTATTATTGACCACCACTTGGATGTGGGCGGCTATGAAAAATACCCCGAGGTTACACTTGACCTTGATGAGTTTGATACCGACCGTGACGGATTGCCCAACTGGTGGGAAAAAGAGGTGACAAAAACTAATCCTAACGGCGTAATTGGCGACTATACCGACACTAATACCGACCCCGACAACGATGGAAATACGTACATGGAGAGGTACTTGGAATTTATGGCTACACCGCACGTTACTACTGTGAAAAAACAGCCTGTGTCGGTAGAGCTGAGCCAGTACACGCGCGGTTACATCAAATCGCCCGTTTATACGGTAGAAAGCAATGGTGACGGAGTGGTAACTATCAATGGTAACTGGGCTCGTTTCCAACCCAATGCCAGCTTCGCCGGTGTTACCTACTTTACGTTTAAAGTTACCGATAGCGATGGTGATACGATGGTGCGTAAAATAGGTGTTCGTGTAGTTAAGCAGCAGTAGTAATACTTCTATATTTGCTAAGAGGTTGTTCAAGAATTTGAACAACCTCTTATGTTTTTGGTAGGTTTAAAAGGCGCCGCATGGGCGCTTTTTATGGTGTGATGTTCTTGAGGATTGCTCGGAAGTTTGTTAGCTGTTTTCTCGATATTGTTTAGGGGTAACACCGTACTTTTTTTTGAAGCATCGGGTAAAATACTTGACCTCGCTAATTCCAATCTGATAGGATACTTCTTTTATCATCAATTGTTTGGTAGATAATAATTTGGCTGCATGTTGAATACGAATATCCCGAAGTAATTCCACAGGTGCCATGCCGGTTAGGCTCTTCACCTTCTTAAATAAAACGCTTCGGCTCATACCAAGTGTTTCCGATAGCTTGTCAATGGAGTAGTCACCCTCGCTCAGGTGTTTTTCTACATCGCGCTCTATGGCCTCCATAAACAGCCGATCCTGTTTTCCCATCAGCAGATTTTCCATACCATGGTCAACTCCTTGCTCCAAAGTTTTGGCGCAGTATAACTTTTGTAGCCGTTCACGCTGCTTCAGCAAATTTTCGATGCGAGCCTTAAAGTAGGGCACGCTGAAAGGTTTTACAATGTAGTCGTCAGCGCCGTACTCCAGCCCCTTCAACTTGCTCTCCATCGAACCTTTTGCCGTCAGTAGAATTACCGGAATATGGCTTGTGTTGAGGGTTGTTTTCAACTTTTGCAGCAGCTGGGTTCCATTCATTTCCGGCATCATTACGTCGGACACAATAAAATCAGGAATATGCTTCATGGCCTTGGCAAAACCATCTTTTCCGTTTACAGCTTCAATAATGCGATATTGTGAAGCAAGAATCTGTCGCAGAAACTCTCGCAGATCGGGATCGTCCTCCACTATTAAAACAGCCTGATGTTTACCGAGTGTATGCTCCATATCTGCATCTTCTACTTCCATATTAGAACCCGATATTTCGGAAGGAAGATTTTGTCGCACAACAAAATCAACATCTTCACCGTAGTGCCCATATCCGTTTTGTAAGGAGACGATAAATCGTGAGCCTCGTCCTGGTTCGCTTTCCACCGTTATCTTGCCGCCATGCTTCTTTACTAATTCTTGGACTAGCGATAAGCCAATTCCTGAGCTAACTTTTGCGTTGGACTCATTGACCGTGAAAAATCGCTCAAAAATATGATCGAGATGTTCGAAAGAGATTCCCTCTCCCTCGTCCTCTACCGTGATCAAGGTATGCGCATTTGTGTGTTGCAAAATCAACCGAATCCATTTTCCTTGTGGCGTATGCCTAAATGCGTTGGAAAGCAGGTTAAACACGATTTTTTCCAACCCATCCCGGTCAACCCAAATGGTTGCTCCGCTGGTTTGATCGTCCAATACAAATTCGATCTGTGCGCTTACAGCCTGTGCTCGAAAGTGGTTGGCAACTTCCTCCATTAGCTGTCCCAGCACCACCTCCTCCACTTTCAACCGACCGTGTTCGATTTTACGAAGATCCAGCACTTGGTTAACCATTCTCGCCATCCGGTCTGAATTTCGGGACACGAGCCTCAGCTGCTCCTTCACCGCCTCGGGCGTATTCGGATCGTGGATCAGATGCTCCATTGGCCCTGTGATTAGGGTTAGTGGTGTTCGTATCTCGTGGGAGATGTCGGTGAAGAAACGCGCTTTCATTTCGGCCAGCTGCTGCTGCGTCCTCATCCTATTTTTCAACCGGTAAATAAATTGCAGCAGAGCGGCAGTGCCCACAACAAGTAGCAAAACCAGGAAAGCGATTAGGGCCACCCCCACGCTACTTTGCCAGAAGGAGGGCAAAATTTTGATTGGCAAACGGAGTTCTTTTTCCATCCATATCCCATCGCTGTTGGTTGATCGGACACAGAAAGTGTACTTGCCTTGAGGGAGATTGGCGTAGTATGCCAGCCTGTTGGTTTTTGACTCTATCCAGGCTGGATCAAAACCCTCCAGTCGGTAGGCGTAGCTGATGTTGGTGTGCGAGGAAAAATCCAAAGCAACAAAACCTATATGAAATGAGTTTTGGGTATGTCCAAGCTTAACAGGATGTAAAAAGTCAATGGGAACAACAGATAGCGAGTCGGCAGATTGCCTTTTGTCGAAAGCTTTAAAGTCGGTAAGTACAATGTTAGGAGTGTAAGTGTTGGAAGTCATTTGCTCCGGAAGAAATGAAAGCAACCCCTGTGAATATCCAAAGTACAACTTGCCCGAACGGGCGCAGTACGACGCCCCCTCGGAGAAGTGCTCGTTGCCAATAATTTTTGGGATATCGCCATACTTTTGTAGTTGCTCGGTTTTGGGGTTTAGGGCGGCAAGATTTTCTTCGGATACAATCCATAGCACTCCCTGACGGTCCGGCAATACGGAGTAGGTGATATCAGAGGGCAGTCCATTCTGACGGGTGTAAGTTTTAAACAGCAGAGGATATCCTTCATCATCCCGCTTAACCACGCGATTTATGCCACCCTTCGTAGTGGCTAAAAACATGTCCTCCCCCGAAAAGCAGATGGACTGAATATCGTTGTTATTTAA
Source organism: Bacteroidales bacterium (assembly GCA_031553765.1). Classification (GTDB taxonomy): domain Bacteria; phylum Bacteroidota; class Bacteroidia; order Bacteroidales; family UBA932; genus JAITMY01. The sequence goes on from JAVBKY010000010.1 coordinate 19,166, forward strand.
ACTGTTTTCTGACTCATTTTGGCAGAAGTGTCGAAATTTGATTTCCTGTTTAAAAATTTCCCCAAAATTGAGAATAATCAATCCGGAGGTTGTTCCCATGCATATTCGCCCATGCGGATCTTCAACTAAGCAACGAACCGAGGGCGCTTTGTGAACCGGATAATCCAGCCGATTACGGTGGTTGATAAAGCGTATTTTTCGTTATTTCTTTCCATAAGATTGAGCCCTGCTTTAGCTGTACCTACCCACAAACGTCCTTTCGTATCTTCAAGAAGGGTATAAACAGAGTTCCCGCTCAGGCTGTAAGGGTCGGCTTCATCGTACTGGTATGATTGTATGTGGTAGCCGGAAATTGTGCGAGTGAAGCAGTAGAGCCCGTGCGCTTTTGTACCTGCCCAAAGCTTGCCATCGGAGGTTTCCGTGAGGGAGTACACAATACCGTCTAGCGGAATACCATACCCAACTAATCCATTTTTACACAGGTACCCTCTTTTTCGGCCATCCTTATCAAGAATCCATAGCTTCCCGTCTTTTGTCGACACCCACAGCTGCTTATGTGAATCTTCGAGAATAGCTCTTACTTCATTGGCATTCAGTGAAAAACTTTTATCAAACAACGTGGTCTCCAACTTGTTTTGAAAAAATGTAATCTTATCTACGCCCCTCACTCCGCTACACCACAAGTTCCCTTGACGGTCGAAAAATGCGCTACGTGCAATCGTGTGATAGTCTTTACCTGCAGATAAGGATGATTCGGAAAAAGGCACCATTTTGTCGCTTGCAGAATCATACAGGAACAAATCATTGACACCTACCATCCGCAACCATACATTTCCGTTTGGGTCTTCCATGAAGTAGGACCCCAAAAATAGACTACTGGATTTTCCTTTATACAAAAACATCTTTCCGGTAACTAGGTTGAGCCGCATGACGGAAGGCATGAGGGTATATATGAATACGTTATGCTGGGAGTCTTGACGCAGGGAAAAGATCTTATTTGAACATAAAACCGAATTTTTTGTGTGATAATGCCTACTGTGAAAAGTTTTCTCTTCCACAAGGAAAATTCCGTTGCCATTTGTTGCCACGATCAGCTGATTTTCCATACCGTCCATCAGATAGTTGATGGATGCGCCGAAGTTTTTATCTGACAGCTCAAATGTTTGATTTTCATGAGAATATATCCACAGCAATCCCTTGTCGGTTCCAAAGTAGATTTTGTCGGCTTTTTGCAACGCGGCAGTAAAAAACTGTCCATCTAATTCGTTCGATCCGCACAAGTAAAAACTGGGCGTTTTTTCGCCCAGACGGATTAATGCCAACCCGTTGTCGGTTAATATCCAGCAGTTTTTCCATGTGTCCTCCAGAATACTTCGATTTGTTTTATTACTTCTTAATCGTTGATTTTTAGTGTTATATGAAGTGTATTGAAGATCGCTTCCGCTGATGCGGATACAGCCGGCATCTTCGGATAAAAGCCAAATATCGCCGGACTGAGTCAGCTGTATTTTGATAGCACGAAAGGCTGGAACTTCCGGTTCAACTAGCTGGTTAATGACGACAAAGTCACCTGTAACCGGATTCAGCCTAACCACATCCCCATCAAGACTCCCCAACCAGATATATCCGCCACTATCCTCAAAAACTTGCTCGAAGCGGTTACTCCTTAACCCGTATTGTTCGGGAGATTTTTCGAAATAATTTTGGAAGCCATACCCATCGAACCGAGATAATCCGCTCCAGGTTCCCAGCCAGATAAAACCCTGCTTGTCCTGAAATACGGTACGGATATCATTTTGTGCCAGACCATCATTCGTTGTATAGTTGGTCACAAAGCTGCCCCTATTTTCAGAGGCATATATGGGCTGCCAAAAGAAAAAGCAAAGCACTGCCACTAGCAATGCGTAGATATGCTTTTTTGTACAGAAAAGAAAAATATATAGCTGATGATTCGCCATTAAATAATTGAAAACGTGTATTTTATGTGATTTGAATTCATTGACAAGTTGCAATTTTTCTAAGATTCTTAAAATTATCAATCATTCGAAATGTTGCAATCTCAAATATAGTTAATTAAAAAACGGTAATATAGCAGCGTATGTTGTGCTGCTTAAAACTCAAAAACAAAAATACCGGAATAAAATTTATTTTATGGGATACAAACTGTTTTTTGAAAGGATACAAATCGGTTTGAGGTTTAACGATGAAAATGAAAATAAATGACTTTATAATAATATGTTGACGCGTAAAAAGCAGGTAAAATAAATATGATTGATATTTATTGATAGAAAAAAGGTTTGAGATATTTTGGAGTTTTAAATACTACTTTTGTAAAGATGACTTGACAAGCGGATTTAATATTGAATAACACGGTAATATATTGCATATAATAAAACTAAGCCAATCCATGTAGGCATGGCAAATGATATATTTAATTTAACTGAATATTCAATAAAAAATAAAGCTGAGTTTTTTGGTCAATTTTCAGAGCGATTAACCTACTTATTTGTAGTTGATCGTCACAGATAAATTATTGACATTTAAATAAGAACAACATCAACTCGATGAAATTATGAAAAGGAATTTTGTATTTGTACTGCTACTTTGTCTTGGTACAGTAGGTAGTATTTCTGCCCAAAATTTTGCCGACAGCATTCGTGCATTTCCCGGTGCCGAAGGCTATGGAGCATGGGTTACCGGTGGTCGTGGTGGTCGTGTAATTTATGTAACCCATACGGGCGATACTACTGATGTGGATGCCCCTCAGTATCAAGGGTCGCTTCGTGCGGCGTTGGCTACAAAAGGTAGCGATCCTATTACTATTATGTTTAAATGTGGTGGTGTTATTGAACTGAAGCCTACCGCCTCGCAGCAAAAAAATATAAAATGCAATCGCTCCAACATGACTATTGCCGGTCAAACGGCCTTGGGTGATGGTATTTGCGTTAAAGGATTTGGAATAGCTTTCAGTGGACAAAATATTATTATCCGTCACCTTCACATACGTCCGGGTGACTATACCGATGCAACCATGGGGCAATCTTGTCTTTGGCTTGAAAACGGTGGTAACTGTATTATCGACCACTGCTCGTTTAGCTGGGCGGTGGAAGAAAATATGACGCTCTACGATAACAGCTATACCACCGTACAATGGTGCGTTGTTAGCGAGTCCCTGTATCAATCTATACACAAGTTAGGCACCATGGGTTATGCTGCACAGTGGGGTGGAAAAACTGCTACCTACCACCATAACTTTTTGGCGCACCACATGAGCCGTATGCCTCGCCAAAATGGCGCACGCGGCAAAGGTGAAGGTACTGACTACGGCGTTTGTATGTTTGACTACGTAAATAACGTGCACTACAACTGGGGTAATGATGGCGCGTTTTATGGTGGCGACTCAAAAGAGGCGGCGATTAATCGTGTAGATTGCAACATTATAAACAACTACTACATTCCCGGTCCTTCAACTACAACTACCCTGGGTAACCAATACTTTGTTGCCCCATCGAATCCTGATGCTACGTCGCCCGGACAAATGGGGCAGTGGTGGCTTGAGGGAAATGTGATGTTTGGCAACAGTGCTAAAACAAATGATAACATGGGGCAGGGCATAAGAAGTAATACCAATAGTAAATTTAGCGCATCTGCGAAATTTTCTATTCCCGCGCATGCTACGGTTGCCGCCACTACCGCCGGAGTTGCACTCGACTCGGTGCTTGCAAATGTTGGTGCAACGTTCCCCAAGCGCGATGCCATAGATGCTCGTGTCATAGGAGAGGCAAAGGCGAGAATGGCAGGAGAAGATGGCTACCACTTTACGGGTAGCCGCAGTGGCAACACCTCAAAAAATAAAGGCATTATTGATAGCCATAATGACCTAAAGCCCGCCGATGCCGATACGTCGTGGAATGCGTGGAATTGCTATGCTCAGGTTGATAGCACGCAAGCTCCATTGGACAGCGATGGCGATGGTATGCCCGACTGGTGGGAGGAGTTGAGGGGCTTTGACCCTTTAAATCCTGCCGATGGTAGCTACCGCGATGATAACGATTACACCAACCTGGAAAACTACCTGAATAGGGAAGGTTTAAATATTGTAAACCCCAAGGTAAGGCAAACTATTACGTGGGTGCAGGACTCCATAGCCGTTTTTGATGAACCTAATATTCTGCTGGCAGCTACTACCAACAGCGGATTACCTATAACATACACCTCAAGTAATGACGATGTGCTACTTGTGGTAAACGGTAACGAACTTGATATTATGTGGGTAGGTGATGCCGTTATTACAGCTGCTGTGCGGGAAAGTAGTGCTGAATACGCACAAGCCAGGCCGATTTCTAAAAACTTTACGGTGCTTGCATTTCGTCCCGACCCGGAACCCAATCCCGATCCCACCGGTGTGAATCGTAATGCGCAAATTCCCGTTAGCATTTACCCCAATCCTGTGGAATCCGTGCTCAACCTTCGCTTTGAGGAGGAGGGGGCCTACGAGGTGAAGTTGATAGACTTGACGGGATCGGTTATTTACCGCGCAAGCGTGAAAGTTGGCTCGCATGCTATTGACGTTTCCTCGTACTTATCGGGGACTTATCTACTATGTATTGAAAATGCGCAGAAAAAGCGTTCGGTGCAAAAGATAGGGATAAAGTAGATTTGATAGGGATTTATCATTGCGGGTTTAACCCGCAATGATAAACTTGATTAAAATGTTTTTTGAGCCCCTCGATTTACAAAAAAGGTTTTTGATTGGGGGAATGGATGGGAGTCAGCTTTTTGTAATGACCTAATGTATAATATCTCCCCGATACTGCCCGGGGGTAACACCATACTTCTTTTTAAAACACTGGGTGAAATACTTTACGTCGCTTATCCCAACCTGATACGACACCTCCTTAATTCTTTGTTGCGTTGTGGTTAACAGTTTGGCCGCATTGCGAAGTCGGATATCTCGAAGCAGCTCCACCGGAGCCATGCCGGTGAGGCTCTTCACCTTTTTGAATAAAGCGCTTCGACTTATATCAAGCGTTTCTGCAAGTTTGTCAATGGAGTAATCACTTTCGCTCAAGTGCTTTTCTACATCGCGCTCTACCGACTCCAAAAACTGCTGATCGTGCTTACTCATGCGGATGCCTTCCGTATCGTGCTTAGCCGCTTGATTCAGACCTCCTGCACGGTACAGCTGCTGTAGCTGCTCCCGCTGCCTCAGCAGGTTTTCAATACGGGCTTTAAGGTAGGGTATGCTAAAGGGCTTAACAATGTAGTCGTCGGCGCCGTACTCCAACCCCTTTAGCTTGTTTTCCATCGAGCCTTTAGCCGTCAGTAGAATTACCGGAATATGGCTTGTGTTGAGAGTCGTTTTCAGCCTTTGGAGCAGCTGCGTCCCATCCATCTCCGGCATCATTACATCGGACACAATAAAATCCGGAATGTGCTTCATGGCCTTAGCAAAACCATCCTTACCGTCCACGGCTTCAATAACGTGATATTGCGAGGCGAGTATACGTTGTAAAAATCTCCGAAGATCAGGATCGTCTTCCACTACCAGTATGCTCTGATGCTTGTCCGGAGTGGGCTTCAAGTTTGCATGATCTGCTCCTGCATCCGAAGTTAATATTTCAGCAGGAAGATTTTTAGGCACTATAAAATCAACGTTTGCGCCGTAATGTTCGTATCCGTTTTGGAGGAAGATGGTAAACTGTGACCCTAGGCCAAGTTCACTCTCTACAGCTATTTTACCACCACATTTTTTTACTAACTCCTGCACTAAAGATAAGCCAATTCCCGAATTGGCGTTCGTGTCGGTTTTATCAACCGTGAAAAATCGTTCGAAAATATGGTTGAGATGTTTTTGAGGAATGCCCTCTCCTTCGTCCTCAACTATGATTAAAGTATGCGAGTTCGTACGCTGTAAAAGCAACCGAATTTTCTTTCCATGCGACGTGTGTTTGAATGCGTTTGAGAGCAGGTTAAATACGATTTTTTCTAATTCATCCCGGTTAGCCCAAACGGTTGCTCCATTAGTTTGATCGTCTACCACAAAATCAATCTGTGCGCTTTCAGCCTGCACTTGAAAATGGCTAGCAACATCCTCCATCAGTCGGCCCGGTACAATCTCCTCCACCCTTAGCCGGCTATGCTCGGCCTTGCGGAGATCCAGCACCTGGTTAACCATTCTCGCCATTCTGTCGGAGTTTCGAGAAACGAGTTTTAGCTGCTCCTTTACCGATACAGGAGTGTCCGGGTCGTGGATCAGGTGCTCCACCGGTCCCGCAATCAGGGTTAGCGGCGTTCGTATCTCATGCGAAATATCGGTAAAGAACCGCGCCTTCATTTCGCTCAGCTGACTTTGTGTTCTTATCCGATAAATGTACAACAGTAGGGCGGCAGCAGCTATAGCAAGAAGTAAAGACAGGAAAATAGCCAAGGCTATTCCTATGTTACTTTGCCAGAAAGAGGGTAAAATTCGAATTGGTAAAAGCAGCTCATTTTCTATCCATACCCCATCACTATTGGTTGATCGGACTCGGAAAGTATAATTACCTTGAGGAAGATTGGCGTAATATGCCAGTTTGCTGGTTTTCGATTCTACCCAGGTTGGGTCAAAGCCCTCCAACCGATAGGCGTAGCGAATATTGGCGTGAGAAGTAAAATCCAGCGCGGCAAAACCTATATGAAATGAGTTTTGAGTATGCCCAAGCCTAACAGGGTGTGAGAAATCAATGGGGACAACGGATAAAGAGTCTGCAGATTGCTTTTTGTCGAAAGCTTTAAAATCGGTAAGTACAATGCTAGGCGTGTAAGTATTGGAGGTCATTTGCTCCGGACGAAATGAAAGCAACCCCTGTGAATATCCAAAGTACAGTTTGCCTGAACGGGTGCAGTACGACGCCCCCTCAGAGAAGTGCTCGTTACCAATAATTTTCGGGATATCGCCATACTTTTTTAGCCGCTCGGTCTTTGGGTTTAGGCCGGCAAGATTTTCCTCGGATACAATCCACAGCACTCCCTGGTGATCCGGTAATACGGAGTAGGTGATATCGGATGACAGTCCATCCTGACGAGTATATGCTTTAAATTGCAAAGGATACCCTTCTGCATCCCACTTGGTTACACGATTTACTCCGCCCTTTGTGGTGGCCAAAAACATATCTTTCCCCCAAAAGCAGATGTTCTGAATATCGTTGTTATTAAGGCTGTGTGCCAATCCATTTTGGTAAAAGTGTCGGAATTTGACCCCTTGCCTCGGATTATCTCCAAAATCAAGAATGATCAACCCGGAGGTCGTTCCCAAGCATATTCGCCCATGAGGATCCTCTGCCAAACAGCGAATTGCAGTTATTTTGTGAACCGGATAATCCAAGTGATTGCGGTGGTTGAGAAAGCGGACTTTCCCATCGTTTTTTTCAACAAGGTTCAACCCTATTTTGGTGGTGGCTACCCATAAGCGCCCTCTTGTATCTTCCAAAAGAGCATAAACGGAATTTCCGCTTAGGCTGTAGGGATCAGCCTCATCATACTGGTATGATTGTATGCGGTAGCCGGAACCAGCGGGTATAAAACGGTAAACCCCATGTGCTTTTGTACCGGCCCAAATTTCACCATCAGAGGTTTCTACGAGAGAGTACACAACATCATCTAACGGAGTGCCATATCCCACCGAGCCGTTTTTACACAAATACCCCTTTTTATTGCCCGTGCTATCAAGAATCCATAGTTTTTCATCTTTTGTCGACACCCATAGTTGCTGGTGTGAGTCTTCAAGAATTGCTCTTACCTCATTGGCATACTGTGTGTTTTCGTCAAACAACGTGATCCCCAGTTTGTTTTGAAAAAATGTAATCTTGTCAACACCTCTTATTCCTCTGCACCACAGGTTTCCTTGGCGGTCGAAAAATGCGCTACGCGCAGCAGTGTGATAGCTCCTGCCGGCAGATAGGGGTGACTCGGCAAAAGAGACCATTTTGTCGCTTACAGAATCGTAGAGAAACAAGTCATAAACACCTGTCATTCGCGTCCATATATTTCCGCTCAGGTCTTCTGCAAAATATGCTCCGGCAGGTGGGCTACTGGGTCTTCCTTTATATGAAAACATTTTTTCGGTAGCCAAGTTAAGCCGCATAATGTAGGGCATGCGGGTATATATAAACAGATTACTCCGGGAATCCCTGGACAAGAAGACGATGTTGTTCGAACACAAAACCGAATTTTTTGTGTGATAGTGTTTACTATGAAAAGTTTCTTCCTCCACCAGAAAAAAACCGTTACCATCGGTCGATACAATCAGCTGATGCCCGATGCCATCCAACAAATAGTTGATAGGTGCACCGAAATTTTTATCCACTAGCTCGAATGTTTGATTCAGCAAAGAATATACCCACAGTAATCCCTTGCGAGTTCCAAAATAGATTTTGTCAGATTTTTGCAGGGCTGCCGTAAAAAATTGTCCATCAGGTTCGTCCGATCCACTCAAATAGAACTTGGGTTCCTCTTCATTCGGGCGTATTAACGTTAACCCGTTGTCGGTCAACAACCAGTAATTTCCGTAACTGTCCTCGAGAATATTTTGATCTACCTTGTTGCTCCTTAATTGCTGATTTTTAATGCTGTACAAAGTGTATTGAAGTTCACTCCCGCTGATACGAAAGCAACCGACATCAGCGGAGAAAAGCCAAATATCACCGGAGTGAGTCAAGTGCATTTTGGTAGCACGAAAATCCGGAATCTCTGGTTCAACCAGCTTGTTGATAATGGTGAAGTTGCCTGTAATTGGATTCATCCTAAGCACATCTCCGTCATAACTTCTTACCCAGATATATCCACTACTATCCTCAAGAATCTCTTCAAAGCGGCTACTTCTTAATCCATATTTTTCAGGAAACTCATCGAAGTAGTTTTGAAAGTTATACCCGTCAAACCGGGACAATCCGCTCCAAGTTCCCATCCAAATAAACCCCTGCTTATCCTGAAATACAACGCGGACATCATTTTGTACCAGTCCATCATTTGTTGTATAGTTGGTTACAAAGCTACCTCTGTTTTCTGAGGCGTACATAGGCCGCCAAAAGATAAGGCAAAGCATCATCAGCAACAGTATCTGGATATGCTTCTTTTGATAGGATATGTAGTAAATTTTATTCACTTTCGATGGTCAAAAGTACAGTTTGTTAAATAAAAGTAAGGTTCAAAAGCAAAGTTATTGGAATAAATTATAATTTTTGGCAGTCAAATTGATTTTTTAGGGGGTATAATTGGTACAATGTATAACTGTGAAAGTATGATCATATTTTCATTTGCGCGCTGTTTATCAGTTGATTATTGTGTTAAAAATAAAAATTTGGATCCGTTTGAGTTCACACAAGAGGGTTAAAGAGTCAGAATCTTTTGAAATTTTTGACATTACATTTGTGATTGAAGCCATGAACAACTTCATGAAGTGGTGAAAAATAGCCCTATAAAATTTAAAATCTTGACTACAAGTAAATTTTGTAGTGCTTAATCTAAAAAAGAATGAAAAAAGTATTTTTTCTGTTTTTTGCCATCGGCATACTATTTACAGCGTGTAAGGAGGACAAAGAGTTAGCAGGCACAGAGCCAAGAGAGCCACAGGATGAGATTACGCTATCGGTAGACCCTACAGCGCTTGAATTTATAGATATGCCCACAGCCAGGCAAACGGTG